>NZ_JBQUZP010000001.1:148325-825002 GCF_056313785.1 Caulobacter sp. DMC95 | reverse complement strand
TTGCCACCCACCAACACCAAGGCTCAAATCAACCCAGGACTCTCGTTATCGCTGGATGAGAAACGGGGGTCACGTCACGGCGTCGGCGCGGCGTCCGGCGACGTCCTGGCGGTGTCGCGGGCCGGCTTCTTGTGCTTCTTGGCGTTCTTGCCCGTCATTTCGCCCGGGGACGGCGCGGCGGCCTGGTCCTCGGCGACGGGCGCGGTGGTCGAAGTGGGCGTCGCTGCGGAATCCGCCGGAGCGGCCGTATCGGGTAGCGCGGGCGCGGCAGGATCCGCAGGCGAGGCGGGGGGCGTTGCGGCCGGCGGCGTCGCGCTCTGAGGCGAGATCGTCTGGGGCGCTGTGGTTTGGGGAGAGGTCTGGGCCAGCGCCGAGCCGGCGAAGGCGAGGGCGGCCAGAGTCAGGGTGGTGGTGGTGGCGCGCAAGGTGTTCATGGTCGTGACCGTGTTGCAGCAGCGTCGATGTGTGACGCAAGGCCTACGCTGGCGGGGCAATACGGTCGAAATGACTTCGTATTCTGGCCATCGCGCCGCATGCGGGACCAAGGCGAGGCCGTTGTGGCGGCAAAACGGCGCCCCAGGCAGAGCCCAGGACGCCGTCAGGGCGCGGGAAGCGCTTTGAGGTCTAGCGGTTGGCGATGACGTCGAAGATCAAGCCAGTCGCGATGGCCGCCAGCACGTAGTCATTGCCGGTGCGGTACCAATAGTAGCCGCGCGGCGGCGAACGCAGGTTGTAGCGGTAGTAGTCGTTCACGACATAGCCGTGGCCGCGATAGTAGCTCGGCAGATAGGCCCCGCGACGCCAGGCGCTGTAGCCCGGTCGGTAGCCGGGATGGCCGTAGTAGGCGGAGGGCGGCGGGCCATAGTACCAGCGGCTGTTGTAATAGTAGCCGTTATGACGGCCGCGATCCCAGCGATCGCTACGATCCCAGCGATCACCGCGGTTCCAACGGTCGCCGCGATCACGATCCCAACCGCCTCGATCATGATCGCGGCCGCGATCCCAATCACGGTCCCGGTCGCTGTGCTCCCAGCGGCCGCGGTCCTGGGCGGCGGCGTCGGTGGCGGTCAACGCCATCGGGCCGGCCACCGAAGCTGCGGCGGCGATCGTCAGCAGCAGACGCTTCATCTCGTCTTCTCCTCGTGGTCGGGCGAACACCCGGAGGCGCCGCCAAAATCTTCCCTCGACCTTGAACGCACGATGAGCGGCCCTGGCTGAACCCAGCCTGAATGGCGTTGTCAGCGATTTACCGTATCGGCCTCTTGGCGCGCGGCGCTGCGGCGACCATGTTCAGCAGCAACGACGACGAGGGGAGGGAAGGCCGATGAGCCGTCCGATCGAACTGCACTATTGGCCCACGCCCAACGGCTGGAAGATCTCCATCGCGCTGGAGGAGATGGGCCTGCCCTACGAGATGGTTCCGGTGAACATCGGGGTGGGCGAGCAGTTCAAGCCGGAGTTCCTGGCCATCAGCCCCAACAACCGCATGCCAGCGATCGTCGACCATGACGGCCCGGACGGCCAGCCGATCTCGATCTTCGAGTCCGGCGCGATCCTGCAGTATCTGGCGCGCAAGTCCGGCCAGTTCTACGGCGCTAATGAGCGCGAGCGGGTCGATATCGACCAGTGGGTGATGTGGCAGATGGGCGGGCTGGGGCCGATGGCTGGCCAGACGCACCACTTCCGCCAGTACGCTCCCGCGATCATTTCTGACCAGCGCCAGATCGCCTATGGCGTCATCCGGTACACCAATGAGACCCATCGCCTGTACGGCGTGCTCAACAAGCGTCTCGATGGCCGTGATTTCGTCTGCGGCCAATTGTCCATCGCCGACTTCATGATCTGGCCGTGGGTTGTTCCCTGGAAAAATCAGGGCATCATTCTCGAGGAGTTTCCGCATCTGAAGGCGTGGTTCGAGCGCGTTGGCGCCCGCGAGGCTGTCCAGAAGGGCTTCAAGCTGGGTGCGGAACTTCGCTCCGGCGGCCTGCAAGCCTCTGGAAAAGCTGCGGAAGACGCTCGCAGAGTCCTGTTCGGCCAGCGCGCCCGTTAACGCGCTGTATACTGGCCTTTACGCGCAGTAATCACCTCTAATAACTAGTATATTCGACATTATTTTCATGATGTTTGGCCGCTTAACTATATGTTCAGTGGCTGTGGACTTTTCTTCTCTCAGGCTCTGATCCGCCAGAAGGGCGAGGCGAGCTTGAGAGAGGAGATGTGCCATGATGTTGATGAATGAACCGCCGGCCGTCGTTTCCACGCTGCCGCTGCCGACCGCCGCGTCCACCGGCGACGAGCTGTTCCGGATGGGCCTGTTGTACTCGACCGGTCAGGGCGGCGCGCCGCTCGACTACGTGTCGGCCCACATGCTGTTCAATCTCGCCGCCATGCGCGGGTCGATCGAGGCGAAGGTCTATCGCAAGGAACTCTCGCAAGAGATGGCCAGCGAAGAGGTCGCCGAAGCCCAGCGCCAAGCGCGCGAGTGGCTGGCCCACGGCTGAGCCCGGGTCTCCGGGCTCGCTGCGCCTTCGCTCATCCGCCGCCTAGCGGATGTTGCCGTTGATCGCGTAGCTGAAGCTGACCGGCAGCAGGTCGCGG
Source organism: Caulobacter sp. DMC95 (assembly GCF_056313785.1). NCBI lineage: Bacteria > Pseudomonadati > Pseudomonadota > Alphaproteobacteria > Caulobacterales > Caulobacteraceae > Caulobacter > Caulobacter sp. DMC95. The sequence goes on along the minus strand of NZ_JBQUZP010000001.1, from coordinate 822,404 downwards.
AAGTACTGCTGCATGAACAGGCCCGTCTCTGCTGCGCCGCTGCGCGGCACATAGACGATGTCGAAGCGGCGCAAGGGCACAAGGTCCGCGCCGCCGGGGCTGGTCAGACCCTTCAGCAGGTCGGCCGTCCGCATCATCGCCCGCCCGTCGGGGCCGCGACGAATGATCACGACCTGGTTGCGCTTGGCGCTGGTCTTGAAGCCGCCTGCCTGGATGATGGCGCGCAGGGCGTCGCCATCACCCGCCATGTCGTACACGCCGGGGTTTCCGACTTCGCCGCCGACGAACACCTTCAGCGGCGCCGTCGCCTTCACGGAAATCTGCACCTGCGGTCGCAGTAGGGTGCCGGCATAGGCCTGGCTCAACGAGGCCTGCAGTTCGCTAATCGTGCGGTCGGCGGCCATCACCGGCTGAACAAGGGGCACGGTGATCCGGCCATCCGGCTGTACGGTGGCGCTCTTGTTGAGCTCGGGCGCCGAGGGCACCGTCATTTCGATCTCATCGCCGGGGTAGAAGCGGTAGTCTGGCTCCTGATCGCTCCAGTCCGCATAGCCGATGTTCGAGAACGTCGCCGTCGGGCGGGGCGCTGGCGTGATCGGCTCGGCGTCCAGGTGCCCACAGGCGGTCGTTCCGCCGGCCATCAGGACCACGGCCAAGGCCGTCATGAGGTGCGTGCGGCTCTGCATGCGACAAGTCTTAACAGGAATGGGTAACGAACCCTTAAGACCGCCAGCCCCAGGGTGGAGCCAAGTTAGATCGCCCGGATTCGCATGTCGACGAGCGCCTGGATCAGCGTGCCGCACGACTCCCCGCCGCCCATGGCGGGGGGAGGCGGTGGTGCGCGAGCGCGCTACGCTCCAAGCGACTTTGTCACCCTGCTGTGGCGCGAGCGATTTCTTATGCTCGTGGTGTTCCTGCTGATCGCCGCCATCGGCGTGGGTTTCGCCATGACTCTGAAGAAGAGCTACGAGGCCCAGTCCAGCCTCTTCGTGCGGCTTGGTCAGGAGTATGTCTACGAGCCTCGCGCCGGCGATGCAGGTCGAGGCGCTGTGCCCAATACCGACGAGGTCATCCAGTCAGAAGCCGAGATCCTGGGCAGCGGCGAGCTGCGCGAGCGGGTGATCCGCAAGATCGGCTTTGGGAACATCTTTCCCAAGGTGGCGACCAAGTACGCCGTGGCGACGCCGGAGGAGAAGCGCAAGCTGATCGCTGAGGGCCGCGACTCGATCGCCAAGAGCCTCAAGATCGAGACCGCGCCGGATAACTCGATCATTCGCCTTGCCTACCAGCACCAGGACCCCGAGATGGCGGAAAAGGTGCTCAACACGCTTCTGGAAGAGTATCTGATCTATCGTCGTACGCTGTTGATCGGCGGCGACAGCAACGTGCTGCAACGCCAGCGCGATATCTTCTCTCAGAAGCTGTCTGACGCCGACGCGGCTTATCAATCGTTCCTGATGACGAACGATATCGGCGATTTCACAGCCCAGAAGACCGCGCTGACCCAGCTCCAGGCGCAGGTCGAGCAGCAGAAGTACTCGGTGGACGCCCAGCTCCAGGACCGCATGGGCCGTCTTGCGACGGTCGAAGCCGAACTGGCGCGGACGCCGGCGGAGACGATCCTCTATCGTGACATCGACATGTCGGCCTCGACCAAGCTGGCCCAGCTCAAGTTGGATCGCGAGGGCTTGCTGTCGCGCTACACGCCCAACGCCCAGCCGGTGATCGACATCAACGCCCAGATCGCGCAACTGGAGGCCGGACTGGCCGCTGGTCGCACCGCCGGCGAGGGGGCGCGCCGCAGCGGACCTAATCCGATCTGGCAGACCTTGGCGACCACCCGCAACGATCTGCGGGCCGAGGTGGCGGCCCTGCAGCAGTCTCAAGCGGCTTACGCCCAGCAGGTGACCGATGTGAATTCGCGCCTGCTGCGCCTGGCGCAACTGGAACCGCAGTTCAACGAACTGTCGCGCGACCGCGACGTGCTCTCCTCGAATGTCCGCGACTTCACCGTCAAGGAGCAGCAGGACGAGGCCCAGCGGCAGATGTCGGCTGAAAGCAGCGACAATATCCGCATCGTTCAACGCGCCGTGGCCCCGTCGACGGGTAAGAGCCTTAAGAAGCCGGTACTGGCCTTGGCGATCATGTTTGCCGGCTTCACCGCCCTGTGCGCCGGTCTGGTGCGGATGTTCCTGCGTCCGGGCCTGCAGACCCCGGCTTCGGCCTCGCGCACGCTGGGCATGCCCGTGTTGGCGACGGCGGCCGTCAAGCGGTGAGCGCTTTCGTCGCCTTTCGCTCCTAGGGTTAATGTCGCACCTTGCGAAGTCCTGGCCGCGTAGCGATTCGGTAGATGGTGGATTTGAACGTCGAGATGACGGAGTTGTGGAGCGCGCTGGGCGCGCCCCCTGCTGGCCGTCCGCACGTCGTTCAGTTCGTAGCGGCGCGGCGCGGGGAGGGGACCTCCACCGTCGCTCGTGAGTTCGCCCGCTTCGCCGCCCGTCGCGCTGGGCGCAAGACCTGGCTGGTCGATCTGGATCTCAACGACCCGACCCAGTTTCACGCCCTGGCGGCGGATCCTCAACGCTATGGACCGCTGGGCCCGCCGGTTGCGGCCTCGCCGGACGGATCGGTCTTCTTCACCGTCCAGCCGCCGGCGCCGCGCCCGGAGGGCGGAGTGTGGCCGGACGCCAAGTACTTGATAGGTCATAGCGTGGGCGGTCCACGGCTTTGGGTGGCCCGTTTCAACCGTGAGGCCCTGCGAGGGCGACAGCAGGCGCATGTGATCCCGGCGGCGGACTACTGGCGCGCCCTCCGCCAGCACGCCGAGGTGATCGTCGTGGATTGTCCGTCCGTGGATCGCTCACAGTCGGGCCCGGCGATCGCGCGGCACATGGATCAGACCATTCTCGTCGTCTCCGCAGATCAGCCCGATGTCCGCCAGCCCGCGTTGCTGCGTGACGCGATCACGGCGGCGGGCGGACGGTGTGCGGGCCTGTTCTTCAACAAGGTGTCGCTGCAGCCCCCGGCTTTCCTGAAGGCGATTCTGCCGTGACCTACGCGCCGACGTCGATGGGCTGGAGCGCAGATCGGCCTCACGCGGCGACGCCATCGCTCCTGACCCTGGCGGCGGCGATCGTCATGCTGCTGATCTTCAGCGCCGGCTGGCAGTTGCCGCTGTTTGGCGAGAAGGCCGATGAGTCCGCTTCGGGCCTCCTGCGCGTGGCTTTCCTGCCCGCCTATGGCCTGGCGTTCCTGCTGATCATGGGCCGACCCTGGAACATGGTTCGGGTGAGCGTCCGTCAACCCTTCCTGATCATCCTGATGGGCGTGGTCGCCGCCTCCATCTACTGGTCAATCCAGCCTGACGTCTCGATCCGGCGCGGCTTTGCGGTCGGCTGCACCACCCTGTCGGGCCTGGCCCTGGCCTCCAGGTTCCGCTGGGCAGAGCTAGCGCGCTTGTACGGGATCGTCTTCTGCCTCCTGATTGTGGCGAGCTACGCCGTGAGCCTCGCCATGCCATCGATCGGCGTGATGACCGAGCTCTTTCCCGGCGCTTGGCGCGGCCTTTGGATGGAAAAGAACTCGCTTGGCGGCCTGATGGCGTTCGGCGCGTGTCTGCTTGGCGCGGCGGCCTTGCTCAATCCCGATCGCGCCAAGCTGTTCGTGGTGTTCGTGGGGTTGGCCATCGGGCTGGTGCTGCTCTCGCAATCCAAGACCGCGCTGGCTTCGCTGCTGCTGGGCATGACGGCGCTGGGGTTCGTGTGGATCGTCCAGCGTGGACCCGCCTTCGGCGCCGCCGCGACCTGGGCTGGCGTCACCGGAGCATTGTTGCTGGTCATGTTCGTGCTGCTGGCCTCGGATGTGTTGTTCGAGATCCTTGGCAAGGACGCCACACTGACGGGCCGTACGGAAATCTGGACCGCCGCCATGCGCCAGATCGAGCAACGGCCCTGGCAAGGCTACGGCTACGCCGCCGTCTGGGGGGACAAGTCCGGCTGGGGCCCGCTGGCCTGGATCGTCAATGACGCCAAGTTTGTCCCCCAACACGCGCATAACTCCTGGCTGGAGCAGTGGATCGGCATAGGACTTTTCGGGCTGATCGCCTGGGGGCTGTTCTATCTGCAGACGATGTCGCTGGCGTTGGTCGCGGTCTATCGCGAGCGCGGCGCGATGCTGGCGTTCCCGTTCCTGGTGGTGTTCACCCTGGTCAGCCTCACCGAGAGCATTGCGGTGGTCTACAACGACTTCCGATGGGTGCTGTTTGTCTCGCTGGCCGCCAAGCTGGCCTTCTCGGATAGTGCTCAGGACGAGTTCTAGAGCCCGATCCGTCTAGCGCCCTCGGCCACCGTCACGACGTCGAAACCGTCAGCGCGGGCGCGGTCGATCAGCCGCTCCAAGGCGTCTGTCGTGCATCCCCACTGCGACGGCTGTTCTGCGACGTCATGAGTATAGAGGATCAGCCACGCCTTGCGGTCCTTGGCCTTGTCCAGCCAGGCGTTCGCGACCGCCTCGCCATCCTCGCCCTCGATGCCGACAGCGGGCGTCTGGTTGAGGTCGGCCCCGTTCGTGATCAGGCCATGATGCAGCGCGCGAAGCGTCTTGAACCGACCGCTCAGCGCGGTCTTGGCCGCAGCCGCCACATCACCATAGGGATAGGCGAAGCTGACCGGCTCGCCTGCGCCCCAGGCCGCCAGGCTCTCGGCGTTGCGATCGACATCCTCCAGGGTCGCCGTACGGCTGGACTGGCCGCAGTCGAGGTGGGAGTAGGTGTGGCAGGCGATTTCGTGTCCAGCCTCATGCAGGCGGCGCGCATCCTCGCCGTTCGCGAACCGGCCCATGGGCCCATCCCGACCCGCCAGGCCGGCGGCGAAGTAGTAGGTGCCCCGCAAGCCCCGCGCCTCCAGAACCCTGGCGCCGGCCTCGCAGGCGGTCGCGGGGGCGTCGTCGAAGCTGAACGACACCATCGGCCGCTCCAGAGACACCTTTGCCGGACGGCGGTGAGCCAGTCGGATCAGGCGTCGACGCAGCTTGCCCTTCAGCGTGCGGTCCGGCTCGTAGGCGTCGACCTTCTCGAATTCCACCGGCATCAGACGGCCTCGCTGTAGAGCGCCGCGCGGTAGAGCCGCATGGCCAAGGCGCGGAGAGCGACGGGCGCGGCTTCGGCCAGCGCCAGCTGTTTTAGCAGCGGCCGCCATACGGTGCTGAGCGGAACCGCCTTCAACAGCTTGGCGACCTTGTAGCTGGGATAAGCGCTGACGACATCGCGATGGCTGACCACGACTCGCGCGAAATTGGCGGCGGACTGCTCGTACTTGGCGGCCATCACCGGAGCGGCATCCAGGCCCAGGTGGGTGGCGGTGTTGTCGATGTGCAGGATCGGATGCTGGCGTGCGACGCGCATCGCCCACTCGACATCTTCCCAGCCCCAACCGGAGAACCCTTCGTCGAAGCCGACGCTCTCGAAGACGTCTCTGCGGACCAGCAGGTTGGAGGTGAAGACGTGCTTCTCCGGCGCCTTGGCGCGTTCGGGCGCGGGTGTGCAGTCGCTCTTCAGCGCCATGGCTCGGTGCAGCGCGTGCTCGGGACGTAGGGGCGTCTGATCCAGCGTGAAGCCGCCGAACGCCACGGCTGCACCGGTCTCGGCGACAGCCGACCATCGATCCAGGAAGTCAGGTGTGTCGGGCAGCATGTCGCTGTCGAGGAAAAGAAGATGGTCGCCGCGCGCGTGAGAGGCCAGCCGATTGCGGCCCTTAGCGCGGCCCTCGTTGCGCGATAGGCGCACGAAGCGGGCCGGGGTGCGCATCTTGTCGATCCGGCGAGCGATCCGCTCGGCCAGAGCGTCATCGCCGCCGCCGTCATCCAGAACCACGATCTCGGCCGCAGCAGTGGTCTGGTCGAGGGCCTTGAGGAGTGCGCTGGGGTCGTCGCGGAAGGTCGGGATCAGGACCGACAGGCGCGGCTTGGCCGCCGCCCAGGCGGCGTTCTCGAGCCGCAGCTCGTTGACGGGCGCGTTCATGTGGCTTGCGCCTTTCGACGAAGGAGGACGGTGAGCTTGCCGCGAAGGCCGGCGACGTCGAGGCCAAACACAAGGGCGCCGTACACAGCCGCGCCGACGCTGGCCTTCAGGATGAGCTCAAGCAGGCCGCCCGGGGCGGGGAGAATGGCGACGCACGCCGCCATCGCGAGGCTGGCGCCAGCGGCCTTGGCCAGCACGTCCCACGGGATCGGCAGGGGACAAGCGCGGCGACCCAGCGCCCAGGCCGCTATCGCGCCGACGCCGTAGCTGACCGTCGTGGCGATCAGCGCGCCGTTCAGTCCCAGGCGCGGGATCAGGACGAGGTTCAGGACGACGTTAGCTAGGGCCGGCGCGCTCATGCTGACGATCAGCAACGATGTCCGTCGCGCCAGGGTGAAGGCCTGGAGCAGGTAGTAGGTGGTCACGCCCGACAGCCAGCCGCTGGCGGCGATCCACGGCGTCACATGGCTGGCCTGAGCGCGCATGGCCTCGCCAACCATCATGTCCGCCAGCGGCCTAGCGACCAGCGCAAGGCCCACGGCGGCGGGCAGGGTGAGCAGCACAATGACACCAGCCTGCTCGCGTGCCGCATCTTCCAGGGCCGGCTGCCCGCCGCGCTCCAGCGCCTGGATCAGGGCCGGACCGCCGGCCATGCCCAGCCAGATGAACAACACGTCCAGGGTGCGGCTGCCGAGTGAATAGCCGGCGTGGTAGACGCCTACCGTCGCTTCGTCGAGGAAGGCCGCCAGCAACAGGCGGTCGGTGCTGGCCAGCACGAGGGCCAGGATCAACGACAGCGCCACCGGCGTTCCATAGGCGAAGTAGGTTTGCGCCAGCGCCTTGTCGAAGCGGCCGCCGGTCATGAACTGCAGCTCGCGGGGAAGAACTGCAGCGACGCAAAGCAGCGACACCACGCTGATCCCAAGCAAGGGCGCTGCGCCGCCCAGGCCCGCCAGCGCCAGTCCCAGGCCCAGCGCGAAGCCGCCAGCCGTCTGAACGATCGAGAGCAGCGCTGCGCCCGCGACCTCGCCCGCCGCGCGGCGACGCTCTTGGGCCAGTTTAACCAGGCTGTTGACCAGCACGGCGGCGAAGCCGGCCGCAAGCGCGATCCGCAGGGGCGCGTTCAGCGGCGCGAAGGCCAGCACTGCGCCGCCGATCAAGGGGACGATCAGCGCCGCCCCCAGCCAAAGCCGGTAGAGAGTGGCGAAGTGATCCGCCGTCCGCCCGTCCTCGGCGCGAGTGGCCAGGAACCGCGCCATCGCCGCCTCGGTCCAGGTCAGCAGACCGGTCTGCACCAGGCTGAAGGCCGAGAACGCCAGGGCGTAGACGCCATACTGGGCCGGATCCAACAGACGCGTGAAAAGGACGATGGTGAGCAGGCCCACCACGCCTTGAACGATATTGACCGGCAGATAGCCGAGGACGCCGCGCCAGAACATGCGCGGCCTAGCGCACGGCGGACCGATCCCCCAGCAGGCAGGGGATGGTCATGACAATGATGTAGAGGTCCAGCCAGAACGACTGGCGCTCGATGTATTCGACGTCCAGCGCCACGCGCAGGCGCACGCTCTCGGGCGTGTCGACCGGACCGCGCGAGCCCTTGATGGCAGCCCAGCCGGTGACGCCGGGCTTCATACGATGGCGGTGGGCGTACTGGGCGACCAGCTTGGCCGACTCCACGCCCGCAGTCTTCATGCCGATGGCGTGGGGGCGGGGACCAACGATCGACATCTCGCCGGTCAGCACGTTGAACAGTTGCGGAAGCTCATCAAGGCTAGTCTTGCGGATGAACTTGCCCACGCGAGTGACGCGGTCGTCATCGGCGCTGACCTGGCGAGCCGCGCTGGCGTCGGCCATCTCGTGGCGCATCGAGCGGAACTTCCAGACCAGGATCGCCTCATTGTTGAAGCCGTGGCGGCGCTGGCGGAAGAAGACCGGGCCCGGGCTGTCCAGCTTCACCGCCAGGGCGACCAGCAGCATGATCGGGCCCGCGATCAGCAGCCCTAGGCTGGCGACCACCAGATCCTGAGCGCGTTTGAGCAGGGCACGGCGGGTCGAGGCGGGCGAGCCCGACAGGGGCGCTTCGCTTCCAGCCGCGATACGGGCGAGCGCCGCGTCGTCCTCGGTCGCGCCGCCGACGTCGATGAAGAGATGCAGCGGGTTGGGCAGGACGTCCAGCTTCTCGACCAGTTGGCGCACCCGCGCCTGAGCCGTCGAAGCCACCGCAATCACGACGCGGTCGACATAGGGCATGATGCGATGATCGAGCAGGGCCCCCGTGTCGCCCAGCACGGGCACGCCCATGATGTTCTCGGGCGCGCGGTCCAGGCGGTCGTCGAACACGCCCAACACGTTGACCTCGCCCGTGCGCAGGGCTGCCTCGATCAGACGTTCGGCGTTCTGGGTCGCCCCGACGACGACCACATTCGGGGTCAGTCGCCCTTGAGCGCGACCGCGGGCGATGACCGTCCACCAGCCAACATGCGCGCCGGCGAGGACGGCGGTGGAGGTCAGCAGGGTCCAGACAACCGTCGTTCCCGAGGGCGCGGAGGCCAGGCTCGCGCCCGTGGCGATCAGGAAGCTGACGCCCAGCGCCAACCCAACGCGCGCCATATGGGCGCTCAGGGCCTGCTTGCGCGCAAAGGCGTAGGCGTCGACGAGGCGCAGGCCGATTAGCGCGGTGATGGCCCAGACCCCCGCCACGATCGGCGAGCCCAGACCTGTGACCAAGACCGCGACGCCAGCGGCGACCAGAATGTCGACGCCACGAAAGGCGCGGGCCAGCAGCCGCGTCTCCAGACGCGCGCGTGAGGGTACGAGTTGTCCAGGCCGGAACGGACCTCGCTTGGCCGTGGCCGAGGGATCCCCGCCGCCGCCGGACCGCGTTGTCTGCGTGTCCGTCGCCGGGGCGAAGGCCAGGGTTTCGGCTTTGGAAATCGGTGAAGGCACGGGACGCACGACGCTCGTCGTTGAGAAAACCGCGTTCAGCCTAGCGATCCCGTCTGAGCGTCACGTTAACACCGGAATTTTCCGATATCCGCCGTTGTCATCGCGAAGCGAACAGGCTATCGAACCGCTCCCTCTCAGGAGGAGACGTGGCCGAGAGGCTGAAGGCACCGCTTTGCTAAAGCGGCATACCTCAAAAGGGTATCGAGGGTTCGAATCCCTCCGTCTCCGCCACCCCAATCCACTAAACCGTCTCTAAGCGCTGGATATTCCGCCAAGTGGCCGATTTCGCGCGTCTATTTCCGGCCAAAGAGAACGCGCGGCGTTGCTGGTCGCCGCGCCATTGCGCGATTTTGCGCAACGATCTGGCGCAAGTCTCCGCCCCAGGGCGGCGGGGCGCTGATATTCCCTGATCACGCTGCCAAACAGCGATTTTCGCTAAAGGCAGTGATTGGATTTCCGGAGGAACAGCCATCAAGTAGCTGTTTTCATGAGCATTTCGTGCCGCTGCACGCCCTTTTTCCCTGCGCCAAGAACAGGGTATGTTCTGCGGGGGAACAGGCTAGCTTGCCCGTGGAACAGTTAACCGATCTGCGGCGAACAGGAACGAAGCGAGTTCGCGACATAGAAGCCGCAGTTTTTGCTAAGGTCGCGCTGACGAAGCGTGCTTTTCGACCGAGGCGGCAGGTAGACGATAGATCGCCTCCTGTTCGGCCCAATTGAGTGGTAGGTAGCCTCGCTTGAGGTGTTCAACGGTAAGGTTGGGCGGTACGCGCCCATCCAGAATTGCGCGCTTGAGCGCTGGCGACAGAAACGCGATGCGGATAATGCGTCGCGCGTAGGTCGGCGCGGCCCCTTCCGATTTGAGCAAGCGCTCAAGGCTGCCAGCGCCTTCGGTCAAAAGACAACGTTTCCAGGCTTCGGCGCGGATCAGGGCCTGCAGCAGGGGCGGATCCTGAGCCGGGCGCGCGACGGCGGGCATCCCGTCTGGCCCAAGGGCCAATTTTACCCCGCCGCGTGCCTGGATGGTCGCCGCCAGCACCAGGCGCAGTCTGCCAGCATTGATTTGCAAGGTGTCCGCTGTTGGCAGCGCCAGCCTCGCCCTGCGGATCAGCGCAGATGAGCCGTTGATAGCGAGATCGACAGTAACCTGCTGTTGGGAAACCTCTATTTGCTCGACAAGATCCTTTAGGTCCCGGCCTATCATCAACGTCTGTGTCAGTCGCGCTAGGCGATGGGCGATCAGGTTCTCCAGCGCAGGTGCAGGGACACGGCTTACGGAGCCCGCCTCATTCTTGCGCCCGACCAGGAGCGCCGTTGAGACGAAGTATCGGTAGCCACGACCCCGTCTCCATGTCGTGACCGGTGACATCAGATTGCCGCGGTCATCAATGATGCGACCGACAAACGGTGACGACTGATCCTCAGTCGTCTTCGGCTTTGGAGCGTGAGCCGTTTTGCGCAGCTCGGCCTGAACGGCTTCGAAAAGCGCGCGTTCGACGATCGCCTCATGCTGCGCAGGATAGATCTGACCCTTATAGGCGATCTCGCCCACATAGAGTCGGTTCGATAGCAGGCTAAAAAGCGCGCTGCGCCCGAACGGCTTGCCGCCGAGCTTCAGACCCTTGCGTGTCGTGTGGACCTTGGATCGCATGCCTTCTCGCGCCAAGGCGTCACGCAGCGCGGGGACCGATTGGAGTTCCAGGTAACGGCGGAAGATGCCACGCACCTGCTCTGCCTCCGCCAGATTGATCACCAAGGTCCTGTCCTTGGAGTCGTAGCCGAGGGGGATTGGACCGCCCATCCACATACCCTTGGCTTTCGAGGCGGCGATCTTGTCGCGGATGCGCTCGCCCGTGACCTCGCGTTCGAATTGGGCGAACGACAGCAGCACATTGAGGGTCAGGCGGCCCATGCTGCTCGTCGTATTGAACGCCTGGGTGACCGAGACGAACGAGACGCCTTGCGCATCAAATCGATCGACAATCTTGGCGAAGTCCGACAACGACCGGGTCAGGCGATCGACCTTGTAGACCACAACGGTGTCGATCTTGCCGGCATCGACATCGGCGAGCAGGCGGGCAAGGGCAGGGCGATACGTATTCCCGCCGGAATAGCCGCCGTCGTCATAGACACTTGGCAGGGCGCTCCAGCCTTCGCCAGCTTGACTTAGTACGTAGGCCTCGCAGGCCTCGCGCTGGGCGTGGAGGCTGTTGAAGTTCTGCTCCAGCCCTTCCTCGGAGGACTTCCGCGTGTAGATCGCGCAGCGGACGAGCGGCGTGATGGCGGGGTGGCGCAGGCGTTGGGCTTTCCTCATTCGGTGTAGCGGGCTCGTAGGCCAAGCAGGCGCTGACCGTTCAGGCGAATGCCGTTGAAGCAGCGCGCGTCGGGCGGTTGCTGGTGACTGAGCCTGGCATCCGTCCTCCTTAGGCGCGGCCGCGTTGACATGGGCATCGAAGCTTCCGCCGAGGCAGAGTTCGGCGGAGTAGGGCGTTCGTCACGATCAAGGCCTTGCGGGTATGCTGCTGTAGCGCATGCGAGAGGCGCTAGCAGTCCAGCGACGAAGCATGACCGCGGGCGCGCAGCTGGCGTTCGAAATGTGGCCATAGGCGTTCCAGTCTAGCGGGGCGACATAGCCCCCACCGACCCAAGCCCGGCCTGACCGAGCTTCGATACAGTGGCGCTCGGTTCTGGGCTGAAGTCCAGTCGGTGTGGATTGGAACAAAGTGATAACCTGAACAGAGCTGGAACGCTCTCCGAGAATCCGCTATGGTTGAGTCGTGACAGATCGCGCCCTTCCTCGCTCCCTCGAGGCCCGCCCGCCGTCAAAGCTCCGGCCCTACAGCCGGAACGCTCGGACCCATTCCCGCAAGCAGATCCGCCAGATCGCCGACAGCATTCAGCGGTTCGGGTTCACCAACCCGGTGCTGGTCAGCGATGACGATGAGATCATCGCCGGTCACGGCCGGGTCGAAGCCGCCAAGCTTCTTGGCCTGTCGACCGTGCCGATCCTGCGGCTTTCTCATCTCAGTCCCGAGGAGCGCAGGGCCTATGTCCTCGCTGACAACAAGATCGCTCTGAGCGCGGGCTGGGATCAGGACATCCTCGCGATCGAACTTCAGGCGCTGATCGACCTGGACTTTGACGTCACCCTGACGGGTTTCTCCCTCGCCGAAGTGGATTTTACGCTTGAAGCGGCCCGAGAGCGCGATCCGGAGATGCCCGTCGGGAAGGAAGATAAGATACCGCCCATGGCGGAGGAGGTGGTCACCCGCAAAGGCGATGTCTGGATTCTGGGACGGCACCGGCTGGTTTGCGGGGATGCTCGTGATCCGGAAGACTACGCGCGACTGCTCGGCGATGATCAGGTGGACCTGATCTTCACCGACCCGCCCTACAACGTGCCCATCGACGGCCATGTCTGCGGCTCTGGCCGCATACGACACCGCGAGTTCGCCATGGGTGTCGGCGAGATGAGCCAAGACGCCTTCACCAGCTTCTTGATCGATGCGCTCACCCCCATGGCGGCCCGGTGCCGAGACGGGGCGATCGCCTTCGTGTGCATGGACTGGCGTCACATGACCGAGCTTCTCAACGCGGGAGGTAAAGCCTTCTCAGAGCTGAAAAATCTCTGCGTTTGGAACAAGACCAATGGTGGTATGGGCACATTCTACCGATCAAAGCATGAGCTGGTTTTCGTCTACAAGGTCGGTACGGTGCCCCACACCAACACCTTCGGCCTCGGCGACAGTGGGCGATACCGGACCAATGTCTGGGACTATCCCGGCATCAGCTCGATCAGCCCGAACCGGACTGAAGAACTGGCGATGCACCCCACCGTCAAGCCAACCGCCATGGTGGCCGATGCGATCAAGGACTGCTCCCGACGCGGCGACATCGTTCTGGATGGTTTCGGTGGGTCTGGGACAACTCTGATCGCAGCCGAGGTCTGCGGCAGAGCCGCACGCCTGATCGAGTTCGACCCCCACTACTGCGATGTGATCATCCGCCGGTTCGAGCTGCTGACCGGCAAGCGAGCCGTCCTTGAAGAGGGAAATTGCTTGTTCGATGACGTCCGCGCCGAGCGCCTTGGCGGGTTAGCTGCGTGAGTGAGCCAGGTAAGCCTGAAAGCAAAAGCTCGGCCGTCGTCGGATACAAGCGGCCGCCGTCGGAGCATCAGTTCCGGAAAGGACGTTCCGGGAATCCTAAGGGGCGGCCCAAGAAGAAGCCAGCGTCGAACCGGCCTGCAGATCTTGTGCTCAGCCACTATCTTGGCGACTTGGTTCTGCTGGAGGCCGTGAGGCCCATACAGGTGCGGGAAAACGACCAGGTTGTTGAACTGCCGCTCATCCAGGCCGTCATCCGCAGTCTCGGCGTAGCCGCCGTGAAGGGAAGCCACCGCGCCCAGATTGCGCTCGCCGGTATGGTTAAGGCTGTTCAGGACAAGACACTTGAGGATCGGTTGGCGTTGTTCAAGTCTGCCGTCGCCTACAAGGACTCCTGGGAGGAAGCGTTCCTTGCCTGCGATGCTCGGGGTGAGCCTCGACCTGAACCGGTACCCCATCCGCACGAGGTCCGGGTAAACACCAAGACCCTGGAGGTCACCTACAACGGCCCAGATACACCGGATGAGAAGGCCAAGTGGGACAAATTCCTGGCTCGTCGACAGGAGGCGCTCGATGAGATCGCCGAACTGCGCAAGCTCAAGAAGCGAAAAGCGTGGGCGAACCTTCACGACGCCCTCGACTCCGACATTGCCCATGAGCAGCGGCTCGCGGACATGATCGCAGATATCATCCCGGATGAGAAAACGCGGCGCGAGCCTGACTTTGATTTGCGCGAATGGCGGGAGCGCCGGAAGGAAATCAGAAAAATCCAGGCGAGTTACAAGCGAGGGGGCGACTGAGCACCGAATGCGGTTTCGCGTGTCTTGTCGCCTCGGTGCTTGTTCATCCTGGGCTCAAATCCCGCAAACCGAAGAACCGGGGCCCATTCCAGCGCGTGCCGGTAATTTCGCGAGCAATCTGAGAAAGATTGGCCCAGACCTGCCCGTTGTATCGAAAACCTTGGTCCAGCGCCTCCACCACATAGCGCTGGCCGTCGTAGTCCCGTTGCAGGATCGTGCCGGGCCTGAAGGTCGCCTTTCCGCTTTTGATCCTTTCGCCGCGGAGGTAGCCCTGCACTAGGACGGCCAGTTGCTGTTGCAGCTCGAGGTCACAGCCCAGAGCCTGCTCTTGGAGCTTCTCGGCCAGCAGGCGCCGCAAAAGGTCCGCCGCCCGCAGTTTGGGTGGTTCGCTGGCAAGGTATCGACGCCACGCCTCGCGTAGTGCGTCGATTCTCATGTCGTCGAGCGCCGAGACGGCATCTTGCAATGAGCCGTTCATCGATCGGACGTGGTGACAAGGTGAACATGCATTTTGGCGCGCTGAATCTTGGCGCTGAGCTCTGCTCGCCGGTTCAAGGCGCGCGAGCCGATCATGCCGAGCTCAAGCCGGGTCTGCGGCACCTTGACCCTTAACAGGCGCGTCCGGCCCTCACGCTTAAGGCGCCAGATGTAGCGCCCGCCACGCTTTACCGAAGGCGGCGTGAGCGCCTTGGGTCGGTCACCCTTCAAAGTGACGAGGTACCGGTGAGCACCGTCGACTGTTTCGCGTCGTATCGGGAGGCGAAGCTGTTTTGCGATGACGCCGGCGAGCTTCCCCCGAACAGAATGGGGCCGCCAGCCTGTAATCTCGATGAGTTCTGCGAGCGTGGTGCCGTGAGGCTCCAGGAGGCGGCGAACAATGAGGCCCAGCTTCCCCTTTGGAAACGCGAACTCAAGCTGCGCTGCGTCGTCGAGTTGGATGCCCATTGCCGTCCCTTGTGCCGAGCGGGACGCCAATCGCCGCCGCCACTGCGGCGAGCCCGGGTTTACCGGGCTTGTGAGCATTAACGCTCTGGTCGAACTAGAAGTCGAGCATGCAATTCCGGTGGCGTTTGGTGAGGGACGAGCATGCCGGCATTTACCGGCATCGCCGCAAGGTGATCAGGCAATCTTTCGTCTAAAACAGAATGACTAGCTCGACTTCTGGAGCGACCAGAGCGTTCGTCGCGACACCCTGAGGAGGCATCACGATGATCGCACCACCAGTATCCCAGCCGCTCACACCCCATGAATGCTCACCATCTGGTGCAGCCTTTAACTCGCTGCTCGATGTCAACTTTGAGGTGGTGGAGAACTTCGGCCAGGTCATCGACCTATATCTCGCGTCGATGGAGTACGCCGCGCTTCGACACAGGACACAGCAAGATTACGCAAAAAAGCTCATCGCTATTCGGGCGCGTTTCGGGGCTTGCTCCCTGGCCGAGCTTGATGATCGCCGTTTCACCCGCGCTGTTTTTGCCTGGAGAGACGCCGCGCGCGCCAAGCCCCGGTCTGCAGACTATCGGCTTCAGGTGCTCAAGCTTGTCCTGTCTTGGGCCCGCCGGCGCGGGATGATCGATTTCAATCGCGCCGCAGCGCTGGGCTGCCTTTACCGTTCGCGGCGCCGACACTGCTCATGGTCTGACGAACAGATCGAGGCCTTCAAGGCCATCGCGCCGCCCCACATGAAACTCGCCCTTGTTCTCGCGCTGGAGACAGGGCAGCGTCAGGCAGATCTGCTTTCTCTGGACTGGGCTTCGATCGATAATGGCCTGATCCATATCCTGCAGCGAAAGAGCGGCGTTGAAGTCGCGGTCCCGATCACGGACGATCTCCGCAGCGCGCTAGATGCTTGGGCGTTCAGCCGGGAGGGCACCCTGCTACGCCGATCGGATGGCGCCCCTTGGATCGCGGAGGCGAACGGCTTTCGCAATTCATGGAGAACGGCCTGTCAAAAGGCAGGCGTTGAGGGGGTGACCTTTCATGACCTACGCGGCACGTTCATCACACGTCGCCTGGCGGACGGCTGGTCTGCACTGGAAGTCGCACTTTGTACCGGGCACTCATTTCGTAACCTGGCGATGCTAGATGCTTATGCCGATCGCCAGTCGCTGTCCCTGCGCACAGCTGAACAATTGAGGGCGCGGGTGGCGGGATTTCGGTAGAGGCGGCCGCTATGGTCGACGCAGCAGGGTGCCGTGCAAACCGGCAGGCAATGTTCTCCCTCGACGCAAGTGTCTCCGCGATACCCAAAAAAGCTTGGTAAACGCTCGTGAAGCCGATTGTTCGTCGCCTCGTGATTTAGTAAAGCCTTTCTAAACTATCCGGCGAAGATCCGGGCTATTCACTGGTGGGGACCACGTGCTGATCGCAACGAATCCGTCTGCGGACCAGCGAGCCTGTGTCGTGAAAACGTCACCGGTCGCTAGAGATCCGCTTAAACGAGCCATGGATGTTCTGGCCGCGGGTGGCGCTTTGCTGTTCTTCGCGCCCCTCCTTCTGCTCGTTGCGGTCCTGATCAAGCTGGAGTCGCCGGGCCCGGTGCTGTTCCGTCAGTCGCGGGGTGGGCTGAACGGCAAACCCTTCACGATCTTCAAATTCCGCTCAATGCGGTGCCAGGAGAACGGCTCGAAGGTCGTTCAGGCCAAGCGCGATGACGACCGCATCACGACGGTCGGACGCTTCATTCGCAAGACCAGCATCGACGAGCTTCCTCAGCTGCTGAACGTCATGCGCGGCGACATGTCTATCGTGGGCCCCCGCCCGCACGCCCTGGCGCATGACGAGCAATACGGTGCCCTGATCGCCAACTACCATCTGCGCTTCCGCACCCGCCCTGGCCTGACAGGTCTCGCCCAAATCAAGGGCCTCCGGGGCGGCACCAGCCAGGTCGAGGCGATGGCCGCTCGTATCGACGCGGACAACGAATACATCGAGCGCTGGACCTTGGGTGGCGACGTCAAGATCCTGCTGATGACCGTGCCGCATCTGCTACTGGCCGAGAACGCTTACTAGCGATTGATGGCGGCGGCGCCGCCGTCAGCGGGGGATACTTATGCAGACCGTTCTGGTAGCCGGCGGCGCTGGCTATGTTGGCTCGCACTGTTGCCTAGCCTTGGCACAGGCCGGCTTTCGCCCAGTAGTCTACGACGACCTATCCAACGGTCATCGCGAACATGTGCAGTGGGGACCGCTCGAAGTGGGCGACATCCGTGATGCCTCACGTCTGGACGCGGTGTTCGCCGCCCATGCGCCGGTGGCGGTCCTGCACTTCGCCGCCCGTATCGAGGTGGGCGAGTCCGTCAAGAACCCCGGCGCCTTCTTCGACAACAATGTTGGCGGCACGATCACGCTGATCGAGGCCGCCCGCCGTGCGGGCGTGAACGCCATGGTGTTCTCGTCCACCTGCGCGACCTTCGGCGACCCGGTGACCCTGCCGATGCCCGAGGATCATCCCCAGGCGCCGCTCAATCCTTATGGCCGCAGCAAGCTGATGGTCGAGCAGGCCTTGGCCGACTACGACCGCTATGTCGGCTTCAAGAGCGCCGTGATGCGCTATTTCAATGCCGCCGGCGCCGATCCCGAAGGCCGTATCGGCGAATGGCACGAGCCTGAGACCCATGCCATCCCGCTGGCGCTTCAGGTCGCGTTGGGTCAGCGCTCGCACTTTACGATCTTCGGCGACGACTACGACACGCGGGATGGAACTGCGGTCCGCGACTATATCCACGTCCTAGATCTCGCTGACGCTCACGTCTCGGCCTTGCGTCGCCTTCTCGCGGGCGGATCATCGGAGTCCTACAATCTTGGGACGGGGACCGGCACCACGGTTCGCGAGCTGGTCGATGGCGTTGGTCGCGCGGTTGGTAAAGCGCTGCCGGTCCAGGTGGCGGAGCGACGCGCAGGCGATGCGCCCGTTCTGGTCGGTGACAACGGTAAGGCCCGAGATCAGCTCGGCTGGCGGCCTAGTCGTGATCTTGGCGCTATTCTTTCGAGCGCTTGGCGCTGGCACCAAGCACAGGCCGAGCGAGGCCGCTGATGAGGTGGCGTCGGGAAAATCTGATCAATCTAATTGTTACATTTGCGGCTTAGCCGCAGTGCAGGCGAAAGTCAGGACAGATCGATGCGCGTAGCGATGATTGGAACGGGCTATGTGGGCCTGGTGTCTGGGACGTGCTTCGCCGACTTCGGGCACGTGGTGACGTGCATCGACAAGGATCCGAGCAAGATTGAGCGCCTGGAGAAGGGCGAGATCCCGATCTTCGAGCCGGGCCTGGATGATCTGGTGGCGCGCAATGTCCGCGAAGGCCGCCTGTTCTTCACCCTGGACGGCGCGCAAGCGATCAAGGACGCCGATGCGGTGTTCATCGCCGTGGGCACGCCGACCCGTCGCGGCGATGGCCATGCCGACCTGTCGTATGTCTATGCCGCCGCTGAAGAGATCGCCGGCCTGATCGACGGCTTCACCGTTGTGGTCACCAAGTCGACCGTGCCCGTCGGCACCGGCGACGAGGTTGAGGCGATCATCAAGAAGGTGCGCCCCGACGCCCATTTCGCTGTGGTGTCCAACCCCGAGTTCCTGCGCGAAGGCGCTGCCATCGAGGACTTCAAGCGTCCCGACCGCGTGGTGGTCGGCACCGACGATGAGCGGGCTCAGGCGGTGATGCGCGACCTCTACCGGCCGCTGAGCCTCAACGAGACGCCGATCGTCTTCACCGGCCGCCGGACCAGCGAGCTGATCAAGTACGCCGCCAACGCCTTCCTGGCGATGAAGATCACCTTCATCAACGAGATGGCCGACCTTTGCGAGAAGGTCGGCGCCGACGTGCAATCGGTGGCCAAGGGCATCGGCCTCGACAAGCGGATCGGATCGAAGTTCCTCAACGCCGGCCCCGGCTATGGCGGCAGCTGCTTCCCGAAGGACACCATCGCGCTGGTCAAGACCGCCCAGCAGTACGGCGCGCCGACGCGGCTGATCGAGACCACGGTTGAGGTCAACACGGCTCGCAAGAAGGCCATGGCCACGAAGGTCGCCGACGCCATCGGCTCGACGGACCTCACCGGCAAGACCATCGGCGTGCTGGGCGTAACCTTCAAGCCCAACACCGACGACATGCGCGACGCGCCCAGCCTCGACATCCTGCCGGCCCTGCAGGCCATGGGCGCCAAGGTGCAGGCCTTCGACCCTGAAGGCGCCAAGGAAGCCGCCCACATGCTGGAAGGCGTCGAGTTCAAGGCCGGCGCCTATGAAGCCGCTGAGGGCGCCGACGCCCTGGTCATCCTGACCGAGTGGGACCAGTTCCGGGCTCTGGATCTGGATCGGCTGAAGCTGCTGATGAACGCTCCGGTCGTCGTAGACCTGCGCAACGTCTACAAGCCCGCCGAAATGGTCCGTCACGGGTTCACCTACGCCTCCATCGGGCGCGGCTGAGTATGGGCAAGGCTCCGATCATCACGGAATACGAAACAGCCGCTGAAGGCGCCTTAGTGCGCGGTGAGTCCGCGCAGCGACTTCGAGTTCTGATCGTTGCATTAAACTATGCACCCGAGCTTGTCGGCTGTGCCAAGTACACGACTGAGCTCGCCGAAGAGCTGCTGGGGCGTGGCCACTCTGTTGAGGTTGTGACCGGTCCGCCCTACTATCCTGCATGGGAGATTGGACCAGGATACTCTGGAACGAGATGGTCACATGAGATCATCAATGGGGTAGCTGTTCACCGCACCCCGCTCTATGTTCCGCGCCGACCCAATGGTTTGCGTCGCATAGCCCATTTGGCCTCGTTCGGTCTGAGCGCCGCGCCAGCGGCAATTCTGGCTGCGCGACGTTCTCGTCCAGATCTCGTGTTCGCTGTCGCCCCTACCCTCACGGCTGCGGGTGCCGCCCTAGCCGCTGCGCGGGTGTGTGGAGCGGCAACGTGGTTGCATATCCAGGATTTCGAGGTCGACGCCGCTTTCGATCTGGGCCTACTTAGCAACCGCACCGTCCGAAGTGCTGCTCTCAAGCTGGAGCGCGCTTTGCTGAGCCGCTTTGATCGGATTTCCAGTATTTCACCAGCGATGGTTGATCGGCTGATCGCCAAGGGTGTCCCTAAGAACCGCGCGATCGAGTTCCGAAATTGGGTAGATGTTGACGCTGTTCGCATGCTTCCAAGCTCCAACACCAGCTATCGGCAAGAACTCGGGTTGCCTGCCGATCGGATCGTAGCCCTCTATTCGGGCAATATGGCGGGTAAACAGGGGCTGGAGGCGCTCGCCGATGTCGCCGCGCGGCTGAAGGCCGAAGATGCCCCTGTGTCGATGCTTCTCTGCGGTGACGGGCCTGCACGGAGCGCACTGGAAGTGGCCTGTCGAGGGATGGAGGCAGTCCACTTCCTGCCCTTGCAACCGCTGGAGCGGTTGGAAGAGTTGCTTGCAACCGCCGACATTCATCTTTTGCCGCAAAGGCCAGAGGCGGCGGATCTGGTATTGCCATCGAAGCTGACAGGCATGCTGGCGTCAGGGCGGCCGGTCGTCGCTATGGCCGAACCTGGCTCGGGCCTAGCCCGGGAGGTCGAGGGGTGCGGGTTGGCGGTGTCAGCGACAGGTTCAGCCATGGCTGATGCTCTCCTAGAGCTCTCTGCTGATCCGGCTCGCCGAGCAGCCTTTGGCGCTGCCGGTCGCGCTCGTGCTGAGACGCGCTGGCGCAAGGCGGCGGTGATTGGGAGCTTTGAGGCGGAGATGATAGCGGTGGCGCGGGGGCGTTCAAGGTGAACGAGAAGTCTGTTCAAGATCTGTCGCGTTTTACGATGCCCGAGGGGTTCCGTGGACGCTCCGCAGTGGTCGTCCAAATGTGGTGGTTGGTTCAAGGCACCTTCTTCGCTTGGTCTCCGCAGTTCATGTATGGTTGGAGGCGTTGTCTACTAAGGCTTTTCGGCGCCAAAATCGGAAAGGGAGTTTTGATCCGCCCAAGTGTGAGGATTACCTACCCTTGGAAGTTGACGATCGGCGATCATAGCTGGATCGGTGACTTTGCAGAACTGTACACGCTTGGCCAAATCCATATTGGAAGAGACGCAGTCGTGTCACAGTACGCCTATCTGTGTACGGGTTCGCACGACTTTAGAATGGTAGGATTTGATATATTCGCCAAGACGATCACAGTCGAAGATCAGGCTTGGGTGGCTGCGGGGGCGTTTGTTCATCCGGGAGTAACGATCGGTCGAGGGTCAATAGTCGGTGCTCGCGCGGTCGTAACCGCAGATACTGAAGCTATGGGTATCTATGTCGGCGACCCCGCCCGAAAGCTCAGTGAGCGCAGTCTGAGGGCGGAACGCTAGATTTTGCGGAGCGCGGTGGCGAGTGCTTGATCGGCTTCATCCTTCAAGCTGGCAAAGCGCTGTCTCGCTGCATGACTCAGTCGTGCTCGATCAAAGTTGATAGCGAGCTCCTCGATCCATTGTTGGGCTTTCGCGTCGAAATGGATCTCGTCGAAGACCGCGCCTGGTGATCCCTTGTGATCGCACCCCATGCATCCGCGATCGGTCGTGATAATCGCTGCGCCTCGTGCCATGGCCTCTAGCAAGACTAGAGGTTGGGCTTCATTAGCATAGCTGCTGGGAAACACGAAGATGTCCACCTCGTCGTAGAAGGCGTCTTTCTCAGGCCCATAGACTGGACCAAGCCAGCGAAGCTCATCGGGAAACTCTGCGCTCGTTGCCTCGATCGCGGCCTTGATCTTTGGTTCGTGCACCGGCCCGGCGATCCTGGCTTTTACCGCGAGACCTTGCCTCCGGAGCCGGGCAAATAGATCGAGAAAGCGAAGAGCGCCCTTATCCTCCGTCAGATTGGACAAATGCCCCAGAACGAGCTCGCCGCCCCGTGTAGGGGGCGGGCTCGTCGCATCCGCCATAAAGGCGTTTGAAAGAACGAGAGTCTTGGCGCGGCTGGCCGGCCACTCCGCCGGATATTGTTCCTCTAAGAGTGTCTCCATGCGATCACAAAGCAGAAGGTGCGTCGTACCCTTTGGGGACAACCTGAGGAATCCGGCCATGAGTGCTGAGCGCGCATTGAGGTAGGCGAAGCTGTGGTGATGGGTCCAGCAATTGTAGCCAAGCACACGCGCAGCAGCGGCCAGGACCAGATTGAGCGCCAAGCCGGAGCCGCCGTCGCAGGGCATGTAAAGTGTGCGAGCGCCGCCGATGCGCGCGATCGCCAGTCGTAAAATGGTCGCGATAGTCTTCGCCACGCGACCTGCCGACTTTGACGCTAAAGGCCAGTCGCGCGGCGGGGCGAGATCTGCCGCCGCGAAAAGGAGACCTGCAGCCTCGAGCTCCTGGATCATGCGGGCGTTGACGGCCGAAAGGCCGGTTATTGGTGGTGGAAGTTGCGCCACCGCGAATACATGAGGCTTGGCCGACATGCGCCTAGTCCGCAAACCGAGACATGCCGAGCCGCGCCAGCGCAGCTTTGATCCTAGCATTGCGCATCGCGTTCGTGCGTCGCAGCCCTCTTCGGAAGGCTCTTTCGTCATCAATAGACACGACTAAATGGTTCGGCAGGGTGGGGGGGGCATTGTCGGACCAGAGCAGCGGCGCCGGCCCCGAAACGAATTGCTTCAATGCGCCGATTGAATTGTGCGTACCCGAGGCGTCCATGCCCGTGTTGGTCACCAGCGACCGAGGCGGCATAAGCGTCAGCCCTTCATTTCGGAAGACGCTCCAGGACCATCGAATGCCCCAGCTATCCACTTTTCCGGCCATCTGCTTTTCGAGCATGGCCGAGAACGGATAGACGTCGCCTGCGTCGAAGGTGGACCGGGTGGACGGGTCCTCCCGAACGGCTTCCCAGCCTGTTGCGTTCGCATCAAACTTGGCCCAAGCCCGCTGCCAAGTGGCCCAACCCCAAGTGGTGGCGAAGCGTTGAAAACTTCCCTCGCTGCGCCGCTCAAACTCAGGCACGCGATACTGGTAGGCGCTGATCTGCATCACTCGGGGGTCATCGGCGTAGGCGTCAAGGCCCTGGTTTAGCCAAGTGAGCGTAGTCGGATGTATGACCAGGTCATCTTCAATAACAATCACCCGCCCATAGCGGGCGCAGAGATCGGTGACTTCGGTGATGATGGAGTTGGCTAACCCCCGGTTGGAGGGCTGGCGCACGATGGAGACGTTTGGTCCTGCGAAGCGCGACGCCACCTCCGCCGTCTGGGCGACCGCCGTTTCTGCGCCTGGGCGCGGTCCGTCGATAAAGATGAAGACCGGGGAACTGGCGAACTCCGGGCAAGCCGTGAGTGCGACAAGCGCGCGCTGCAAGTGCTCTGGGCGACGGTACGCGAAAATGGCGACAGGAGTCAGTTGGCCCATAACGCAATTGTTCCGACTGGTGGACTGTGAGGCTCGTTGACTGTCATTGTTTGCTACGGGGAAGTTCAGTCCGTGTAAACACTGAAATCGTCGCTATCAGTCTGATTTTTCATTGTTTTTGAGGCTAAATTTTTTAGATTAATATTGCTGCTTAAAAATATATTCAAATTGAATATAGCCCGTGCGCCGTAATCGTATTCTTTCGAAGCGGCGGCGGGGCGAATGGGGGTATGTTTCCAGCCTGCGCATTTTCGGGTCGAATCCATTTTTCGTCTGTTTTTTTCGCGTGATTGGCGTGCTTGAGCCAACCAATTCGGCTTCTTGAAAGCTGGACGCTTGTCTTGTCTATTCGCCCGCGTTAGCAGGCATGCGAGAAGCGGCATGGGATGCCGCGACGCAATTCGTGTGGGGCATGGCGCGACTTTTGATCGTCGCCGACGGTATGGATGGCCACCGTCGGGAGTACATTGCTCTGTTTCAACAGTTGGCGACCAACGGCGGCGTGGTCTCTGAGACGAAGCCGCTTCGTCTTTCGGCGGTGATGGACTCCGCAGCCCTGTTCTCGCCCATGCTCGAGGAGCACACCGGCAAGTTCATGGCGGTCGCCATTCTGCGCGCCCTGATCGGCCGTCGCAGCTGCGCTCTGATGTTCCGGCCCGGCGAGGCCGTGCGCTCCAAGGCGCCCAAGCATGTCGCCAAGAAGTGGCTGCTTAAGATCGCGCGCGCGCTGCCGGCGATCACGATCGTCACCATTATGCCGTTTGATCTGGATCCTGCCTTCGCCGAGATCGCGGACGACTGGATCCATGACCCACAACTTTGGGACCTCGCGCCCGACCAAGCCTCGGCCGAGACCATGCTAGCGCAGCAGGTCCGCGCCGCCGCCGCAGGACGTCCCGTCGTTGTGGCTCTGGGGGGACAGAGCCGCGATAAGGGCTTCGACTTCCTGGCCGACACCTGGAGAGCCCAGCCCCAGGCGCGGGACGCCTGGCTATTCGTCGCCGCCGGCAAGGTCGCCAAGGGCTCGCGAAAAAGGGCGGACCAATTCGCCGAGCAGGGCGGCCTCCTGGTCGACCGTTTCGTCACCGACGAGGAACTGCGCGACCTCTATGGCGAGGCCTCCGTCATCTGGGCGTGCTACGCGCCGGAGTACGATCAGGCGTCGGGCATCTTCGGGCGCGCGGTGCAGACCGGCAAGCCCGTGGCCGTGCGTCAGGGCGCCTATGTCGAGCGCTTGGCGAAGATCCTCGATCACCCGACCTTGACCGTGCCCTGGGACGACACCGCCGGCGCCGAGGCCGCGCTCCAGTCCGCGCCGCCGCCTGTGGGCAAGCCCGCGGCCAAGGTCAAGGCCATGCGTGAACGGAGCGTCGCGGTGCTGTCGCGGGCGCTGATGCTCCCCCTCGCAGAGGGGGCCTTGTGAGCAGCGCACGTCTCAAGCGCAATGCGGTCTGGAACATTCTGGAGGTCGTGGTCTCCAGTATCGTGCTGTTCATTCTCTACAGGCTGATCCTGCAGCATCTGGGCGTCGCCGCTCTGGGCGTCTGGTCGCTGGTGCTGGCCACGACCTCGCTGGCGCGCGTGGCCGACCTGGGCGCGGCCGGAGGCCTCGGCCGTTATGTCGCGGTTTCGCAAGCAAGGGACGGCTCGGGCGACGAGGCGCTGGTCTATGTCGAGACCGCGCTTCTGACCAATGTGCTGTTCTACCTGGCCCTAGGCCTGCTGCTCTACTGGCCCGCCTGGTGGGGCTTGGGCCTGACGATCAATGGGCCAAGCCTCGAGCAGGCCAGAGCCCTGCTGCCGTTCGCGATCGGCTCGTTCGTGCTGCAGAGCATCGGCAATGTCGTGACCTCGGCCCTGATCGGGTTCCACCGCTCCGACCAGAAGAGCATGCTGATGCTGTTCACGCTGGTGGCGCAGGCCATCGTGGCGCTGGTCACGGTCAAGACGATGGGGCTGCGCGGCGTGGCCCTGGCGCAAAGCGCCCAGTACGTGTTGCTGACCTTCGGCGGATGGTTCCTGGTGGTGAAGGCTGCGGGGGTCTTGGGTTTCGCCTTGCCGTGGCGCATCCGGATGGCGCCCCTGCGCGAACTGATGGGCTTTGGTCTGCGCCTGCAGGCGCTCAACATCGCCAGCTTCCTGTTCGACCCCCTCACCAAGTTCGCCTTCTCGGCGCTGGGCGGCCTGGGGGCTCTGGGCATGTACGAACTGGCCTCGCGAGGGATCCTGCAGGTTCGCCAGCTGGTCGTGGCGCCGGGCCAGAACCTCACGCCGCTGTTCGCCGCGACGCATGAGCGCGAGCCGGCCGAGATGCACCGGCTTTACGAAGGCGCGCTCACCATGATCGGCGCGGCCTCCGGCGTGGCCATGCTGGGCATGGCGGTCGGCTCGCCGATCGTCAGCCTGATCTGGCTGCATCGCATCGATCCGCTGTTTGTCGTCTTCTCGTTCATCCTGGCCGGCGGATGGTTCCTCAACACCCTGTCGACCCCGGGCTTCTTCCTGGGCATGGGCTCGGGGCGGCTGAAGTGGAACATCATCGGCAGCCTGATCAGCACGCTGGGCAGCCCTAGCCTGGCCTGGCTGCTGGCCAAGCCGCTGGGCGGCGTCGGTGTGGCGGCCGGCGCGATGATCGCCATCAGCGCCGGCGGCCTCGTCACCTGGATCATGAACTGCCGTTCGCTGGGCGTGCCGATCGCGCCCTCGCCAGAGGCCTGGGCGCGCCTGTTCGCCCGCATCCCCGTCGCCAGGGGGATCATGACCAAGCTAGGAGCGCGCACGTGAGACTGATGCACCTGATCCATACGCCTCGCCACTCGGGCGCTGAGGTGCTGGTGCGCGACCTGTGCCTGCGTCACGCGGCCGACGGCCATGTCTGCGCCGTGGCCGCCTTCGCGCCGTCGGCCGAGGCGTTCAAGCCGGAGCTGGACAAGCTGACCGCCGCCGACGTGGTGCTCGACATCCCCGAGCAGGCGCTGAGTGGGGCGGCGCGGATCAAGCGCTACGCCGCCGCCATCCGCGCGTTCAAGCCGGACGTCATCTTCGGCCACTCGGCCCTTCCGGCCGTCTACGGCCGCCTGGCCGTTCTGGCGGCGGGCTCCAAGGCCCGCTTCGTCTCGGTCTTGCACAGCGGCACCGACGACTACGGCAGCTGGAAGCTGCGCTGGATCGAGCGGCTGCTGCAGGCGCGCACCGATCAGATCATCTCGGTATCGCAGTCTGCGGCCGACGCCTATCTGCGCCGCCTGAAATCGTCGCCGCCGCTGGAGATCGTCCTGAACGGCGTCGATCTGGACCGCTTCTACGCCGCCCGCGAGCGGCGAGCCGAGATCCGCGCCGCCCTGGGGCTGGCGGATGGGCGGACGCTGTTGCTGCAGGTCGGCCGCGTCTCGCCCGTCAAGCAGCAGCGCTTCACGCTGGACGCCATGCTGCCGGCTCTGCGCGAGGACCCGAACCTCCTGCTGTGGTTCGCCGGCATCGTCGAGGACACCGACTACCACGCCGGCTTCCAGGCCGAGATCGCGGCGGCGGGTCTTGGCGATCGCGTGCGCTTCCTGGGCCCCCGCCTGGACGTGCCGGACCTGCTCAGCGCCTGCGACGTCTATCTGATGCCTTCCCTGTCAGAGGCCCACAGCATCGCCTTCCTGGAGGCAATGGCCAGCGGCCCGCCGATCGTCGCGTCGGATATTGAGAGCTTTCAGTTTGCGAAGGGGATCGAGGGGGTCACGCTGGTTGATCTAGGGGGGCTCTCTGCCCCTGAAGAGTTCCGAAGTGCCGCTCTCCGTCTGCCGCATAGATACCGCCACGCAATGGACTGTTTCGACCTTAATTTGACGGCCAAAACCTACGCTTCTATAGTGTTGAGAATTTTGGATCGTTCTTCTTGATGTCTTGGGTTGTCGTTTTCATGAGAATGCCATAAAATTGATTTTGAACGACGAGTTCTAATGTTCTCATTTAGAATTTCAATTTTCTCTATATGTAATCTGTGCGGTGGAGCCTGCGATGATTGTCTCGCATCAGGGCAATATAGTTCGCCTTTCGGCGTTATCCGTCGGCGTGCTTTTTGCTTTTTTGATTATTTTAACATCAGGTGTATTTGGAGATTATCATCCTGTTGCTAGATTTATTCTAGCTGTTGCACTAGTTCCCTGTTTTGCGACAATTTTTGATATATGTAGTGTTGAAAGAATAGCGTGGTCTAGCTTTTTGGCAAATCTATACATTTTGTTTGGCTTGATTGTGCCGGGCATTTTTCAGTGCGCCTATGGCGAATTTCCATTCTACCGGTCACAGTATCCTGAGTCCGATGTCAATTTGGCTGCTCTAGTAGTTTTAATATTCACCTTTTCTATGAGGTTTGGCAGGATGTCTAGCCGATTCAAATCGGCGGGGCGCTCTGAGGCGTACTCTATAAGTATATCAGCGATATGCTTGGCCGCGTTGGCCCTTTGTGGTATTAGTTTTGTTATGGCGATCGACCTTGGTCTGCAAAATTTTGTGAGAATTCGAGGAGAGGTTGGGGCGATTGTTCTAAATCCGACTACCTTGACTCTGATGCAAACTGCTCGATCATTGTCGTTTATATCCATTGTTATGGCAATTTACTCTTCTATAAAGTCGAGAGGGGTGTTTTTTCCGTATATTGTGTTGATTGTTTCTGCTGTCACGTTCCTGATTGTGAATTATCCGCCTGCTCTACCGAGATACTTCTTGTTGGGGTATGTTATCACTCTTGGTTTGATATTTGTTCGCTCTAGTCATAAGCAGCTCAGCCTCGCGCTCGCGCTGGCGTATCCAATAGCTTTGGCGACACTATTCCCGCTGATTAATCACCTTACCCGCGGGGACGCGCGATTGGCGTTTTCGACATCTTGGAAAAGTTATATGGTCTCCTCTGGGGATCTTGATGGATTTCAATCAACTATAAATGTGGTGCGATGGGTAGATGGCGCTGGTGTTCAGTTTGGCCATCAATTGATATCCGCAGTACTTGCTTTTGTTCCTAGAGGGGTCTGGGAAGGGAAGGCGTTGCCGACTGGTGCTGTTGCTGCGGCGCACAATGGATACAAGTTTGTTAATATTTCCGCCCCGTTGCCTGCCGAGTTTTACTCGGATTTTTCCTGGTTTGGTGTGGGGTTTGGAGGCCTTCTAGTCGGTTATGCTTTGAAGCGCTTAGACGATTTGGCCAATGCTGCATCTCTTTTTTCAGGTCGTTTCTCAACCCAACTCACTGCGGCTCTGGTGGCTGGATTTGCTGCCATTCTTTTCCGGGGATCTCTTATTGCAGTGCTTCCCGCATGTGCTCTGGTCGTGCTCAGTGCGCAAAGCCTGCGTCTAGGTGAGCGACAACGTCGGGAGCGGGCTAAATAGCAGTGATGAAAAGCGCTAGAGCAGTTGGCGATCTAGTTGAATCGTTTTGGATTCCCACGAGAGCTGGCTTCTGATTTAAGCTTTGTGCTGGAGCGGTGGCCAGCACGGATGAGCAAAGTGCTGTCTCTGGATTGACCTTGCCCCCAACCTTGGACCAGGTCGGGCTGGGATGTCTCGCCGGTTAAGCGCCGGGCGGGAGTGAGTCAGCGAACGGAACGGGGTCCCGTTCCGCAGCTCGTCGCGCAGTCGCCCGTTGAAGATCTCGTTGCGCCCATTCTGCTAGGGCTTGCTTGGCGCGATGTAGCGCCAGCCTACGCCGCTGTCGGCGGCCTCGAGCAGCACTGGAACGCCATCGCCAACGCTATCGACGCCTTCACCCCAGTTGAATGCGCCAACTGCTCCGCCGCCGCCGGATATGATGCAGACTGATACTCTAGCGGTTAGCTAGCTCCAAGAACGCTCGATAAGCACCCTCTATCCCCTCCCGAAGCTCAATGCTCGGCGACCACCCCATCCCCCGTAGCTTGTCCGCGCTCATCAGCTTGCGCGGTGTGCCGTCCGGCTTGGTGGTGTCGGTGATGATCTCGCCCTCGAAGCCCACGACCTCGCAGACCAGTTGGGCCAGCTCCAGGATGGTGATGTCCTCGCCTGATCCCACGTTGACGTGCTCGAAGTCCGAATAGGTCTTCATCAGGAACACGCAGGCGTCGGCGCAGTCGTCGGCGTTCAGGAACTCGCGGCGCGGCGTGCCCGTGCCCCAGATCGTGATGCTGTCCGCGCCGGCCAGCTTGGCCTCATGGGCCTTGCGGATCAGGGCCGGCATCACGTGGCTGCTGTTCAGGTCGAAGTTGTCGCCGATGCCATAGAGGTTCGTCGGCATGGCGCTGATGAAGTCGCAGCCGTGCTGCTTGCGATAGGCCTGGGCCAGCTTGATGCCGGCGATCTTGGCGATCGCGTACCACTCGTTGGTCGGCTCCAGAGGGCCGGTGAGTAGGGCGTCTTCCATGATCGGCTGCGGCGCGAACTTGGGATAGATGCACGACGAGCCCAGGAACAGCACCTTGCCGACGCCGCTCCGCCAGGCCGCGTCGACGATGTTCGTCTCGATAACCAGGTTGTTGTAGAGGAAGTCGGCCGGATAGGTGTCGTTGGCCAGGATGCCGCCGACCTTGGCGGCCGCCATGAAGATGGCGTCGGGCTTGTTCTCGGCGATCCAGGCTTCGACGGCGCTCTGGCGCTCCAGGTCGAGCACCTCGCGGCCGGCGGTGAGAATCTCGCAGCCTTCCGAAGCGAGGCGGCGGACGATAGCCGAGCCGACCATCCCGCGATGGCCGGCGACCCAGACCCGCTTGCCTTCGAGCGGGAAGATCACCTCACTCGGCATTGCGGCGCTGCTCCTTGGCGACATTGATCATGTCGGCCGCGACCATCTCGGCGCAGAGCTGCTCCCACTTGGTCTCGTGGACCCAGCCGAGCTTCTCCTTGGCCTTGGTCGGGTCGCCGATCAGCAGCTCGACCTCGGTCGGACGGAAGTAGCGCGGGTCGACCTCGACCAGCACCTTGCCGGTCTGCGCGCACGTGCCCTTTTCGTCGACGCCGGCGCCCGACCAGGTGATCGTGATGCCGACCTCCGAGAAGGCCTTGGTGACGAAGTCGCGGACCAGGGTGGTCTCGCCGGTGGCCAGGACGTAGTCGTCGGCGACTTCCTGCTGCAGCATCAGCCACATGCCGCGCACGTACTCGCGCGCGTGGCCCCAGTCGCGCTTGGCGTCGAGGTTGCCGAGATAGAGCTTGTCCTGGAAGCCTTGCTTGATGGCCGCGACGGCGCGGGTGATCTTGCGGGTGACGAAGGTCTCGCCGCGCAGCGGGCTCTCGTGGTTGAACAGGATGCCGTTGCTGGCGTGGATGCCGTAGGCCTCGCGGTAGTTGACCACGATCCAGTAGCCGTAGAGCTTGGCGGCGGCGTAGGGGCTGCGCGGATAGAACGGCGTCTTCTCGCTCTGCGGCACCTCTTGCACGAGGCCGTATAGCTCCGAGGTCGAGGCCTGGTAGAACTTGGTCTTCTTTTCTAGGCCCAGGATGCGGATGGCCTCCAGCAGGCGCAGGGTGCCCGTGGCGTCGGCGTTGCTGGTGTATTCCGGGGTCTCGAAGCTGACCTGGACGTGGCTTTGGGCCGCCAGGTTGTAGATCTCGTCGGGCTGGGTCTGCTGCACGATCCGGATCAGGTTCGTGCTGTCGGTCATGTCGCCGTAGTGCAGGAAGAAGCGCGGGTTCGGCTCGTGCGGGTCCTGATAGATGTGCTCGATGCGGCCGGTGTTGAACGACGACGAACGCCGCTTCACGCCGTGCACCGTATAGCCCTTGGAGAGCAGCAGCTCCGACAGGTACGCGCCATCTTGCCCGGTCACGCCCGTAATGAGCGCAACCTTACCATTGCTTTCAACCGTCATTAGGTCCCCACCTTATGGAACGCAGCGTTTATTCCGCCTTGCGTATCGCCCTCATAGCGTAAGCAAATGCTCAATGCGATGTCGTTATTGCACCGCAGTGCAACAAACTGACATTCGTCGGCGCGCGAGGCGCGCGCGGACAAGGTTAACGGTCAATTTCTAGACGCTGCGCCCCGTGAGTGCGCTTTTCTCTCATCGCGGCTGAGCCAAAGCTTAGCGCTAGGCGCCAAATCAAACACTTTGAGCGTAAAGCCGAGCGCTGTTGGTTGGATCTAGGCGTCTGAGGGATGCGTCTAGGATGCCAGAAGTTGTCGGACGCCCGAAACAAACCCAGCCACGTCGCCCCGAGGCGCGATCCGGTTGGCGGCTGAGGCTAGGGCGCGCCAGTGATCGTGGTCACGATCTATACGCTGCATCAGGACGGATAGGCCCTCGGCATTATGCGGTTCGAATATGTATCCGTTGACCGCTGTCTCAACCAAATGATCGCGCGCGCCACAGTTGTCGGAAGCCAGAACCGGAACGCCCATGGCCAAGGCTTCAGGGATCACTTGTCCGAATTGCTCTTCGGTGCTCGGCAGGATGAGCGCTAACGTGCTCGCCAAGATCCGAGATATCTCATCAGTCTGAACGAAGCCTCTGAACTCGACATTGCTGTCCACGCCGAGTTCAGCGGCAAGCGCCTTTAATTCGGCTTCCAACGGGCCCGAACCGCAAATCACGAGCCGTCGGTCTCCCCCAGCGCGAACGAAAGCCGCAAAAGCGTTGAGAGCAAGGGAGATGTTCTTCTTTGGCAGAAGCCTTGCCACAATCGTGAAATGGCGATCCGCATGGGCTACGCCGTCTGGTGCAGGCGGCGCCTGCGCGAGGTTGCGGATGCGTTCGATGGAAATCGCGTCGTAGCCAAGGGCGATCTTGCCGGCGGGCACTCCCAGAAAGCGGAGATAGTCGGCAGAGCGTCTACTTGCGGCCAGCGCCCCGTTGTAGGGCGCGAAGAATAGCGACTTGCCGACCTCTCGCCAGAGATCGCGCTCATAGTCGTCGAACTTAGAGTCGTTCATCGTGAAGGTGCGAATGCCAAGGAGCCTGGCGAAGATCGCAGCGACGAAGATTTTGGGGTGCTGATAGTGGCAGAAGAAAACGGCTTCGGGACGGTGCTTGGCGACTGCCGTAATAATCCGCCAGCTCGACCAGTGTGTTTCCTCGCCACGAGCGGACAGTGTAATTTTTTCAAAATATCGTCCAGTCTCACTGACCCAGTCGTACTCTGAACTTTTGTTCAAGATCTCAAGGCCGATGACGCGACGCTCCGGCATGGCTCGCGCCGTTGCATCGCAGCGGTCAGCGTGAAGCGGTCCGAAGTTTTCCCAAAGAAAGATGATGGGACGCTGTCCCAAGCCTTTACTCACCAATGCCCCCCGGCAGTATAGATGATCTGGACTAACTCCAGACCTTTTGCCCCCCCCCCCCGCACGCGACTCTCCGCCGCGTAGTGGGTGTTGACCCTCCTAACCACACCCTTATGGCGCCGCTTCCGGCCCGTCTAGGCTTGGCGATAGGTTGCGACTAAACGCAACTCATGGAGGTGCGCATCCCCCGTTTGGGAGATGCGGAGTCCCCCCCACATGGCGGATGCGAGTGGGAGTGGCTTGGCCCGTGTGTCCACGCTCGCAAAAGTCAGTAATGTACAGCTAGGCGGAATTCTGAACGGGGGCTCAGAATGCGAGTGGATTTAGATGGCATCTATGGTGCGATCGCAGACGATAGCGCCTTCAGAAACCTTTCTACTAGAATTGCAGAAGCTGTCGGAACGCGCTCGGCTATTTTCTTCGAGCTTAATGCCAGGGGCGCGGCTGACTATATGCAAATGTGCTATTGGGGTGATGATTTCGCGAAATACTATGCAGAGAACTTTGCTGCTAACGATCCTTGGACAAAACTTTCCATAGAGGTTGGGCAATTCGGAAAAGCCTTTGCGTTAGACGCGTACATGAGTCCAGAAGCGTTCGCACAAACTGCGATGCGAAATGACTGCTTTCGTCGCTTTGGTGATGACACGGGGCGGAGCCTTGGCGTGTCGCCGCACCCCGGGCGACCGGGCCTGATGGTTGCAGTTCATAGGGCCGAGCGCGACAGAGCTTTCGGCGAAGCGGAAGCGGCGCGTCTTGACGGCGTATATAGCCATCTTGAACGCGCTGTACATCTGCATCGAATGCTTGAACGCGAGCGTCTCCGTGCATCAGCGCTCCAGGATTTGGCCGACCAGTCTGATCAAGGCTTGATCCGCGTAGATCGGGATCTGCGCGTCTTGGGAATGTCGGCTAGCGCAAAGCGGCTCCTAGAACAGCGTGATGGGTTGGCGCTTTACCGAAACCGACTGGTTGCTTCGTCAAGCCTAGAAATCGCCCTACGAGCCGCTGTGGCAGGTGTAATAGATAAGATTGCAAACGTTCGTACGGGCTTTCTTTGCCCCAGGCCATCAGGTTTGAGAGCGTTTCGGCTGGTCGTCCTACCTGCGGGCTTTGACGAGACTTCCGGAGCGATTCTCAAGATTGATGACCCTGAGTCAGCTGCTCCATCCAGCACCATTTCGGCTTTTCAAAGCGCCTATGGCTTGTCGGCTATGGAAAGTGCGCTTGCCGAGGGGCTTTTGGCCGAACAATCCGTCGCCGAGGTAGCGGCCAATCGTAAAGTCAACCGCGAGACAGTGAAGACGCAGTTGAAGTCCCTCTTCAACAAGACCGGCGTTAACCGACAATCTGAGCTGATCAAGCTGCTGGCCACCTTCCCGCGCGTCCGCAACTCACGGCACGAGTAGGGCGGGTATGTCGGCCCTGACCATTCCCAAAGGGCTCCCTCTGTTCAGACCAGACTTGCCGATGGGGGCGCTCTAGCGTGCACGGATGTGCCAACACCACATTGGCGTCGATCTGCGAGCTCTGGGGCTATAGGGCTGGGCTAACTCTTCGGCGCCATACCGGCAGCCGAGAACCTCAAGCCAAAAGGGCGCGGATTCGGCCGCTGGTCGGGGGCAATTTTAGGTCGGGTTGCCGGGACTCAGGAGCCGATAGCCCACGCCGGGCTCTGTCAGGATCAGTGCCGGATGCGCCGGGTCGACCTCAAGCTTTTGCCTAAGCTGCCCGACGAACACCCTCAGGTACTGGGTGTCATGCGCGTGTGCGGGGCCCCAGACGCCGACCAGCAGTTCCCTGTGCGTCAGCACCTTGCCGGGCGAGAGCGCCAGGCGTGAGAGGAGTTCAAACGCCTTGGGCGAAAGCTTGATGGCGGCGCCGGATTTGGTCACCAAACGCCGATCCAGATCGATCACGACCTCACCGAAGGACAGCGGGCCAACCGGTCGCCTCGGCGCCGCCGACGGCCGGAGCGCCACGCGCAGCCGCGCCAGGAGTTCGCCGACGCCGAAGGGCTTTTCGACATAGTCATTGGCGCCCCGATCCAGCGCCTCGATCTTCTCGACTTCACGATCGCGGGCCGAGAGGATCAGGATCGGGCCCTCATAGAAAGCCCGCGCTTTTTCCAGCACCTCCTTGCCGTCCATGTCGGGCAAGCCAAGATCCAGAACCACGGCGTCGGGCGACCACAAGGCGATGCCGCGCAGCCCCTCCTGGCCGCTGTCGGCGCGCAGGGCCTCGTAGCCGGCCGCATCGAGCGCCGGCCCCAGGAAGCGGTGGATCTGCGGTTCATCGTCGATGACGAGGATGCGGTGGCGAAGCGCGCTCATGGGTCCGTCATAGCAGGTGATGCGGCGTCGCGACGGTCTTGGGCATGCTGATCAAGATCCGCGTACCTTGTCCGTCGTGGATGGGGCTGGCGGCGGCGATACGTCCGCCCAGCGCATCGATGAAGCCCTTGGCGATCGAGAGACCCAGGCCCGCCCCTTGGGTGCGATCGCTGGGCTCCTCCATGCGACGGAACTTGTCGAACACACGCTCCAGCTCCGAAGGGGGGATCCCGCGCCCCTCGTCCTCGATGCTGATCACCACGTTGGAGCGGTCCTCATAGGCCGCCATCTCGATACGCGCCTCGGGCGGGCTATAGGCGATGGCGTTCTCCAGCACATTGACGACGACCTGTTCCAGCAAACTCGCGTCCGCCTGGACAAGGGAGAGCTCGCGCGGAAAGTCTCGGGTCAGCGCGCGTCCGCCCAGGCGCCGCGAAACCCGGTCGGCGGCGGCGTTCAACACGTCGCGGACATCGATCCAGTCGGTCCGCAGCCGCAGGGCGCCGCCCTCGATGCGCGTCATGTCGAGCAGGTTGGCGACATAGCGGTTCAGCCGCTCGGCCTCCTCGCGGATGCTGACGACAAGGTCCTCACGTACGGGCTTGGCCAGTTTGTCGCCGTAGTCGATCAGCGTCGTGGAGGCCCCCAGCACCGTGGACAGCGGCGTGCGCAGGTCGTGGCTGACCGAGTTCATCAGGGCGGAGCGGAAGCGATCCGCGCGGCGGAGCGTCTCGGTCTCGACGGCCTCGGCCGCAAGCTGTGAGCGCTCCAGCGCTACGGCGCCCTGTTCCAGCAGCGCCAGAACGAGGCGTTCCTGGTCCGCGCCAAGCGGCGCCGTCCCCGCCGCCAGACCCGCGACGCCTGTGCGCGCCCGCACGCCGTCCAGAGGCCAGAAGGTCCACCGGGCTTGCGGCAAGGTTCCTGTCCCGAAGCCGGCGGCCTCTCCCTTGTCCCAGGCCCAGCGGGCGGCGGCCATCTGCGCGGCGTCCAGGGGCGCGAGCTCAGGTGAGCCATGCGCCAGCGCGATCTCATCCCCCTGCGGCAGCAGCACGACGGCGCGCGCCCCGGCGGCGGCGGAGAGCTGTTCAGCCAGCGCCTTGGCGACGGCGTCACGGCCGCTGGCGGCGGAGAACGTTCGGCTGGCGGCGAGCAAGGTGGTCACGGCCGCGGCGCGGCGCTGCGACCCCAGCGCCTGTTCGCGCACGCGGCCGGCGAGCCCGCCCGACGCCAGGGCCACCGCCCAGAACACCACGAGCGTGATGAAGTCCGTGGGCGAACCGACCACGAAACTGTAGCGGGGTTCGAGGAAGAGATAGTTGTAGACCAGAAACGCCACGGTCGCCGCCGCCAGGGCGGGCCGCAAACCGTGCAGCACGCCCGCCGCCAGCACGGCGGCCAGGAAGATCATCCCAAGGTCGACACGATTGAACGCGACGTCCAGGCCCCAGGCCGCCAGGGTGGCCGCAGCGATGAACAGAGCCCCGACCGCATAGCCGCGCCAACGATCGGGCTGGGGCGGATCAGGCGAGCGCAACACGCGCTCCGGCGCGGCCTCAGTGACGACGTGAACCGCAACGCCGCGCGCTTCTCGCAACAGCGCGCTCGCCAGGGAGCGCCCCAGAAGTTCGCGCCAGCGGCTCTCGATCGACTTGCCGATAACGATCTGGGTGACATTCTGACGGCGCGCATAGGCCATCACCGTATCGACGATGTCGCCGCCGCTGAGGGCGACGGTGGCGCCCCCCAGTTGCTCGGCCAGGCGATAGGCCTCGCGCAGGCGCGCGGCGTCACCGTCTTTCGCCAGCGGGCGGTCGGTCCGCTCGACATGGGTTACGGTCCAGGGAGCGTCCATCATCATGTCCGACAACCGACGGCCGGCCCTCACCAGCGTGGCCGCCATCGCATCGCCGCTGACCAGCACCAGGATCCGCTCACCCGCCGCCCAGGGCCCCTCGACGCCCTTCTCGCGCATCGTGGCGATCAGTTGATCGTCCACCGTCTGGGCCGCCCGCCGCAGGGCCAACTCGCGCAGGGCCGTCAGGTTCTCGATCTTGAAGAAGTTGTCGGCCGCCAGGCGGGCGGTCTCGGGCACATAGACCTTGCCGGCCGCCATTCGCTCGCGCAGTTCGCCGGGCGTGATGTCCACCAGCTCGATGTCGTCGGCGCGCGAAAGCGCGCTGTCGGGCACGGTCTCACGTTGCCGCACGCCGGTGATGCGCTGGACGACGTCGACCAGGCTCTCCAGGTGCTGGACGTTGAGGGTGGTCCAGACGTCGACGCCGGCGGCGAGCAGCTCCTCAACATCCTGCCATCGTTTGGGGTGGCGCGAGCCGATGGCGTTGGAATGGGCGTATTCGTCGACCAGCAGGATCTTGGGCTTGCGCGCCAAGGCCGTGTCGATGTCGAACTCCATCTGGACGCGGCCGCGATGCTCGATCGGCTTGCGCGGCAGCACCTCCATGCCCCGCAGCAAGCTCTCGGTTTCGCGGCGGCCATGGGTCTCCACAACGCCGATCAGGACATCAGCGCCTTCGGCCTTTCGGCGACGGGCGGCGCGCAGCATCTCGTAGGTCTTGCCCACGCCCGGCGCCATGCCCAGAAACACCTTGAGGCGCCCCCGGCGCGCCTTGTTGGCGGCGGCCAGGAGCGCCTCGGGGTCCGGTCTTTTTGGGTCGTCGGCCGGCACTAGCCGCCTTTCTTGCTGACGATGGGCGGGAAGCGGGCGTCGAGCGCCCGGTTGAGGGCCAGGACGTTTACGCGGGGCTGGCCGATGAACCCCAGCAGCGGCGGCTGGATCTGGGTCTCGACCAGCGCGGTCACGTCCTTCTCGGGAACGCCGCGCGCCTTGGCCACGCGGGGCGCCTGGAAGCGGGCGTTGGCCGGCGAGATGTCCGGATCAAGTCCCGAGCCCGAGGTCGTGACCGCGTCGGCTGGGATCGTCACATCCGGGTTTTCCGAACGCAAAGACGCCGCATCAGCCTTCTGCCGGGCGATGAGCGCCGCGTTCAGCGGGCCCATGTTGGAGCCGCTCGACGCGCTGGCGTCGTAGCCCGAGCCCGCAGCCGAGGGGCGACCATGGAAGTAATCGGGCTTTGTGAAGGCCTGACCGATCAGGGCCGAGCCGACGACCTGGCCGCCGGCGTCGCGGACGAGACTACCATTGGCCTGGGTCGGAAAGGCCGCTTGGGCGACGCCGGTGACGGTCAACGGATAGGCCAGGCCGAGCAGGGCCGTGAACAAGCCCATGGACACCAGGGCGGGGCGAAGTTGTGAAAGCATGACGGATGACTCTCCGATGGCTTGTGTTTACGCCAGACCCAGGGCCGAGACCACAAGGTCGATCAGCTTGATGCCGACGAACGGCGCGATCAGACCGCCCAGCCCATAGAGCGTCAGGTTGCGCGACAGCAGCTTGCCGGCGCCGACAGCGCGGTACTTCACGCCGCGCAGGGCCAGCGGGATCAGGGCGACGATGACCAGGGCGTTGAAGATCACCGCCGACAGGATGGCGCTCTGCGGACTGTGAAGCTTCATCACGTTCAAAGCGCCCAGCGCCGGCAGCGAGACCACGAACATCGCCGGGATGATGGCGAAGTACTTGGCCACGTCGTTGGCGATCGAAAAGGTCGTCAGGGCGCCGCGGGTGATCAGCATCTGCTTGCCGACCTCGACGATCTCGATGACCTTGGTCGGGTCGCTGTCGAGGTCGACCATGTTGCCCGCCTCGCGCGCGGCCTGGGCGCCGGTCTGCATGGCGACGCCGACGTCGGCCTGGGCGAGCGCGGGGGCGTCGTTGGCGCCGTCGCCGCACATGGCCACCAGCCGGCCCTTGCCCTGTTCCTCGCGGATCAGTCGCAGCTTGTCCTCGGGCGTGGCCTCGGCGAGGAAGTCGTCGACGCCGGCCTCCGAGGCGATGGCGGCGGCGGTCACAGGATTGTCGCCGGTGATCATCACTGTCCGCAGGCCCATGCGGCGCAGATCAGCGAAACGCTCCTTCACGCCGGGTTTGACGACGTCCTTCAAGTGGATGACGCCTACCAGCACGCCGTTCTCGCTGACGGCCAGCGGTGTGCCGCCCGAGCGGGCGATGCGGTCGACGGCCGCTGTCAGCTCGGCCGGAATGCTCTTAGGCTCCAGCGCCAGCGACCGATAGACGGCGTCCACCGCGCCCTTGCGCCATCTGTGACCCTGATGATCGAGACCCGACTGGCGGGTCTGGGCGGTGAACGGGATCGCGGTCGCGCCTTCCGGCGGCTCGAGCGTCAGGCCAGCGTTGCGCGCCAGCTCGACAATCGAACGACCTTCCGGCGTCTCGTCGGCCAGCGAGGCCATAAGAGCCGCTTTCATCGCCGCATCCGCACGCACGCCCGGGGCGGGGATCACCTCGGTCGCCATGCGGTTGCCGAAGGTGATGGTGCCGGTCTTGTCCAGCAGCAGGGTGTCGACGTCACCGGCCGCCTCGACCGCGCGGCCGGAGGTGGCCAGCACATTGACCTTCAGAAGGCGGTCCATGCCGGCGATGCCAACGGCCGAGAGCAGGCCGCCAATGGTGGTCGGGATCAGGGTGATGAACAGCGCGCCCAGCACAAGAGGATCCAGCGCCACGCCCGAGAACTTGCCCAGACCCAGCAGCGTCACCACGGCGATCAGGAAGATCAGGGTGAGGCCGGCCAGAAGAACCGCCAGGGCGATCTCGTTTGGCGTTTTGCGACGGTCCGCGCCCTCGACCATGGCGATCATCCGGTCGAGGAACGTCGAGCCGGCTTCCGCCGTGACGCGGACCTTGATCCAGTCGGAGACGACCGTGGTGCCGCCGGTCACCGCCGAGCGGTCGCCGCCGCTTTCGCGGATCACCGGCGCGCTCTCGCCGGTGATGGCCGCTTCGTTGACGCTGGCCATGCCCTCGATGATCTCGCCGTCGGTCGGGATCACCTCGCCGGCCTCCACCAGGATCACCTCGCCGACGCCGAGCTTGTGGGCAGGGGTGGGAATCCAGGTTCCAGTCTTGGGGTCGATGATGAGCTTGGCCTTGGTCGTCACGCGGGTGGCGCGCAGGCTGTCGGCGGCCGCCTTGCCGCGGCCCTCGGCGACGCTTTCGGCGAGGTTGGCGAACAGCACCGTCGCCCACAGCCAGACGGCGATCTGGATGGCGAAGCCCGCAGCCTGATGGGTGACCAGGGCCGCAACAGCCGAGACGGTCGACAGCAGGGCCACAAGCCAGGTGGCGAAGATCACCGGATTGCCGGTCAGCTTGCGCGGATCGAGTTTGAGGACGGCGTCTTTGGCGGCGCGGGCCAGAACGGCGCCGGACAGGCCGCCGGCCAGGGCGCGTCGCCCCTCGCCAGCGTGGATATCTACGGATGTCATGGGATCACCACTCAGCGGAGGGCGGCGACCGCGTCGAGCGCCTGGAAGTGCTCGACGATCGGTCCCAGCGCCATCGCGGGGAAGAATTGTAGGCCGCCCAGGATCAGGATCACCCCGATCAGGAGGCCGATGAAAAGACCGCCGTCCGTCGGCAGCGTGCCGGCGGTGGGGGCAAGCTTGGGCTTGGTCACGAGGCTTCCGGCGATGGCCAGCACCGCGACGATCGGCAGGAAGCGGCCCAGGGCCATGGCGATCCCAAGGGTTACATTCCACCAGGGCGCGTTGGCCGTTAGGCCGGCGAAGGCCGAGCCGTTGTTGGCCGTGCCCGAGACGTAGGCGTAGAGAATCTCCGACAGGCCGTGCGGCCCGCTGTGCATCAGGCCCTTCAGCGCTTCGGGCAGGACCGCAGCGATCCCGGAAAAGCCCAGCATCGAGAGCGGGATAATCACCACCGCCAGGATCGAGAACTGAATCTCGCGCGCCTCGATCTTCTTGCCCAGATACTCCGGCGTGCGGCCGACCATCAGGCCGGCGACAAACACCGACAGCAGCGCCATGACGACCATGATCGCGACGCCCGAGCCGATGCCGCCGGGCAAGATCTCGCCCAACTGCATCAGGAACATCGCGATCCCGCCGCCCAGGGGCATCAGGCTGGAGTGCATGCCGTTGACCGAACCGTTGGACGCCCCGGTGGTCATGGCGACCCAGGCGGCTGTGGCCGGCGCGCCGAAGCGGACCTCCTTGCCCTCCATGTTCACCGACGTGTCGATTTTGGCGGCGACCTGGGCCGGCGGACTTTGAGTTTCGGCGGCGTAGACGCCGGCGGCGCCCGCGAACAGCAGCACGAAGGCGGCGATGACCAAGGCGCGGATGTCCCTTTTGGCCAGGACGGTGCGACCGAAGGCGAAGAAGGCCGCCCAGCCCAGGGTGTTGATCGAGACCGCCGTGATCAGGTTGGTCAGCGGCGTCGGGTTCTCAAACGGGTGGGCTGAGTTGGCGTTGAAGATGCCCCCGCCATTGATGCCCAGCATCTTGATCGCTTCTTGGGAGGCCACCGCATAAAGCGAGATCTTCTGCTCGGCGCCTTCCAGTGTGTGGGCGGTGACACTCGCGGCCAGGGTCTGGGGCAGCCCGAGAGCGGCGAGCACGACGGCGACCACAAAGGCCAGGGGCAACAGCAGGTACAGCGTGGTGCGCACCAAATCGGCCCAGAAGTTGCCGACGCCCTCGCCGCGATTGGCGACGAACGCCCGCGCCAGGGCCGCCGCGACGGTCGCGCCGGTCGCGGCCGACACGAAGTTCTGCACCGTCAAAACCAGCATCTGGCTGAGCGTCGACAGGGTGGTCTCGCCCGCATAGCTCTGCCAGTTGGTGTTGGTGACGAAGCTGAAGGCGGTGTTGAACGCCAGGTGGCTCGAAAGACCAGGCAAGCCTTGAGGGTTCAGCGGCAGCACGCCCTGCAGGCGCAGCACCGAATAGACGAAGACAAAGCCGATCAGGTTGAACGCCAGCAGGGCCATAGCGTAGGCGTGCCAGCTCTGGCTCCTGGTCGGATCAACGCCGCAGGCCTTGTAGAATACGCCCTCGACGGGACGCAGGACCGGATCGAGAAAGGTCTTCTCGCCGTTCCAGACGCGCGAAAGAAAAACGCCCAGCGGCCAGCCGATGGCGACCGCTAGGCCGAGGGTCAGGGCGATCTCCGCCCATCCTTGCCATGTCATGGAAGAGGTCCGTCAGAATTTGTCGGGCCGCAGCATCGCTGCGACCATGTAGCCGGCGATCGCGATCGCGCCGGCGCCCCACAGGATGTTCACGAGCATCGTCAGACGCGCCTCAGCGCGGCGACGAATGCGCCAAACAGGGCGAACAGGCCAAGCGCCAGCGCCCCCAAAAGAAGATCAGCCATTGCGGCCTCCTTGGATATCGGAGGCGAAGGACCATGGAGGCGCATAAAGGCGCCATGCGGAAGCCGAGCTTGCGCATAAAGGCGGCGTAAAGGGCCCTGAGCTTTGGTCCGCAGGTCGCAGCCGAAAGCTCGCACCTGGGGGCTCGCCCCTGGCGGCGCGTGGGCGAAGCTTCGGGGAGGGCGGCGGCCAGGCCACGGCTATCGCTGGCCAGGGCGAGGGGAAGATCGGCTAGAGCCGCGAGACGATCTCGTCCGGATGGCTATAGGAGATAAACCGGCCAGCGTGGGGCAAGCGCACGATTTTGGCGTCCGGCAGTGACGCGCGCCAATAGGCTTCGGTTTCGGCGGCGTCGTGCATGAAGTCGGTGGCGCCGATCAACAAGGTGAGATTATCGGTTCCGGCTTCGGGCTCGGGTTGGACGCTCGTGGCCTGGAGGACTTGCTCGCGGACAACACCGTCCAGCCGCCCCTGACGGAACGGCAGGATCTTGCGATAGAAGTCCATCAGCAGCGCGGGGTCTTCCATGGCGCGTCGATCCGCCGGGCTTGAGGCGGTCCATTCACGCATAAAGCCTTCGAGGCGCTCCTGGCTGGCGAGCGCGGTCAAGGCGCGAAAGACCGACGCCACAGCCCATGGACGGCTGGCGAAGGCGCGCTTCAGGCTTGGGATCATGCCTTGTGCGCGAGCGCCATACCTCGAGCCAGGTTCGGGCGCGTCAATGATCACCCGATCAACGAGGTCGGGACGAAGGCGGGCAAGCGCCAGCACGATGGGCACCGGCCCGTGCGCGATCCAGGGCAGGCGCGACCAACCCATGTGGTCGCAAAGCGCGCCCATGTCCTGGGCGCAGACCTCCAGATAGGCTTCATCACGCTGATCGGGGCGGGCGGGATCTGTGTCGCCATAGCCTGGCCGATCCGGCGAGATGGGCCGGTAGCCGGCGTTTTGCAAGGCGCCGACCAGCGCGCGATCAACACCGCGACAGTTCATCGTATTGTGCAGGATGATCACAGGCTGCGCGCTCGGCGGGCCGTAGTCGCTGGCGGCGATGCGCCGGCCATCCGGATCGGTCACCAAGATCGTGCGGCTGAACGGCGGCGGATAGGGATCCGAACGGCTCGGTTCGCCGGTGATCATGGTCAGGCCGCGGAGCTCGGCGAACAGCTTGGCCAAGCCGATGGCGCTGTTGACGCCCGTCGCGGCATAGGCTGTGGCGAGGTCCTTCTTGGCCACCGCCTCGGAGACGCCCATTCGCGCCGCCGCCTCGCTTCGGCTCAAGCCATCGGCGATCAGACCCGCCAGGCGGCGCTGGCGATCGGTCAGGGCGAAGAGCGGTTCGGCCAAGGCGTCGTTTTCGCCGCAACCGTCGACGCCGAGCGACCCGACGCCCGCCCAGGTGATCAGGCGTGGAAGGTTTGGCGCCCAGAGGGTGGCGCGCGCGGCGCTCAAATGATCGCGCGCGGTGTTGAAGCTGACGCCGGTTGCGGCGGCCGCAGCGTTGACGTCGGCGTGCTCATAAAGGGCGATAAGCGTGCGGATCACCGCCGGCGTCAGGCCAAAGGCTTCGCCAAACGCCCGTAGCCGCGCGCGTGCGCCGTCGGGCGAGAGTCGACAGACCGCCACGCCGCGTTGATGGGGCGTGATGGCAGGCGTGCGCCAGGCGCGCGCCTGATCGGCGAGCGCGACGGCGACAGGCTGGTTCACGCCAGCACCGCTCTCGATAAACCCATAGGCCGTCGAAGTCCGCACGCTGAGCGCCAGACGGACGAGCTCGATCCGACTGTCGAGGGCCAAGCGCGACAGGAAGCCTGCAGGGTCCACGAGCACCTGGGCGTCCTGTGACAGAACGCCGACGTCCACGACCGGGGGAGGGGCGTTGAGTGCGGGATCCGCTCTTGGGCGCATGCGTGAACTACGACTCATCGCCGCTTTTTGGATGCATCCCGTAACGCTGACGTGGGCCGCCTAGGCTTGTCCACAGGCTAAACACCACCGGCTGCAACACTTGGTCTAGCGGCTGGCGCGCGCCACCTCGAGCGCGCGCAAACAGAAGGCCCTGATGAACCCTACAAATGGGGATTAGCCGCGCGGGCGGTCTCTCATAGCGTTACAGGCGACTACAGGGGCGCTGCGCATGCCGAGCTATTTCCAGACCGTCAAATTCACCATGCCCATCGTGGCGGGGTTTAACCTCTACTGGGCCGACGACATCGCGGTCGCCGACTTCAGCAACGACGGCAAAGTCGACGTGCTGATCTCCTATCACGCGCTCGACAACGTCACGCTGCCGCTGCGATTGCTCGGCGGCGACGGCTTGGGGGGCTTCACGGACATCACCTCGCAGGTGTTC
Organism: Caulobacter sp. DMC95; assembly: GCF_056313785.1. Taxonomy (NCBI): domain Bacteria; kingdom Pseudomonadati; phylum Pseudomonadota; class Alphaproteobacteria; order Caulobacterales; family Caulobacteraceae; genus Caulobacter; species Caulobacter sp. DMC95. The sequence continues at coordinate 778,009 of NZ_JBQUZP010000001.1, read as the reverse complement.
GGCGCGAGCAAACCCGTCGCGGTCCACGCTAACCAGCTGATCACCGCCGACTTCAACGCCGACGGAAAGCCAGACCTGTTCGTGTTGGACTCAGGTCACGACTTCAGCCCCTATCCGGGGTATCCCGACGGCCTCTATCTGGCAGGCAACGGCGCGCTGACGCGCGCGACGCTGCCCAATCTCTCGGACTTTGGCCATTCGGCGTCGGTGGGCGATATCGATGGGGACGGGGATCCTGACATCTATGTCGGCAACATCCACGGGCAGGCCGATATCGGGCCCTATTTCCTCATCAACGACGGGCGGGCCAACTTCACCGCCGATACGACACGTCTGCCGACCGTCGTCGCCAAGATGCAGGGCGAGGTCTACACCGCTTCGCTCCTCGCCGACTTCAACGGCGACGGCAAGGCGGATCTGTTTCTGGGGTCTATCGGGCTAGACGCTTCCAAGCCCGGCGTCTGGTGGAACGACGGAACCGGTCGCTTCACGACCCGCACCGCCACGCCTGAACTGAACTTGCCTGGCGTCGAGACCTATACGAGCGCCGCCGCGGTTGATCTCAATGGCGATGGCCGTCTGGATATCCTCGCTGGCCTTGGGCTGGAGTCCTACTCAAAGGGCGGGCTTCAGATCCTGATCAATCTGGGCGGCGGCCAGTTCGCCGATGAGACCACGGCGCGGATCGCCTTACCGCCCCAGGTGACGGCGGGCGCCGGCGGCTTCTTCCGCCCGCTGCTCTATGACGTCAATCGCGACGGCTATGTCGATATTGTCCTCAACGGCTTTTCGACCACGCCGATCCTGCTGAACGACGGATCGGGTCGTTTCTTGGCGATGCCTGCGGCTTTGCTTGACCCCCCGACGCCCAATGCCGGCGCCATCACCTACTATCCCTATCCCGACAGCGCGCCGCGACCGCCGCCGGCCGTCTGGGTCGATCACTTTGCGGTCGGCGATTTCAATCGCGACGGCCGCACCGACTTCATCAGCGCGCGCGGGACGACCTACCAGGCGTCCGAGGACTATGTCGTGTTCCTGGGCGTCGATAGTGGCTCGGTTCATACCGGAACGGCCTCGGCCGACGGCCTGATGGGCGACAGCGACGCAGAAACCCTGAACGGTCTGGCGGGAGACGACGTCATCTTTGCGGGCGGCGGCGCTGACACTCTGCTGGGCGGAGATGGCGCTGACCGTCTGGTCGGGGGCGCCGGCGATGACCAGATCGACGGCGGCGCCGGCGAAGACGTCGCCTACTACAGCGGCGCACGGACCGCTTATGTGATCACCGCCACGGCGAACGGCTGGCGCATCAGCGATGGTCGAGGGACCGATGGCGTCGACCTCGTCAAAGACGTCGAAACGCTGCAGTTTGGCCAATCGGCGCTGAGCTTGCCCGGCCATCTCGTAGGCTTGGCGGTCGACAGCCTGCTCCGGGAGAACCCGCTTGCCGAGGTCCGCGCGGCCCAAACGCTGGAGTGGAGCGCGAAAATCGCCAGCGGCGCGCTGACGATGTCCGGCGTGGTCGACGCCGTCGTCCGAGCCGCCGGCGCGTCGACCTCTGTGGCGACGCTCGCCTACCAGTTCTTCACCGGCAAGATCCCGAGCCTGGCCGGGGTGGACTATCTGGTCTCGCCGACCGGACCCAATCCCAACAACCTCAACAGCGCCTACTACCAGACGTTCAATCTGGAGAACCGCTACATCAACTTCGCGGTCAATCTGGGCAAGATCGGCGAGGGAAACGCCAAGTTTACGGCCGACTACGGGTCGCTGTCGCTGTTCGAGGCCACGCGCAAGGCTTATGGCGCGATCTTCGGCGGCGCGCCCAACGACGCCAAGGTCCATGCCCTGATCGATAGCCGCGTCGACTACTTCGCCTACTATGGCGGTGACGGCGCAAACGGCGTCGGGACCAAGGCGGCGATGGTGGGTTGGCTGCTCGCCGAGGCGCAGAAGGCCGATCTTGGCGTCATGGTGCGCTCGAACGACGCATGGCTGACCGACCTCGCCGACGGTACGGCGCCCTTCGCCATCGACCTCCTGGATCCGGCGAAGGGCTACTACAAGACCGACTTCATCTTCGGGGGCAGCTGAGGCAGGCCCAGCGCTCATCGACACGCAGCCAGCCCCGCCAAGCCAGGCTGAAGACCGACCCGGACGGATTGGCCCTAGGCTGCGCGCCGATCTTGAGTCTTAGCCGCAGTAGGCCGCATTAACGTTTGAGCACGGATCGTAAGGCGCCCCGTTTACCGGCGCGGCGGGTGGAACGTTCGACGGCTGGCTGGCGACATACAACGACACCAACACGCTGGGCGCGCTCGATCCGTCTGTTGACGCGGTGATGATGTTGACGCCTTGGGCTTCAAGCCCTGCCTTCACCGAAGGCTGGCTTGCGACCTGAAACGCCATCTGGTCCGACACGTCGCGACCAATGGCGACGGCGACGCCAGAGCTGATCCTGCCGTCCGCCACGGCCTTGTTCAGAGCCTGAACGAGAAGTTCGGGTGTAAAACTAAAAGATAAAAGGCCTCTGGCCACGGTCTCTTTGATCTTCGCGATCTTCTCTGCGGGTGACAGGGATGCAAACCCGGGAGAATCTTGAGCGATCTTCGCTCTAACTCCAATATACAAGGCAAGGTAATTTAGGTCGACCTTCAAGGGTTCTTGAGAAACCCTTAGCTCAGCTGGGTTTGACTTGAAGATCGGCGTCTGCGCGACGCTCGCGCCAGCAGCGGCGGCGATCGCCACGACGGAGGCGGCCACGGATACGATACGGCGAAACGACATCATTCAATCCCAGTCTAGAGAGCCAGTCCGGCACCTCAGGCAAAAATCAATATCTCTATATTCTTTCGCAGTTGCGCAGAATGTTGGAGGGCAATAATTCGAAAATGCCCTCGCTGCAAAAAGTTTCGGCGATTATAGAGAAATATTGGCGTCGTCTTCGCTTTTGGCGCGAGTTTTTAACGCCGATCCGAGCCGCGCTTTGCGAGGTAGGCCGCCACCCAATCTATTGTGCTTGAAAAGTCTCGCCTCGGGCGTCGAGCTCAGCGCCAGCGCCGCTTTGGACATGCGTTTCGTCTCTGAGGTCGCCGTTGACGCAGGTGTTTACATGGCGCGGAGAGGCGGCCGCGACGCGTTACGCCCCCGGAGCGGACGGCCCGCAGGCTAGCGCCATCATGTCTAGATCGTCGAGCCTCACTGCCTACTTGGCGCCCGGTGGTGGAACCGAACTCTCAGCGCACTGGCTGGCGTCGCCGGCCTTGCAGGCCGCAACGCGTGCGCGCCAGGCGGCCATGCTGGCCTCATACTCGGCCTTTTGCGCGGTGAGCTTGGCTTCGTACTCAGCCTTCTGAGCTTTCACCCGCGCATCGTGATCGGCCATCTGTTTGGCGAAGTCATCGGCGGCCTTCTTCTGAGCGGCTTCATAGTCAGCTTGCTTCTGCCGATCACGGGCTTGCGCCGCGTCCAGGGCTTCGCGGACCTTGGCGTTGAGTTGATCAGCCTCCGCTTCGGTCGTTGGGGATGACGCAGCCGCCGCGGCGGTGGGGTCTGGCGCGGCGACCGCCACAAGCGGCGCCTGGGCTGGCGCGCTTGGGGGCGGCGACTTTGCGGTCGTGGGGACGGGTTGCGCCGCCGGTGGAGGGGCGATCTTGGCGACGGATGGGGGCGCGGCGACCGGCGGGCTTTTGGCGGGGAGGGCTGTTTGCGGCGCGCCGACGGGGGCGGCGAGCGACATGGGCGTGTCTGTCAGGCGATAACGACACGTGAAGGCATGGCCTTGTGCGCCCTTGAGGTTGGTCGCAGGGCGTTCTTCGCAGGCGGGCGTCGGTTCAACATAGAGGCTCAGCCCTTCGAGCGTGTCCTGAAGGCTCGTCTGTATCAGGGCGTAGACGCCAGAGGTCTCACCGGCTGCGCCGAAGTTGCGCTCGCCTTGCGGACCGTCCGGAAAAAAGCGCGTCACGCCCAGGTGTCCGGCTTCGATCGTCAGCCAGCGATCGGGCGTCTGGTAGATGCGACGGCTCTCCGCCAAGGCAGAGCCCTGGCTGCTCAGCACAAGCGCCGCGACGATGGGCCAAACGCGCTTGGCGTTGATGAAGCGACGCACGCTCATCGCTTGGCCTGGGCGCTGTTGGGTGCGGACGCGGCGATGTCGGCGGCCGATCGCGTCCGCCCCCAACCCACGCGGCAACGGCCCTCGGCGTCACCCTTCAGTCGTAACGGCACATTGCGCAGGTAGGCGCCGCCTTCGGTCTGGGCCACGGCCGTGAACGCGCTGCGTTCGGCCGAGGTCGCGTAGACGATCTCGCCAGGCAGATTGTCCCAGTAGCGAATGTCGGCGGCGGGCTTGGCGGCGTTGGCGGTCATCGATCCGATCATGCTGAGCGCGGCGATCCCGGCTGAGGCGTAGGCCATGCCTTTGACCCCGCTCATGTTCACGTTGTAGCCCTGCGCCATCAAATTCTGGGCTTGGGACGCCATGGTGCTGGTGGTCTGCAGAGCGATCATAGCCGTCTGCGACATGGTGTTGGAAAACTGCTCTGCGCCAGCCTTGAAGGATGCTTTGCCCGCCAGGATCCCATCGATGGCGCGCCCGCCGCGGGTGCTGGCCTGGAAGAAGACGTTCTCGACCGTGGCGGCCTGCAGGGGCTTGTCGGCAGGTCCCTCGGCCTGGGTGATCGGCGCTTCGATGCGAAGGCCGTAGGGAACCAGCGCCGCCTTGGCGGCGGCTTCCTCTTTGACGGCCAGGGCGCTGGCCTCACGCGCTGCCGCGACACGCCCGGCGCTGGCTTGCGCTTCTGCATCGGCCTGATCGGCGGCGAGGGCCGCCTTGAGGGCGATGGAAAGATAGGCGTTGTCCTCGATGCGCTTGGCGCGGGCGAGGGCCTCCTGAGCCTGGGCTTGCGCCTTCTCGGCGTCGGCCTTGGCCTTCTGCGCGGCCTTCTCGGCGGCCGTCAGTTTGGGCGGCGCGGCGCTCGGAGCTGGCGCGACGTCGGATGAAACCAGCGCAGGCGCAGACGGCGGCGGCGTGTAGACTTCAGCGGGGAGCAGGGCGGCGCGCGCCTCGACGGCCTGGGCGGTGGCCTCAGCCATGGCGCGCGCGGTCTGCGCCTTGGCGATGAGGTCAGCTTGGGCGGCGCTGGCGGCTGTCACAGCCTCCGCCGCGTTCTGGCGCGCGGCCATGGCCTGGCTGGCGGTGCGCAACAACGTCGCCGTAGCGTTCTCGCTCAGAAACGCCATGCGCCCTTCGGGGTAGCTTTGGCCGCGGTAGCGCAGGTTCTCGCTATACTGGCCGTCGGCGTATTTCTGGGGGCCAAGCCCCATGTCCGCGATCAGCAGCGTGCGGTCGCCTGGGCCTGGCGTTTGCAAGCCCTCGCGCAGGGTCTTGGCGTTGGCGTAGAACTCCTCGGCGCGAACGCTGTCGCCCAGGCATTGGGTGGCCCAGCCAGCGAGGACCTCAAACAGCGCATAGTCGGACTTGTAACGCTGGTCCTCCGCGAAGGCGTCCTGGATCTGGCCTTGCAGAAAGCTGGCTCTGGCGTTCTCGTAGTCGCCTTCTCCAAGATAGAGCAGGCCGCGATAGTAGTAGGCCATCGCCCGCTCATAGGCCTCGCCTTTGAAGTCCTTGGTCGACTCGCGAACAAACTTGGAGCGGGCTCGCTCAGCCTTGGGATTGTCCGCGTAGATCGCCTCAATCCGCTCCAGCGCCTGATCGAAAGCGCCTGCGGCTACGGCGTCTTCTCCCTGGTCCATCGCCGCCAGCCCGGCGCGGGTCAGGTTCAGCACGCGGTTGCGCTCGCCTTCGGTGATGACATTGCCAAACAGCGGCCGCAGCGCGGCGGGCTTATCGGCGAGATAGACGTCCAGTTCGCTGGGCTTAGGGGGCTTGCTCCCCGCGTGAGCCGGGAGCGCCAGGGTCGCAGACGAGAGCGCCGCCAAGGCCAGGCCCGCAAGCAGCCTTAGGCGCAGGCGGCCTTTTGCGCGTCGGATATCATTCGCCACAGGTCTCGCCCCAAGCCCGTCGATGATCAGGCCGTTACGCTGAGCAAAGCCGGTCAGGGAGTCAACCAAGCTTGGCCCCCGCGCGAAGGGCGGTTGTCACGCTTCAGAATCTAGCGTTTCGTCAGATTTGGAGGGGCTCCATGCGCAATAGAGACAAGCATTTCGTGATCAGCCGCGCCGTCGCGCTTGCGCTCATGTGCAGCGCGTTCGCCGCTGCGCCCGCGTCGGCTCAGAAAAAGCCGAGCGATTCAGGCCTGGGCGTGCGCGACATCAAGCCTGGTGATCGCGGCGTCGTTTCGGGGCTTGGCATTGGCGGTCGAGACATCGTCATCATGTCTGACGCCATGGCGCGTGACCTGATGTCGGTGCCCAGACTGGCCGCGGCGGCCACTCCGCCTCGGGTGGTGATCGACGATCGCTTCTTTGAGAACACCTCATCGCAGCGGATGAACAAGGCGATGATCACCGATCGTCTGCGCGTCGCGCTCAACAGGTCCTCTGCGGGGCGGATGGTGTTTATCGGCCGCCAGATGCAAAACATGATCGCTGAAGAGCGCGACCTCAAGCGCGACGGGGTGGTCGATTCTGGCACGACGGGCCTGGCCCAGCGTCCGGCCGGCGTCGATTATCGCCTGTCGGGCAAGATCAGCTCGGAAGACGCCACAGACGGGCGCACCGGCGCGGTTCAGCGCTACATGCAGATCCTGTTCGAGATGCATGATCTTGAGACCGGCGAGATCATCTGGAGCAATATGTACGAGTTCGAGCGGGCCGGCGCTGACGACGTGGTCTACCGCTGATGCGCCGCCCGGCCTTTCTTCTGATGAGCCTTGCTCTGGCGATCGCGCCGTGGGGCGCCTTGTCCTTCGATAGGTCGAGCCAGGCGGCGGCGAACGCTCAGGTGCTCAAGCCGCAGAACGTCATCGACTGCAATACGCGCAAGGCCAACAAGGCGCCGCCGGCGGGGTCAGAGATGCTCGCCCCGCTGCGCAAGGGGGCGTTCACCGCGGTGCCGCTCGATGCGGTGCAGTTTATCGACAAGTCGCTGCGCAAGGCCGTCGTGGTGCAAAGCGTGGTCGCCAGGCGCACGCCGACTGACACGGTCGAGGTTGTGGCGCGGCTGGTGAACTGCACCAAAACGCCGTTGCAGCTGCAGGCGCGGGTCAGCTTCCTGACAGACGTGCAGACCCCAAGCGAGCCGACGAGCGCCTGGCGAGAGGTGTTTCTCGATCCCAAAGCCTTTGGCGTCTATTCCGAAAAGTCGATGTCGGTCGAAGCCGCCAGCTACCTGATCGAGGTGCGCCGTGCGGACTAGGTTTGTAGGCGCGCTGGCCCTGGCGGCCCTGGGGCTGGGCGCTGGCTCGGTTCATGCGCAGGCGCCGCCCGTGCAGCGACCCAGTCCGCCCCCGCAATGGCGCGATGGACCAGCGGTTCTAACCGCGCCGCCAGCCACCGATCCCGACGCGGGCACCAAGGCCGCCAGCGCCGCCTTTGGGCGCTGGTATCAGGCGATGGAGCGTCCCAGCCTGCTGGTTTTCTGGAACCGGAAGTATACGGACCAGGTGATGACCGAACGCGGTCTGACCTATCGTGAAACCGAAACGCGCGGGCCTGGATACACAGAGTTCACTGCGGGTGTGGAGCGCGCTCCGGCCTCTGACGCCCGCCACGCCGATATGGATCCAGGACGCTCGGACGCGCTGGAAACAGGATTCGTGAACGCCTTTCTCGAGCAGGGTGTGCGGCTGATTGATCGCGACGCCCTGATCCGCAAGCTGTCGCTGCAAACCGACCGCGCCGAACGGTTCGACATGCAACAGCTCGAGACCAAGGCGCTTGAAAATGGCGCGGCCTATCTGGTTGAGGTCTTGCCGCAACCTGACGCAGCGTCCCCCACGGGGTGGGCCTTTACGGTCCGTCTGAAGCATTTGCCGAGCGCGAGCTTGGTTGGCCAGGTCAGAACCCTGGCGACGCCGCCGGCGGGACCATCGCGCTATGTGGCGACGAGCCAGGGTTACGAGAAGCGGACCGTTGACCGGGTCAGCCTCGCCAACGTGGCCCAGCAGCTCTCCAGCGAAGTGATGAGCAGTTTTGTTCGCTCGCCAAAGCCCTGAGCGCGCCGGATAAAAGCATACGATCCTTGCGGGGGCGACAGCCGAAAGGACGGTTTGAGGTCGAAGGTTGCAAGATGATCGCTTGGGAAAGAGCGCTGGTTTTTGCAGCGTCACCCGTGAAGCCGAACGCCCGGTTCAAAGAGGGGCGGACTGTCCGATGCGCGTTCGGCGTCAACCGTTGCGCAGCGCGTTGAGGACCTCATGTGGGTGGGTCATGGCCAGGAACCGCCCGGCGCCCTCCACATGTCGGAACCGCGCGGCCGGCAAAGCCGCCCGCCAGTATCGCTCAACATGCGTAGGGTCGTGCATGGGGTCCTGTGCTCCGATTAACACGCGCCAGTCCTCCGTGGCGGCGAGCGGCTCGGGCGCCGCGCCCCGGGCGATGGCGATCTGTTCGGCGACATAACCATCGACGCGTCCTGCGCCAAACATCCGAATGGAACGCCAGTAGTCCTCGACAAACCGCGGGTCGAGCATCGCCTGTTCATCAGGCGCGCTTCCGTGAACCGAGTGCCGCATCATGCGCACGGCGCGCTCGCGCGTTAGCCCGCCGCCCAATAGGCGGGCGATATGACCAATGAGCTCTGGGCGCCGGTAATAGGCCTCTTTGAACGCGCCGAACGCGCCGCGCCGACGGTCGTCAGGCTCGGTATGCGGGTCAGGGTTGACCAGGACAACACGACCCAAACGCTCTGGAGCGCGCTGGGCGATGGCGACGACCACCTGCGCTCCACCCCGGGCGACGATGTCGACCCACGGCAGCTTCAAAACGTCGAGGACCGCCAAGACATCATCGACGGCCTCGGCGAACGGATCATGTTCGCCCGGACGACAGCCCAGCTTTGGATCGCTGAGCCCAAAGCCTGGCCTATCGATGGCCAAGGGCCGGTAGCCCGCGTCGCGCAGCGCCGCGACCAAGCGCGTGGGGGCAAACCGTGAGGTCGAGCTGGAGTGGACAACAAGCACGGGCCGCCCGTCGGGATCTCCATAGTCGCTCCAGGCGATGCGACTACCATCGGCGCGCGGCGTAAGCCGCAACGGCTCGGCGCGTGGGTCCAGGGGGCCAAGACCCTCGGGGGCGGCGCCGAGCAGGGCGCCGGCGGCGCTGATCGTGGTGACCGCCTTGGCCAATGCGCTGGCGTTGGCCACCCCCAGGGTCGTGAAAATGTGGTCCAGCTCTTTGCGAACGACCGCCAGCGACAGGTTCAGGGTGCGCGCGACCTCTTCTCGCGCTGCGCCGCCTCCCGCCAGGAAGGCGATCGAGGCCTGTTTGGGCGAAAGACCCCAGACATCGATCAGCAAGGCGGCGTGGTCAGCGCGCGAGGGCAAAACGCCAAAGGCCAGAGAAGATAGCGACGCCACCAGATCGGGCAGCCTGCGCGCGCCCGTCCGCTTGTAGATCTCGGCGAGGCTTTCGCGCGCAGTGGTGTGGGAGACGCCAAGGGTTGCGGCGGCCTCCTTGATCGACCGTGACCGCAGCACCTGCGCGACCAGTCTGGTCTGGGCGGGGGTCAGACCAAAACTGGCGCACGCTTGGGCGATGGGCCCCTCGTGCGTCGCCAGGGTCGTCAGCACCACGACAGCGCCATCGCGGGGCGTAAGATCAAGGTCAGGCGGCAACCGCCACGCCGGGCGCGCCTGATCCAGCGGCGCATAGATGAAGACGGCGGGCGTGGCCTCTTCGCCTGATTCCAAGGTCACGGGCGCCACGACCGGACGGTTCAGTCTTAGCGCTTGCTGCGCCCGTGCGGGGTCGATGTGGACGGCCCCGCGCTCTTTGGCGAACAGCTTTGAGGCGCTGAGCACCGCGCCGTCGCCCCGCAGAAGGGCGGCCGCTACGTTGCGGATGTCCAGGATCGGAGAAAAACGGGCGTCGCCAGGGTCTTGCGCGATCAGGTCCTGCAAGGCCTGGGGGGAGACACGCACCATGTCGATGACACGATCAGCGTCGTCGATGACCGCTTCAATAAAATCGGGAAGACGCGTCGGGTCGCCAGGCTCACGATCCAACAAACCATACCTCAGACTTCACCACCCGCGCGAAGGATGCCGCGCCAAGGCTGGGGAAAAACTTGGCTTGGAAGCGATCAAAGGTCCAGCCGTACCCTACAGGTGGCGATGGCCGCCCTCTCGGGTCGGGCTAGCGTAGCGGGCCACGCCCGTCGTGCTGGCCTGGTTTTTCGTTTGGAGCGGACATGTCCACAAGCTTTCAGGCCCTTTCCTTCTCGCTGAGTCTGCGCGCGGGATTGAGCGCCGCCTTCGTCCATGAGTTTGCGGTCGCGGACTTCACGGGCGACGGCAAGCTGGATATCGCTCTGAGCTATTTCCTGTATCCGCTTGAGGACAGGGCGGTCCCGATCCGGCTGCTGGTGGGCAACGGGTCTGGCGGCTTCACCGACGCGACGACCTCGGTGTTCGGCGCCGAGCCGCCTGTGACCGTGCACGGCCGCGAGATCATCGTCGCCGATTTCAACAAGGACGGCCGCCCGGACGCCTTCTTCGCTGACCATGGCTATGACACCGCGCCCTTTCCGGGCGCCCGCAACGCGCTGATGCTGTCGTCGGGCGCGACCGGGCTGATCAACGCCACCGCGCGGTTGCCGACCCTGACCGACTTCAGCCACTCGGGGGCCGTGGGCGACATCGACGGCGATGGCGATCTGGACCTCTATGTCGGCAACTACAACGGCGGGACCGAGGAGGCGTCCTACTTCCTGATCAATGATGGCGCGGCCAACTTCACGCTCAGTCGCGCCGGCCTGCCAACCGACATCGCGTCCGGCCTCTACAACTCCCCGGCCAGCCTGCTTTTCGACGCAGACGGCGACGGTGACCTCGACCTGCTGCTGACGCCCAACGAGACCCAGACCCAGAGCGCGCGCCTGCTGAAGAACGATGGCAAGGGCGGCTTCACCAGCCTGTCCTCTTTCGTCATGCCCAAAAACGGCGCGATGGAGTCGGTCATCGAGGCCAGGGCCGCCGACCTCAACGGCGACGGAAAGCTGGACCTGGTGCTCACCACCGTCGTCGATCTTTGGAAGCCTGGTGGGACCCAGATCTGGATCAACGATGGTCAGGGCGGGTTCGCCAACGAGACCTCCGCGCGTTTGCCGGTTCAGGTCACCGAGGACTGGTACACGCGCACCCAGGTGGTCGACTTGAACGGCGACGGCTATGTCGACCTGTTGACCTTCAACAGCCACAACCAGGCGGCGTTTTTGAACGATGGCTCGGGCCGCTTCGTCCAGTTGCCGTCGGGCTGGTTAGGCAACAATCAATACGATCGCCTGGTGGCGGCCGACGTCAATGGCGACGGGCGCATGGACGTGGTGGCCTGGCGCGGCGTCTGGGACGGCGCTGAGCAGTTCACTGTCCACCTTGCCGTCGATGCGGGGACGACGGTCAGCGGCGGCGGCGGAGCCGACGCCTTGGTTGGCGATGCTCGGGCCGAGACCCTGAACGGCCTGGCGGGCGCTGACGTGATCTTTGGCGCGGCCGGTGACGATAGGCTGAACGGCGGCGACGGCGCGGATGTCCTGGTCGGCGGGGCCGGTAAGGACGTGATCGACGGCGGGGCCGGCGCCGACGAGGCGCGTTATGGCGGGCGGTCAAGCGACTACGCGATCAGCGTGTCCGCCAATGGCTGGACCGTCACTGACAACCGGGCCCAGTCGCCGGACGGAACCGACACGCTGATCAATGTCGAGACCCTGAACTTCGCTGACAAGAGCATCAGTCTCGGCGACCTGCAGGTGGGGCTCGCAGTCGCGTCGCTGCTGAGAACCAGTCCGACGGCCGGCGTCGGCGCGACCATGATGGCCGACCTGACGGCCAAGATCACGGGCGGCGCGCTGACCACGTCGGCGGCCATCGGCGAGGTGGTCAAGGCCGCCGACCAGACGACCTCGGTCGCAACGCTCAGCTATCTCTTCTTCACGGGCAAGATCCCAAGCCAAGCCGGGGTGGACTATCTGGTCGCGGCGACGGGGCCAAACGGCAACAACCTCAACAGCGCCTATTACCAGACCTTCAATCTGGAAAACCGCTACATCAACTTCGCGGTCAATCTGGGCAAGATCGGCGAGGGCGCGTCCAAGTTCACCGCCGAGTACGGGACGCTGTCGCTGTTCGAGGCCACCCGCAAGGCCTATGGCGCGATCTTCGGCGGTACGCCCAGCGAGGCCAAGGTCCATGCCCTGATCGACAGCCGCGTCGACTATTTCGCCAGCTATGGCGGCGACGGCGCCAACGGGATCGGAACCAAGGCGGCCATGGTCGGCTGGCTGCTGGCCGAAGCGGAGAAGGCAGATCTTGGCGTGATGGCCCGCACCAACGCCGCCTGGCTCACTGACCTGGCTGACGGAAGCGCGCCGTTCGCCATCGACATCCTCGACCCCGCCAAGGGCTACTACAAGGCCGACTTCATTTTCGGGGGCGGGTGAACGTCCCCTTGGGCGTCATGGCGATGAGCCCTCACCGGGGCGACATGATGCTCCCAGCTCTTTGGAAATGTCCTAGGCCTATTGATTGGCAGGACAATATGCGTGGCGATCTCATTATTTCAGGAACGTGAGTGTAGCACTGATGTTGAGTCTTAGTGGGACGAAGAATCCCGGGGCCAATCTCTATTTCAGAATTGGTCAGTTCGGACTTGAAGAGCGGACGATCGATGCGCGGCACGACGTCTACTACTATCCGACTGTGAATGACCGCAAAGAGGCTGGCTATTTTGCCTTTGCGGCCTCGTACAGCGCCGTCGGTGACTTCAACGGCGATGGTCACAACGATCTGGTGCTCGACTGGAGTATCTTTCCCCACACCGCGCCACGCACGAACATGCCGACCCAGCAAACCGTGTATTTCGGCGACGGCGCGGGCGGGCTGCGGCTAGCCACGGCGGCTGAAGTCGAAGCCTTTACGCCGATCCACCTGGGCAATCGCATCGTCGTCGCCGACTTCAACGGCGACGGGATCGACGACATCGCGCGGGCGAGCGAGGGGCTCAACCAACGCGATCCGAGCACGGGTGGTTTTATCACCCGATACGATCCCCTGACGCTCATGCTCTCAGCGCCGGGCGGCAAGCTTGTCAACGCCACCGCCAATATCCAGGGCCAGGAGACAGGTCAGCCCGCAGCCGGCTATGGCGTCGGCCATGATCTGTCCGTCGGTGATTTCGACGGTGACGGCGATAAGGACCTCTTCAGTGGGAAGATCCTCCTGCTCAATGATGGCAAGGGCAAATTCGCCAACGCTTCGGACCTACTCTCGGCGAACTTGAAGCCAAGCCATACCATTCTGACCGCCTCTGCGAGCGCGGACTTCAACAAGGACGGCAAGGACGACCTGTTCGTTGCGTGGCTTGACGGCACGCAGTATCTGGCGCTGTCGAACTGGAACGGCCAGAGCTTTGGCTGGCAGGAAATCCGGCTGCCTGTCGGCTTGTACGGAGCGACAAACACCAAGCCCAACCACGCTCGGGCCGCAGACATCAATGGCGACGGTCTCCCCGACCTGATCATCGGGCAAACGCGTAGTGAACCTTACTACAGCGGAGCCGGCATCCAGGTGCTGATCAACAAGGGCGGCGGTCAGTTCGCTGATGAAAGCGCGTCTCGGATCGACAATTCTTGGCGCGACACGTGGTGGGGCCAAGGGCAAATCGATCTGATGGACGTGGATGCGGACGGCGATGTCGACCTCATCCATGGCACCGATTGGACCTTGCGCACCGATGGCGCGAGCACCGGTGGCTTAGCCGTTGCGCTCAATGACGGGGCTGGAAATTTCCACTGGCTGCCGCAGTCGATCTTCGTTGACGTAAAGCCCTATCAGATCGCCGGGTTCGAAGGACTCGAACAGTACCAACAGCGGCCTCTGCAGCGGCTGTTCCCCATCGACATCAACAAGGACGGCCGGATCGACTTCGTTGGGACGGTGCAGCAGCCCCTAACGGCGTGGCCACAGGTCGAACCGAATGTCTACGCCACCTATACCGTTGTTGGGCAGGCCTCGCTCGGCGGCCCGGAGGCGGCGCTGAAGACGTCGTTTCATAGCATCCTGCGGAAAACCCCGACGGGCGCTGACGCCAGCGCTCTAACCGCCACCGCCGTTAAGGTGCTGGGCGGTCAACTGACCGCCGCCCAGGCCCTGGGCGACATTGTCCAGGCGGCGGGCTCGTCCACCTCGGTGGCGACGCTGGCCTACCAGTTTTTCACAGGCAAGATTCCGAGTCTTGCCGGGGTGGACTATCTGGTCTCGCCGACGGGACCGAACGGCAACAACCTCAACAGCGCCTACTACCAGAGCTTCAATCTGGAGAACCGCTACATCAACTTTGCGGTCAACCTGGGCAAGATCGGTGAGGGTGCGGCCAAGTTCACCGCCGAGTACGGGGCGCTGTCGCTGTTCGAGGCCACTCGCAAGGCCTATGGCGCGATCTTCGGCGGTACGCCCAGCGAGGCCAAGGTCCATGCCCTGATCGACAGCCGCGTCGACTATTTCGCCAGCTATGGCGGCGACGGCGCCAACGGGATCGGAACCAAGGCGGCCATGGTCGGCTGGCTGCTGGCCGAAGCGGAGAAGGCAGATCTTGGCGTGATGGCCCGCACCAACGCCGCCTGGCTCACTGACCTGGCCGACGGAAGCGCGCCGTTCGCCATCGACATCCTCGACCCCGCTAAGGGCTACTATAAGGCCGACTTCATCTTCGGAGGCGGCTGAGCTGGCGCATGTCGATGCGACAGATCAAACCGTGGGTCAAAACACGCCCGGTTTGATCTGGGCTGGCCCGCGCCCCGACCGTGATCCCTCGCCGCAGTAGGCGGCGCAGAGGCCTGCGCCGGTGTCGCGTTCGCGAACCCGGCGATGGTCGGATCTCTGTTGGCCCCTAACCCCGGGGTGACAGAGTCAGCCTTGTCCCTTCACGCCAAATCGCCGCGCTGACCCCGTAAGCGCTAACCAAAGAAAAACCCCCGGCGATCGCTCGCCGGGGGTTTCCCGTGGGTGTGGGTCTACTTTGTCAGCGCTCCGGGGAGCGCTGGGGCCGTCTGGGCTTAGAGAATGCCCAGGCCGGTCACGAAGGCGGCGCTCGTCAGGGTGGTCACGCCCGTGAGGGTGATCACCGTGTCGACGTTACCGTCGTCGTTGAAGTCCATGTACAGCTTGCCGGTCGAGCTATCGAGCACGAAGCCCGTCAGCGTACCGTCGTTGGTCGCGATGTTCTGGATCTGGGTCTGAGCATCCGCCGCATTGGTGGCGATGCCGACCTTGATACCCGTGACGCTGCCGCCGAAGCGGCCCGAGACGTCGATCACGTCGCCCGTACGTTGGACGATGTTGGTGTTGGCGCCCAGCGAAGCGGTGGTTTGAGCCACCGTGTTCGCCGAGAAGTCGGTGATGGTGTCACCAACGGCCAGCAGCGAGTGCGCCGAGTTGCCCAGCTTGTAGCTGTCCTTGCCCGCGCCCAGCGTGATGGTGTCAGCGCCAGCCGACGAGTTGACCACGTCGTTGCCGTCGCCGGCGTTGATCGTGTCCGCACCGCCGGTGCCGGTGACGGTGTCGTCGCCAGCGCCGGTGTTGACCGTCGAAGCCTTAGTGTTGGCCGACAGGTTGATCACGTCGTTACCCATGCCGGTGGTGATCGTCAGGGTCTTCGAGGTGCTGCTGGCGGCCGTGAAGGTCACGGCGGCGGCGGCGGCGGCGCCGGTCGAGCGGGTCGAAACCACGCCCGAGGCGTCCAGCGTCGTCAGGCCGGTCAGGGTCGAGCCGGTGAAGTTAACGCCATGGTTGCCGGTGACCGTCACGGTGGTGGCGGCGGCGGCGACCAGGTTCGGCTTCGAAGCGGCCGACGGATCCGACAGAGTGGTCGTGTCAGCGGTGGTGATGTTGATGGTTTCAACACCGGCCACGACGACCGTGCCGCTGTTCGGGTTCACGACGTTCGACGAGCCGTTGATCTTCAGGTTGACGACGTCGGCGGCGCCGGTGGCGTCAGCCAGGTTGATCGTCAGGGTCGCGGCGTTGCTGTCCGTCATTTCAACCGTGCCGCCAGCGGCCAGGTTGTTGAGGGTCAGGTTGCCGAACGCTTCCGAACCTTGAGCAATGATCAAGCCCGGGTTCGTCGCGGCCACAGCGGCCGAGGTCGAACCCGAGAAGTTCGTCACGTTGGTGCTCGCCGTGCCCGAGACATACTCGGCGAAGGCGTCACCGCCGAAAGCGTTGTTGATGCTGAAGCCCGAGACGAGCGTACCGCCCACAACCGCCGAACCGTAGATGCCGTTGCCCGCAGCGTAGGCGTCCGCGACTTGGGCCGCCGTCAGGTTGCCGCCCGTCGCCGTCACCGAACGACCGCCGACCGTCACCGACTGACCGTCCAGCAGAGCGCCGAAGGTGATCACGCCGTTTTCAGTCACAGCCGCCACGGCGTTGACGCCATCGGTGGTCGAGACCGTCAGGCTGGCGCCCGAGGTGGTGGCGACGCCGATGTTCGACACGTTGCCGAGCGTCGTGCTGGTGAAGGTCACCGACTGACCCGAGGCCGCGCCGGCGGTGTAACCCGACAGGCTGCCCGAAACCACAGCGCCGCCCGAAGTCGTACCGGTGGCGAACGCAGCGGCCACTTGGCTGGCCGTCAGATTGCCCGTAGCGCCTTGGGTGATCGTGCCCAAGGATGCGGTGCCCGCGTTAGCGCCCGTGATGGCGATATCGGTGACGTTCGCATTCTGGGTCGTCGCCGTGTAGGTGACGACCGCGCCCGAGATCGAGGTCGAATAGGCGGCGTTTTGCGAACCGGTGACCACGGCGTTGTTAAACGTCGCGCCAGCCGCAAAAGCGCCCGCGACGTCCGCAGCCGTAGCGCCGCCCGGAGCAACGGTCACCGTAACGCCGTTCACGGTCAGGGTTTGACCCGCCGCCAGCGCCGTGAACGTCACCTGGACCGTCTCGGTCACGCCCGTGCCGGTCACCGTACGACCCGCAACCGTGGTCGATTCACCGCGGAACAGGCCCTGGAACGTCACGGTCGAGACTTCAGCCGTGCCCGTCACCGGCGCCACGCCGTCGACGACCGTGAAGGTCGCAACCGACGGAGCCGAACCCGCAGCGGACGAGACCGTCAGGTTAGCCACGTTGGTGTTGGCGGTGCTCGAGGTGTAGGTGATCACCGAGCCCGACTTGCTCTCGGTGTAACCGGCGATGTCGTAGGCGGCGGCGAAGGCGGTCGCCACGTCAGCCGCGGCCATCGTGACGCCCGAGCTGTTGGTGTAGGTCGCGCCACCGACGGTGACCGACTGACCCGGCTTCAGGTCGACGAACGTGACCGTGGCCACTTCGGTGACGCCGGCGGCGGTGTCGCCACCGCGGGTGACGACATACGAGATGTCATCCAGGTTGGCGAGGTCGACCGTGGCGTTTTCGTCGTCGTTGACGTAGCCGATCGAGACCTTTTCGAAGCCGTCGATGGCGCGCTCGAAGGTCGTGCCGCCCGAAACCGCCGTCGCAACCGCAGCCGAGAACGACAGGGTGTCGACGCCGTCGCCGCCCGAGACGACGTCCTTGACGCCGGTCGACGAGGACGACCAGCTGACCGTCGTGCTGTCGTAGAGGTAGACGAGGTCGTCACCCGCGCCAGCATTGACGGTCAGGGTGTTGCTGCCTGCGCCGCCGATTTCGATGATGTCATCGCCTTCGCCGCTCGAGACCGTGGTCGCGCCCGTGCCCGAGGTGCTGACAAAGACGTAGTCGTCGCCAGCGCCGGTCGTGACCGAGGCCGAGACCGTTTCGTCAGCCGTGGTGGCGACATTGTCGATCACCGTGGCGGTGCTGATCTGGACGTTGTCTGCGCCCGAACCAGTCGTGACCGTGCGAACGTCGCCGTTGGCGTAGAACGCGATGGCGCCGGTGCTCCCCGAGGCGTCGAGCGTACGCAGAACCGTGCCGCCGGTGTTGTTCCAGTTGTTGTCGTAGGCCACGTAAACGTCGACCGACGAGTTGACCGTCAGAGTCGAGACGTTCTTGCCCAGGCCGACATAGAGGTAGGTCTGGTTGGCGCCGTCATCGTTGGTGTCGGCGGTCGAGCCCGTGATCGTCACCGACTTGATGGCGTTCGACGCATCGCCCCAGTCGCCGATGTAGAGGTCGCTGTCGGTGTCGTCGGTGCCGTCGAGGGCCACCGAAACCGAGGTCGCGCCAGCCTTGGCGTAGACATAGAGCTCGTCGCTGGTGTTGCGGAAGCCGGCCGTCTGACCTTCGGCCAGGTTGGTGACGTCCTGCTCGCGACCGATCTGCCACAGCTGCGTCAGAGCGCTGCCGTAGGTCGCGGCGTTGGTCAGGGTCGTGCTCGGGGTCGAGTCCGCGTACAGGTTGACCACTTCGACGTTCTTGATCGTCGCGTTGGTCGGCAGGCTGTTGTTGTTCTTGCCGTTCAGGTACAGGTTCAGCGTGTCAACGCCCGCGCCGCCATCGATGGTGTCGAAGGTGGTCAGGGTGTCGACGGCCGAGTTGGTGCCTTCAGCGAACAGACCCGTGATGGTGTCGTTACCGTCGCCGCCCGTCAGGGTGTCGATGCCGGTGGTCAGCTTCAGAGCCTGCGGCGTGACCGGCGTGGCGTACTTGGTGAACAGGTTGATGCCGGCGGCGTTGTTGGCGGTCAGGTGACCGTCGTCAGCCAGGTCCTTCATCAGGTTGTTCGCGGCGGTCGCGTACGAACCGACGCCAGCGCCGTTGTTGAAGGTGGTGGCGGCGTTCAGGATCGCGCCGACCAGGGCGGCCTTGACGGCCAGGTCGATGTCGGCGGCCGACGGGTTGGCGCCAAGGCCTGCGTTAGCCTTCACGAAGGCGGTGTAGTAGGCGATGGCCGAAGCGCTGGTCAGGAACGACACGGCGTTGGCGACATTGATCCCCGCCGCGGCGGCGGCGGTCGAACCAACGATTTCGTTGTACATCAGGGTGGCGGCGTCGGCGTACGACATAGCGCCGACCTTGGCCGAGAAGGCGGCCTTGGCGGTGGCGTTTTGCATCGCCAGCGACACCGACTGGGCGATGTAGCGGTTTTCGCCGTTGGTGGCGGCTTGCGCGCCCGAGCCGACATAGGCGGCGTTCAGGGCGGCGAGGCCAGCCTCGCTCGGCGCGAAGCCGAGGAAGTATTGGTAGGTCTGGACGCTGACGGCGGTCGTCGTGTCCGAGCCCAGGTCGATCGCGGCCTGCAGAGCGGCGGCGTCGTTGAGAACGGCGGTGGCGTTCTGATTGAAGATACCCTGCAGCGCCGCGGTTTGCGTGGCGGTCGGGGCGGTGCCAGCGTTGGCGTTCGTAAAGTACGACGTCAGCTGGGCAAGCGTGATAGCCATCTGGCTAGTCTCCCAAGATCGATCCCATTTGCGGCAAACTGGCCGCAGCGTTGGTCGATAGTCAAAATTGGACGGCGACACAATGCGCTAAAAGCAGGACGTGTGCTGTTGCAGGCAAAAGGCGCGGATCAGAAGGCTTATGTCTTTGGAAATCGGACTAAAATTCGTACTCGTTTTCGGCGCGTTTTCCTCGGGGCCTCTGGCGTTGAAAATACAACCTGCTTTTGAATTGTACGGATTTAGACGAGTCCATATTCATCTTGCCAAGGAAATATCGCGATTGCTGATCTGCGCAGCTTTGAGCTCCAAGGCGGAACGTTATGCAGGCTGTCTTGGGCGATGATTGCTGGCTATATTTTCACAGATATGATTGTTTGGCTTTTTACTGGCGTATTATGCGTGTATTTTGATGTGTTTTGAACGTTTATACCTCGCTTATGTGCATATTTTTTGAATATGAATGGCGCGATTGTTTTAAAATTCTCGAGTGCTAGACATCGCGATTGCGGGTTGTGAATTTGTCGGTGTGTTTGAATATTTTTTCACGCCGGCCTTCGATTGAATTATCTGAAGTGAATAAATGTCTCGAATTTTAACCCAAAATGGGCGCCGGGTTGCGGTTTTGACTTTGTGTTTTTCGGTTTTGCCTGTGCGTTTTTGCTGCTGTCTTGCGCTGGCTCGCCTCAGAAGCGGGTTAGCTTGATGCGCGCGCTGATGGTCTTGCTGGGGTCCTTGCGGCGTCATGCCGTGCGTTGGGCGCCGCCAAACACGGTCCGGCGATAGCCGCCAGGTTTTGCGTCTGCTCTGACGTCTGACGACCGCTTAGGACTCTATCGGTCTCGCCGCCGTAAAAAGGCGCAGCAGCTCGGCCCGCGCCCCGCTGCCGACCAAGACTCGTTGCGTCGAGCGCGCGCCTGCGCCGTAGCGCAAGGGATGATCTTGAAGCCTTCGGAAGCTGTGGTTGGAGGCCCGGGCCGG
Organism: Caulobacter sp. DMC95; assembly: GCF_056313785.1. Classification (NCBI taxonomy): domain Bacteria; kingdom Pseudomonadati; phylum Pseudomonadota; class Alphaproteobacteria; order Caulobacterales; family Caulobacteraceae; genus Caulobacter; species Caulobacter sp. DMC95. Next base: position 757,566 of record NZ_JBQUZP010000001.1, on the reverse strand, counting down.
AATCGAACCGGCGTGCACGGATTTGCAGTCCGCTGCGTCACCACTCCGCCACCGGGCCATCCGGATCGACGACGCAAATCACGTCGGCGGGGGAGGGGGTTCGATACAGGAGCCTTCTTGGGGCTGCAACTGGCAAATCGCGTGTTGGCTTGTTCGCTTGCCTACCTGCCGCCGCGCCGTGTTTTCGAGGTCCTTCCGGTAGAGTCTCCGTGCCAGTTTAAGCCAAGAGCGCTGGGCGTGTCGCGAAGGTCGGGGAAGGTCGGGGAAGGTCGGGGAAGGTTAGATCGGGGATGCCAGCTTTGCGGCAGTAGAATCGCCGGACGTTGCGAAAGCCGCCGCTACATCGCGGAGCGGCTTTCAATTCGGGATAGAGTTGCAGTTTGACGGGGGCGGCGACGTCCTGGCGGGTCGTGGCCTGCGGCAAGCTGATGATGTCTTCGCCACCCGCCTTCCGCATCATCAAACAGGATGGTTCGCGATCGGCGCGGAGCCGTCTGAGGCCGCTTCCCTCAAACATGGCGGGATTGTCGATAGCGGAGCTCGGCCAAGTTCCTCAAGGCAGCGCGCCACGCATCACGCCTCGGCGTAGTCGAGGCCTTCACGCGCGGCCAGTCGATAGCGGCTGGGATCGAAGACCAGGTTCACGACCGCAAGTCCCGCCAGGAGCGCGGCCAGGCCCGTGGCCAAGGCGAAGCCGTAGGCGGCGTCGCCGAAGCGGTCGCTGATCAGGCCCATCATCCAGGGTGAGATCACCGCGCTAACGCAGGTGAAGAACAGGATCACGCCCGAGACCGAGCCATGCTCGGCCTTGGGGAAGCAGCTGATGCCCTTGGAATTGATCGTCGGATAGAGCACCGACATAAATAGCCCCGAGATCGGCAGGCTGTAGACGGCCACGGCGCGGCCGCCGGCCAAGGCGGCGGCGAAGCATATCAGGATCGCCGCGCTGCAGATCGCCACGACCTGCGTCCAGGCCAGGCGATTCAGGAGCCATGCGCCGAGGAAGCGGCCAGCGGCGCGCAGGACGAAGAACACCGACAGGGCGTAGGCCGCCAAGAACACCGCGGGGCCCTTGTAGTCGGCCAGCAGGGTCGGCATCCAGACATAGATCGCCGTCTCGATCCCGACATAGAGCATGATCGCGAAGCTGAAGGCCAAGGCGTAAGGGTTGCCGAACATGGCCAGTGTCACCCGGGGATCCAGCTTCTGCTGCGCGGCCGGCGGGGTTTTCGGATAGCGAACGTTTAGCGCAGCGATGATCAGCAGCACGCAAAGCCCGCCGGCGATCACATAGAGCCACTTCCACGACGCGCCCTGCGCCAGGAGCGCGGTCACGATGGCCGGTCCGATGATGGCGCCGAGGCCAAAGAAGCCTTCGACCATGTTCATGGTGGCGGTGTGGGCGCGGGTCGAGGACGAGATGTCGCCGATCAGGGCCAGGGCCCCGGTCTTGAAGACCCCGATCGCCAGACCTGACAGGAAGAGCAGGGCGACAAAGAAGCCAAAATCCTTGCCGACCGCGAAGAGGAAGGCTGTGACGGCGAACGCCACAAGCCCCAGGACGATCGTCGCCTTGCGGCCGAGCCGGTCGGCCAGGAAGCCCAGACACACCCCGCCCAGCGCGATGCCGGTCATGCTGGCGTAGTGAAACGATCCGGCCGCAGCCATGCCCAGCTCGAAGGTCTTGATGACATGCGGAATGATCACACCGACCGAGTCGGTGGTCATCGCGAACATCATGAACATCAGATAGGTCAGGATGCGGATCAGGCGCGGATCGCGCGACGCATCCGGGGCGGTCTGGGTCATGGCGTCTGCTCCTGGCGTCGAAGGGCGTGTTGTCGAAGGCCAAGCGCCACCGCGCCGAGCAGGCCCGAGTTTGCGCCAAGGCCCGGGGCTGTGACGAAGGCGTCCATCTGAGTGCGCGTTTCAAGCGGCGCGAGGTAGCCGGCCAGGTGCGTCTGTAGCCGCGTCCGCGTCTGCGTCAGCAACTGGGGATTGCCCCCGACGCCGCCGCCGATGATCACGCGCCGCGGTGAGGCGATCAAGGCGAGGTTGGCGACAAGCTGGGCCAGATAGTCGGCGACAAGCGCCCACACGGGGTCATCGCTCGACAGCGACTCGCCGGGCGCACCGGTTCGCGCAGCTAGGGCTGGCCCGCTGATCAGGCCTTCGAGGCAATCGCCATGGAACGGGCAGGCGCCGGCGAACGAATCCCGGGCCGCGTCCCGCCGGACCAGGATATGGCCGGCCTCGGGATGCAGCAGGCCGTGGGTCGGCGCGCCGTTGGCCACGAGACCCACGCCGACGCCGGTCCCGACCGTGACATAGGCGTAGTCATCCAACCCCTGGGCCGCGCCCCAGAGCCCTTCGGCCAGGGCCGCGCCGTTCACGTCAGTATCGAGGGCCAGCGGTCGATCGAACCGCTTAACAAGGCGTGGGGCCACGTCGGCCTGCGACCAGCCGGGCTTGGGGGTCTTGAGGATGTGACCCCAGTCCGGCGCGGCGGGATCCAGGCGAATGGGACCAAAACTGGCCACGCCGATCGCGTCGAAACGACCCTGCTCGGCGGCGAGGGCGTCCTCGATCCGCGCCAGGGTCTCGGCCGGCGTGGTGGTGGGGATGCGGAGGGGCGGTGACAGGTCATCAGGACCCGATCCGAAGGCGACCATCACCTTGGTGCCGCCCAACTCGATCGCGGCGATCCGGCTCATCGGGCGACCAGCCAGCGGAGGCCGTAGGGCGGCAGGCGGACCCGCCCGCCGGGCGCGGGGCCGTCGTCCAGCACGTCCTCGGCCTCCTGGACGAACGCCGGGGGCAGATCGACCTCTTGAGGCGCGTCGGAGAGGTTCGCGAGACACAGGAACAGCCGTGCGCCCTCGTCACGCACGAAAGCCAGGACCGCCTGCGCCGAGACCGCGATCGGACGGGCTGGGCCGGCTACGCCGAACGCCGCCAGCTCTTGCGCGCGCCGGCTCAGCCTTGCGAAGGCGGCGAACAGCTCGGCCTGCACCGAGCCCGTCTCCTGTCGACGTTCGGCCAGCGACCAGTCCATCTGCGGGCGGTGCAGCCAGCGTCCGTCGCCGGCCCGCAGCGGGTCGTCCTGATAGGCCTCGTCGTTATCGAGCCCGATCTCGTCGCCCATGTAGATCAGCGGCCAGCCGTCCAGCGCGTGGATGATGCCGTACAGGAGGATGAGCCGCCGCGCGCCGAGGCTGCCGCCGTCGAGGTCCAGGGCTAGGCCGGCGAGTGCGGCCGCCATGCCATTGGTCGACGGAACGCCCCCCTCTGCAGTCTGGAAGGCGCGCCCGCGTGAGAAGCTCTCGCCGCAGCCATAGGCGTTCGACCATCGCTGCAGATCGGCAGGCGAGGCGTATCCGGCCAGGGCGTTCCAGATCAGATCATCATGGCAGCGGACATAGTTCAGCCAGGCCCCTTGGGCCGGCTTGCGCGAGGCGACCGCCAGGCAGCGTCGAGCGATGGAAGCATCGCCATCCGCCAGCGCCGCCCAGAGCGCGGTCATGACCACGTTGTTGTACGCGAGGTTGCAGCCCGGCGACGCGCCGCCGAAGAAGGGCAGGACGTCCTCGACGCTTTCGATCGCCTCGGCCAGCAGCACGACGCCCGGCGCTACGATCGACAGGGCCGCGCGCCAGGCCTCGACGATATCGTAGGTCTGCGGAAGGTTGCGGCACGTGGTGCCGGCCTGTTTCCAGAGGAACGGGGCGCTGTCGAGCCGGAACCCTTGGGCGCCCTTGGCCGCCAGGAAGATTAGCACGTCCAGCATCTCGGCGAAGACGGTGGGGTTAGCGTAGTTCAGGTCCCACTGGAACGGATAGAAGGTGGTCCAGACATAGCCGCCCATGTCCGCGTCATAGGTGAAGCTGCCCGGCGCCGTGTCGGGGAACACGTCGATGAGCTCGCGATCGCGGGTGGCCGCGCTCTGGGCGTCCGGTAGCACGATGTAGTAGTCGCGATAGGCGGGATCGCCCGCCCGAGCCTTGACCGCCCAGGCGTGCTCGCGTGCGGTGTGGTTGCAGACGACATCAAGGATCAGCCCCATGTCGCGCTGGCGCAGGTCGCCGGCCAAGGCTTCCAGGTCGTCGATCGTACCCAGGCGCGGATCGACCTTGCGATAGTCGGCGACCGCGAAGCCGCCATCGCTGTCGCCAGGGCGGGGCTCCAGCAGCGGCAAGGGGTGAAGCCAGCGCACGCCCAGCTCGGAGAGGTAGTCCAGCTTGCCGCGAACGCCGTTGAGGTCGCCAGCGAAGCGATCGACGTAAAAGGTGTAGGTGCTCTGACCCGAAGCGTGCAGCCAGGCCGGGTTGACCGCCCGCGCCGCATCGAGCGGCCGCAATGGCTCTGGCCGGGCGTGGGCGGCTTCAAGCAGGCTCTTCTTCAGGCGATCAAGAACCGCAGGGCCGCGCGCATCCTGGCCGTACACTTTCGTAAAGCGGGCTTCGACGATCGGCCACAGCGCCGCGACCCGGGCCTGAACGGCGTCGGTGTGGGAGGTGTGGCTCGAAGCGATGGAAATCATGCCGGGACGCTCGCGAAGGAGTGGCCTCGCCAGGGCGTGGGGCGCGCTCTGGCGAGGCCGAGGCGCCGGCGGGGCAGGAAACCCGCCGGCGATGGGGACTAGAAGCTGTACCGAAGGGTCGCCGTGACGGTGCGGCCGTTGATCGAGCGGGCGCGGATCGCATTGACCGACCCTGCCGTGATCGCGCCTTCTTCGGCCTCGGTCAAACCAACCTTGTTGAAAAGGTTGTTGGCGTTGACCGACAGTGAGAGGGTCTCGGCGAGCTTGTACTCGGCGAAGGCGTTCACCTGGGCGTAGGCCGGGAAGATCAGCTGGTTGTCGTCCTGAGCGTAGGCCTTGGTCGTGCCGATGACGCTGGCGCCGATCGTGGCCTTGTCGCTGATCGTCCAGGTCGGGGCGAACTGATAGACCCACTTGGCCTGGCGGCGCGGGGTGTTGCCGACGACCGCCGGGGTCAGGGCGTCCTTGTCGATCACGGCGTCCGTATAGGTGGCGCCGCCGGTGACAGAGATATCGCCGATCCGGTAGCTGGCCTCCAGTTCGATGCCCTTGGCCTTGTAGGTGCGGTCGAAGAACTTCTGGCTGGTGGCCTCGAAGTTCTGCTCCTGGGTGCGGGCCCAGAAAGCGGTGGCGAACAAGCCAAAGCCGTTGCGGCGGTACTTAACGCCACCCTCGACCTGGTCGACCATGTCGACGGCGTCTTCCTTGGACACCGTGCCGTCGGCCCGGACCTTGCCGAACAGCAGACGGTCGGCGTTGGCGCGACCGCCGCGGCTGACGCGGGCGAAGGCCGCCACGTCGGGGTTGAACTGGTAGTTCGCGCCCAGCGACCAGGAGGTGTAGCCCCAGTCATAGTTGACCGGCGAGGCGTTGGCGTTGTCGATGACCGACACGCTTTGCTCGACGTTCTGGATCACGCCGTCGCCATTGACGTCCCGCGTGGCCTGCTTGGCGCCGGCGTAAAGCCCGCGCGCCTTGCCTTCGTCGCGACGGAGGCTGGCGTCGACGCTCAGCGCGCCGATGCGGCTCGACAGGCTCAGATAGGGCGCGTCGATGTCGTAGGTGACGTCATAGCGGCGGGTGCAGCAGTTGCCCCACAGCGGCACCCCGTAGGCGGCCAGACCCGTCTGGGTCAGCTTGGTTCCGGCGCTGTTGTAGACGTCCAGCAAAGCGGCGTTGTCGCCCTTAACTTCCGAGACGAAGGTGTTCCAAAGCCAGTCCATGGCGATCGTCTGGCGGGACTTGTAGTAGCCCACCGTGAGGTCGATCACCGCACCGCCCGTGTCGAAGCTGCGCGACAGCTTCAGATCGTTCATGGCGTTGCCGAAGTCGTTGATCTCGACGTCGAACATGTGGACCCGCATCGCCAGACCGTTGCCGTTCAGGCTGGCCGGCGAGGTGATCGTCTGGCCGGCGCTGGGGCCGTTGGCGTAGCGCAGGGTCGCGCCGGCGCCGCCGATCGACGTCGCCAAGGCCTGGGCCGACAACACCTCGGCGGGGAAGGGCGCGACGAAGCGGCCCGAGGTCTTGGCGACCTTGAAGCGGTCCTCGATCTTCCAGCCGCCGACGTCGAACTTCGCCTCGGCGCCGAACTGCAGGGTGTCTGGGTGCATGCCGTCGGCGACCTTGCTGATCCGGCGGTTGCCGTCGCCGTCCAGACCGGGGTTGCTGGTCAGGTAGACGGACTGCAGATCGTCGCGACCAATGTTGTAGCCGGGGAACGAGCCGATGTCGGGATCGCTGTTCGAGCCCGTCACGCGGGTCGGCATCGGAAGGTAGCCGACGGCGCGATCGTTCAGGTATTTGACGTTCAGCCGGACGAAGCCGTTCTCGAAGTCCTTGGTCAGGTTGGCCTTGATCTGGCCGCCCTTCTCAGAGGTGTAACCGGACTTCCGAGCGCCTTCACCCTCGCGGTAAAAGCCGCCGACGTGGAAGCGCAGGGTGTCGCTGAGGGGCGCGCCATAGTCGAAATCCAGGCGGGTGTGGTCGTAGCCGAGGCCCTTGGTCAGGGCGATCTCGCCGCCCTCGACCTCACCGGTCTTGCTGATGAAGTTGATCACGCCGCCGGGGGAGTTCGAGGCGAAGGTCGAGGACGAACCGCCCCGTACCGACTCGATGCGCGAGACGCTCTGGTCGGCGCGCAGGAAGATGTCGGCGTTGCCGAACGCGATGTCGCCGAACTCCATGACCGGCAGGCCGTCTTCCTGCAGCTGCAGGAACTTTGCGCCGCCCGAGGCCACGGGCAGGCCGCGCACGGCGATGTTGGCGTTGCCGTCTCCGCCGGTCGCTTCCGACCGCACGCCGGGCAGGCCCCGGAAAATTTCAGCGGTCGAGCGCGGGGCCTGAGCCAGGATCTGGTCGGCCGACAGCGCGCTGACGGAAATGGACGAGTTCATCTTGGTCGCGCCATCGCGCGAGGCGGTGATGACGACCGAGTCGAGCTCCAGGACGTCTTGATCGTTGCTCCTGCTGGCTTGCTGAGCGTGAGCCGCCATCGGCAGCATCGCGAGCACAGCCACGCTCACGAGCAGGCGAGACTTTTGCCGGTTCATATCTTCCTCCTCAGGCGCCCCCGCTTCTTTTGGTGGAGGCTTCGAGCGTGAGATTGGAATGAGCGCAAACGATTGCGAAGATGAAAAATCGAAACGAACTGATATTCGCAATCGATTGCGCTAATTTGGCAACAGTTACGCTTCCGGGACTGAGGTGCCGCGAACGACCAGTTCGGGCGCCATGAAGATCGACTCTGTCGGCGCGCCGGATATCCGGCGGAAAAGAAGATCCACCATGGCGCGCGCGCCCTCGGCCAGATCCTGACGAACCGTTGTGAGAGGCGGGGCGCTATAGCGCGCCAAGCTGATGTCGTCGAAACCGACCACGGCGACATCGGTCGGGACCGATCGGCCCGCAGCGTTCAAGGTGTTGATCGCCGTGACCGCGATCAGGTCGGACGCCGCCAGAACGCCGTCGAAGGCCGCGCCGCTGTCGATCAGCGCGCGCACAGAGGGCTCGGCCGACTCCACCGTGAAGTGGGCCGGAGCGCTCAGTTCTGGCGATGGGCTAAGACCCGCCTCGCTCAGAGCTTGGAGATAGCCTTCTCGCCGCAGTTCAACCTCGGGGGCGCCGGGCGGACCGAGAAAGGCGATCCGTTGTCGCCCCTGGGCGATCAGGTGCTGGGTGGCCAGCCGTGCGCCGGCGACATTGTCTGAGCCCACAGTGCAGTAGCGGCGTCCGGGGGTGTCGCCGCCCCACACGACTAGTGGTCGATAGCTGTCAGCCAGCGCATTCAGCGCGTCATGCTGGTCGCTTTGACCGATGATCAGCAGGCCATCAGAGCGGTGGGACTGCACGATTCGCCGCAACCAATCGGCGCGGGGCGCCACGACCTTGTTGAGCAGCACCTCATAGCCTCGGCCGGTGATCTCATCGGCGAGACGGCCGATCATCTCCAGAAAGAATGGATCGCTGATCAGCTGATCGCGCTCATGACCCAGAGGGACGATCAGGCCGATCGTGTGGGTCTTCTGGAGCCGCAAGCTCCGCGCCGACTGGTTGATCACATAGCCGTGCGTACGGGCGAGCTCACTGATCTGATCGCGCAGCGGCTGGGGTATGGAGGGATTCCCCGCCAGGGCGCGTGAGACCGTCGAGGTCGACACCCCCGCCAGCCTGGCGATATCCGCCATCTTCAGGCGGGCCTGCTGGGGCTCGATAGGGGGGCGACTCATGCCGCCCAGCTTAGTTCAAGCCGTCGCTGCGACAACGGCCGGCTTGGGGGAGGTGGTGACGCCTTGACCCGCTCCCGCGCGTCCTCCAGTCGTAGCCGTCCCCACCTCAAGCGCTCTAGAGAGTAACCCCGTGCCGCTAGACGCCCCGCCAACTCCGGTCCCCGTCGTTGTTGTAGAAGCGCCCCGGTTGCCGCCGCTTGCTGGACAGGAGGCGTTCTCGACCGCGCGCTATGACGCTCAGGCGCTCGGCGCCGCGGCGAGGCTCGACAAGGTGCTGAAGACAACGCCGGGTGTGTCGCTGTTCCGAAGGACGGGCAGCGACGCCGCCAATCCAACGATCCAGGGCCTCTCGCTGCGTGGCGTGGCGCCCTCGGGCGCTGGCCGGGCCTTGGTCACGCTGGATGGCGCGCCGCAGAACGATCCGTTCGGCGGGTGGGTGATCTGGACCGCCTTGCCGGGCGAGGGCCTTTCCGGCGCGGCCATCGTGCGCGGCGCGGGCGCTGGTCCCTACGGCGCAGGCGCGCTGACGGGCGTCGTGGCTCTGCGCGAGCGGGCGGCTGGCGGCGGGCTTTCCAGTCTCACAGCCCAGGTCGGCGTTCGCGACAGCTGGCGTGGCGCCGCGACTTTCGGGATGGATCATCTGTTACTGACCGCCAGCAGCTCGCGCACCGACGGATACTCTCCGGTTCGCGGTGAGCGACGCGGCGCGGCTGATACGCCTACGACCTTGGACGATCGGTCTGTCGCCGTCAGGGTCCAGGGGGAGAGTGACGCCATGCGCTGGGCGATCCGCGCGGGCGTGTTCCAGGAGCGGCGGGACGCGGGCCTTGCGGGAGCGCGTTCGAACGCCACGGGCGGATCCCTGGCCGTCACCGTGGCCAGTGAGACTTGGCGGGTTCAAGCCTGGGCGCGACGTAGCGATCTGGAGAACACCTCCGTCGCCGTTGCGGCCGGCCGGATCTCGACCACGCCCGCCAACGACCAGTTTTCGACTCCGGCCATAGGGTATGGGCTCAACGCCGCCTGGCAGGGGCGAGAGGGTGACTGGAGCTGGGAGCTGGGCGGCGACGTCCGCGCCGCCGAAGGTCGTGTCAATGAACGCTTCCGCTATCAGTCCGGCGCTTTCACCCGACTACGCCAAGCCGGCGGCCGCACGCTGGTGGGCGGCCTTTACGGCGAGGCCGCACTGGCGAGCGAAGACCGCGCATTCATCCTCGGCGCCCGCCTGGATGGCTGGCGTTCCTACGCCGGCGTGCGGCGCGAGCGCGACGCGCTGACCGGATTGGCGACCCTTGATGCGACGATTGCGGACGCTTCGGGCGCTACGCCCACCGCCCGCGCCGGGTTTCGCCAGCGGCTCCAAGGCAAGACTTGGTGGCGCGCGGCGGCCTATGCCGGTTTCCGGCCTCCGACCTTGAACGAACTGCACCGTCCCTTCCGGGTCGGCAATGACGTTACCGAGGCCAATGCGGCGCTGAAGCCGGAAACCCTCTACGGCGCGGAGGCCGGCCTGACGGGCGAGGGCGCCCTGAAATGGAACCTGGCGGTCTTCTACAATCAGGTGCGTGATCCGGTGACGAATGTGACCGTAGGCGTCGGGCCCGGTAGTTTCCCGGTCGCCGGCTTCATCCCGGCGGGCGGGGTGCTACGCCAGCGGCGCAATGTTGGCGAGATCAACGCCTACGGTCTTGAGGGCGATGTCGCGGTTCAACTGTCCCCGGCCTGGACCGCGCGCGCCGCCGCGTCCTGGACCCACGCGCGTGTCGACGGCGCGAACGCTGCGGGGCAGTTGACTGGCAAGCGCCCCGCTCAGGCTCCAGCCTGGGCGGTGACCGCCGGCGCAGGCTGGCGTCCAATCGAGCGGCTGAGCGTCGATATCGACCTGCGGTACGAGGGCATGCGCTATGAAGACGACCTCAACCTGCGCCGCCTGAAGGCTGGCGCGGGGCTGGACGCACGGGTCGGTTGGAGGCTTTCGCCCGCGAGCGAAGTCTACGTCGCCGCCGACAACTTGTTGAACCATCACCTGGCCGTTGGCCAGACGGCGGACGGCGTGACCAGCTTCGCCGCGCCGCGTATGGTGTCCGTAGGTTTCGCCTTGCGCCGATAGGCGATCGCTCCCGTGTCGTTCTCTCGACACAGGAACGACACGCGCAAGCCACCCGTTGTCACCCTGCCAACCGATCCACGGTGCGGCCAATCGAAAAAGGGACGACGACCATGGGTGAGACCCCGAACAATCAAGACCGCATGCCGCAACAGGCGAACGAAGCCCAACGTCAGCAGGCGGGTCAGCAAAATCAGCAGGGCGAGACGCGTCAGCCGCAGCAGCAGCAGGACGACCGTCAGCAGACCCAGCCCGGTCAGCAAAACCAGCAGGCCGACCGCGAGCGCCGCGGCGACCAAGGCGCCGAACGGACCGCCGAAGACAATCTGAACGACGGCGTGGCCGGTGGCGTGGACACTGGATCGATCGAACCCGGTCGCACCGGCGACGGCGGCGCTGAACGCTAAGCGTCGTCAAATCGGGCCGGTCACAGAGGCCGGCCCTTTTCTCCCCAGAGAATCTAGGAGTGCTCACCTTGCACGGCGGCGAACGTCTTTCTCGTTTGGGCGCTTTCAACGCTCAATTTCCTGACGCCGAAGCGTTGCACCGCGCGCTGGCCCACTGGAACCATTCGCGCCTGGCGCCGGCCGCTCCAAGCCACGAATGGCGACGCGATCTGGAGTGCGAGCATCGAATGCGTGAGGCGGAAGGCGCGTTCATCGAGGCGTTTCGCAGTCACATTGCGCCGCTTGTCGAACATGTTCCGACCGACGCTGAGCAGTTTGTGGCGTGGTTCGAGGCCTTGAAAGATCATGGTCCCGGTCAGTGGGATCCGCTGTTCGATTGGCTGGAGAGCCAGGCCTCGCTCGAGGACTTGAAGTGGTTCCTGACGCAGGAGGCCGCCGGAGAAGCGGGTTTTGACGACCTTGTGGCCATGACCCAGGTGAAGGCGCCGGATCGTGCGAAGCTCGAACTGGCGCGTAACTACTGGGACGAAATGGGGCGGGGCAGTTCGCGCGGAATGCACGGACCGATGCTGACGCGAACCACGGCGATGCTGGGCCTCACACCGACGATCGATGCGACCCTCTGGCAATCGCTGTGCCTGGCCAACACCATGACTGCGTTTGCGACCACACGGCGCTACGTCTGGCAGTCGATCGGCGCCTTGGGCGTGGTGGAGCTGACCGCGCCGACGCGCGTGGCGTGCGTCGACGCCGGCTTGAAACGGGTGGGCGTCGCGCCCGAGGCGCGCAAGTACTTCGCGCTGCATGCCCAGCTCGACATCGAGCATTCCAAGGCTTGGAACGCCGAGGCGCTGGTTCCACTCGTGGAGGAAGATTCGTCCCGCGCACGCTTCATCGCAGAGGGCGCGGTGATGCGCCTGATCTGCGGCGAGCAGTGCTTCGACACCTATCGCGCCCATCTCTGGGCTCACACCCACCCGCTGGTCTACGCCGCCGAGTAGCGCTGGCGCTCACTAAGCGGCCGCCGTGCGTCCGCTTCGGAGTAGCGCCTTACAGCGATCGGAGCAGGTCTTCACGTTATCCCAGTCCCGCGCCCACTTGCGGCGCCACGAGAAGGGGCGACCGCAGGCGGCGCAGGTCTTGTTGGGCGTGGTGGCCTTCGGGCGTTTGGCGGCTTTCACAACGGACCCTCTGGGGAGGCGAGGCTTCAAATGAGCTCGTGATACGCGGCCAGTCTGCGACCGGACGTGGAAGCGGGGCGTCTCAAACCTGCGGAACCGTTCCTTGGGGCCTGGCTTCCGCAAGAAAGTGCGGAGCGACGTGATGCCCAAGGACACTGCTTTCGAGAGGTCGGTCGATGCGACCTTGGCCTATGTGAACGACGATGACCCCGGCGTCCGTCGATCGTTGGGCTCCGATGGCTGGCGATACTTCGACTCTCAAGGAAAGCGTCTGGAGGATCCCGATACCTTGGCGCGGATCCAGGCATTGGCGGTTCCGCCGGCCTGGACCGAGGTATGGATCTGCCCGGCTGCGAATGGTCATATCCAGGCGACGGGGCGCGACGCCAGGGGGCGCAAGCAGTATCGCTACCATCAGGCCTGGCGCCGTGATCGGGACGGGATGAAATTCGAGCGCATGATCGCGTTCGGCCGCGCGTTGCCTCGCCTCCGCGCACGGATCGAGAAGGACCTGACGCGGCGTGGACTTTCGCGCGAGAAGGTCATCGCCGCTGTCGTGCGATTGATGGAACTGACTCTAATCCGGGTTGGAAACGAGGCCTATGTCAGGGAAAACAAGAGCTTCGGTCTGACGACCTTGCGGGATCGGCACGCCGCTCTGACAGGCGTGGGCGGCACGTTCGAGTTCAAGGGCAAGAGCGGCAAGACGCATAAAACCGGGTTTCGCGACCGCCGCTTGGCGCGGATCGTGAAGGCCTGCCAGGACATTCCCGGTCAGCGCCTCTTCCAGTATTTCGACGCGGAGGGAGCGCGGCGCTCGGTCGAGTCCGCCGATGTGAACGCCTACATAAGAGAGACGATGGGGCGTGATTTCTCCGCCAAGGACTTTCGCACCTGGGCGGGCACCTTGGGCGCGGCCCGCGCGCTGTGCCAGCGCCCCCGCGCCGCCAGCACGGCCGAAGCCAAGCGGAACGTCGCGGCCTGTGTGAAGGCCGTAGCGGGCGTCCTGGGCAACACCGCCGCTGTGTGCCGCGGCTCCTACATTCATCCCTTGGTGCTGGAGGCCTATGAGCAAGGCGCCTTGCCGCTGAAGCCTGGTCGCTCTGCGCGCGCCTTCGAGCTGGCCGTGATCCGTTTTCTAGAGGCTGCGCAGGCCTCGTGCGACGGGAACGCCGGCCGCAGACTTTCCGTTTGATCCCTATCAGTTGGGAGGAATGCTCATGGCCGCTGGCCGACCCACCTGGCAGGGGCATCTGCGCCTATCGCTCGTGACCTGTCCCGTCGCCCTCTACACCGCAACCGACTCCCAGGGCGATGTGCGCTTCAACATGCTGCACAAAACCACCCACAACCGGATCCGCATGGTCCCGACGGACCCGGACCTGGGGCCGATCGAGCGCGCCGACATCGTCAAGGGCTACGCCTACGAAAAGGACCAGTACGTAGTCATCACTCAGGAGGAGATCGACAGCGTCCGGCTGGAAAGCACTCGAACGATCGACATTGAGCGCTTTGTCTCGGCCGCCGAGATCGACCGCCTCTACTGGGATAATCCTTATTTCCTCGTACCCGACGGCAAGCTGGCCGCCGAGGCCTATGCGGTCGTCCGCGAGGCGATGCGCAAGGAAGGGCAGGTCGCGCTTGGCCGCGTCGTCATGCATCAGCGTGAGCGGCTCCTGGCGATCGAACCCCGCGACAACGGCATGGTGGCCTGGACGCTTCGCACGCACGGGGAGGTGCGCGACGTCGCCGACTATTTCGATGACATTCCCGACCTCAAGGCCGACGCGGCCATGATCCAGATCGCTCAGAAGATCATCGAACAAAAGGAGGGGCCCTTTGACCCCGAGCAGTTCAAGGACCGCTACGAGGACGCGCTGCGCGATCTGATCGCCGAGAAGCGCAAGGGCAAGGGCCGCAAGGTCACTGTAGAGGCCCCGGAAGAGACCAATGTCGTGGATCTGATGGAGGCGCTGCGCCGCAGCTTGGGTGATGCGCCCAAGCCTCGCAAGGCGACGCGTAGCAAGCCCTCCAAGGCCGCCCGCAAGAAGGCCAGCTAGGGTTTCCCCTTTTCCAGTTTGCGGATCGCCTGGACCAGACTGCGCTCGCTATCCGCATACGCGTCCCAAGCGTCCAGATCCTTGAGGAGGTCCGGCGCCGTAGCCAGGTTGAACCGTGACGGATCAAGCCCCTTGCGAACCTGCGTCCAGTTCAAGGGCCAGGACACCGGTGCGCCCGGACGGGCCCGGGGGGACATCGGGGCGACCGCCGTGCTCATCCGGTCATTGCGCAGATAATCAAGGAAGATGCGGCCGCCGCGATCCTTCTTGGCCATTCTGATGAGGTAGCGGTCCGGACTGTCGGCGGCCATGCGGGCGCACACCTCGCGGGCGAAGGCCTTGGCCGCGTCCCAGTCGGCGCCCTCGGCCTTCACAGGCGTGACCACATGGAGGCCCTTGCCGCCCGTCGTCTTGCAGAACGGCGCCAGGCCCAGCGCTTCGAGGCGGTCGCGGATCTCCCGCGCGGCTTCGACGACAACTTCGAAGTCGACATCGGGTGCGGGGTCCAGGTCGAAGACAAGGCGTCCCGGGACTTCCGGCGCATTGGGCGCACAGTTCCAGGGATGCAGCTCAGTCGCCCCCCACTGGGCGGCGGCCACTAGGCTCTCGAGGGTGTTGAAGACGAGGTAGGGCTTGCGATCGCCCTTGACGGTGACGGCGTCGATCAGGGCCGAGACGCCCTTGCCGGCGTGGCGTTGAAAGAAAGTCTCACCACCGATCCCGTCGGGCGTTCGAATGACCGAGCAGGGGCGGCCCCGGATATGGTCGAGCATCCACGCCCCGACGGTCTCGAAGTACTCAGCCAATTGCAGCTTGGTGACGGGGGCGTCGTTGTTGACCTGGGGCCAGAACGCCTTGTGGGGATTGGAGATCGAGACGCCTCGTACCGTCGCCTTGCCGCGTTTTGCGCCTAAGGGGGACGGGGAGGCCAGTTCAGCATGCTCCACCGCCGCGGGCGCCTCGGCCTCGACGGTCTTGGCGGGCTTGTCCTCTCGCAGGCCTTTGAACGACGCCTGTCTCACCGCGCCCTCTCCCGTGAACCCCGCGAATTCTATCTCGGCGACGAGCTCGGGCTCCACCCAATGAACGCCGTCGCCGCCGCGCGGCGCGCTTGGCCCACTGAAGGGCGAGGTTTTTCGCGCCAGCCGCTTGAGGGCGGGGACAAGCTTGGTCACCTTCTCGCGACCAAATCCCGTGCCAACGCGCCCCACATGGGCGAGATAGCCGTCGCGATAGACACCGACGATCAATGAGCGAAACGCCTCGCCCGTCGTGGTCCAGCCGCCGATGACCACCTCGTGGCCCGCCCGGCACTTGGCCTTGGTCCAGGCCGCGCTCTTGCCGGACCGATAGGGAGCGTCCAGCCGCTTGGAGACGACGCCCTCAAGCGACATCCGACAGGCCGACTGCAGCACGGCCTCGCCGCCGCTGGTGAAGTGCTCGACATAACGGATGCGATCGCCCGTCTTCGGCAGAAGCGCCTGGAGGCGTTGCTTGCGGGCCTCGAGGGGCTGGTCGACCAGTGGCGCGTTTGCGGCGTGTAGCAGGTCGAAGGCGAAGAAGATCAGATCGTCGGTGTTCTCTTCGGACAGCGCTGCTTGCAGTCCTGCGAACGAAGGGGAGCCGTCAGAGTCCAGCGCTACGACCTCGCCGTCGATCAGGGCGTCGGGGAGGCTCGTGGCGTCCTGCACAAGGCGCGGAAAGCGATCGCTCCAATCGAGGCCGGTCCGGGTGCGGAGCGCCGCTTCTCCGCCCTGAACGCGAAGCTGCATGCGGTAGCCATCGAACTTGATCTCGTGAGCCCAACCGGCGCCGGTGGGCGGGCGATCAACCAGCTTGCACAGCTGCGGCGGGATGAAGGTCGGCATCGCCGCCGACCCAGGCATGGCCTTCGCTTTGGACTTGGTTCGGACCCGCGCGGCGGCTTTGCTCGGGGCGGACGGGCTGGATGCGGCGGTGTTCCAGACCGCGTCGGCGGGCTGACCGTCCTGGGTCATGAAGGGCTTCGGGGAGGAGCCTTCGCCGGCGGCGATCTGCTCCATCGTACGGCCGGACGCGATCGAGACGGCGGATGTCTCCAGGAAGCTCGTGTCGTCGTCCTTCGCAAAGGCGTCGCGGTGCTTGATCAGCAGCCAGTTCTCGCGCTTGCCGCCGGTCCGGTCGTTCTTGAGGCGAACCAGGACCCAGCCGCCCTTCATCCGCTCGCCGGCGAAGATCAGCTTGATCTCGCCGCGCTTGAGACCCTTCTGGAGGTCGAAGCCGGGTTCCGGCGCCCACCAGCCGCGGTCCCAGAGCATCACCGTGCCGCCGCCGTACTGCCCTTTGGGGATGACGCCCTCGAAGTCGCCATAGGCGAGGGGATGGTCCTCGACCTTGACCGCCAACCGCTTGTCTTGCGGATCGCGCGAGGGGCCGCGGGTGACCGCCCACGACAGAAACACGCCCTCGTGCTCCAGCCGCAGATCGTAATGCAGGCGCGTAGCCGCGTGCTTCTGGATGACGAACCGGGCGCGGGGGGACGCGGCGACGACGGCTTCGTCCGACGGCTCGGCGGTGACTGTAAAGTCACGCTTGGCCCGATAGGCCTCCAGCTTGCGCGCGGCCACGGCCTCTATTCTCCGCCGAAGACGTCGGGGCGCTCATCGTCCACGTCGCGGCCGTCTCCGGGATCGGACTCGCGTTCCAGTGCGACGATCTCCGCATCGTCCAGATCTTCGGCGATCAGGGCGTCGTCGTCATCGGTGTCGCCCTCCGCCTGGGTGACGTCGAGGACGTCGGGCAGTTCCTCGAAGGTGCGCATTTCGCCGTCGCGGCCGACGACATCTTCGTCCAGCGTCTCGGCTCCGTCCTGCTCGTCCCATCCGGTGTTGATATCGGTCATCAGCGTCACTCCTGCTTGTGCGGAGGGAATGGCCGGAGCGCTGGGGTCGTTCCGCGCGATTACGATTGTCGCCGCTGGTCTTGCTGGTCCGGTCGCGGACCGCGTAGGTAAGGACGAATGACTGAAACGACGCATATTCTCGTCACCGGCGGCGCCGGGCAGGTGGGCTTGGAACTGCTGCGCGCCGCATGGCCTGACGGGGTTGTGCTGCATGCGCCGTCCCGGACGGAACTGGATCTCACCGCCGAGTCCTCGATCCGCGCCGCCTTCCACGCCACGCCGTTCGCCGCCGTGATCAATTCCGCCGCCTGGACGGCCGTGGACAAGGCCGAGAGCGAGGTCGCCAATGCTTTCGCCGCCAACGCCCTTGGCCCTGCCCTGCTGGCCGACATCACGCGGGCGCAGGGCGTTCCGCTGATCCAGGTCTCTACTGACTATGTGTTCGACGGCGAAAAGCCGAATCCTTACGCCGAGGACGACTCGGTACGGCCTATCGGCGTCTATGGGGCTTCGAAGCTGGCGGGCGAGATGGCCGTGCGCCTGGGCAATCCGCGGTCGGTCGTGCTCCGCACGGCTTGGGTGCTCAGCGCTCACCGCGCCAACTTCCTGAAGACCATGCTGCGGCTCGCCGCCGATCGGCCGGTCTTGCGCGTCGTTGAAGACCAGTTGGGCTGTCCCACTTCGGCGCGCGATATCGCCGACGCGCTGAAGGTCATCACCCTGCGGATGATCGCCGACCCGCAGGCCCCGACCGGCGTCTATCATTTCGTCAATGGGGGCGAGGCTAGCTGGGCGGATCTTGCGCGGGAAATCTTTCGGCTTAGCGCCTCGCAGGGAGGCGTTCATGCCGAGGTCCAGGGAATCCCGAGCCGTGAATATCCCACGCCGGCTCGTCGGCCGCGAAACTCACGCCTGTTGACCAACCGGATCGGCGCGGACTACGCCATCCACCCCCGGCCTTGGACAGAGGCCGTGGCGGAGATCATTGCGGATTTGCGCGTTCAGGGAGCCCCTGCATGAAGGGCATCATTCTCGCCGGCGGCTCCGGCACCCGGCTGCATCCGATGACCCTGGTCACGTCCAAGCAGTTGATGCCGATCTACGACAAGCCGATGATCTACTATCCGCTGTCGACACTGATGCTGGCGGGGATCCGCGAGATCCTGATCATCTCGACGCCGCGCGATACGCCCAACTTCCAGGCGCTGCTGGGCGACGGTTCGCAATGGGGCCTGGAGATCCAGTACGCTGTGCAGCCCAGCCCCGACGGCCTGGCGCAGGCCTATGTGATCGGCGCGGACTTCGTGGGGCGCGAGCCCTCGGCGCTGATCCTGGGCGACAACATCTATTTCGGCCACGGGATCACCAACCTGTTCACGCGGGCGATGGCGCGTCCAAAAGGGGCGACGGTTTTCGCCTATCACGTCAATGACCCCGAGCGGTACGGTGTGGTCGAGTTCGACAAGCAGATGACCGCGCTCTCGATCGAGGAGAAGCCTAAGGTTCCCAAGTCGAACTGGGCGGTGACGGGCCTCTATTTCTATGATGGCGACGTGGTCGACATCGCCCGTGACCTCAAGCCGTCCCCGCGCGGCGAGCTGGAGATCACCGACGTCAATCGCGCCTATCTGGAGCGCGGCGACTTGTCGGTGGAGCTGATGGGGCGGGGCTATGCCTGGCTCGACACAGGCACGCCCGATAGCCTGCTGGAGGCCGCCGAGTTCGTGCGGGTGCTGGAGAAGCGCCAGGGCTTCAAGATCGCCTGTCCGGAAGAGGTCGCCTACCAGAAGGGCTTCATCGACGCCGCCCAGGTGGAGCGCCTGGCCGACGCCTTGGGCAAGAGCGCCTATGGCGGCTATCTGCGCACCGTGATCGGCGCCCGCTAGATGTGGTGACCGGCGCCCGAAGAGGACGCCGGCCGTAGAGCCTTACATGGGTCCAACGCCGCCCGGCGTGGTCTGGAAGTCGAATGCCGGCTCGCGGGCTCGGCGAGGGTTCGGAACCCCTTGGCCGCCAAAGCCGTAGGTGATCCCGACGAACACCGCGCGTAGGTCGAGCTCCATGTCGCGGCGGTTCTTCAGGGCCGGGGTGTTGATCACCGTCTTGTCGCGGAAGGTCTTCAGACCGTCCTGCACCGTCACCACGCCCGAGAGGCGGTCGTTGAACTTGTGTCGGTAGCCCAGAAGCAGCATGCCGGTCGGCGCCTTGTAGCCCTGCGGGGTCAGGCGCTTGCCCGTGGCGAAGCCGCTGATCTGCAGGAAGTCCTTGGGCGTGGCTTGGATGTTCAGGGCCGCATAGCCCGAGACCGTCCAGGCCGAGCGCTTGTCCGGAAAGCCAAGGTCGGTCGCGCCAATCTCGGTCCAGGCGGTATTGCCGCTGATCGTGTAGGACACCTTGGGCGTCAGCTTGGCGTTGGCCACCAGCTCGAGACCTCCGCTACGGCTCTTGGCGAGGTTGGCCTTGGTGGTCAGCAGCACACCGTCGCCGAT
Source organism: Caulobacter sp. DMC95 (assembly GCF_056313785.1). Classification (NCBI taxonomy): domain Bacteria; kingdom Pseudomonadati; phylum Pseudomonadota; class Alphaproteobacteria; order Caulobacterales; family Caulobacteraceae; genus Caulobacter; species Caulobacter sp. DMC95. The sequence continues at coordinate 738,173 of NZ_JBQUZP010000001.1, read as the reverse complement.
GTCGCGCACCACGTCAGTGACCCCGTCGCGCGCCTCGCGCCAGTACAGCGTGCCCAGATAGTAGTTGAACCCCTTGCGCAGCTGATAGGCCACCTCGAAGGCGTCGGTGACCTGGGGTTTCAGGCGCGGGTCGCCCTGCCGATAGCTGTAGGGGTCCTGGTAGATGCGATAGGGGTTCAGGTCCTGGGCGGAAGGCCGCTGAATCCGGCGGCTGTAGCTGGCGTTGACCTGGCGCAGGTCGTCGACCTTGTACTGCAGATGCAGTGAAGGATAAGCGCGTAGATAGTCGTAGCGGTCGGTCAGACGCGAGGTGATCTGGTTGGTGTCGATCGAGACCTCTTCGATGCGCAGGCCCGGCATCACCGTCCAGTCGCCGATCGGACGGCTGTAGGTGGCGTAGACCGCGTTGACCGCTTGATCGAACTGGAAGCGGTTGGTCAGAGACGGATCGACGATCAGCGCGCCCCCTTTCGGACCGCGAGCCCCGTAGTTGTCATAGTCGTTGTCGTTGAGCTGCAGCTCGTAGCCGGCCACCAGCCTAGCGCCGTCGGGGAGGGGGCGCTTGTACTCGGCCTTAAGCCGGGTCTGGACCAGCTCGTCGCTGGTCCGGACGTTCTCCAGGGCGATCGGCGCGATGGGCAGCTGGCTGAAGGTTTCGGCGAGACCGCCCTGGCTGTTGCGCGTGCGCTCGATGCTGGCGTTGAGCGTAAACTCGTGGTCGTCGCCCGACAGCTTGCGGCGAAGGTCGCCGCTGAGACCCGCGACCGAGCGCTTCATCGCGCCGTCGCTCAGGCGCTGGAAGCGCACGTTCGGAACGCCGGCGGGCGTCTTGCCCTCGAACGCCGAACCGGACACGGAGTCGTAGCGCATGTCGTTATAGCGCGCCTCTGCGCTGATGCGCGTGCGCTTGTCGAGATCATAGTCGACGCTGGCGCGGGCGTTATGTGATTGGCCCCGGCTGGTGAAGTTCAGCTTCTGGCGGCTGGTGGCGTAGGCGCCGCTGGCCGGGTCGAAGCGCTCGCGCTCGTCGGTCATCTCGCCCTTGGCCTTGTCGCGTCGCCAGCCGGCGTCGGCCGACAGTGTCAGGCCCTTGGTGTTCTGCGCGATGCTGGCGCTGGCGTTCTTGCGGCCTTCGGTTCCGACGTTGGCGCGCACCGAGCCGGTCACGCCGACGCCGCGCTGCTGCTTGGTGATCAGGTTGATGATCCCGGCCGTGCCTTCGGGGCTGAAGGCGGCCGAGGGGTTGGTCATCACCTCGACCCGCTCGAACTGATTGGCCGGGATCTGCTGCAGGACCTGGCCGCGGTTGTCGCCCTTGAACATGCCCGAGGGCTTGCCGTCGATCATGATGGTGACATTCGGATCGCCGCGCAGGCTGACATTGCCCTGCACATCGACCTGCACCGAGGGCACGTTGCGCAGCATGTCGGCGACCGAGCCCGTGGCGGCCTGCAGGTCCTTGCCCAGGCTATAGCTGCGGCGGTCGATCGAGGTTCGCATGTCCTGTGCGGCCGGCGCGGTGATGGTGACGCCCTGCACGGCGTTGGACGGCTCCTTTTTGGACGCGCTTTGCGGCGCGGCGGTCGGCGCGGTCTGGGCGAAGGCGGCCGTGCTCAGGGCGGCCAGGCCCGTAGCGGCCAGCAGGGCGACGCGGCGGGTCGGGGTGGTCATGGAAAGTCTCCTCTGTTGGCGAGGAAACTGCATCAGAGACTCAGAGCGCTGCAGTGCCGGGCGTCAGGCCGGCGAGGTGACGATTGTCACCTCAGGCCCGCTAGGGGGCTGGGTCTATAGGCTCGAGCGCCTGCGGCGTCGCGGCTTCCGCGCCGGTGAACACCAGAGTCCGCGTTACGCCGGCCCGGCGGATATTCACCTGATTGACCTGATCGCCATAGACATCGGCGAACATGGCGGCGATCACCGCCACTTGGGCTCGGGTCTGGGGCAGGGTGATCTTGCCCGCATACTCAAAGCGGACCTCGTCGGCGCCCAGAGTCATGTCCTTGAGGGTCAACGCCACCGGTTGGTCGGCGACCGCCATCGCAAAGCGCCCGCCCATATAGAGCTTCAGCGCCTCGACCGCCTCGGGATCATCAAGGCTGGTCTGGGCGTCCGGTGCGATCAGGGCCAGCGCCGGTTCCGCGTCGTGGGTCGCGATGCGGTGGCTGACCCGGACCTCGCCCGACCGAACGTCGATATCCACCACGCTCAGCGCGCCGTGGCCGCGGTGCGCGGCCGCCGGGAGCGGGGCGAGCGCGAAGCTCACCGCCGCGAACAGGGCGACCGCGCGCTTGATCACTTGGCCGCGTCGTCCTTCTTCGGCTCTTCCACCGGGAAGGTGCCCAGACCGCCCGGCTCGACCTTCACGTTGGCGTCCTTCATACGGTTGGGCGCTTCCGGGAACTTCGGCAGCTTCAGCGTCATCGGCGTGATCGCGCCTTCATAGACGTTGTTGCCACGGTCGGCGTCGGCGGTTTCCCACAGCGGATCCAGTTCAGCGCCCTTCAGCTCCTTACCGGTCACGTATTGCCACGTCACTTGCTTGGAATTCTTGCGCCAGATCTCCGCCGGGATGCGGACCGTCTCGCTGCTACCGTCTGTGAAGTCCATCTTCAGGATCACCGGCATCACCAGACCGCCGATGTTGCGGAAGCTGAAGCGGTAGAAGTTGTCCTTGAAGTCCTGAGCCGCCAGCTCTTCCGGCGTCATGTCGGCGCGCGCCGTCTTGGCCCGCTTGCGCGCGCTGTCGAAGACGGTGAACTCGTTGGTTTCGTTGTAGAAGTCGCGAACCTTCGGGTCCCGCTCGACCACTGTCGGGCCCTTGTTGTTGGCTGCCGTGCGCGATTCCGGCTCCTTGGCGTCGGCCGCCTTGCGCACGCCGGCTTCCACGTCCGGATCACCGCTGTCCAGACGAGCCTTCACGACCTTATCCAGCGAGATGTCGACGTGGTCGGTCGAGTAGAACCAGCCGCGCCAGAACCAGTCGAGGTCGATGCCCGAGGACTCTTCCATGGTGCGGAAGAAATCGTACGGCGTCGGGCGCTTGAAGCGCCAGAGGTTCGAGTATTCCTTGAACGCGCGGTCGAACAGCTCGCGGCCCATGATCGTTTCGCGCAGGATCACGAGAGCAGTAGCGGGCTTGGTGTAGCCGTTCGGGCCGAACTGGATCACCGAGTCCGACTGGGTCATCAGCGGCACCTGGTCTTGGCTGACCATGTAGTCGACAATGTCCTTGGGCTCGCCGCGGCGCGCCGGGTAGTTCTTGTCCCACTGCATTTCGGCCTGGAACTCGAGGAAGCTGTTGAGGCCCTCGTCCATCCAGGTCCACTGGCGCTCGTCCGAGTTGACGATCATCGGGAAGTAGTTGTGGCCCACCTCGTGGATCACCACGCCGATCAGGCCGTACTTGGCGCGCTCGGTATAGGTCAGGGCGCCGGTCTTCTTGTCCTTCACCGGCCGCGGGCCGTTGAAGCTGATCATCGGGTACTCCATGCCGCCGACCGGACCGTTGACCGACTGGGCCACCGGATAGGGGTAAGCGAAGGTGAAGTCCGAGTAGACCTTCAGCGTGTGGGCGATCGACTTCGTCGAATAGGCGTCCCACAGCGGCCGCGCTTCTTTGGGGAAGAACGACATGGCCATCACGACGGGATACTCGGCCTTGGGATCGTCCTGCTTCACGCCCTGGGCGTCCCAGATGAACTTGCGCGAGCTGGCCCAGCCGAAGTCGCGGACGTTGCTGGCCTGGAAGACCCAGGTCTTTTCCGTCTTGGCCTTGCCCTTCTCGGCTGCGGCGGCCTCTTCAGGCGTGACGACATAGACCGGTTCGCTGGCCGTGCGGGCCTTGGCGAGGCGGTCACGCTGGGCGGCGGTCAGGACCGCGCCAGGGTTTTGAAGCACGCCCGTGGACGACACGACGTGGTCGGACGGCACGGTCAGGGCGACGCGATAGTCGCCGAACTCAAGCGTGAACTCGCCCGCCCCCAGGAAGGCCTTGTTGTGCCAGCCTTCATAGTCCGAATAGACGGCCAGGCGCGGGAACCACTGGGCGGCTTCGTAGATGCAGTTGCCGTCGTCGCCCTTGCCGGTGAAGCACTCATAGCCGCTGCGGCCGCCGATGACCTTGTTTTCCACCAGCGGCAGCGACCATTCGATCGTGAACTTGGTCTCGCCGCCATTGGCGCGCACGGCGGCCGGCAGGTCGATGCGCAGCAGGGTGTCGACCACGGTGAACTTCAGCGGACGGCCCGAAGCGTCCTTCACCGACTTGATCGTGAAGCCGCCTTCCCACTCCTTGAAGCGCTGGATGCGGCGAACCTGACCCAGGCTGATCGAGTCGCCCGAGACCGTTTCGGTCATCTTGCTGATCGAGTCGCGCTTGGCGTCCTGGTCCAGCAGAAGCCAGAGATAGGGCAAGCTGTCGGGCGAGTTGTTGCGATAGGTGACCGTCTCGCGACCCGTCAGGGTCTTGGTGTCCTCGTCCAGGCGCACGGCGACGTCATAGTCGACCTTCTGCTGCCAGTAGCGATAACCCGGCGCGCCCGAGGCGTTGCGATAGTCGGTCGGCGTCGGCCAGTCTTCGCCCTCGAGCTGACGGAACTTGTCGTCGAACGGCGCCTTGGTCTGCTTGATGGCGTCGGCGTGCGCGACAGTGACGGAAAGCGCGGCGGCGATGACGCCGGCCACGGCGTAGCGGATAGAACGCTTGGACAAGTTCAATAGCCCCTCAACTCAGAACCCTGACGAAACCCCGTGCGAACCTTGACCGGCGACGCGGCGAAAATCATCCCATTTTCGCACCGAAGGTCAGAAATTGATTTTGACGCCCGCGCGGATGGCGCGCGGTTCGACCGGATGGAAATGGACGTCCTCGACCCCGTCCGCCGGCTCTCCGGGCAGGCGCGAGGCGTAGAAATAGGCGATGTCGTCGCGGCGGCTGTCTGTGAGATTCAGCACTTCGACCATCAGACTGGCAGGGCCGAAGTCCTGGACAAACAGGGCGTTGACCAGACCGGTGGGGCGCGAGCGCACCGAATTGTCCTCGATCAGCGGCGCGCCGCCCAGGTGGCGATAGGTCAGGGTCACGCTCGAGTTCGGGCCGAACTTCCAGCTCGCGCCGCCAGTGAGCACCGACGCGACAGCGTTTGGGATCCGATCGCCATTGGTGAAGCGTGCACGCGTTCCGGCGTAGGAGGCCGTCAGGTTCAGCTGCGCCGTCGGCCGCCAATCGGCCAGCAGCTCGATCCCCCGGCGACGAGTCGCGCCCGAGGCTTCTGTGAAGCCGGCGTCGCCGACATAGACGAGTTCGGAATCGACATGCAGCGCCCAGGCGGCGGCTGTCAGGGTCAGGTCATTGCGACGCCAGCGCAGGCCCAGCTCCGCGCCATCGGTCGGCGAGAGCAGCGGCGCCCGCTCGGCCGGATCGCCACTGACGGGATCGATCGTGATCACCGTCCCCCGGGCGTCGTTCGAGTGGAAGCCGCGCCCCGCATCCGCATAGAGCTCGAAGGTCTTGGAGATCCGCCAGGCCAGCGCCAGCTTGGGCGAAAGCAGGACGTCGCTGACCGTGCCGGCGTTGCGCGGATCACCCGCCTTGACGTCGGCGCCCATGGCGTCGGCCCGCAAGCCGGCCGTCACGTCGAGCTGACCAAAACGTTTGGAGGCCTCGCCCCAGACGGCGGTTGACCATTCCGTCAGCGCATCCTGGCGCACCGTCTCGCGCCTTTGTCGCGCGATGGATCGATAGAGACCCACCTTGCCGATGTCGTCGACCCGTGCGGTGACGCCCGTGCGTGCGCTCCAGCCTTCACCCAAGCTCCAGCGCTTGGTGATCGCGCCGCCATAGATCCAGCGCTGGTCGACCTGTTCGAACTGGTCGCCGTTCACCGGGTCATCAAGGAAGTAGGTGAAGTTCGAGAAGACATCGAGCTTGTAGCGCTGAACGTAGGCCACCGTATCGAGACCGCGTAGCAGATCCCGTCGCCGAGCCGACAGCATGTAGCGCGAGGTGTCGCCGCCATCGGTGGCGTCAACCGTGTCGAGGCGGCTCAAGCGTCCGGCGTCGACCGCTCGGCGCGGGATCTGGTCTGTGGCGTTCCAGCGCGCATCATAGGCGAGGGCGGTGATCGACCAGCCGCCGACGATCGCGCGGCCCAGTAGATTGATCTTTCTGAGGTCCTCGGACTGGGTCCAGGCCCCGTTGTTCGAGGTGATGTCGGCCGCCACGAGGACGTTGCTGGTCAGGGCCTTGGAGCCCAGCGCGCGGTAGTAGTCGTTCTCCCCAGCCCAGACCTGCAGGCCGTCGCCGTGCAGGTGGTCGGCGGTTTCGAAGGCCACGGCGCCTGCGGTGGCGAAGTCGCCGTTTTCGGCCGAGTAGGGGCCCTTCTTGAAGCTGATGTCGTGCACGAACTCTGGCGTCAGGACGTTCAGGTCCAGATAGCCCTGCCCATGCCCGTGCGAGGGCAGGTTCAGCGGCACGCCGTCCAAGGATGCGGCGAGGTCGGTGCCGTGATCCAGGTTGAAACCGCGCAGGAAATATTGGTTGGCCTTGCCCGCCCCCGAGTGCTGGGTGGCAGCCAGTCCCGGCACCGCCTCGATCAGTTCGCCGGGGCGCAGCAGCGGCCGCGAGGCGAAGTCGGCATAGGCGATGCGGCCTTCGCTAGCCGAGGTGGCGCGGCCCAGGTCATTGGCGCGCTGTCCCCACACCGAGATCGCTTCGACCTCCTGGGCCATCGCCGGCGCAGAAACGGTTGCGAGAAGGAGGGAGAGGAATGCGATGCGGGTCATGTCGCGCTGTTAGGCGAGACCCAACCTGAGGACAAGTTGGCCGCGAAAAATGGGCCGATCAATGATGGCCGTTCACGAATGCGCCTAGGCGGCCTTCAGCAGGCCGTCGAAGTACTCGATCGTCTTCATCAGTCCCACCTTCAGCGGCGCCGTCGGCGTCCAGTCCAGCACCTGCTTGGCCAGGGTGATGTCGGGTTGGCGCTGGCGAGGGTCATCGGAGGGCAGGGGGCGATGAACGATCGTCGACGGGCTGCCGGTCAGTTCCAGCACAAGCACCGCCAACTGCTTCATGGTGAACTCGACCGGATTGCCCAGATTGATCGGGCCGGTCACCTCATCACCGGTGTTCATTAGCCGGATGAGGCCGTCGACGAGGTCGTCGACATAGCAAAATGATCGGGTCTGGTTTCCGTCGCCGTAAAGGGTGATGTCTTCGCCCTTAAGCGCCTGGACGATGAAGTTCGAGACCACGCGCCCGTCGTTGGGATGCATGCGCGGGCCGTAGGTATTGAAGATCCGCGCCACCTTGATGCGCAGCTTGTGCTGGCGCCAGTAGTCGAAGAACAGGGTCTCGGCGCAGCGCTTGCCCTCGTCGTAGCACGAGCGCAGGCCGATCGGATTGACGTTGCCCCAGTAGCTTTCGACCTGCGGGTGGATGGTCGGATCGCCGTAGACCTCGGAGGTCGAGGCCTGCAGGATCTTGGCCTTCACGCGCTTGGCCAGGCCCAGCATGTTGATCGCGCCATGGACGCTGGTCTTGGTCGTCTGGACGGGGTCGAACTGATAGTGCACCGGGCTGGCGGGGCAGGCCAGATTGTAGATCTGATCGACCTCGACATAGAGCGGCATGGTCACGTCGTGACGCAGAAGTTCAAAGCGCGGATTGGCGAGGTTCTGCGCCACGTTCAGGCGCGAGCCGGTGTAGTAGTTGTCGACGCAGAGCACCTCGGCGCCGGACTCCAGCAGGCGGTCGCACAGATGCGAGCCGACGAAGCCCGCGCCGCCCGTGACCAGGATTCTCTGCGTATGCATGGGCCGACCAGCCTCCCTGGGGACTCAGCTCTGACGACCTTTATAGCCGGGCCTCGTGCAGGACCAACACCGCGCCATATGACGCGCCCGGACCGAGGTGACGTTTGTCATATCCCGCGCGTGACGCCCGGCACTGATGCCGAGCCTCGCCCCGAGCGATCTTGGCTCCACAGAGACGGAGCCGATCATGTCACCCCAATCCCCCGAGCCGCCGATTGCGGTTCTCAGCAAGGTTCTCAAACGCCGGGGCGCGACCCTGGCTCTGAATGGCCTGGACCTCGGGATCGGTCCCGGGCAGTGCGTAGCCCTCCTAGGGCCGAACGGCGCGGGCAAGAGCACCACCGTCGCGCTGTTGACCGGCCGCCTACGCCCAGACGCAGGTGAGGCGTTCCTGTTCGGCGGCGATCCCCGGACGCTGGCGAGCCGCGGCCGTATGGGCGTGATGCTGCAGAGCGCCGGTCTGCCCAACACCTTGAGCGTCCGCGAGCAGATCGACCTGTTCCGGGGCTACTATCGCAAGCCGCGCCCGCTGGAGGAGGTGGTTCGTCTGGCTGGCCTGGAAGGGCTGGAAAAGCGCCGCTGCGGCGCGCTGTCGGGCGGTCAGCAACGTCGTGTGCAGTTCGCCATGGCTATCGCCGGGCGTCCCGACTTTCTCGTCCTGGACGAGCCGACGACCGGCATGGATAGCGATGCTCGCCGAGCGCTCTGGAGCGCGGTGCGGGCCGAGATCGCGCGGGGCTGCGCCGTGCTGCTGACCACGCACCATCTGGACGAGGCCGAGGCCCTGGCGGACCGCATCGTGGTCATTGACCACGGCCAGGTGATCGCCGACGGCACGCCCGAAGCCATCAAGTCCCGCGTGTCGGGCGTCGCCATCCGCTGCCGCACCCTTCTGTCGGACGCCGAGCTGGCGTCTCTGGCGCGGGTCACCGGCGTCAGCCGCGACGGTGGCAAGGTCACGCTGCTGACCACCTCCGCCCCCGCCACCCTGCGCGAACTACTCGCGCGGGATGAAACCGTGGATGACCTGACGGTCTCCGGCGCGTCGCTGGAAGACGCTGTCGACCGCCTCGTCCAAGCCGGCCAAGCCGCCGCCCTGCAACATCAAACCAAGGTCGCCTGAGATGCACACCCTGGCTGTCTACATCCGTGAAGCTCGCGCCCAAGTCCTGGCCACCTGGCGCACGCCCCAGTTCATGGTTCCCAGCGTCATCCTGCCCCTGCTGTTCTACGGCGTAATGGGCCTGGGCCTCAGCAAAGGGCGCGAGCCGGTCGCCCGCATGATGTTGGCCAACTACGTGATTTTCGCGGCGATTGCGCCCGCGATGTTCGGCTTCGGCGCCACCGTCGCCGCCGAGCGTGAGGCCAAGCTCGTGGAGCTGAAGCAAATCGCGCCCCTGCCGGCGGGCGGATATCTGGCCGGACGTCTGGCGGCGGCGCTGGCCCTGATCGCCGTGGCGATCGCTTTGCTGGGCGGGCTGGCCTATCTCGGCGGCGTCAAGATGGAGCCCGGCCAGTGGGCCGCGACCCTGGGCCTTGGTCTTGGCTCGACGATCCCGTTCGCCTTGATCGGCCTGAACCTTGGTCTGCGTATGGGCTCACAGGGGGCGACCGCGCTCGCCAACCTGCTGTTCCTCGGCTTCAGCCTGTTCGGCGGCCTTTGGATCCCGCTACAGGCCATGCCTGCCTGGTTCGGCAAGATCGCCGTGTTCACGCCCTCGTATCACTTCGGCCAGCTGTCGCAGATGCTGTCGGGCATGCAGCCCTTCGCCGATGTCGAGCGCCACGTGTCGATCCTCGTCGCCATGAGCCTGGCGGCCCTGATCGGCGCCTGGATGGCTTGGCGCAGGCAGGACGCTTGACCGTGGAGAGGCGCACGCGCGAGATCGCGTCGATGAACACGGCGCTCGAATCCAGCGGCAAGGCAAAGACCGGCGCATCGGGCCGCGATGCGCCGGAGGCGGCTGAGCCGCCGCTGCGGCGCCACTGGAGCATCGTGTTCCTGGTTTATCTGCCGTTCTACTTCATTTCTTGGCTCTATCGCCGGCCGAGCGAGCTCGAGGTGGTCGCCTCGTTGATCGGTCTCGTGGTCTTCCTGGGGTTGTTCGCGAGCATCCATTTCCGGACGGAGCGTCCAGCGCTCTGGCAGGTTTTGGCGGTCTTCGGCGTGGGCCTGGCCCTTTCCCCATTCAAGTCGACCTGGAGCGTCTACACCATCTACGCCATGGCCTATGGCGCCCGTCTCGCCCCCCGCCGCCTGGCGTTGCGCGCCATGATCGGCATGGAGCTGGTCGTGCTGGTGATCGGGGTGGCCTTCCTCCGAGACGCCTGGACGATCTGGGCGACAGGTCTGCTTTTCGGCGCGATCACCGGGTTCGCCACCCTCATGCAGGCCGACATCGAGCGGAAGAATGAGGCCTTGGCGATCGCGCATGAAGAAGTCCGCGCGCTGGCGAGCACCGCCGAGCGCGAGCGAATTTCGCGCGATCTCCATGACCTGCTGGGTCACACCCTGACCCTGGTGGCGGTGAAGGCGGAGCTCGCTGCTCGACTGGTCGGTCGCGACCCTGCGGCGGCGGAGCGTGAGATGCAGGCGGTCGCCGCCGCCGCCCGGGAGGCTCTGTCCGAGGTTCGCACCGCAGTGGTGGGGATGAAGGGCGCCTCGTTGGCTTTTGAACTCGACAAGGCCCGCCAGGCCCTTGCGGCGGCCGGCGTCGAAGCGGACATATCGGCTCTGACGACCGACGGTCATCCGGGACAGGAGGCGGTCCTGGCGATGGCTCTGCGCGAGGCCGTCACCAATGTGATCCGCCACGCCGGCGCCGCGCGCTGCGAGATTAGCCTGGTCCCCAGCGCTTCGGAGCTGATCCTGACCATCGCCGACAACGGCCAGGGCGGGCGCCTCGTCGAGGGCTCGGGCCTTAAGGGCATGCGCTCCCGCCTGGCCGCCATCGGCGGGACGCTGGACGTCAAATCTGACAGGGCCGGTACACGCCTCGTCGCCACCGCGCCGCTGCGCGCCCAAGGGGAGGGCGTGTCTTGATCCGCGTCGTCATCGCCGAAGACCAGAAGATGGTTCTGGGAGCTCTGAGCGCCCTGCTCGAGATGGAGGTCGACATCCAGGTGGTCGGCCGCGCGCCCGACGGCGCCGTGGCCCTGGACCTTGTCCGCGCCGAGAAGCCCGACGTGCTGATCTCCGACATCGAGATGCCCAACCTCACCGGCATCGACGTCGCCGCGCGCCTGAAGGCTGACGGCGCCAGCACCCGGGTGCTGATCGTCACCACCTTCGGGCGGCCCGGCTACCTGCGCCGGGCGATGGAGGCGGGCGTGAAGGGCTATCTGCTGAAAGACGGGCCCAGCAGCGTGCTGGCGGCGGCGGTGCGGACCATCGCCGCAGGGGGGCGCGCCATCGCGCCGGAGCTGTCGGAAGCGGTCTGGGACGCCGAGCCTGATCCCCTGACCGATCGCGAGCGCGAGATCCTGAGGCTGGCCGAGGAGGGCCGCTCCAACAAGGACATCGCCGATGTCCTGGACCTCTCGCCGGGGACGGTCCGCAACTATCTTTCCGAGGCCGCACAGAAGCTGGGCGCGGCGAACCGGGTGGAGGCGGGCCGTATCGCGCGATCGAACGGCTGGCTGTAGCGTATAGGGATGATTATCTCCTCGACCACGGACTTTCGGGAAGCCGCACGGCGCAGGCTGCCCCGGTTCCTGTTCGACTATATCGACGGCGGCGCCTACGCCGAGCGGACGATGGCGCGCAACATTGATGATCTCGCCGACATCGCGCTGCGGCAGCGGGTGCTGAAAGACGTCTCGGTCGTCGATCCCTCGACCACCCTGTTCGGCGTTCGACAGGCCTTGCCGGTCGCTCTGGCTCCAGTCGGGCTGAGCGGCATGTACGCCCGCCGCGGCGAACGCCAGGCGGTGCGGGCGGCGGCGGCGAAGGGTGTGCCGTTCTGCCTTTCCACCGTCTCGGTCTGCGATGTCGACGAGGTGCGCGCGGCCTCGCCGGCGCCGTTCTGGTTCCAACTCTATGTGCTGCGAGACCGCGCCTTCATGCGGGATCTGCTGGGGCGGGCCGCCGCCGCGGGCGCGACGACCCTGGTCTTCACGGTCGACATGCCCGTGCCCGGCGCCCGTTATCGCGACGCCCATTCAGGCATGTCCGGGCCCAACGCCGCCGCGCGGCGGCTTGTCCAGGCGGCGCTGAAGCCGGCCTGGGCCTGGGATGTCGGCGTGATGGGGCGGCCGCATCAACTGGGCAATGTCGCGCCGGCGCTCGGCAAGGCCTCGGGCCTGCAGGACTTCATGGGCTGGCTGGCGGCCAACTTCGATCCGTCGATCCAGTGGTCGGACCTGGAATGGATCCGCGACGCCTGGAAAGGACCTCTCATCATCAAGGGCGTTCTGGATCCCGAGGACGCCAAGGCCGCCGCCGACATCGGGGCTGACGGCGTCGTTGTCTCCAACCACGGCGGGCGTCAGCTGGACGGCGTGCTGTCCAGCGCCCGCGCTCTGCCGGCCATCGTGGAGGCGGTTGGTGACCGGTTGACCGTTCTGGCCGATGGCGGCGTGCGCTCGGGCCTGGACGTCGTGCGGATGCTGGCCCTTGGCGCGCGGGGCGTCCTGATCGGGCGAGCCTACGCCTACGCGCTGGCCGCGCGCGGCGAGGCTGGCGTGGCGCAACTACTGGACCTGATCGACAAGGAGATGCGGGTCGCCATGGCCCTGACCGGCGTGCGCGAAGTGGCCTCGATCAACGCGACCATCCTGGCCGAGCGCATTCCGCGCGCAGGGTGAGCCGAGGGAAAAGCAGCGGCGAGGCGGCTGCCAAGCGTCTTTTTTCATCGAAAGCGGCGCGAGGGGGCTTGCGTCGCGACGTCGCGATCGGTTCTTGGCGGTCCGCGAAGACTTGCCGAGAGGCGGGTTCGTGCTCAGTTATGCGGTCGCGACCGCCGGGGCCGCGGTCCAACGATTCCAAACGGGGCGAAGAAGGCCTCGATTCCAGCGAGATTCTAGAACGTCATGCAGCCGGTTAAGACCCTTATTCTCAGCGCTGGTCAGGGCAAGCGACTGTCGCCTCTGACCGACGACCGGCCCAAGTGCCTGGTCGAGCTGGCCGGTCGCTCCGTGCTCGAGTGGCAGCTGCGCCACCTGCATCAGGCCGGCGTGACCGAAGCGGTGGTCGTAACCGGCTTCCGCAGCGATCTGGTCGAGGCCGAGGTCGCGCGTCTGTCGCTGCCGGGGCTGAGCGTGCGCACGCTCTACAACCCGTTCTACAGCGTGACCGACAATCTCGCGACCTGCTGGCTGGCGCGCGAGGAGATGCGCGACGGTCCGTTCATGATCCTCAACGGCGACACCCTGTTCGAGCCGGCGATCGCCGAGCGCCTGATCAGCGCGCCGGACGCGCCCATCACGGTCACCGTTGACCGCAAGGCGGGCGGCTATGACGCCGACGACATGAAGGTGTTGACAGACGGCGACGCTCTGCGCGCCATCGGCAAGACGATCACCGAGTACGACGCCGAGTCGATCGGCTTCCTGCGCTTCAACGCCGAGGGCTCGGCTCTTTTTGTGAAGACGCTGGAGGCGATCATGCGCACGCCGGAGGGCCTGAAGCGCTGGTACCTGAGCGTGATCAACGAGATCGCCCAGAACCATGACGTGGTGCGCGTGCGGTCGATCGAAGGCCTGGACTGGGCCGAGATGGACTTCCCGGAAGATCTCGTCCGCAATCGCGCCCTGACGTCTCAGTGGGCCGCTAAGGAGGCTGAGGCGGTTTAAGCCTCGCCCACCAGTTCACGAACCAAATCCAGGTCCGACGGCTTGTCGACATCGACGGCCGCCAGACCGTCGTGCGCCCGCACGGCGGCCGCCTTGACGTCGGCCAGGGCGCCCAGCCGCGCCACGGCCTGATCCAGAGTCAAAAGACCGAACGCGTAGCGCAGCAGGAAGCTGGGCCCCAGCATGGCGGCGATCTTCCAGGGCTGCTTGCGGAGGGCCTCGACCTTGCGCCAGAGCGCGACGACGCCCATCGCCCGTTCATCGCGCAACAGGAACAGGTTGCAGCCCGAATAGCGGCCGTCGCGGAACTTCAGATAGGTGCGCTTGGTCTGCGGCGCGGCGGCCTGGACCCGCGCCTCGGGGGCCAAGAGCACCGCGACCTCGGCCCAGTCGGGCGTGTCGGCCAGGAACTGGGTGATCCACTCGGGCTTTAGGAGGGCGTGGTCGACCGTGGTGATCAGCAGCGCAAAGCCCAGCCGCCCGGCGGCCTCGGCGACGCTCTGGCTGGGACCCTCGGCGGTGGGAAGGACCATCGCGCGCGTTCCCGCCAGCGCGGCCTTGATGGCGTCGTCGTTGGCGCTGACGCCGATCTCGGCGGCGCCGGCGGCCTCCACCGCGCCCAGCACCCGCGCCAGCAGGGTCTGGCCCTGCAGCACGATCAGGCCCTTGTGGGCCACGCCTGCGTAGGCCGCCGCAGGATCGACTTCTCCAGGGCGTGAGCCCGCCAGGATCAGGGCCTTGAAAGGCTGGATCACAGGGCCTTCTCGTAGACGCGATAGGTCTTGTAGTGCGTGCCGCCGACATTCTCGGCGATGTGGGTCATGGCCTTGTTGGCCTCCAGAACCCACGAGATTTCATAGCGATTGTAGCCCAGGCTCATCGCCATATCGCGGCTGGCCTTCATCATCCAGAACGGCAGCATGCGGCCGCGCTGGCTGGTCTGGAACTTCTTCTTCACGCCCATCAGCGGGATGCGCGCGGACTTCACACCCTTGACCTTCAGCCGCCACAAGAGCTTGGCCCAGCCGAACGGGAGGAGCTTGCCCTTCAGGTCGGCGATGGCCTCGTTGACGTTGGGCAGGAAGACCACCACGCCGGCGGCCTCGCCGTCGATCTCGGCGAACCACACCAGGCGCTTGTCGATCACCTGCTTCAGGGACTTGGCCAGCTGACGGGTCTCGGCCTCGGTGGTGGGGGTGAAGCCCCAGTTGTCGGACCAGGCGTCGTTGAGGATCTCGGTGAGGGTCTGGACCTCCTGGTCGTACCGGCTCATGTCCAGCTGACGCAGCACTACGCCCGACGGCAGGCCGCGCTTGACCCGACGTTGGGCGATCTCGGGGATGTCGCCGGTCTCATCAGCCTTGTAGGCGAAGAGGTCCTGGGCCTTGGCGTAGCCCTGCTCCTCGACGCGCTGGCCGGCATAGACCGGGTCGTGGCCCATCAGGACCATGGGCGGGGTGTCGAAGCCCCAGACCAGCAGGCCGACCTCTTCGTTGATCGACAGGTTGAAGGGCCCCACCGCGTGGGTGCGGCCGCGCGTGCGTAGCCAATCCTCGGCCGCGCGGAACAGGACGTTGAACACCGCCGGATCGTCCTCAGCGGCGATCATCCCGAAGTGACCGTCGAGCCGACCTTCGACCGGCTGGGGGGTGAGCTGGTCGATCTGGGCGCTGATCCGGCCGACATCACGACCGCCGCGCGTGGCGAGGAAAAGCTGCACCTCTGCATGGTCGAAGAACGGATTGGTCTTCGGAGTCAGCGCGTCCGTCCGCTCCATGAACAGCGGCGTGATCCAGTTCGGATCCTTGGCGTTCAGGCGCGCGGGCAGGGCGATGAAGCGCTTCAGCTCGGCCGGCGTTCGGACCGGAATGACCGACAGGTCGGCGTTGGTGGAGTCGAAAGGCATCAGCCCTCCAGAGCCAAGAAGGTTCGAGCCGCGAGCGCGCCGAAGATCGCCGGCGCGGCCCAGACCGCCAGAAACGGCGACAACGCTCCTGACTCGCCCAAGGCGGTCAGCATGCCGTTGGCGACGAGGAACATCAGGCCGGCGGCGAGGCCTGCTGTAAGCAGCACCGCGCCTTGCCCGCTACGGAAATTGGCCAGGGCGACGGGCGCGCTGAGCAGCAGCATCACCAACGAGACGAAGGGGCTGGCGAAAGCGGCCTGGAAATGGGTGGCGTAGAAGCTTTCCGGACGATCCGAGCCGCCGTTCTCCAGCGCCCGGCGCGCCGAGGCCGCCGTTGGCATGGCGTCGTCGCCGAACAGGCCCTGAACATCTTGCGGGCGCAGGGCGGTCGGCCAGGAGGTCGAGGCTGCGGTGGAGGCTTGCGCCAAATCGCCTGCGAAGCGGGTGGTCTTGGGTTGCTCCAGTGTCCAGGCCTTGCCGTCGAAGCGGGCGGTGGCGGCCTCGACCTTCTCAACCAGGATGCCTTTGGCGTCGCGGCGGAAGATCGTGACTCCCGTGATCGTGCGGCCGTCCGCTGACGCGTTGGCGCCGATGACGAGGTCCGCGCCCGCCCGGAAGGTGCGGGGCGCTGGCTCCTTGCGCTCGGCGACGGGTGTTGTGTTGCGCCACCAATCGGCCAGCGCCGGATCGGCGCGGGGCGCCAGGACCTGACCGCACAGGGCGTCGAGCAGCATGACCGCCACGACCGCCGGGATCGCCATGCCGACGATCCGGTAGCCGGAAATCCCGCTGGCGCGCATGGCGACGATCGCGCTCTCGCGGGCCAGCTGTGAGAAGGCGAACAGGCCACCGGCAAGCACAGCGATCGGGGCCACCTGTTCAAACAGCCGCGGCAGGCGCAGGGCGGCGTAGTAGGCGACCCCGGCCATGCCGAGGCCCCGGTCCAGGATGTCGCTGGTGACGTCCAACAGGTCCAGGATCTGCAGGACCGACATCAGGATCAGCGCCGCGCCAAGAATGCGGGTGGCGACCGTCTTCAGGACGTAGAGCTGCAACTTCATGCGGCTTGTCGCTTTTTAGGCTGGGGCAGCAGGCGCAAGGCGCGCGTGACCAGATTGTTGATGCGCCGCACTAGGCGCGACACGGGCGTGTCGCCGGGGCGAGTCCGGCTGCCGACGAACAGCCACACGCTCAGCGCGGCGAATGCGGCGAAGGGAATCCAGATTGCGGGGAAGGCGGCGGCTTTGCCGGCCTTGGCCATGCCCTGGCCCAGCAGCAGCGAGTGCTGGAACGCCAGCAAGAGCAGCCCCGCCATGATCAGGCCCGGCGCACGGTTGCCTCGCTTTGAGGCTAGGCCGAGCGGGAAGGCCAGAAGCGGCAGGAACGGCAGAAATGCGGCGCGGGCCAGGCGGCCATAGAACTCGCTGAGCAGAGTGCTCTTGGAGACCACGGGGTTTGGCGAACTGGCCTGCTTCCGCAGCTCGCCCATGGTGAGCTCCCGCTCGTCCCCGCCGCGCGCCCGCAGGAGCACGGCCGCCGCTGACAGCGGCGTCTGGGTCGTCAGGCTGGTGAAGGCCAGGTTGCGGTAGGTTCCATTGGCGTCATGGGCGATACGGCGGCCGTCGCGCAGGTCCATCGTGATGGTCTTGCCGTCGGGACCCATCTTCAGGTCGGCGGACGCTGCGGTGATGATCTCTTCCTGGCCCTTGGCGTCCAGGCGGCGGATGAAGACGCGCGTCAGGCGCTGACCGGCGATGTCGGCGCTGTCGGCGGTCAGCAGCGAGCCCTTGTCGTCGATGAAGGCGCCGCCCGCCAAGCGTCCGTTCCAGCCGGCGTTGATCGCCGCGTGCATCACCGCCCGATAGGCGTAGCGGCTGTAGGGCTGCATGTAGCCAAACACGATGATGCTGAAGACGCTGAGGAACAGGCCCACGGCGATGAACGGCGCGGCGATGCGCTCCAGAGACTGGCCGCTGGCCAGCAGGGCGTCGATCTCAGAGCCGTCCGACAGCTTCACGATGACGATGAAGAGGGCGACGAAAAACGCCACCGGCAAGGCCAGGCCCAGGTAGTGCGGCACGAGGTTGGCGGCCAGCTGCGCCACATAGCCAAACCGTGCGCTGCTTTGCGACAGCACATCCAGCAGGCGCAGGATGCGCTCCAGCAGCAGCGCGATGACCGTCACGCCCAGGCACGCGACCAGCGGCCATAACAGCAGACGAAGCAGATACCGGTCGATCAAGCGGGGGCCGCCAGCGGGCAAGATCTTGGCGCTCACGCTGGGTTCCAAGCCTTGGCGAAACGGGCGGCGAGGCGCTCGACGCTGTCCGGCGACAGTTCGACCGCCGTTCCAAGCGCCGGGGCGGCGGGCCAGCCGGCGTCGGGGAAGGAAACGCCTTCGTGTTCCCGAACGCCGGCGTAGCGCGGCAGAACGTGGAAGTGGACGTCCTTGTCGACCATCATCAGCATCAGGTAGTTGATCTTCTCATAGTCGACTTGGCTCTTGAGCAGGCGCTCGATCCCGGCGATCGCGACCTGCAGGTCGGCGAACGCGGCTGGACTCACCTCGGAGAACGCCTGGACCGCTTCCTTGCACACCAGAACCAAGGCGCCAAACGTGGGCTGCTTGGGGCGGACCAGAACGAGCCAGTGATCGGTCTCGGCGACCTTCGAAGCGGGATAGCCGAACGCCAGGGCGGTGGGATTGGTCATAGGAACGCCGAAGCTTCAGGCCATTGTCGCCTGCGCGCCACAATAAGGATGCGCAGGACGACAGGGAAGGGCGATGCGGTCGCAAGCCGGGTTCGCGAGGGTCATTTATGGGGTCTCAGCGCGTCGGGCCAGGTCGCCGAGGGTAAAGCGTCCCAACTCTGAGATTTCAGGACCAGTTTCCGAAAGACCGCGCGCGACCACGCGGACGGCGTGCCCGCCTTCGGCGCGAGGTTGGATCTCGATCTGATGCCAGCGAGCCGGTGCGTGGCGGCTGGGCTTGGCCGAAGCCGAGGGCACGCCCAGCACGGGGATGGCCGCACCGTTTGGACCAGGGAGCGAACCGACCAGCGCCTCGTGGGCGTGGCCGTGCAGGACGAGATCCGCGCCGCGCTTGGCCAGCACCGCCCGTAGAGCTTCCTGGTCCTCTAGGCGTTTGCGTTTCGATACAGCGCCGGGATGTGGCGGGTGGTGTAGAACGACCAGGCGGAACAGGCCCGCGTAGGCCGGGGCAGCCAGCGCGGCGTCCAGGCGCTGGATCTGGTCTTTTCCCAAGCGCCCAGTCGCCAGATGCGCGGCGGTGGGAACCGCCGAGCATAGGTTGAAAATCGCCACCGGACCGCGCACCCGCACTTGCGGAAAGCTGGCCTCGCCCGCGTCGCCCAGCCAAGGGGACCAGATCGCAAAGCGCTCATGGCCGCCTGGGCCCGCCAGGGCGTCGTGGTTCCCTGGGCTTATGGTGTGATCAGCCGCAGCGCCCAGCGTCTCGAGCCATGTGCGCGCTGCAGTGATCTCCACGGGCGAAGCGAAGTTGGTCAGGTCGCCGCTGATGACAACGTGGTCAGGCGCAGCCGCCTTCATGTCCGCCACAATCGCCTCCAGAACCTCGGGGCGATGGACCTTGTGCTTCTTCCGCCAGGCGATGCGGCTGAGAAGGCGCTTTGTGAACGCATCCCGCAGGCCGAACGCACCGGGCGGCGGCGGCAGATGGGGGTCCGACAGGTGAGCGATGCGATAAATGGACAAGACGGGCCGGCGGTTCTGGTCGAAACAGACGAAGCTGCGTATCTATCAGCCTCGGATTTGAGGGGTATAGCCGTCTTTGAGTGGTGAAGTTCAAAATGCGCTGCGCGCGCTGACCGTGGGCCGTAGTGACGGGCGCATCTGGGGCATGAGTTCCGCCGAGCGCCTGTCCCGCATCTACCGTCGCCTCGGCTTGGTCGAGACCTCCGCCGTGGATCTCTCGCACGCCGTCGTGGCGGTCGACGCCGGCTGGGTCTTCGACGAATCGCTGATTAAGGCTCTGGCGGATCGCGAGGGCGCGGTGCTGGTCGATGACGCCGGCAGGGCCGTAGCCGTGCACGCGCCGGCCGACCTCGGCTACGCCGCCAGCGAAGCGCTCGCGGCTGGAAACGATCCCACCGGATTGGACCCCCGCTTCACGCGGCTGACCGCGCTTGAGTTGGGCTCGGCCTACAACATCGCGCTGCGCAAGCGCGAGCCGCCTGTGCTGGAGCGCCTGACCCCCGAAACGGTGCGCGCCGTCGAAAAGCGCTTGTTCCAGGGCTCCTACAAGGGCGTTACGGACTTCGTCACCAAGTACGTCTGGCCGGCGCCGGCGCGGGTGGTCACCCGCTGGTGCGCCCTGGCGAAGATGACGCCCAACCAAGTGACCTTCATCGGCTTCCTCATGGTGCTGGCCGCCACCTGGCTGTTCTGGCACGGCCAGTTCGGCTGGGGTCTGGTCTGCGCCTGGATCATGACGTTCCTGGACACGGTCGACGGAAAACTGGCCCGTGTGACCCTGACCTCGTCCAAGTGGGGCAACGTCTTCGACCACGGTATCGACCTAGTGCATCCGCCCTTTTGGTGGTGGGCCTGGTTTGTCGGCGTCTACGCGGTCGGCCAAGAGATTCCGTACGCGGCCTTGAGCCTCGCCATCGTCGTTGGCGGCTATGTGGCCCAACGGGTGGAGGAGGGGATCTTCCTGGGCCTCTTCAAGCTGGAGATGCACGCCTGGCGGCCCTTCGACAGCTTCTTCCGCCTGATCACGGCGCGTCGCAACCCGAACCTGATCCTGCTGACCGTCTGCGCGATAGCTGGGCGACCGGACATCGGTTTCACGCTCGTGGCGATCTGGACCGCCATATGCTTCGTCGTGCACGCCATCCAGATCCTGCAAGGCCTGAGGGCGCCGAAGGGCTCGATCCAGTCCTGGCTGGCGAAATGACGCGCGTCGGGGTCGTCCGCAATCCCAAGAGCCACGGCAACCGCATCCGGCCGCCGGGTCCGGCCCCGGAGGACGTGCGACTGGTCGAACCGATCGGCCGCGACGCTCTGCGCGAGGCCCTCAACGGCTTCGCGCGTGATGGCCTTGACCTGCTGGTGATCGATGGGGGCGATGGGACGGTCCGAGACGTCATCAGCCTGTTGCCGCATACCTTCGGCGACGCGGCGCCACTGCTGGCGGTGCTGCCTTCCGGCAAGACCAATGTCCTGGCCATAGATCTTGGCACGGCGGAAGGGTGGCGCCTCGAAGACGCGCTCAGCGCAGCACGCCGGGAAAACCCTACGATCAAGTCGCGGCCGCCTCTTCGCATCAGCTGGGCTGACGACAAGCCTTGTCTGCAAGGTTTCTTTTTCGGGATGGGCGCGCCGGTCAAGGCCACCAACCTCGCGCAACGGGTCCACAAGGTGGGCTTTTTCCACAACGTGGCGGTAGCCCTGACCATCGCCACGGCGGCGTTGGGCGCGTTGTTCGGCGGTTCGCGCGACGAATGGCGCGCGGGTGTCTCGGCGCGCCTGGCTCTGGATGGTGAAGCTCAGGCCGAGGGCGATCGTTTCGCCATCATCGCCACGGCGTTGAAGCGCCTGCCGTTCGGGCTCAAGCCGTTCGGAGCGCCGCGCGAAGGGTTGAAGCTTCTCGATGTCGACGCTCCGCCGCGTCGCCTGCACAAGGCTTTGCCGTTGATGTTAAGCGGCAAGGTGGTTCCGGCGCTGGAGGGCCTGGGATATCGCCGTCGCGATCCTCGGACGGTCGACCTGTCGGGCGGGGCGCCCTTTGTCCTGGACGGTGAGGTCTTTGACGGCGGCGACCTGACGATTCAGCTGGGGCCGCCCCTAAGGTTCCTGGTCGGATGAGCCGCCTGCGCGACCTCGTCGCGGCCGAGCTCTCCCAGACGACGCCCGAACCGATCTCCGCCTTTGCGGCGCATCTGGCGAACATGTTTCCCGGCGCGCGCGCGGTGCTGTTCTACGGCTCGATCCTGCGGACCGGCGACCTGTCGGGCGTGCTGGACTACTACGTGCTTACCGAAAGGGTTCCGGCAGGCTGGCGAGGCGTGTTCACGCGGCTGCTCTGGCCGGACGTCAGCTATCACGAGCTGGAGCACGGCGGGGCGACGCTGAGGGCCAAGGTTGCGTCGATGACGCTGGCGCAGTTCCAACGGGCGACTAGCGGCGCGGGCGTCGACACCACCATCTGGGCCCGTTTTGTGCAGCCCAGCGCCTTGATTTGGGCCGACGCCGAGGCGCGTGAGGGGGTGGTGGACGCGATCGCCGACGCTTGCCGGACCGCCGCCGGCTTCGCTCAGGCGATCGGTTCGGCGGACGCTACACCGTTGGCGCTATGGACGGCGCTTTTCCAAGAGACCTACAAGGCCGAGCTGCGTGTCGAGAAGGCAGGCCGCGAGGTGTCGATCCTGACCTACGACCCGGAGCGCTATGACCAGGTCATGGAGGCCGTGTGGACCGATGAAGGGCGGGGCATTTCTGAGGAAGTCCGGTCACGTAGGCTTAAGGCGTGGCGCGTACGTCGGGCCTTCGGGAAGCCCCTGAACGTGGCGCGGCTGGTCAAGGCGGCTTTCACCTTCCAGGGCGCGGCGCGCTATGCGGCCTGGAAGATCCAGCGCCACACCGGCGTTACGGTGCCCTTGACGCCCTGGCGAGAACGGCATCCGATCCTGGCGGCGCCGGCTGTCCTGCTCAAGGTCTGGAAAGAGCGGCGGCGATCCGCCTGAACCTATGCAAACAAAAACGCCCGGGTCGACGACCCGGGCGTTGTTGTTTTGGCGATGAGACGACCTTAAGCGCGTGCGCGCTTCAGCGGCTCGATCACGCCAAGCGCGGCGCCGATTTCGCCGTAGGTCTTGAGCACCGCGTCGATTTGCTCGTCGGTATGAGCAGCGCTGACGCTGGCCCGCAGCAGCGGACGGCTGTCCGGCGTGGCGGGCGGCAGGGCCAAGTTCAGATAGACGCCAGCCTGCAGCAGGCCGTTCCACATGGCGATCGCACGCTCTTGGTCGGGCATGGTTGCGGCCACGATCGGGCTGGCGCTGGGACCCGTCAGGAAGCCCATAGCGGTCAGGCCGTCGTACAGGCGCTTGGCGTTGCGGTTCAGGCGATCGCGCAGCTCGGGCTGTTCGACCATGCGTCGCAGGGCCGTAACCGTGGAGGCGACCACGGCGGGCGGCAGCGAGGCCGTGAACATGTAAGGACGGCAGACGACGCGCATGACGTCGAAGTCGTCGTGGTCCGAGACGCAGAAGCCGCCGATGGCGCCCAGGCTCTTGGAGAAGGTGCCGACGATGAAGTCGACATCTTCCTCAACGCCCGCCGCCTCGGCGAGACCGCGACCCGTGGCGCCCAGCACGCCCATCGAGTGGGCTTCGTCGACCAACAGATAACCGCCCATCTCGCGCTTCACAGCGGCGATTTCCTTCAGCGGCGCGACGTCGCCGATCATCGAATAAATGCCTTCGACGACAATCAGGCGCTCGCCAGGCGCATCGCCCAAGCGGCGCAGGCGCTTGGCCAAGTCCTCAGGGTCATTGTGGCGGAAGCGGATGACCTCGGCATGTCCGAGGCGCGAGCCGTCGTAGATCGAGGCGTGGCTATCCGCGTCGAGGATCAGGTGGTCGCCGCGGCCGACCAGGGTCGACAAGACACCCAGATTGGCCTGGTAGCCGGTCGTGAAGACCATGGCGTGCTTGCGGCCGTAGAACTTGGCGAGCTCCTGCTCGAGTTCGACGTGGGTCTCAAAGCTGCCATTGGCGATGCGGGAACCGGTCGTGCCAGTTCCGCGTTCCTGTACAGCCTTGACCGACGCGGCGATCGCCTGTTCGTCGAAGGTCAGGCCTAGATAGTTGTTCGTGCCCAGCAGGATGGTGGGACGGCCATCGACCACGCCTTCAGTCGGCGAGTGAACGGCGTCAAAGCGCACCTTGAACGGGTTCGCACCCACATCCTGGATAGCCTTGTACGCGTCGCGATAGGCCAGGTGCTTATCAAATAGCCCCATTAGTTAAGCCCTAGTCCGGAGATCGTTGATCAGTT
Organism: Caulobacter sp. DMC95; assembly: GCF_056313785.1. NCBI lineage: Bacteria > Pseudomonadati > Pseudomonadota > Alphaproteobacteria > Caulobacterales > Caulobacteraceae > Caulobacter > Caulobacter sp. DMC95. The sequence goes on along the minus strand of NZ_JBQUZP010000001.1, from coordinate 714,616 downwards.
TGGAAAGGTCGCCAGCGGTCTCGACGGACGCCAGGCGATCGAGCGGAATGGAGATGTCGAAGGTGTCTTCGAGCTCCATGATGATGTTCATGAGGGCCAGCGAATCCACGGCGAGGTCACGGCCAATATGCGACTCCGCACGAACCTCTACAGCCCGCCCCAGAACCTTGGTCGCCGCTACCCCGATCTCGCGCAAGCTGAGATCCGTCACCGTTTCCATTCTAAATCAAACCTCCGGGAGCCCCACCCGTGTCACTACTGTAACGGCGAGTCTGTCAGATTTCCGCCATATTTGAACTAGGCGACCAAATTTTTGGGTAGCCACCCCGCCGATCGGTACCATTCGACGGTGTGAGCGAACCCGTCAACAAGACCGAAGACGCTGGGTACTCCCTCCGCCATCGGAGCGCTAGATGGGGTCCAATCGGCGTGAAGCAACTCCCTGGCCTTCCCCGACCCAAAGACGGAAGGTGTCTTTGTCAGACGAGACCAAGCGTCCACAAGGGCTCCGGCGGTCAGAATGCCTGGGTCTGGAAGCCTTACCAGGCGCGGTTTCGCGCCCATCACAAGCCCCGCGCCGCGCATGATTTCCGTCCAAGTGTATCCGTCGCGCCGCACATCGGAGACCTCCACGAGACCCAAAACGGGTGTGCGACAGAACGCAACCAGCTTTGCGGCGGCGTCGTGGACGTGGATCATGGCGATCCGAGAGGCCGGTGAGAGCACCGGCAGGACCGGACTGCGAGCGGCCAACTGAAACAGTCCCAGCGTCTCGATGTCGCCGGGGCCGTAGATCGCGGGTGGCCGAAAAATCAGAGCGCTCGGGTCCACCGCGCGCACCGCCTCTTCGCCCGCACGCTTGCTGGCGGCGTAGTTCGAGAGCGACGGCTCACGCGCCGCGAGGCTCGACACCAGGATGAAGCGGGCGCCGGCGGCCTTGGCCGCCTCGGCGGCGGCGCGAGCGCCGTCCAGGTTCACCCGGTTGAAGCCTTCCAATGTCGTCGCCTTGATGAGGCCTGCGACATGGATGAAGACTTCGGCGTCAGCCGCTAGCCGGTGCAGCGCGCCGGGCGTTCCCAGGTCGCCCGTGACGACCTCGACCTCAATGTCACGCCAGAACGCATGCACCGGGTCTCGGCGCACCAAGACACGAGGCCGCCAGCCGTCCTGAGCGAGCGCGCGCACCAGATGGCGACCCAGGAACCCTGTCGCTCCGGTGACCGCGACGACCCCGCGCGTCTCAGTCGCCATAGGCCCCGGCCAGATAGGCCGCCTTGGCCTTCGAGCGGCTGAGCTTTCCCGACGAGGTCTGGGGCAGGGCGTGCGCCCCAACCAGCTTCACCTTGGTCTCGATCCCGTGGCGGGTGCGCAGAAGGGTCGCCACCGACTCGCGCAAAGCGGCGCGGCTCTCGGCGTCGCCCCCGCGGGCCTGGACCAAGACCACGACCTCGTCTTCCGGCTCCGCCGGGATCGCGAAGGCGCAAACGTCGCCGCTGCGCAGGCCATCGATCTCGTTATCCGCTGTCCATTCAAGGTCTTGCGGCCAGATGTTGCGACCATTGAGGATGATCAGATCCTTGGCGCGACCGGTGATGACGATCTCGCCCTCGATCTTGAAGCCGATGTCGCCGGTATCCAGCCACCCGTCGCCCGAAAGCACCCGGGCGGTTTCTTCCGGATTGGCGAAATAGGCGCTCATGACCGAGGGGCCCTTGGCGAAGATCCGGCCTACGCCACGTTCCGGCAGCACCTGGCCGTCGTCGCCGCGCACTTCGAGGAAGTGGTCGGGGAGGGCGGGGCCGCAGCGCGCAAAGTCGCGAGCGCGTTCGGAGCCTTCCGGCGCGTCGACCGCCAGGGCGTCGCGTTCCAGACGCTCGACGTCCAGCGTCTCGGCGCGGAGACCCTTGCCCAGCGGGGCCATCGAGAGGGCCAGGGTCGCCTCCGCCATGCCGTAGCTCGCGACGAACGCCTTATCCGAGAAGCCGGCGGGGGCGAAGGCTTCGACAAAGGCCTTCAGCGGGGGCATGCGGATCATATCGCCGCCTAGGCCTGCGCTACGCCAGTGCGACAGGCTGTAGTTGTCCAGCGACTGGCCTTGGACGCGACGGGCGCACAACTCGTAGCCGAAGGTCGGGGTGTAGGCGATCGTCGCCTTGTTGCGGCCGATGAGGTCGATCCACAGCAGCGGGCGACGGACGAAAGCGCCAGTCGGCAGCAAGTCGACCGACATCTGGCAGCTGAGCGGGCTCAGCAGGAAGCCGATCAGACCCATGTCGTGGTACAGCGGCAGCCACGAGATGGCGCGGTCCGACGCTTGGACTTGCAGGCCGTCGCGCGTAATCGCCACGCAGTTGGCCATCAGGGCCTTGTGGCGCACCAGAACCCCGGTCGGCGTGCGCGTGCTGCCCGACGAGAACTGTAGGTAGCAGGGGTCTTCCGGAGAGATGGTCGGCAAAGCCGCGCCGGCGTCCTCGGGCAGGTCGGCCAGCACGCCGGCGAACGAGAGACCGGCACGGGAGCCGATCTCGGCGACCCAGTCCTTGAGCCCTGCCGGACCGATCAGGATGTTGGCCTTCGCCGAGCGGGCCAGGTTCGAGATTTGCTCGATATAGGCTTCGCGACCGCCCAGCGGGGTGGGCAGCGCCATGGGCGCGGGCAGCAGGCCGGCGTACTGGCAGGCGAAGAAGGCCCGGACGAAGTCGCCGTCGGTCTCGGCCAGCAAGGCTACGCTATCGCCGACCTTTGCGCCGGTCGCCAGCAGCCGGCGCGCCAGAACGATCGCCTCGTCGCGCAGCTTGGCGTAGGGCAGGGCTTCGACCAGCTCGCCGCGCAGCGAATAAAGGTTGATCCCGGTTTCGCCCGTCGCGGCGAAATCGAGAGCCTGGGTGAGGGTCGGGAAGTCGGCGAACCGGACAGTGCGGTCAGACGCCGTGGGCGTGATCATAACTTGGGCCTTCATCGTCTTATGTCGTGCGCGGCGCGGCGTTTTCCTCGGCCGCGAGTCGGGCGAGCCTGCGGCGCGCCATGAAATACATGCCCGTGGCCATTGCCAAAGCGGACGCAACCAGAGCGGCGCCTGCGCCGGTCAAACCGAAGGTGTTGATCAGCGGAACCAGGGTCGCGAGATAGGCGAGGACAACGGCCAGGCGAACCATCATCGCCGCGCCCGCCGCGCGCATCGAGACAAGCATGGGCTCCAGCGGAAGGGTCATCACGCCGATCGCGGCCGCCGCCACCTGCCAGTTCATCACGCCCGCCGCGGCGCCGAAACCAGGACCCATCACGGTCTCGAGGATCCAGCGGCCCGATAGCAAACTGACCAGCAGCAGCACGCCGGCGGCGGCGCCGCCGATCAGGGCGATCTGCACCGCCAGCTTGGTCATGGCCTGCTGGCCGCCTGACGCCCGCATCTTGGCGAGCTCTGGATAGAGGGCGGGGACCATCAGCCGGGCAGGTTTGGCCATGCCGTCCGCGACCTGCTTGCCAATCCGCCAGAGCGCGGCCTGTGCGGGACCCAGCAGGGCGCCCACGGCCATGGTCAGGACATGAGTGAAGCCGACGTCCAGCGTCCCCGAAAAATTGGTCGCCATGGCGAAGCGCCAAACGCCAGGCATATCCTTGCTGGTCGGGCCGATCAGGGTGAAACCGCTCAACAGGCCCTTGCGGCGCAGGTCCCAGATCGCGATAGCCGCGATGTAGAAGAAGGCGGCGAATGTCCCGGCGGCCCAGGCCAGCAGGAAGTACTGGATCGGCGCCTGTGTCACCGCGCAGATCGCGCAGCCCACGAGCCGAACTAGCGAGCTTATGGCCTGCTCAGCGGCCAGGAACCGGAAGCGGTCGAACAAGCGCAGCAGGCCCACGCCCGTCGCTGAACTCATGACCCCGATAGACAACCCATAAAGCGCGCCATACCCGCTCATGCCCTCCGGCCAACCCAGTTGCCGCCAGAAAAGCCAAGCGCCCAGCATGCCGAGCAGCACCCCGAGCACGGCGCTGATCAGGTCCAGAAGCAGAGTGAAGCGAAGCACCTGCTGGAAACGGCGTTTGTCGTTCTCCAGCAGGGGAGCTGCGCCATAGGTGATCAGGGTCTGCCACGACTGGAAGTGCGCGACCTCGCCCAGGAACTGGGCGAAGGCGTTGATGACGACCAGGACGCCCATCAGCTCTTGGCCCAGGCTGCGGGCGGTCAAGGCGATATAGGCCAAGCCGATGATCGCGTTCACGAGCCGGCCGCTCAGCAACTGGCCGGCGTTGGCGAGGACTCTCTTCAGGGGGCTATGGGCTACCGCAGTCACGCGGATTGCTCCAACTTGTCGATGATCGCCCGCGCGGCCCGTTCCGAGGCGGGGATGTTCTGGATGTCGAAGGTCTCGGCGATACCCTGGACTTGCGCCTGACGATAATCGTCGTGGGTCGCGAAAGCCATGTCGATCGCGTCGCCAAGGCGATCCGCCGCGTCCAGAACCGGACCGTACAGCCAGTGATGGTAGCTTGGATCCCCACGCCAGTCAGCGCCGCTGGCGTTCAGAAAGAGGCAGGGCTTGGGGGTGCGGAGAAACTCGTAAACTTGGCTTGAGACGTCGCCCAGATAGAGGTCGGCCTGCTGGGTGTAGGTCATGTCCGCTGCAGCGGGGCCCCCGAGGTCGATGTGGATTCGCGGATGCTCGGCATAGGCCTTGAAAGCGGCGCGCTCGTCGCTGGAGGCGGTTTCGAACAGGCGGATATGCGGCGCGAAGATCAGATTGTAGCGATGATCCTGAGCGAACGTGTCCAAAACCGTCCGCCCCCAACGTGACCAAGAGCCAAGGTCCGGGTGGAAGTGGGGATTGTAGAGAACGATCGGACGTTGTTCGTCGAAGCGAGGAGCGACACGTGGAGGCAGCGCATCAACGAGGTCGAACTTGGGATAGCCGACCATGGCGCAGGACGCCGGCGTAACCCAGCCTTCTCGCAGCATGCGATCTCGCTGCTTGGGCCCTGCGGCCATGACCAGATCGAACAGTTTCAGGCGGGGTTCGAAGGGGCCTTCTCGATCCCCGGCGCCGTGCTGAGTGTAGACCAGCAGGGGATGGTGGACGCCAAGGCGGCGCAGAAGAGTCGTCGTCCTCTCCGGCGTGATCACCGCATCATACTTCGCCAGACGCCAAGCGTTGGCGATCAGCATGGGCGCTTTGGGCGGGGCGCCGCCGCCGCCCAGGCGTCGCAGCCAGGCGGGCGGGAGCAGCACCAGTTTAATGTCGGCGCCCCCGAGATCCGAAAGCAGACTGGAAACGTAGTCGAGCAGTTCGGGCGTGGTCGCCGCGATCTCCACCTTGATGTGAGACCACAGCCTGGCCATGGCGACGGCCACCGACAGGCTGTGCCAAACCTGGTGGTGCTGCGCGATGTAGAGGAAGCAGACGCGTTTGGCTTTGGCCACGTCAGCGCTGCGGCTCCAGCCGCGTCTTGACGCGGCCCTTCAGCACTACGCGGTCGCCCTTGTCGGTCACCGAGTAGGCGTTGGCCTGCGTGCTGCCTTTAGGTCCGGATCCCGCGATGCCCGCATCGCCACTGACCGCGCCGGTGCGCAGGTCGATCAGCGCCCGAGGCGCGTCGAACTCGTAGCCTTCCGCGCTGGTGATCTTCACCGCATCGGTCAGGAGGAGCGTGTTCTCGGCTTCCTGATAGAGGCCCGTCTTGGCTGTGGCCTGGCTCGAGTTTGGCTCGCCATAGCCGCGAACCAGCAGAGGCGTCGTCAGGCGGATGATATTCTGATCTTCAGAATCGCGCACAGCGCGGTCGGCCGTGATGAGGAAAGGGCGTCCATCCTTCAGAACGCCGGTGAAGCGAGGCTTGTCCAACACAAGAGGCGCTGCGGCGGCTTGGGTTTGCAGCTTGCTCGAGGCCAAGCTGCGCCAAGACGCCTGAGCGATCACGGCGACAGAGATGCTGATCGCGAAAAGAGCCAGCCCCAGACGCAGCCGCCGGACGGGCTTCCGGCGGCGGTTGCGGGCGCGTTCCGCAGCGGTTTGGGAAGGAGTGATGACGCCGGCGCCATCGGACTGGGTGAGCATTTGACGCCATGGATAATCCCCCGCCGCCGTTCGCCCAAGACCTTTGTTTTGTTAGGCTACCCACGTCGCCTCTCGAACGACGGCGACGATGAAGATTTCCGGCGGAGTTGTTTGGCGCAGCGAAGCGCGTGATCCTGACTTTCGGGCCGTGTAAGGATCCGCGTCATGTTTCCCAGACCTTCGCCGCACAAGGACTTTGGCGTTTTCCTACCCGTGGCAAACGGCGGCTGGATCGTGTCTTCGACGACCCCGACGCTCGACGGTCTCTACGCCCAGAACCGCGCCGCCGCAGTGCTGGCGGACGAGATCGGCATGGATTTCGTCATGTCGATGGGCAAGTTCCGCGGCTTTGGCGGAGAAACCGATCACTGGGGCATATCGCTCGAGTCGATCACCCTGATGGCGGCGATCGCCGAGGCCACCAAGCGCGTGCGGATCTGGGCGACCGTGCATCCGCTGCTTCAAAACCCCGCCGTGGCGGCCAAGATGATCGCGACGCTGGACCATATCAGCGGCGGACGAGCCGGCCTTAACATCGTCGCCGGCGCTTACAAGGCCGAGTTCGACCAGATGAGCGCCTGGGACGATTCGCTGTCTCACGACGATCGCTACGCCTTGGCCGAGGAGTGGACCACCCTTCTCAAGCGGCTTTGGACCGAAGACAGCGTCGACTTTGCCGGGCGCTACTTCACGATGAAGGACTGCCAGTCCAAGCCCAAGCCCTTGGCCAAGCCCCGGCCAGAGCTGATCTGCGCAGGGATGTCTGATCGCGGCTTCCAGTTTTCCGTGCGCGAGGCTGACGCCTGCTTCATCGGCGGGCGCACGCGCGAAGAGCATCGCGACGCGTCACGCCGCGCCAAGCGCATGGCGGAGACCCTGGGGCGGTCGGTTCGGACCTATGCCATGTGCACGGTCATCCACGGGACGAGCGACGCCGAAGCCCAGGTCTTGGTCACACGCTACGCGGAGGGGGCGGATATCGGCGCCATTCTCTCGATGTTGGCCAGTTGGGGCGTTCCGGCCGAACGGCTGCAGGCAACGGCCCTGCAGCAAGGGGCGTTCATGACCCAGACGGTGGTCGGCTCGCCGGCCTCCTGCCGCGAGCAGATCGAAGCCTTCGTCACGGAGTGCGATTTGGACGGGTTGATGCTGATCTTTCCAGACTACGTCGAAGGACTAGGCATGTTCGGCGCTGAGATTTTGCCGGGTCTCCGGGCGGTGTTTTCGTGAGCCTTCCGACCTGGATCGCGCCTGCGCGGACGGCGCTGGTGATTGTCGACATGCAGGTCGATTTCGCCGCGCCTGAAGGACTGTCCGCCCAATGGGGGATGGACCTGTCAGCCGTGCCCGATGCCCTGTCGGCCGCCGATCGTCTCGCCGCAGCCGCGCGGCGGGCCGGGGCGCCAGTCGTTTTCGTGGGTCTTTTTACGACCCCGGACACCGACTCTCAGGTCTGGTGCGAACGGGCGCTACGGCGCGGTCACGATCCTGCGGAAAGTCCGGCTCTGTGCCGTGCGGGTGCTCGCGGGAGCGAATTCTTCGGCCCCCGGCCTCAACCGGACGACCTGATTTTCCGCAAGACCCGCTACAGTCCGTTCTGGGACACTAACATCGCCGCTCGACTGCGAGCGATGGGTGTCGACACCTTGGTCGTCGCCGGCCTGACCACCGAGTGCTGCGTCGACAGTACGGCCCGCGACGCGTTCAACCACGACTTCCACGTGTTCATCGCCGTCGACGCTTGCGCCGCCTACGAGCCGGAGCTGCATGCGGCGGCCCTACGAATGCTGGAGCTCAACACCGCCATTCTGACCGACACTGAGAGCGTCAGCGCCGCATGGGTTCCGGCGCCCTAACGCCCGTCTTGAGCACCGCTCGTCCGTTGCATCGCCGCCCGCAGGTCTTCTTCCAGCATCCAGAGTCGATCCTGGCCCCAGTGCGCCGCGCAGCCAGTGACGCGGAAGGTGGGGGCGCCCCACAGGCCCGCGTCCAGCAGCGCCGCGCGATTGAGCTCTGCGCGCTGACGCCAGCTGTCGTCAGCCAAAGCGGCGGTGGTTTGGGCGTCGGTCAGCCCCGCCCGCCGCGCCACTGAAAACAGACCCTGATCTTCGGAGAGCGCGATCCCGTCGGCGAAAGCGGCCTTCAGCGCCAGCTCGGCGAAGGTCTCTCCCAAGCCCAGCCCGATGGCGTGATGGACAACGGCCAAGGCGCGCTCGGCCCCAGCGCCCACAGGGTCGACAATGCGGCCAAACGGCAGGCCCACCCGCTCGGCCTCCCGCTTGCAGTCCAGCGTGATGTAGATCGTCTTGATCCTTGGAACCGCCAGGCCCCGCATGACCATCGGCAAGATGGGCCGCAGTTCCAGATTAGCCCCATAGGCCTGCGCCAGTCGCCGGATACGCGGCATGAACAGCCAAGAGTAGGGGCTGCGGAATGAGAACCAGGCCTCGATGGTTGGGGCTGCGCCGCTTGGCGTGTAGGCTAAGGACGGCTCCAAGGCCGGCGCGAGCAGCGGCGAACCCGCTTCGCGATCCAGGTCCCGCGCGGCGAGGCGCGCCTCCAGATGGCCCAGGCGATCGACGCCCCAGAACCACTCGCCCTCAAAGTGGAACATGCCGCCCAGGTAGTGTCCAAGCTTGGCGCGCCGCGCTTTGCCGCATTGGAGCATGTCTTCGGTGTGATGAGGCTCCTGGCTGCCGGCCCAGGCGGACATGCCCGCTAGGCTCTTGAGGTCGCCCGCCCAAAGCGCCGCGCCTGCCGGATAGGCGACATCCTCGAAGCGCCCCCGCTCCAGAGCGTCGGCGAGCACCGACTCTAGGCGCCGAACCGCGTCGATTGGCGGTAGGGCCGTCTCGGCGGGAAAGCCAAGCCCGCGGGCCCGCGCCACGCGAGCGGCGTCGCGTAGTCCATAGGCGCGAAGCCTCTCCCGATCTGGCGCGGCGGAGTCCTCTGGTGGCGGGACGAGGAAAACCATGATCTCGGCGCCGTAGCGGGCGCGCAAACGAGGCAGCATCTGAACCGCCAAGTGAGAATAGGGGTCGTCCGCCTGGTGGAAGTAGCGGATGGTCGGCCGCTCGCCACGCAGGCGCGCCGACAACGCCGCGCCGTCTCTCGCCAGTTGGCGGCGTGTCGGGCTAGTCAGGGCGGTGGTCACGCTTCGCATGATCGAGGTGCGCAGGGACACGGGCGCGGTCTCCATGAGGATCGTTGAATGACATCTAGCGGCACGATGAATGTCAATATATGCTTCGCCAACGATAAGAGAGGGAGGCGCGCATGAAGGCTTTGAAGCCACTTGTCGCGGGTGTCGCCGTACTGGCGGTCGCGGGCGCGACGGCCTGGCATTTCCGCTTTGACCTGATCGTCATGCTGGCGAAGGCTCGGCAGCCGAAGATCGAAGCCAATATGCCGGTGACCTGGGCCAAAGGCCCCGAGACGCCGCCGGCCAACGGTCAGCGGCCGCCCAATGTCGTGTTCATTCTCGCTGACGACCTTGGCTACAACGACATCACCCTCAATGGCGGCGGCGTCGCGGGGGGCACGGTGCCTACGCCCGCGATCGACTCGATCGCCAAGGAGGGCGTGACCTTCGCCAATGGCTACAGCGGCAATGCGACCTGCGCCCCGTCACGCGCGGCGATCATGACCGGCCGCTACGCCACGCGCTTTGGCTTTGAGTTCACCCCGACGCCCGTGGCGTTCTCCCGCGTCGTCGGCGGCCACGCCGGCGACCCGTTGCATCCCTCGCGCTTCAACAAGGCCGAGGTCAAGAACATGCCTGAGGATGAGAACGTCCTGGCCGTCCCCGCCACAGAGGTGACGATCGCCGAGGCGCTGAAGACCAAAGGCTATCATACGATCCATCTGGGCAAATGGCACCTGGGCGGGGTCAAGGGCTCGCGTCCCGAAGACCAAGGCTTTGACGAGAGCCTCGGATTCATGGCTGGCGCGTCGCTATTCGCGCCTGTCGGCGATCCTGACGTGGTGGAGTCGCGCCAGGATTGGGATCCGATCGATAAGTTCCTATGGGGCGCGGCGCCGTTTGCGGTGCAGTTCAACGGCGGCAAGCTGTTCAACCCCAGCCACTACATGACCGACTATCTGACGGATGAAGCGATCAAGGCGATCGACGCCAACAAGAACCGGCCATTCTTCATGTATCTGGCCTACAACGCGGTCCATACGCCGCTGCAGGCTCCCAAGGCCGACTATGACGCGCTGGCGCACATCAAAGATCATCGGATGCGCGTCTACGCCGCCATGGTCCGCAATCTCGACCGTAATGTCGGCAAGGTGCTGCAGGCCCTGAAGGACCGGGGTCTCGACGACAACACCCTGGTGATCTTCACCTCCGACAACGGTGGCGCGAACTATGTCGGCCTGCCGGACCTCAACAAGCCCTATCGTGGCTGGAAGGCGACGTTCTTTGAGGGCGGCATCAAGGTGCCGTTCCTGCTGCGCTGGCCCGAGCAACTCCCGGCCGGCGCGGTTTATCGTAGCCCGGTGGGCCATGTGGATATCTTCGCCACGGCGGCCGGCGCCGCCGGCGCGCAGACGCCGAAGGACCGCGTGCTGGACGGTGTCGATCTCGTGCCCTTCATCAAGGGGCAAGCCTCGGGCGATCCGCACAAGGCGATCTTCTGGCGCTCGGGTCGCTACAAGACGGTGCTGGCCGGCGGCTGGAAGCTGCAGGTGGCGCAGGAGCCGAACAAGACCTGGCTCTTCGACCTCTCCACCGATCCGACCGAGCGCAAGGAGCTGTCCAAGGCGCGGCCGGAAAAGCTTCGCGAGATGCAGGCGATCCTGGCGCAGCTCGACGGACAGATGGTGAAACCGGCTTGGCCGTCGCTGGTCTCGGGCGCCTTCTATATCGACCATCCGGGCGGCCAGAAGGCCAAGCCCAGCGACGAGTACATCTATTGGGAAAACTGACGGCGCTTCCCGTCCTCGTGGTCCTGGCGTTGGCCGGTTGCGGCCGGCCAACGCCCAAGGCTTGCCTGGCGGATCTGCCGGTTCCTGATCCGCAGAATCGCACGGCGGGCATGGTCCGACTGGCGGGCGGGGACTTCCAGATGGGCGCAGCGCCGCTGCGCCCCGAGGAAGGGCCGCCCCAGACGGTCAAGGTCGCGCCGTTCTGGATCGATCAGACAGAGGTCACCAACGCCGCCTTCGCGCGGTTCGTCGAGGCTACGGGCTATCGCACCGTGGCCGAGCGACCGCTCGACCCCGCGCGCTACGCCCACGTGCCGGCGGCGCAGCGGCGTCCGGCCTCGCTCGTCTTCGTGGGGGCGAAGGGGGCGAGGTCGGACGATCCTTCCCAATGGTGGCAGGTGATCCCCGGCGCCGACTGGCGTCATCCGGAGGGGCCCGGCTCCAATATCCGGGGCAAGGATGCCTGGCCGGTGGTCCACATCGCCTGGGAGGACGCCATGGCTTACGCCAAGTGGTTGGGCCGTGACCTGCCAACCGAGGCGGAATGGGAGTACGCCGCCCGCGGCGGGCTCATCGGCAAGCGCTATACTTGGGGCGACGAGGCGCAGGATCCGGCCAAGCCGCGCGCCAACACCTGGCAGGGGGCGTTCCCGGCCCAAGACCTTGGGAACGACGGCTTCAAAGCCAAGCCTGCGCCGGTGGGTTGCTTCCCGCCTAACGGCTATGGTCTGCGCGATATGGCCGGCAATGTCTGGGAGTGGACCCGCGACTGGTTCCGGCCGGGCCTTGACCCCGTCAGCGTGATCGAGACGGGCGGACCGCCCGAGGCTCGCGCGCTCGATCCGGAGGACCCGAACACGCCCAAGCACGTGGTCAAGGGCGGCTCGTTCCTGTGCGCCGACGACTACTGCTTCCGCTATCGCCCCGCAGCGCGAACGCCGGGGCCGCCGGACAGCGGCGCGTCGCACGTGGGCTTTCGCACCGTGCTCCGCGCCGCGCGCTGAGCGTTCAGTTCACCGCGTCGGCCATTTCCGGTTTCCAGAGACGCTCATCATCTTGAACTGCCAGCGACTCGAACCCTGGCGCGGGGCGTGTGCGGATATTGAGCTGGCCCGCCAGACCCGCCTTCCGGTGGTGCTCGATGGCATGCATCTCCGGCGACAGGGCCATGGCCTGGAAGGCGGCGAGAGAGGGGTACTCGGCCAGCGCGACCGCGTCCCACATTTCTTCGACTTCGCCGAGTAGCAAACCCGTGACCGCGCCGCTGTAGCGGATGCGCCCGCCGAGGGCTTCGACTAGGCCGGAAACGACAGCGCCGTAGCGGGCATAGGCCTCGCGCCCCGACAGCTCGGGCTCCGAGCCGTCGGCGTATTCAGCCTTTTCCTTGAACTTCAGCAGGTTGACCATGACGAACGGACCATCGTCCGAGGCGCCGAAGAACTCTTGGAACTGTTCGGGGCTGGGGAAGACGGTGTTGACGACCTTCATCGAAACGCTCCGGATTAGGATTGGGGCAAGCTGGCGACGAGACCGTCCAGAAGGGCGGCGATCTCGACCGGGCTGTCTTCCTGCACGAAGTGGCCGCCCTTCAGTGTGGTGTGCGCTACGCCCTTGGTTCCGGGAACCCGGGCCAGGAACATCGCCTCGCCGCCGCGGGTGATCGGGTCGGCGTCGCTGAACGCTGTGACGAAGGGCTTTTCGAACGTCTCCAGCACGGCCCAGGCGGCCTTGTTCTCCTCGACTGAGGCGTGCTCGGGCGTGATCGGCACCAGCGCCGGGAAGATCCGTGCGCCTTCCTTGTAGCTCTCGTCCGGGAACGGCGCGTCGTAGGCTGCGCGCTCGGCCTCGGAGAGGTCGCGGGCCGTGCCCCCGTTCAGGATGAAGCCCACCGGAAGCTCCGGTGTGTTCTGGCTGAAGTTGAGCCAGGCTTCGAAACCCTCGCTCTTGCCGGCGCCGATCGGCAGGCCGGTGTTGGAGACGACCACGGCCGAGAAGCGCTCCGGGAACGCAGCCACCAGGCGAAGGCCGATCAGGCCGCCCCAGTCCTGGCAGAAGAGAACGATGTCCTTGAGGTCGTTCTTTTCCAGCCACGCGCTCATCCAGGACACGTGCCGCTCATAGGTGTAGTCGGTGCGCTTGGCGGGCTTGTCTGAGCGACCAAAGCCGACGAGGTCCGGGGCGACGGCGCGACGCCCCTTGGCGGTCAGTTCGGCGATCACCTTTCGGTAGAGGTAGGCCCACGACGGCTCCCCGTGCATCAGCAGGATCGGCTGCTGGTCCTCGGGCCCTTCATCCACATGATGGATGCGCAGCGCCGTGCCATCGGCGTCGGTCACCTCGGTGTAGCGAGGGGCGTAGGGCCAGTCGGCAAGACCCTCGAAACGAGCGTCCGACGTTCGCAACACATCCATGAGACTTCTCCGACCCTTGAGATTTGTATTGACACTATGCGTGCCATTATGTCGGCTATAGGTCAAGAACGAGATGGAGAGGGCGGATGCGCAAGGTCTGGATCGGGTTGGGAGTCGCTGCGGGTGTGATCGCGGTTGGCCTGGGAACCGCTTGGCTGATGCGCGAGCGCCTGGCGCAGGCCGCGATGCGCAAGGTCTATGAGCAGGTCCTCGCTGTAGACACGATGAAGGACCTGCCTGATGGTCTGCACGTGGGTCTCTGCGGCGCAGGATCGCCGATGGCCGATCCGCTGCGGTCAGGACCGTGTGTGGCGGTGGTCGCGGGTAAGGACCTGTTCGTCGTCGACTCCGGGTCGGGCTCGACCCGCAATCTGCTGCTGATGAACATGCCGCCGCCGCGGATCAGCGCGGTGTTCATCACCCACTATCATTCCGACCACATCGCCGATCTGGGCGAGCTGATGCTGCAACGGTGGGCGAGCGGCGCGTCCAAGACGCCGATGCCGGTCTATGGCCCGCAAGGCCTGGAGCAGGTCGTTCAAGGCTTCGAGCAGGCGTACACGCTGGATCGCGGCTATCGCATCGCCCACCACGGCGAGGCCGTCGCGCCGCCGTCAGGCTTTGGCGGCGATCCGCGCGCTTTCGTGGCGGATCCGGCGGCGCCTGACGTACTGGTGCTGGAAAAGCCTAGTCTGAAGGTTTGGGCCTTCCCGGTGGCGCACCATCCAGTCAAAGGCGCGGTCGGCTATCGCTTCGAATACAAGGGCCGCAGCGTCGTGATCAGCGGCGATACCGGGCCGTCGGAGCGCCTGGTGAAAGCTTCCAAGGGCGTCGACCTTCTCCTGCACGAAGGGTTGGCCCCGAACCTTGTCGCGGTCCAGAAGGACGTCGCGGAAAAGCTCGGGCGCGACAACTACGCCCACATCTTCCACGACATTCTCGACTACCACACCGCTCCAGAAGTGGCGGCCGGCGAGGCCAAGACGGCTGGCGTCGGGGCGCTGATGTTCTATCACATCATTCCGCCGCTTCCCGTGCGCGCGCTGGACGGCGCCTTCCTGGGTCGGTCGCGCGAGATCTTTGACGGGCCGATCAAGGTCGGCCGCGACGGCGACTTCGCTTCGCTGCCGGTGGGGTCCAAGGAGATCAAGTGGTCCAACCGCTTAATCGCCCTCTAGATTGGACTTGGCCCCGCGATACTCGCGGGGCTAAGCAGGGCGGAACACTGGGAGGGTCCCGTTCGTGAGTTCCGCGCCGCGCTATCTTCAAGCGGGGGCCGATGTCGAGCCCGAAGCCCCCGCCGCGGATGGTCGCCGCCGGCGGTCTCAAGACAGCCGCGCCCGTATCGTCCAGGCCATGCTCGATCTCGTGCGGGAAGGGGACATCTCGCCCTCGGCCGAACTGGTGGCCACCCGCGCCGATGTTGGGCTGCGGACGGTGTTCCGCCACTTCAAGGACCTCGAAAGCCTCTATCTCGAAATGTCGGCGGTGATCGAAGCCGAGCTGATGTCGCTGGTCAACACGCCGTTCAAGGGCGCGACCTGGCGCGACCGGGTGCTGGAACTGGTTGAACGCCGAGGCTGGGCCTATGAGCGGATCGGACCCTTCAAGCGCGCCTCCGAGGTTTTGCGCCATAGCTCCGCGACGCTGGTGGCGGACAACACCAAGATGGTCGAGGTCTCGCGCGAAATCCTCCGTCGCCAGTTGCCGCTCGAGATCGCCAAGGACCGCATTCGCTTCGAAGGCATCGACATGCTGCTGAGTTTCGACGCCTGGAACCGTCTTCGCCGAGACCAGGAGCTTTCGCCCAAGCGCGCGACGGAGGTTCTGCAGGCGATGATCAGCGGGCTTCTGGAGGGGGTGTCCGAGGGCTGAGGCCGTCGGATAGCGCGGGTTGCTGCCGCGCCCTGTCAGCAGTCGCGCCCCTGGCGCCTTCTAGGCGCGCGCCGGAACACTGAAGGTCGCGAGACGTTGTCGTCGCTGGGCGTCGGCGATGTTGGCTGGCCCTTCAGGAGCGCCCATGACCCCCGACGACGTACCCATGGCCGGCTTCGCGCGCGCCGTTGAGACCCTGGTGGACCGCTATTTCTTGGTGCGGCGTCGTACCGAGAGCCTGGCCGCGCCGCTATCGCCGGAAGACCAGAGCGCTCAGTCGATGCCCGACGCCAGCCCGACGAAGTGGCATCGCGCGCACACCACCTGGTTCTTCGAGACGTTTCTGCTGACGCCCTTCATGCCAAGCTACGAGGTCTTCGATCCCGCCTTTGGCTATCTGTTCAATTCTTACTATGAAGCCGTGGGCCCCCGGCAGCCACGCCCTCAACGTGGATTGCTCACCCGGCCCACGGCGGCCGAGATCGGCGCCTATCGCGCCTATGTCGACGCGGCGATGGCGCGGCTGCTGGCGAGTGCGCCATCGCCCGAGGTGATCGAGCGCGTCAAGCTTGGCCTGGCGCATGAAGAGCAGCATCAGGAGCTGATCCTGATGGATATCCTGCACCTTTTCGCCCAATCGCCGCTTTCCCCCGCCTACCTGCCTTCCGCGCCCAAGCACTATGCCGATCCGGGCCTGCAGACTTTTCAACGCTTCGCGGGCGGTCTTGTCGAGATTGGGGCGAACGAGGCCGGTTTCGCCTTCGACAACGAGCGGCCTCGCCATAAGGCGTATGTCGCGCCGTTCAGGCTGGCCGATCGTCTCGTCACCAACGGCGAATGGCTGACCTTCATCGCGGAGGGCGGGTACAGCCGCGTCGAACTGTGGCTATCGGACGGTTGGGCGATGGCGCAAGCCGGAGGTTGGGAAGCCCCTGGATATTGGCGGCGCGAACAGGACGGTTGGAGCACGATGACGCTGCAGGGACGGCGGCCCGTCGATCCGCACGCGCCGGTCCTCCACGTCAGCTACTATGAGGCCGCCGCCTTCGCCGCCTGGTGCGGGCGTCGCCTTCCCACCGAGTTCGAATGGGAGGTGGCCGCCGCCGCCGGCAGCGAGGGCCCGCTGCGCCAGGTCTTTGGCGAGGCCTGGCAATGGACTTCCAGCGCCTACGCGCCATACCCCGGCTTCCGGCCAGGACCAGGCGCGCTGGGCGAGTACAACGGCAAGTTCATGGTCAATCAGATGATCTTGCGCGGCGGCTGCTCGGCCACGCCGCCTGGCCATTCACGGGCGACCTACCGCAACTTCTTCCCGCCCGGCAGCCGATGGATGTTTGCGGGCGTGCGCCTCGCCGACGATGAGCGCCCGTCAGCGGCGACTGCGGACACCAGCTTCCTTGATGAAGTCGTCGCGGGCCTTTCGGTCGCGCCGAAGTCTCTGCCCGCCAAGTACTTCTACGACGCCGAAGGCTCACGCCTGTTCGAGGCGATCTGTGAGCTTCCGGAGTATTATCTGACCAGAACCGAGACCGCCCTGCTGTCGCGGATCGCGCCGCAGCTGGCGGCGCGGATCCCTGACGGCGCGGCGCTGGTCGAGTTCGGCAGCGGCGCCAGCACCAAGACCCGCATCCTTCTGGACGCCGCGCCGCAGGTGGCGGTCTATGCGCCGATCGACATCAGCCCCTGCGCCCTGGACGCAGCGGCCGCCAGCTTGCGTGACGCCTATCCCGAGCTCGTCATCGCGCCGCTGGTCGATGACTTCACGCGGGCCATCGATTTGCCTGACGGTGCGAAGGGCCGGGTCCCGGTGGGCTTCTTCCCCGGATCGACGATCGGCAACTTCCCGCCGGCTGAGGCTGAGGCGCTTCTACGTCGCGCGCGGACGCTTTTGGGCGAGCGGGCGATGTTCATCGTCGGCGCTGACGTCGCCAAGAGTCCCGACGTTCTCGTGCCAGCCTATGATGACGCGCAGGGCGTGACGGCGGCCTTCAATCGCAACATCCTCACCCACATTAATCGGGCGCTCGGAGGAACCTTCGATCCCCAGGCCTTCGAGCATCGGGCGGTCTGGAACGCCGAGGAGAGCCGGATCGAGATGCATTTGGAAAGTCGGTGGGACCAGATGGTCACGATCGGCGGCCACAGCTTCCGGTTCACGGCCGGCGAGACCATCCACACCGAGAATTCCTACAAGTATCGGCCTGAGGTGTTCGAAGCGATCGCCGTGCGGGCGGGGTGGATCGTGGCTGAGCGCTGGATCAACCAGGACCCGACCTTCGCCATCTATGTTCTCATCGCGTAGCGCGCACACGAAAACGCGCCGGCTCTCACGTGAGAGCCGGCGCGTCTGGTCTTTGGCGCTGATTAGAGCGAGCGGTCGTCGGCGCGGCCGCCGCGAGAGGAGGATCCACCCTTGCGACCGGCGTTGGCGGCGAGATCTCGATCCTTCGCGAAACTGCGTTTTTCGCTGGGCACGCTAGCGCCGCCCTTTCTGGCGATCTCGCGTCGGCGCTCCGGATCCATGGCGGCGAAACCGCGACGGCCGCGGGGACGTTCGCTATCGGTGTCCATTTGAGGCTCCTAGTGGGGACTGGTCACAGGCGGTACGCGGGGGAAGCCACGCCATAGGGACGGTCGTCCCCGGGATCGACCGACGGCGAGGTCGGGGGCTCCTCGACGGGAACGACGCCGGGCTCGTACTCGGGCGGCTTGGGCTCGGTCGGGGGCGGGGCGTCGGGGTCGGTCACTGGCGTCGTTTCCTCTGCGTTCCAGTGAAGTAACCAGTGAAGCCGCGTTCGGTTCACCGCTTGGGCGGACTAATTGTTCTCTGTCGGTCTCTGGCGGACGAAGGATTTGTTCGGCCACGGCCTCTCAAGCGCAAGCAGATCGCCGGTCATCGCCGGTGAAACCATCAGCCGCGCGCACCGCCGCCCCGACTGTCGGCGCCTCGCATGCGATCAGGTCCCCGCCCGCCGTTCTGTCCAGGCCGCAAACCCTTCTGCGCCGCGGTCTTTGGCAATTCCGCCAGACGCAGCTGACCATCCCTGTCGGCGTCCAGCAGGGCGAAGCGGATCTTGGCCGCCCTTGTGGCCTCGTCGCGGGTGATCCGTCGGTCGAAGTCGCCGTCGGACGCCATCACGGGCTGCGGTTCAGCGATGAGACCGTAAAGCGCGGCGCCTTGCAGCACATTCGCGCTCTGTCGTCCCCTACGAGGGGCGTCGCCGCCCTTTTGTCCGCCCCCCATCGGGCCTCTGCGCAGCGCATATGGCGCTGGGCCGCCGAGGATCTCTGGCGCAATCCGGTTCTCATAGGCGGAGACCTCGAAGCCGTCGATCAGGCCGCTGCGATCCGCGTCGAGGATCGCGAAGAAGCGCAGGGCGTCGGCGACGAACTCCTCGCGACTGAGCGCGCCGTCGTGGTCGGTGTCGGCGCCGGAAAACCATGTCTCGACGGGGTAGGGCGCTTCAGGAGGCGCGCGGAAGGGCTCGCCCGCAGGGCTTATGAAAAGCTGCGGACCCTCCATGTCGCGCCTCTGGCCAGCTCCGTCCTTCGGGCCGAAGCGAGGTGGCGTGCCTCCGGGCGGAGCGCTGGCGCAGGCGGCGAGGATAGTGGCGAGTGCGGCCGTCAGGCCTAGCGAGCGAAGCATCTTGTGGGGGTCTCCAAGCGGTCGGTCTATGGAGACCACAAGCTTGGCCTTGAGATGAACTATCCCATGGGACGCCCGTCAGGCTCGAAACAATCGGGACCCGTTCCCGCCGCAATCAGGCCGGCAGTTTCACCGTGGCGGTCAACCCGCCGCCCCGACGGTTCGCCAAGGTCACGTCGCCGCCATGCGCCCGCGCCAGTGATCGCACGACCGCGAGCCCCAAGCCGATCCCGCCGGTCTCGCGATTGCGCGAGGGTTCACGGCGATAGAAGGGCTCAAAGACCCGTTCAAGCTCGGCAGGTGGCACGCCGGGCCCATCATCGTCGATCTCGATGATCGCCATGCCGTCCTCCGAGAAGACCCGCCCGCGCGCACGGCCGCCGTACTTCAGCGCGTTCTCCACCAGATTGGAGACCAAACGCTTCAGCGCTACCGGATCGCCTTCGATCACCGTCTTCTCGGCGCGTTCGACGGTGGTGTCGCCGCCCGTTTCCGCCGCTTCGTCCATCACGCTTTCCAGCAGTGAGGAGAGCTCCAACTTGGTGCGTTCGGCGGGGCGGTTCGTATCGCGCACAAAGCCGAGCGTCGCCGAGATCATCGCTTCCATCTGATCGATGTCGGCGGCAAGCTTCGGTCGGATGTCTTCCGGAACCGCCTCGATGCGGAACTTGAGGCGGGTCAGGGGCGTACGCAGGTCGTGCGCGATCGCGCCGACCATGGCGGTGCGGTCCTCGACGTAACGCCGCAGACGTTCCTGCATCATGTTGAAGGCGTTGGCGGCGGCCACGACTTCGCCCGAGCCAGTGATGCTCAGCGGCGGCGTGCGCGGGTCCTTGCCGAGCCGTTCCGCAGCGTCGGCGAAGGCGGTGATCGGTTGGGCGAGGCGCCTTGCGAACAACCATGCCAACGGCGTGACTGCGATCACCGACAGCAGCAGGATCAGCAGAATGCGTTGCTGCCAGCTGTCGAAGCGCAGGGTGGGTTTGGGTTCGACCACCAGCCAGTGGCCGTCGCTCTGGCGGACCCCAACCTTGAAATCGCCAAAGATCAGCGGTTCGTCCCGCGCCTGGGCCCCGCGAGCGTTGGCCGCGCCTGGAGCTGCGCCTTCCCGCGCAAAGGGTTCGCGTTGACCCGGTTGACCATTCGGGGCCGGCGGCGGCGCATCCGCGCGGGGAGGCGTCACCGGCGTCCGGCGAACGAAGAAGCGTGGGCCGTTGTCGATCTGCAGCTCGACGCGATTGGCCGGCACGCCCAGCGCCTTGCCGATCCCGGCCTTGAAGTCGGCCCGGCGCGGGGTGTCGGGGCTCCCCACACGGATCGAGCCTTCGCGTTTGACGACCAGAAGACGTCCATCGCGGGGCTGGACGGACTGCCCGGTCTTGAGCGCCCTGACGATCTCGCTGGAGCGATAGAATTCCGGCGGCGGCGGGGGCAGGGTGAAGATCACCGCGATCGAAATCAGCTGCGCCGCCACCAGGGTGACGATCAACAGTTCCAGCGCCTGCACGAACAGCGGCGCGCCGCGCCGGGACAAAATCATGGCGTGCGCACAACCTTGGCGGTGAACATGTAGCCTTCGCTGCGGATGGTGCGGATCAGTTCGCTGCCGCCGCCGTCGTCGAGCTTGCGGCGAAGACGGCTGATCTGGACGTCGATCGCGCGGTCATACGCGTCGCTGTCCCGGCCCCGCGCGAGGTCCAGGAGCTGGTCGCGGGTCAGGACGCGTTGGGGACGCTCCACAAAGGCGCGCAGCAGCGAAAACTCGCCGCTCGACAGGTTCACCACGACCGATTGCGGCGAGCGCAGCTCGCGACGGACCAAGTCTAGGCGCCAACCGGCGAACTCGCAGGCCGCACCCATCGCGTCATCGACAGCCCGGGGCTCTTGGCGACGGCGAAGCACGGCGCGGACGCGGGCCAGAAGCTCACGGGGATTGCAGGGTTTGGGCAGATAGTCGTCCGCCCCGAGCTCAAGACCGACGATCCGGTCGGTTTCTTCGCCCATCGCCGAAAGCATGATGATCGCCGGCCCGTCGGGTGTCGCCGAGAGGCGGCGGCAGATGGCCAGTCCATCCTCGCCGGGCAACATGACGTCGAGGACGATCAGGTCGATCGGCCCACGCGCCAGCACCTGTTCCATTGTCCGCGCGTCCTGAGCGCTTTCGACCATGTAGCCATGCTTGGCGAGGAAGTCGGAGACCACGTCACGAATGCCCGGATCATCATCAACGATAAGAATCCGAGACGCCGCACCGCGCGCCGTCTCGAATTCGCCCTGGATGGAGTTTTGGACGTTTTCCATGCCAATTCCCTGTCACGTCCCCGTCACGTTGTGATTTCACGGCTGAAACAGCCGCGCAACCCGGCCCGCGACCGGACGCCTCAGGCCTGTCAGCCTGGCGAGTTGTTCTTCGGGATCGAGAACCCCGCGCCCTGTGCCTTCATCGCCGCGACCACGCGATCGCCGACGAAGGGATTGCCGCGCCGCTCGGCGCCGAAGGTCGACATCGGGCCGTGACCCGGCACGAAGCGGACGTCTTCCCCCAGTGGCCAAAGCTTCTGAGTGATCGAGTCGATCAGGTCCTGGTGGTTGCCCATCGGAAAGTCCGTGCGGCCGATCGAGCCTTGGAACAGCACGTCGCCGACCTGCGCGAACTTTGTCTCACGGTGAAAGAAGACCACGTGTCCGGGCGTGTGGCCGGGACAGTGAAAGACCTCGAATTCCGTCTCGCCCAGAGTGACCTTGTCGCCGTCGTCCAGCCAGCGATCGGTGACGAAGATCCGGGCCTCAGGGATTCCATACATCTCGCCGCTTTCCTGGATGCGGTCGATCCAGAACTGGTCATCCTTGTGCGGGCCCTCGATCGGAACGCCCGTTCGAGCCTTCAATTCTGCGGCCCCGCCGGCGTGGTCCATGTGGCCATGAGTGATCCAGATCTTCTCCAGCGTCAGACCCTTGTCGGCGATCGCCTTGAGCAGGCGGTCGACCTCGCCGCCCGGATCGATGACGGCCGCCTTCATCGTCTTCGTGCACCAGACGATCGTGCAGTTCTGCTGCAGCGGGGTGACCGGGGCGATCACGGCGCCGATCGGCATGGTCTGGGTCATGTATACTCCTTGGCTGCCCGCAACATAGACGCAGGTCTCGCCCAAAAGAAGAAGGCCCGGGATCGCTCCCGGGCCTTCCGTTTTCCGTCGAGGCGGCGTGCTTACTTCACGTCGTCCACGCCATGACCCATCGCCTGAGCGGGCGAGTTCATGTCGGTGTCTTCGGTGATGTCGATGCCCTTGGCCAGCTTCGAGTGCCAGAAGCCGTAGGCGATGTAGATCACCGCGCCGACGGCGGCGTAGCCGCCCAGGATCATCAGCGGCAGCGGGTTGTCGTTCATCGCGTGAACGATCATCGGCTGGAAGTTCTGGTAGGCCAGGAACAAGCAGGCCGCGATGCCCAGAGCCGCCGTGAACATGCCGCCCGGAACCTTGAACGGACGCGGCAGGTCGGGGTGCTTGATGCGCAGATAGATCACCGACAGGCAGACGATCGAGAAAGCCACGGCGGTGCCCAGCGAGACCAGATCGCCCAGCAGGCTGATCGGCAGGAACGAGGCGGCGATGGCGATCACGACGCCCAGCAGGATGGTGCCCATCCAGGGGGTGCGGAACTTCGGGTGGATCTCGGCGAACACTTTCGGCAGCAGGCCGTCGCGGGCCATGGTGTAAAAGATGCGGGTCTGGCCGTAGCACAGCACCAGCATGACCGAGGACAGGCCGGTGATGGCGCCGATCTTGATGGCGAAGCTGATCAGGTTCAGCTTGCCGCCTTCAGCTGCGGCGAACGGAATATCAGCCCATTCCAGGCCCATGCGGTCGATGGCGACGGCGATCGGGGCCGGGCTGGCCAGTTCACGGAAGGGGACGACGCCGGTCATGACGGCCGCGACGGCCATGTAGATCAGCGTACAGATCACCAGCGCGCCCAGGATGCCGATCGGCACGTCGCGCGAGGGGTTCTTGGCCTCGGCGGCGGCGGTCGAAACCGCTTCGAAGCCGACATAGGCGAAGAAGATGATGGCGGCGCCGCGGAAGATGCCGCCGATGCCGAACTCGCCGGGCTGGCCGGTCGGCTCGGGGATGAAGGGGTGCCAGTTGGCCGGATTGATGTACTGCGCGCCGACCGCGATGAACGTCACCAGCACGATCACCTTGATGACCACGATGGCGTTGTTGACGTTGGCGGACTCGCTGACGCCGACGACCAGCAGGGCCGAAACCATGGCGATGCCGATGGCGGCCACCAGGTTCAGCGTGCCGGTCATGGCGAACATCGTACCGCCGCCGGGGGCGGCCACGGCCTGAATCAGCGGCGTCGCCCACATCGGGGCGTCAGCGCCGGCCACCTGGATCATGGGGAAATTGATCCCCAAGGCGTGCAGGGTGCTGACGACATAGCCCGACCAGCCGACGGCCACGGTCGAGGCCGCGACGCCGTACTCGAGGACGAGCAGCCAGCCCATGATCCAGGCGAAGACTTCGCCCAGCGTGCCGTAGGCGTAGGTGTAGGCGGAGCCCGAAACAGGCATGGTCGAGGCCAGTTCGGCGTAGCACAGGCCGGCCAGGGCGCAGGCGATGCCCGCGACGATGAACGACAGCATGATGGCGGGACCGGCGTTGGCCGAGGCCACCTGACCCGTCAGCACGAAGATGCCGGCGCCGATGATGGCGCCGACGCCCAAGCTCATCAGGTTGATGGGACCCAGCGTACGCTTAAGCTGGCTATGGGCGGCTTCCTTCTGGATGCTCGCAATCGACTTTTTCAAAAATAGCCTGTTTCCGGCCATGTGTGCGTTTCCCCAACGACCAGCGAACCCCCGCCGGTCAGGCATTGGGGGCGGACGTTAGTCAGAGAGGCGTCATCGCGCAACGCCTTGCGGTGACGGATGCGATTTCAGGGGCTATGCCTCCACCCAATGCTGCCGATCGAGAATGTCCTGCCCGCGCTGAAGGCGGCGCTGCTCGCAAACAACGCGACCGTCCTGGTCGCGCCCCCCGGCGCGGGCAAGACCACCGCTGTTCCGCTGGCCTTGTTGGACGCGCCATGGGTCGACGGGCGTAAGATCATCGTGCTGGAGCCTCGTCGACTGGCCGCCAGAGCGGCGGCGGCGCGCATGGCGTCCAATTTAGGCGAATCCGTTGGCGACACTGTCGGTTTTCGCGTCAGACTTCAGTCGAAAGTCTCGGCCCGCACGCGGGTCGAGGTCGTCACCGAAGGCGTGTTCACCCGGATGATTCTCGATGATCCTGGCCTGGACGGGGTCGCCGCCGTGCTGTTCGACGAGTTCCACGAGCGCAGCCTGGACGCCGATCTGGGCTTGGCCTTCGCCCGCGACGTCCAGAGCGTGCTGCGCGAGGACCTGCGCCTGCTGATCATGTCGGCGACGCTGGACGGCGCCCGGATTTCGTCGCTTTTGAATGATGCGCCGGTCGTCGAGAGCCAGGGGCGGATGTTCCCGGTCGACACCCGCTACCTCGGCCGTGATGAGCGCCAACGGCTCGAAGAGCGGGTCGGGCGGGCGGTCGAGCGGGCCCTGACTGAGGAGACGGGCTCCATCTTGGTGTTCCTGCCGGGGCAGGGCGAGATTCGGCGGGCGGAAACTTGGCTGAATGAGCGCCTGCGTCGCCCGGATGTCGATATCGCGCCGCTGTATGGCGCGCTGGAGCCCGCCGTCCAGGATCGCGCCATTGCGCCGGCCCCGCCGGGGCGGCGTAAGGTGGTGCTCGCGACCTCGATCGCCGAGACCAGCCTGACCATCGAGGGCGTGCGGGTCGTGATCGATGCGGGGCAGGCGCGTGTGCCGCGCTTTGATCCGGCCTCCGGAATTACGCGACTCGAGACCGTACGCGTCAGCCGCGCCGCCGCCGACCAGCGTCGGGGCCGCGCCGGGCGCACCGAGCTTGGCGTCTGCTACCGGCTGTGGGACGAGCCCGAGACCCGATCGCTGCCGGCCTTCGCGCGGCCCGAGATCCTGGAGGCGGACTTGTCGCGCCTGGCGCTGGATCTGGCGCGCTGGGGCACAAAGGATCCTGGCGACCTGACCTTCCTGGACCCGCCGCCCGCCGCCGCCTTCGCCGAGGCGCGGACGCTGCTGACCCGGGTCCAGGCTCTGGACGCGCAGGGCGACCTGACCGCCCACGGCAAGGCTCTTGCCGACCTGCCGCTGCCGCCGCGCCTGGCGCACATGGTCGCGCGCGGCGCGGCATCAGGCAAGGCCCGGGAGGCGGCCGAGATCGCCGCCGTGCTCACTGAGCAGGGGCTGGGCGGGCGCGACGTCGACCTGCGGCGGCGGCTCGAGGGTCTGCACCGGGATCGCTCGCCACGCGGCCGGGACGCCATGGCCCTGGTCGAGCGCTGGAGCCGCGCGGCGGGCCGTCCTTCCGGCGCCAAGCCCCTCGAAGCAGGCCTGCTGCTTGCCGAGGCCTATCCCGAACGCGTCGCCAAGGCGCGCGGCAAGCCCGGCGAGTTCCAGCTGGCCGGCGGTCGCGGCGTCTATCTGGAGCCGACCGATCCCTTGGCCCGCGAGGCCTGGCTGGCCGTCGGCGAGCTGGGCGGCGGCGACAGCCGTGACCGCATCCTGCTGGCCGCGGCCGTCGATGAGGCGGACCTGCGCGAGGCCTTCGCCGATCGTCTCGTCGCCGAGGACCGTCTGGAGACCACCGGCGGCAAGGTGCGCGCCAAGCGCCTGCTGCGGCTGGGCAAGCTCGTCTTGGAAGAGCGAGTGATTGAGAACCCCGACCCGGCGATGCTCGCTGGCGCGCTCTTGGATCAGGTCCGCGCCGAGGGGCTGTCCGCCGTGCGCCTGGGTGAGCGGGGCAGGGCGCTTCTGGACCGCGTGGCCTTCCTGCGCGCTGTTGATGGTGAGGCGTGGCCGGACCTTTCAGAGGCCGCGTTGATCGAACGCCTCGATGACTGGCTGGCGCCGCTGCTTGCGGGCCGCTCGTCGCTGTCGAGCCTGGACGAGGGGGCGCTGCATGATGCGCTCAAGACCCTGGTGCCCTGGGACCTGCAACGCAAGATGGACGCGCTTCTGCCGGCCCGCTTCGAGGCTCCGACCGGCAACACCTTCGCCATCGATTACGCCGCCGAGGGCGGACCCCGCGTCGAGGTGCGGGTTGGAGAGCTCTACGGCCTTTCCGAACACCCCAGCGTCGCGGGCGGCAAGGTGTCGCTGACGCTCGCCTTGCTGTCGCCCGCCCAGCGCCCGATCCAGATCACCAAGGACCTGCCGGGCTTCTGGAAAGGCTCCTGGCGCGAGGTGAAGGTCGAGATGAAGGGGCGCTATCCCCGGCACGTTTGGCCGGATGATCCGGCGGCGGCCGCGCCGGTGACGCGGGCGAAGCCGCGGGGGACGTGAGGCGGGATTGTAGATCCTCCCCCTAGCGGGGGAGGTGGCGCGAAGCGCCGGAGGGGGAAGTGCTAGACCGCCCGCCTCTTCCCCCTCCGTCGTCGCTACGCGCCAACACCTCCCCCGCTAGGGGGAGGATTGATCAGCCCGTCACCGTGTAGATCATGATCCCCGTGGCCACCGACAGATTCAGGCTGTCGGCCCTGCCGCGCATCGGGATCTTGACGTTCACGTCGCACGCCGCCGCCAGCTCGGGCGGCAGGCCCTGCTGCTCATTGCCCATCAGGATCAGCGACGGCTTCACATAGTCGGCGGACTTGTGGTCGACGGTGGCGGTCAGCAGGGTGCCCACCACGCTGCCGGGCCAGGTCTCTCGCCAGGCCAGGAACTCCGAGATGGTCGCCTTGGCGATCTTGACCGCGAAGATCGAGCCCATGGTCGCGCGCACGCCCTCGACCGAATAGGGGTCGACGCAGTCGCCGACCAGGATCACCCCGCCGCAGCCGGCCGCGTCAGCGGTGCGGATGACGGTGCCGAGGTTGCCCGGATCGCGGACGGCCTGCATGGCCACCCAGCAGGGCGCGCTTTCGGGGACGATGGCCGACAGCGGCGTAAACACCTGCTTGAAGACGGCGACCACGGCCTGCGGGTTATCGCGGCGCGAGACCTTCTCGAGGATTTCGCGATTGACCTCAATGACTTCGCCGCCGGCCTTGAGGCACGCAGCGACGGCCTTTCTCAGCATAGGATGGTCGGCGGCGTCGGGGCCGTACATGACGATCTTGGGCGCATGGCCGCAGTCGATCGCCTCGATGACGATCTTCAGGCCCTCGGCCAGGAACAGGCCGCTCTCCTCGCGCTCCTTGCGCATGTGCAGGGCGCGCACGGCCTTGACGGTGTTGTTGGTCAGGGAGGTGACGGTCTTGGTGTTCATCGCCGTTACCCTTCCGAAGACCAGCGGGCGAAGAACGACAGGCCGATCTGGCGGTCGCCCTTTTCCTCGACCAGGGACAACTCGCCCCAGTCGATGACGCCGCCGCGTCCTTGCAGCTCCTGGGCCAGCAGGCCCGACATCGCCGCGCCCGAGACGCGGGCGGCATAGGCGTTCATCAGCAGGAACGAGGCCTCATCGCTGAGCAGAGCGGCGCAGTCCTTGGTCAGGGCGGCCAGGTCCTCGAACAGGCGCCAGACCTCGCCGTCGGCGCCGCGGCCGAACTTCGGCGGGTCCAGGATGATCCCCTCATATTTGTTGCCGCGCCGGACTTCGCGGGCGACGAACTTGCGGGCGTCCTCGACGATCCAGCGGATCGGCTTGTCAGCCAGGCCGGCTAAGGCGGCGTTCTCGCGGGCGAAACCGACCGACTTCTTGGAAGCGTCCACGTGGGTGACCGCCGCGCCGGCGGCGGCGCAGACCAGCGAGGCCACGCCGGTATAGCCGAACAGATTCAGCACCTTGGGCTGGGGGCCTGATCCCGCGCACAGCGCCCGAACGCGCTCGTCCTGCCAGGCCCAGTTGGCGGCCTGTTCGGGGAAGAAGGCCAAGTGCCGGAACGGCGTGAACTGACCGTGGAACTTCGCCTGGCCCCACCCCAGGTCGAACTTCTCGATCGGCTTGCCCTTGAAGCGCCAGCGGCCCGCCTCGTCCTCGTCGGTAGGGTCGAAGACCGCATCGGCGTTGTCCCAGACCTTCTGATCCAGGCGCGGCGCCCAGAAGCACTGCGGCTCGGGCCGAACGACGGTGTAGCGGCCGTAGCGCTCGAGCTTCTTGCCGTGGCCGCTGTCCAGCAGGGCGTAATCGGCCCAGCCGGTGGTGCGCATAACGATGGGGGCGGGAGCGATCTTCGGTGCCATCGCCCGGCAATACCGCCTTAGGCGTGCGAAGGTCCAGAGCGCGGTACGTGCAGGGTCTTATCCCAGTGGTGCGGGGCGACGATGAACTGGTGCAGCGCCTTGACCGCCGCAAGGCTCTGGCAAAGCCAGTAGACGGGCATGCCCAGCAGGTGCAGCCACCTTGGCTGGCCACCCGCGCGCAACACGCCTCGAGCGCCCGCTATCGCCGCCGCGCTCCATCCCAGCATGTAGAGCGTCAGGTCATGGGGCGGGATCTGAAAGGCGGCGTCGGGCAGGAAGTCGATGAGCGCCCAGGCGATGGCCACCGCCATGACGGGGCCATGGAGATGCGAGGCGGCGACCGACTGGGCCAGGGTCAGGACCAGCGCGATGGCGTTGCGCGGTTGCGTCGGGAGCGGACCGCGCGCGTGCACCGCCAAGGTCTGCATATGGCCCTTGATCCAGCGCGCCCGTTGCGGGAACCACTGCTCTGGTGTTGTGGGCGCTGTTTCCCAGGTGGGGCGCTGGATGACGTCGAGACGATAGCCCGCCGCTGCGAGGCGGAATCCGACGTCTGCATCCTCGGTCACATTGTATGGGTCCCACGCGCCAATCTCGCGCAAAGGACCGACCTTGAAATGATTGCTGGTTCCGCCGAGCGGAAACGGAAGACCCCATCGCGCGAGGGCCGGGAGCAGCACCTCGAAGTGGGCGGCGTACTCCAGTCGAAACTGTGAAGGCAAAAAGAGCGAAAAGCCGGGGTCCTCAATCCGAAGCGGCGCCTGAAGGCAGGCCACCCGGGCGTCGGAGACGGCGAACCTCGCGGCCGCCTCGCGGAGTTGTTGCGGGTCGGGCATGTCCTCGGCGTCGTAAATCACCACCAAGTCGCCTCGCGCGCGCTCGAGAGCGTAGTTGCAGGCGCGAGGTTTGGTGCGAGGCGTTCCGGGCGGAACGACCAGCACCTGTATGAAGCTCGGCAGGTCCAGCGCTCGGGCGGCGGCGCGGGTGATCTCGTCGTCAGCTTCGAGCACGATCAACGCCTGCAGGCGATCACGCGGATAGTCGATCGCGGCCAAGCTCTGAACAAGCTCCGACAGCACCTCCGCCTCGCGATAGAGCGGCGTGATGATTGTATAACTCGGAAGATCAGCCTCTGACGGCGGCGCTGGCGCGCGGCGGGAGGGCAGGGGCGTCATTGCTGCGGCGAGACGGGTCAGGCCGCCCAGCAGAAAGACGGCGAAGAACAGATGGTGCGCCGCCACCAAGGCGGCCATCGGCGCGAGGGCGACGCCGAGCGCGGCGAGGAGACCCGCGATGACGACCCCTATGACTTGCGTCTGGGACAGAGGTCGATGAGCGCCGTCGCGTTCGGGCGCAGTGACGACGAAGACGCCCGTGATCGTTTCGATGTGGTCTGCGGACACGGGTCCGCTCGCCGGCGTGAGCGCCGGTTCCAGCCGTCTATCTTCGCGCGCCATGGATGCCCCTGGATACGCCGATCGCCCCAACGGAAGCAGATAACGGAATCTCAACCAAAAAGTGTCAAATGAAAAAACACTCGTTTTAGGCTGCTGCTGATGAGCGCCTGACACAGGTGCGGGCGCAACGCACTGGGTTGCGACGGCTGAGTGATTCCCGTTTAGTGTTCTCCGGGGGATACTGAGGGGAAGCTAGGTCCGTGACCGTCGTTTTGAAGAAGCCGCACAAGTCCGCGCGAAAGCCCAAGGGCGACGGGCACTTGCGCCGGGGCGAGATCCTGGCGGCGGCCGAGAAGATCTTTATCGCCGAGGGCTATTCCGGCGCCACCATCCGCAAGATCGCCGACGCGGTGGGGGTGTCCTCCACCGCGCTCTACATGCACTTCCGCGACAAGGATCAGATCCTGCTGGAGATCAGCAATGACGCGATCGAGCGTCTGCTGGACCTCAATACGCAGATCGCAGGCCAACCGATCGATCCGGTCTCGCGCGTACGGCTGATGCTCGAGGCGTACATGCGCTTCGCGCTGGACAATCCAAACACCTACCAGCTGGTTTTCTGCAGCACCGGCGATCACGTCACGTCCGACAAGATCGGCGAGACCATGGCGTTGGGTGATCGCTGCTTCGAAAAGTTCAGCGAACCGGTCCATGCGATCGCCGCTCAAGGGCGTCTGCGGTCAGGTTCGGCGGTCCAGGCGGCCGAAGTGCTGTGGAGCGGCTGCCACGGCTTGGTATCCTTGCTGATCACCAAGCCTTCGCGGGGCTGGTCGGAGCCGGAGCAGTTGATGAAAGTGATGCTGGACGGGCTGCTGCACGGTCTGGTTTCGGACTGAAGTCGTGACCGCCGGCAAGGCCCTTACCGCCCTTGCGGCGGCGGTGGCGCTCGTTCCAGCGGGGGCGTGGGCCACGCCGCGCGTCATGTCGCTAGATTCGTGCGCCGATCAGTACGTGCTGGCTCTGGCGCCGCGTGAGGCGATCGTGGGTCTTTCGCACCGTGCGGTCGCGTCTGACAGCTACCTGCGCGACAAGGCCGCTGGCCTTCCGGCGCGCCGGGCCACGTTCGAGAGCCTGGCGTCCGCGCGACCGCAACTGGTGGTGCGGTTGTGGGGCGGCGACGCGCGTTTGACGAAGGCGCTGCAGGCCAAGGGCGTGACGACGGTCACCCTGGATGACGCGACCGACTTCCACGGGGTTCGCGCCAATGTTCGCAAGGTGGCCATAGCGCTTCATCGCCGATCGGAGGGCGAGGCGCTGATCGCCGCCATGGACACGCGCCTCAAAGCCGCTGCCGGCGCGGGCAGGGGTCGTGAGGCGCTTTACCTGACCCCAGGCGGCTTTACGGCCGGCGCCAACACCCTGATCGATGCGATGCTGCGCGCGGCGGGCTATGCGAACGCGACCAAGGCGCCGTATTTCGCGGCTGTGTCTTTGGAGCAAATGGTCATGACGCCGCCGGCCGCTGTCGTGCTGGGCATGTTTGATCGCGCCCGCGCTGGCGCCGACCGCTGGGGGCCGGGGCGCCATGGGGCTCTGCGCAAGGTGGTGGAGTCTCGCGCCGTGGCCGAACTGCCGGCTGCGGTGGTCGGTTGCCCGGGCTGGTTCGCGGCGGACGGCGCCGTCTTGCTGGCCAAAGCCGCACGATGAGCCTTACGCGCCTCTGTTTGCTGATGGTCTTGGCGTTGGTGCTGGCCTCTGTTTTGGCCGTTACGCTGGGCGAGACGGCATTTTCGGTCCCGCAGTACGGCCAAGCGCTGTTCCAGCCCGGCTCCCCGCCGGCCGAAGTGCTCTGGTCGATCCGTGCGCCGCGTGTTGCGGTTGCGGCCCTGGTGGGCGCGGCGCTGGGCATGGCGGGGGCGACCATGCAAGGGCTGTTGCGCAATCCGCTCGCGGATCCTGGCGTGCTGGGTGTGTCGGCCGTATCGGGCCTCGGCGCGGCCTTTGCGATCTCGGCGGGACTGGCCGTCTTGCCCGGGGCTATCGAGCTGTCGGCCCTGGTTGGCGCGCTGGTCGCGGGCGCGCTGGTGGTCGTCGTCGCCGCCCGTTTTCGAGAGCCCGAGGCGCTCATTCTGTTCGGCGTGGCGCTGTCGGCTTTCGGCGGGGCGCTGACGGCCCTGGTGTTCAATCTCTCGCGGTCGCCGGTGGCGACAGCTGAGATGCTGGCCTGGTTGATGGGCTCGGTCGAGAACCGTGACGCTATGGACGCGCTGCGGGCGGCGGTTCCGATGGCGCTTGGCGCAGCGCTGTGCCTGCGCGCTGGCGCGGGGCTGCGGATGCTGACCCTGGGCGAGGAGGCTGCGCGGATGTCGGCCCTGCCGATGGCGCGCTTGCGGTTGTATGCGGTGGCCGGCTCGGCCCTGCTGACGGGTGCGGCGGTGGCCGCCTCGGGCGTGATCGGCTTTGTGGGTCTGGCCGCGCCGCACCTAGTGCGGGCGCTGGTCAAGGATGATCCCAAGCGCATCCTCTGGCCCGCCGCCTTGGCCGGGGCGCTCCTGGTTGTGCTGGCGGATCTCGCCGCACGGATGATCCCGACCGAGCAGGAGCTGAAGCTTGGCGTCGTCACCGCGCTGTTCGGGGCGCCCGCCTTCGCCTTGCTGGCCTGGCGAGTCGCTCGGAGCTGGCGGTCATGAGCGCGCTTTGGACGCTGCGCGGCCTCTCCGTCCAACAGGGGCGTAAGATCGTGGTCGATAACGCCACGCTGAGCGTCAGCGCAGGAGCGCTGGTCGGCGTGGTTGGCCCCAATGGCGCGGGCAAGACCAGTCTCTTGCGCGGCGGGCTTGGGCTTTTGCCCGCGGTTGCTGGGGAAGCGTTTCTGTCCGGCCAGCCGGTTAAGCGACTCGCGCCGGCGGCCCGCGCGAGCATGGTCGGCTACCTGCCGCAGGACCGCCGCGTAGCCTGGAATGTCCCGGCCCGGATGGTAGTCGCCCTTGGCGCCAGTGATCTGGCCGAAGCCGAGGCCGACTCTTTGGCGATGGAGTGTTTGGCGCGGGTCGGAGCGCAAGATCTCGCCGATCGTGGGGTGCTGGACATGTCGGGCGGTGAACGGGCGCGGGTGCTCCTGGCGCGCCTTTTAGCGACCCGCGCTCCGCTGCTGGTGGCCGATGAGCCCGTGGCGGGCCTTGATCCCGACGCCCAGCTCCTGACACTGGACCTGCTGGGGGCGGAGGTCGCGCGGGGCTCGTCCGTCGTCGTCACGCTTCACGACCTTGGCCTCGCCGCTCGGACCTGCGATCGGATCGTCGTGATGTCGCGAGGGCGCGTCGTCGCCGACGCCCCGCCGCGTGAGGCGCTGTCGCCCGACGTGCTCGCCGAGGTGTTCGGGCTGCACGGCGCGCTGCTCGAGACCGAGGCGGGTCTCGTTCTGGCGGCTCGCCGTCGGGCGTGATGCTTAGGGCTGCCCGCTAGCCGTTTCGGCGGACGCGACCGACGGCGTGTAGACGTAACCGCCGCGTTTGAGCTCCGAGGACAGCGTCAGCGGCGTGACGCCACCGTTCAGGCGCGCGCGATAGACCATCGTCGTCTCAAGCGTTCGCATCACGTAGTTGCGGGTCTCGGAGAACGGGATGCACTCGATGAAGTCGAGCGGATCGGTGGACGCGCCGCGCGGATCGCCGCATTGGCCAGCCCATTGCGCCGGACGTCCGGGGCCGGCGTTGTAGGCGGCGGCGGCCATGATGTAGGAGCCGCTGAAGGTCCTGATCATGTCGCCCAGGTACACCGAGCCCAGGCGCATGTTGTAGGAGGCGTCGCCCAGGCGATCGATCGAGTGCGGCTCGCCCAGCTTGCGGGCGACCAGCGAGGCGGTGGCGGGCATCAACTGCATCATCCCACGCGCGCCGACACCCGAGCGGGCGGCCGGATCGAAATTGCTCTCCTGGCGCGAGATCGAATAGACGAAGGCCGTCTCCGCTGCGCCGGGACCAGGCGTGAAATGGTGGTCCAGCAGCGGATAGCCGCGCTCCGGCAGGATGAACCCGCGCTGGGCGGCGGTGCGCACCGCGCGCATCGCCAGGTCCTGGTCGCCATAGCCGCGCGCCATGTCGACTAGCAGCGCGGTCTCCTCGGCGTTTGGCAGGGTGTCGTCGATGTAGAGAACCAAGCTGCGGAACAGGTCTCGGGCCCCGATGTCGGCCAGTATTCGCGCTGCTCGGACTTGCTCACGGCCGTAAAAGCGGGCGCGGTCGGCTTGGGTGACAATCGGATCGCGCTCAAGCCGCAGCTCGCGGATCCCCGCCTTCTCTGCGGCCAGCTGACCATAGAAGGTGGTGATATGCCGCGCGCCCTCGGCGTAGAAGGCCTGGGCGGCGATCGGGTCGCCTTGCGCCTCGGCCGCGCGCCCTTGCCAGTACAGCGCCCGACCGCGGGTGATCGGCGACGCGCCCACCGCCGCGATCTGAGCAAAGTGGGCGGCGGCCGCGTTGGCGTCGCGCAGCCGGGTGAGGGCGATCCAGCCGGCGTAGAATTCCGACTCGGCGATGTCGGCGGGAGCGAGCGCCCGGGTGTTGTAGGCGGCCGCGTAGGCGCCGTTGCTGTCACCAGCCTTTAATGCGCCGACGATCAGCAGCTTCCGCTCCCGCCAGATCGCGGTCGAGGCTTCCTCGGTCGGCGGCGCGGGAAAGTTTGCCACCATCGGCAGGGCCAAGGTGTCCATGCCTTTGCGGCGCAGATAGGCGGCGCGCTCGAAGACGACGCCGGGCGAGTCTTGCAGATCGGGCGTCAGATTGTTGTAGAGGTCGTTGCCGCTGGCCGAATTGGCGCGATAGGCCATCCGGACGCGCGCGGCGGCCTGCTGGGTCTCGGACAGCATGGCGACCATCTCACGGGCCGCCGGGCCTTGCTGGCCGTAGAGCAGGATGTCGGCACGACGGACATAGTCCTCGGGCGTCAGCATGGCCCCGAAGCGGGCGATCATGCTGCGCTGGGCGTCGACCTCGAACACCTTGTCGCGGAACGTACGGCGGATGAGATCCGAGGCCTGCTGGTTCTGGCCAGTGGCCTGGTAGGCGCTAGCCAAGGCCATAGCGCCTTCGGCGGTCGTCGGCTGGGCGCCGCCGAACCAGGCGATGATCCGCGCGGGGTCGAGGCCCGAGGTCGAGAGCGCCTTTTCCGCAGCGGCGTCGCGGCGGGCTCCGCGCGGCCAGCCGGCCAGATCGCGGCGCGCGGAGTCCAGCTCAAAGAAGCTCAGCGCTTCGGCGTTGCTGTCGACCAGCTGCCATTGGGCGATCTTCTTGGCGATGGGGTCCTGCAGGCTGTCCATGGCCATGCGCGCGCCGGAAACATCGCCGCGCTTGGCGGCCGCCAGGGCGGTCTGCAGATTGGCCGAGTCGGTGTCGCTCAGCGCCGTGCTGACAGCGGTGGGGGGCGTGGTGATCAGGCTGGGCGTGGTTTGCGCGGAGGCGTAGGACGTCGTCGTCTGGGCGCCAGCGGCCCCGACGATAGTCACGATACACGCTCCTCCGAGCAGCAACCGGCGCATTCCTGAAACCAAAACGCTCTCCTTACGGTCCTTGGGAGACCTCATACTCGAATTCGTTCGTTAGCCCTATGCGGCGATTCAGGCTGCAATAGGGTTCTTAAAGTCGGCTCGCGGGCTTGACCCGGATGGCTTGGCCCATCAAATCGCACCTGCTCCTTTGGATCCGCACCGAGAGCCGGTTGCGGGACGGCGGGGCAGGGACATATTGTCCGCCCCCATCGTCCCGCCGCAACACATGCGGCTCCATCCTCACGGCAATTTGCAAGTCATGGTCCAGTCTCACTTCAAGGGCGTCATTCCGGCCCTCGTCACGCCGTTCCGGGACGGTGAGGTGGACGAGAAAGGGTTCGTGGCCCTTGTCGAGCGCCAGATCGTCGGGGGCGTGCATGGCCTGGTGCCGGTCGGCACCACGGGCGAGACCTCGACCCTGTCGCATGAAGAGCATCGCCGCGTCGTCGAGCTATGCGTGACGACCACGGCAGGCCGCGTTCCGGTGATCGCGGGCGCGGGCAGCAATTCCACCGATGAAGCCATCGAGTTGGCCCGTCACGCCAAGACCGTCGGCGCCGACGCCTGCCTGGTGGTGACGCCGTACTACAATCGCCCCAGCCAGGAGGGCATGTACCAGCACTACAAGGCGATCAACGACGCCGTCGAGCTGCCGATCTTCGTCTACAACGTGCCGGGCCGGACCGGCGTGGACATCAGCAACGAGACGCTGGCGCGGCTTGCCAAGCTGCCCAACATCGTCGGGATCAAGGACGCTACGGGCGACCTGACCCGGATCAGCTTCCAGCGCCTGATGTGCGGGCCCGAGTGGGTGATGCTGTCGGGCGATGATCCGACCGCGCTTGGCTACATGGCTCACGGCGGCCACGGGGTGATTTCGGTGACCGCGAATGTCGCGCCTGAGGCCTGCTCGGCCTTCATGAACGCCTGCATGCAGGGCGAATGGGAGAAGGGGCTCTACTGGCAGGATCGCCTGGTGCGTCTGCACAAGGCGCTGTTCCTCGACTCGTCCCCCGCGCCGACCAAGTTCGCCATGGCGCAACTGGGTCTTTGTGCGGAAGACGTGCGGTTGCCGATCACGCCGTGCGCCGAAGCCGTACGTCCGACGATCCTGGAAGCCATGCGCGAGGCAGGTCTGCGCTGATGTCCAAGCCGATCGCTGAAAATCGGCGCGCGCGCTTCGATTACTTTATCGAGGAGACGTTCGAGGCGGGCATCATGCTGACCGGCACCGAGGTGAAGAGCCTGCGGACCGGTCGGGCGAACATCGCCGAGTCCTACGCTTCGGTTGAGGGGCGCGAGATCGTACTGATCAACGCAGATATCCCGCCCTACGGCCATGCCAATCGCTTCAACCATGAGCCGCGTCGTCACCGGAAGCTGCTGCTGCACCGTCGCCAGATCGACAAGCTGATCGGCGCGGTTCAGCGCGAGGGGCGTACCCTCGTGCCGATCAAGCTCTATTGGAACGATAAGGGTCTGGCGAAACTGGAAGTCGGTCTCGCCAAGGGTAAGAAGCTGCACGACAAGCGCGATACGGCCGCCGAACGCGATTGGCAGCGCGACAAGGCGCGCTTGATGAAAGGCGATCGCGGCGATTGAGGCTTAGTAGCGGCCCATCATCACAAAGCCGAGCGCCAAGCCAAGGGCGAACGCACCAGCGCTGACGATCAAGAAGGTGCGAACTTCGCTCCGCAGGGTGTTACGCGTAGTCTGGGCCATACCCGGCTCCGGTTGGCCGCCCCCCGGCGGCAAATCAGTCCCCGACTTCTAGGGTAACCCTAACAGGGGGTGGCAATTGTCAATGATTGTAAATCCAGCGCTCGGGACCTTAGGCTGCGCGGGGCAGCTCATACACCTGAGACGGTACGCCCTGTTCGAAGAGCGCTCCGCAGATGGCGAGCGCCTGTTGGTAGGCGGTCTCAACGGACTCGAAGCGCCCCGCTAGACGGCCGCCTTCGGTGACCACCCAGCCTTCGGAAACGTGGGCGATTTCAATACGCTGACAATGCGCGGCGTCAAACATGACGACGAGCTCCCTAGATTTGAGGCGCGCCCTTAGGTTGGGCTCAGGTCGTGCTTAGCGCGCGTCTGGTCCAAATCATTGTCAAAGATTGTAAAGGTGGTAGCGGTAACGAGGTGTTCGCAGGTTCAGCCTAACTGTTCTCAAGCGCCAAGAGAGCGAACGTCGCCAACCAATGTTCGCCCATATAATCGCCAGAGACATGCGGAACAGCAGCCGCCAGGTGGCTCATGGCGGCGTTCACCGCGTGGGCTTGGCCGGCGTCATGCTCTGACATGGATCCCGCCAACAGGCGCCAGCACCAGGCGCGCGAGAGATTCAGCCCGTCCAGATGGGCGATCTTGCCGTCGGTACGGTCGCTGACGCGGGCAGGCGTGAACAAGGTCGCTGGTTGCTTGTCGGCCAGATGGGGCAAAAAGCGCGGAAACCAGAGATCGAAGCGCTCGCGCGGCAGCAGCCGCCGCATCGCTTCAGCCTCCATCAGGGCCGGAGAAAGGAAGTCGTCGCCGGACGGCTCCCACGCTTGGCAATCGGCGTCCTGACCGTACCAGATCAGCGCCCGGTTCTGCAGCAGATCGAAAAACGCCTGATCACCGGTCATTTCGGCGAACTCATAGGCGAGCGCCAGCGCGAACGCGGTGTTGTAGTGCGTGCCGGCGCGAACTGGATAGTCGGCGATCGGCAGGAAGGCTTCGAACCGTTGCTTGAAGGCCAGCGCCAGCGGAGCGTGGATTTGCGCCCACGGGCGGTTGTGCCGCAGCAGTTCGGCCTGCAGCATCAGGCTCCAGGCCCAGCCGTAGGGGCGTTCAAAGCCCCGGCTCTCCGGACGCTGCAGATAGGCGACCTCGCCAGCGACCTTCTCTTCGGTGAAGGCGTCGTCGAACAGCGCCGTGATGGTCGGCGCTTCGGCCATCTCTGGACGCAGGCGCAGAAGGGTGGCCAGCAGCCAGTAACCGTGCACGCACGAGTGCCAGTCGAAACTGCCGTAGAAAATGGGATGCAGCGCCTGAGGCGATTGCACGTCCTCTGGACCGCCCATCACGTGGTCTAGCTTGTTGGGATACTCGCGGGTCAGGTGGCCCAGCGCGATCTTGGCGAAGCGGGAGGCAGTGGAGCGGGCGAGGCTCATCGATGGAAAGCCAGGGCGTTCATCAGGATCACGTTGACGATCAGCATCAGGACGGCCGTGGGCGCCTGGGCGCGGATCACGGCGTAGCGGTCCTTCAACTGCAGGAGGGCGGCGGGCACAAGATTGAAGTTGGCGGCTAGCGGCGTCAGTAGCGTTCCGCAGAAGCCCGACAGCATGCCGATGGCGCAGACCACGGCCGGGTCCCCGCCGAAATGACCGATGACCAGCGGCAGGGCGATGCCGCCCGTCATGACGGGGAAGGCAGCAAAGGCGTTGCCCATCATGACTGTGAAAGCCGCCATCCCCAGGCAGTAGGCGGCGACGGCGGCGAAGCGGTTGTCGACGGGGGTGATCATCACGGCGATCTCGCCGATCGACTTGCCGACGCCCGCCAGCGCGAACACCGCGCCCAACGCCGCCAGCATCTGCGGCAGCAGCGCCGCCCAGCCTACAAGATCCATCAGGCGGCGGCCCTCCTGAACCGGCGCGCCGGCGGGCTGCTTGAACATCACCTGGGACAGAACCGCCGCGATCAGCGCCGCAAGAGCCAGCGCGATCAGGGTCGCCTGTTTGGGATCGACCAGATGCACGCCCTGGACCATCAAGTGCTTGAAGGTCAAGGACCCGGCCAGGACCAGCACCGGGATCACCAGGGCGGGCGCGTAGAGTTTCACGCCATGAGCCGCCGCCAGACTCTCCCGCTCTTCGGGTGAGGTGCTCTTCGGCGCACCGACGCCTAACTGGCCGCTCCCGGCGATCAGCGCCAGGCACATCACCAGCACTCCGTTGCCTAAGTCGCCCAGATGGTCGCCGGCCAGGAAGCTCAAGGCGAACAGGCCCCAGAAGGCGGCGTTGCCGAAACGCTTGGGATTCTCACGGTCGCCGGCGCTGAGCACGGCGAAAGCGGCGAACATCAGCCCCGACAGCAGGTAGACGAGCGGCAGGCCGATCATGCGGCGTCCTCCGTCTTGGGCGCGAGGTGGCGGTCGAACATCAACAGCCGTGCGCCATGGATCAGGAAGGCGGCGATGGCGGTCGGAATCGCCCAGACCGAGAGGGCCAGGGGCTCGACGGTGATGCCGCTCTGGTCCAGGAAACCGACGATCAGCAGGATTGAGCCGATCGCCAGGAAGATGTCCTCGCCGAAGAAGAGGCCGATATTGTCCGTGGCCGCGCTCATGGCCCGGACCTTCTGGCGCTGGTCGTCGGACAGGGGCTCCGCGGCGGCCTCGGCCATGGGCGCCAGCAGCGGACGGACGGTCTGGGCGTGGCCGGCGACCTGGGTCAGACCCAGCGCGGCAGCGACCTGGCGCAGCGCCAGATAGGCCAGCAGGATCCGTCCCGCCGTCGCCGCCTGCAGGCTCTGGATCGTGCGCCGCGCCTGTTCGCGCAGTCCCACGCGCTCCAGCACGCCGATGGCGGGCAGGACCAGCCAGGCGACGCTGACATAACGGTTGGTGTTGAACGCCTTGCCAAACGCGGCCAGCACCTCGACCGGGGTC
The DNA here is from genome assembly GCF_056313785.1 of Caulobacter sp. DMC95. Classification (NCBI taxonomy): domain Bacteria; kingdom Pseudomonadati; phylum Pseudomonadota; class Alphaproteobacteria; order Caulobacterales; family Caulobacteraceae; genus Caulobacter; species Caulobacter sp. DMC95. The sequence goes on along the minus strand of NZ_JBQUZP010000001.1, from coordinate 674,853 downwards.
AGGCCCGCAGCCAGGCCCGATGTCATGGCGGCGGCCACCACGACCAGCAGCGGATTGAACCGCAGGGCGAAGCCCAGCACGATCACCGCAACGCCCAGTAGGCTCAGCATCCCCGGCGACTCCCCCTCATTCCGAGGGGGACCGTCCGACGGCTTGGCCTTGCTGGCAAGCCAGTGTCGCATCGCTGCGGACGAGGTTCCGCTTGACGACCCGACGCCTCGGCGCGACGCTCAACTCAACAATGATAACCTACGGGAGGCCCCAATGGCCGACGGCGCTATGCCCATCACATCCCTGAAGGGCAAGGTCAGCGAAGCGGAATGGCAAGCGCGGGTCGATCTCGCCGCCCTCTATCGTCTCGTGGCCCTGCACGGCTGGGACGACATGATCTTCACCCATATCTCGGCCCGCATTCCGGGCCCTGACCATCATTTCCTGATCAATCCCTATGGGATGTTCTTCGGCGAGATCACGGCCTCGAGCCTGGTGAAGGTCGATCTCGAGGGCAACGTGATCGACAAGACGCCATACTACATCAATCCGGCGGGCTTCACGATCCACTCGGCCGTCCATGCCGCGCGGGACGACGCCCACTATGTGATGCACCTGCACAGCGACCAAGGCGTGGCGGTTTCGGCGCACAAGGAAGGCCTGTTGCCGCTGACTCAACATTCGCTAATCGTCTTGCCTCAACTCGCCTATCACGATTATGAAGGCATTGCGCTCAACCTTGAGGAGCGAGAGCGCATCGTGGCCGACCTTGGCCAGAAGAAGCTGATGATGTTGCGCAACCACGGCACCCTGTCGGTGGGCGCTTCCGCGGCTGAATGCTGGTTGGGTATGTTCTTCCTGGAGCGAGCATGCGCGCAGCAGGTGATGGCGCTTTCGATCGGACGCGAAAACGTCCTGCTGGCCCCCGACGCCGCGCAGGACGAGGTTCGCAAGCAGACCGGTATGGGCATGGGCATGATCGGCGGCCTGGCTTGGCCGGGCTGTCTGCGCAAGCTCGACCGCGAGTCGCCGGGCTACGCCGACTAGCCACTGCTTCAGACGTCGCAAAGGCCGCCGTGATCCTGGTGATCGCGGCGGCTTTTTCGTGTCTGGGCGTCGATACGGCGACCGCAGGCGCCTGGCCCGTTCCGCCGGGCAAGACGCAGGTCATCGTCAAGTACGAGCGACAGACCGCCGATCAGGGCTTTGATCCGCAAGGCCAACAGATCGACATCAACCGGCGCCGCGACGAGGCGGTTTCCATGTTCGTCGAGCGCGGCTTGACCGAGCGGCTGACACTGCAAGCCAAGGCGGGCGTCACACGTGGGCGCGACCGATGGACGGACTACGCAGGCCGAGGGCCGATTGAGCTGGGGCTGCGTTGGGCCGTGCGCCAGGACGACCGCTCAGCGCTGTCGCTTTATCTTGGAGCGGCCGAGGCGGGCGCGGGGCGAAACGCCGGCTATGCGGCGCCCGGGGAGGGCAGTCTGGATCTGGAGGCCAGAGTGCTCTACGGACGTTCGGCTGTCTGGCGCGGGAAGCCGGTCTATCTGGATGTCCAGGCCGCCCGGCTTCGGCGAGAGGGGCTGGCGGACGAGAACCGACTGGATGTTACGCTGGGCCTTCGTCCGACGTCCAAAACTCTGGTCCTGGCGCAGACCTACGCCGGACAAGCCGAGCGCGAAGGCCCGGATTCGCAGTGGCTGAAGAGCGAGATTTCAGTCGTCCGCGCCTTTGGACCCTGGAGCGCGCAAGTCGGCTGGCGAAACACCCTGGCGGGGCGCGAAACCGCCCGAGATCGCGGCGTCGTGCTGGCTCTATGGCGTAACCTCTAGCGTATTTCAGCGCTGCAACACACAGTCATCCTGGTGTCACTGGACGTCGGTTTACGGTGCGGTCATATCTCGCCGCGTTTGTCACCCCGCCGAGCTTGTTCGGCGCCCGGAGCACTTCCTTGATCCGTAGGCACTTCTTCCTCGTCGTGGCCCTGGCCGCCGTCGTTCTCATGCTGGGCGTGGGCGGCTTCAAGCTGGCTTTCGCCAACAAGGAGACCAAGGGCGGTGGCGGCGGTGGCCGCGCGACCGCCGTCACGCAGACAGTGGTCGGCGAGCGCTCGTTCACGGACCGTATCGAAGTGCTGGGCGCGGCCAAGGGCCGCCAGTCGGTGACCATCACCTCCAACACCGCCGAGCTGATCACGGCCGTCCGCTTCACCGACGGCCAAGCCGTCTCGCGCGGTCAGGTCTTGGTCGAGCTCAAGGCTGAAGCCGAGGACGCCGGCATCGCCGAGGCCCGTGCGCGTCTGGCCCAGGCCGAGCGGGACTACAAGCGCTGGAAGACCTTGGCGGACAAGGGCATCGCCCCGCGCGCCACCGCCGAGCAGTACTTGGCCGCCTATGAGACGTCGAAGGCTGCGGTCGAATCCGCCCAAGCCAACAAGCTTGACCGCGTGATCCGCGCCCCCTTCGCCGGCCGCGTCGGGATCTCGGACGTCGCGCCGGGCATGCTGATCAGCCCCGGCACCGCGATCGTCACCCTCGACGACACTGCTGTGATCCGCGTCGATTTCTCGGTCCCTGACCGCTATCTGGGAACCCTGCGCGTCGGCCTGCCGATCGTCGCCAAGCCCGACGCGCTGCCGGGCGAGACGTTTCAGGGACGCATCGCTCAGCTCGACACCCGCATTGATCCGACCACGCGGGCGCTCAAGGCCCGCGCGGAATTCCCCAACGCCAGCGGACGCCTGAAGCCGGGCATGCTGGTCAAGGTGGCGATCGACCAGGGCGTGCGCACCAGCGTCGCCGTGCCGGAAGCCGCCGTGCAATTCGAGGGCGAACAGGCCTCGGTCTATGTCGTCGCCAAGGGGCCGAAGGGCATGGTCGCGCGCCGCACTGACGTCAACACGGGGCTCACCGAGGGGGGCTTTGTCGAAATTCGCTCGGGCTTGAAGACGGGCGACAAGATCGTCGCTGATGGTCTGAACAGGATTCAGGACGGCGCCTCGATCGCCGGCGGCAAGTCTGGCGAAAAACCGGGACAAAAGGCTGACGCCAAGGGCGGCGCTGACCGTAAGGCCGGCTGATGCTGTCCGATCTTTCCGTCCGTCGCCCCGTATTCGCCGCCGTCGCGGCGATCATCCTCTGCGTCATCGGTCTGGCGGCGTACACCTCGCTGCCGATCCGCGAGCTGCCCAGCGTCGATCCGCCCGTAGTGTCGGTCTCGACCAGCTATCGCGGCGCCTCGGCCGAAGTCATCGAAGAGCGCATCACCCAGGTGATCGAGCGCCAGGTCGCCGGCATCCAAGGCATCGACCGGGTCAATAGCTCGTCGCGCGACGGCCGCTCGAACATCAGCATCACATTCAATCTGGACCGCGATCTGGACGCGGCCGCCAATGACGTGCGCGACGCCGTCAGCCGCGTGACCAGCAACCTGCCGGATCAGGCCGATCCGCCGCAGATCGCCAAGGCCAACGCCGACGCTGCGCCGATCATCATTCTGAACCTCACGTCCACAACGCTGAACCCGTTGCAGCTGGCTGACTATGCTGACCGCTATCTGGTCGAGCGGATGTCGACGATCGACGGCGTGGCCCAGGCCAACCTGTTCGGCGCCAAGATCTACGCCATGCGGATCTGGCTCGACGCCAACGAGATGGCCGCGCGCGGCGTTACGGTGGACGATGTCGAGAGCGCGCTCAACGCGCAGAACCTCGAGTTGCCCGCTGGCTCATTGGAGAGCTCGGCCAAGGACTTCACGATCCGGGTGGCGCGTAGCTACGCCAAGCCGGAAGACTTTGCGCGCCTGCCGCTTCGGGCCGCCAACGGCGCTGGCTACGTGCTGCGCTTGGGCGACGTCGCGCGGATCGAAGAGGGGCCCGATGAGCGCCGCCGTCTGTTCCGGGGCAACGGCGTCGATCAGGTCGGCATCGGCCTGACCCGCCAGTCCCAAGCCAATGACGTCGAGATCTCCAAGGCCGTCCGCGCCGAGGTGGAGGTCATCAACCAAACCCTTCCCCCAGGCACCAAGATGGTGGTGGCGGTCGACAACTCGGTTTTTACCGCCGAGGCGATCCACGAGGTGTGGATCACCATGGCTCTGTCGATCGGCCTGGTGGTGCTGGTCAACCTGCTCTTCCTGGGCAGCTGGAGGTCGGCGCTGATCCCGTCGATCGTCGCCCCGATTTGTATCCTGTCGACCTTCATCATCCTGGCGCCGCTGGGCTTCTCGCTGAACCTGCTGACGCTGCTGGCCCTCGTGCTGGCCGTGGGTCTGGTGGTCGACGACGCCATCGTGGTGGTCGAGAACATCCAGCGCCGGGTCGATGAAGGCGAGCCGCCGCTGGTGGCCGCCGAGCGCGGCACCCGCCAGGTGTTCTTCGCCGTCGTGGCGACCACCATCGTGCTGGTGTCGGTGTTCGCGCCGCTGATGTTCCTGCCGGGCTACATCGGCCGTCTGTTTGTGGAGCTGGCCGTAGCGATCGCGGCGGCGGTCGCCTTCTCGGCGCTGCTGGCGCTGTCGCTGTCGCCGATGATGGCGTCTAAGCTGCTGCGCCCGGCGCATGGCGAAGGCTGGTTGGCGCGACGTGTCAACAAGGCCATGGGCGCGCTGAGCGCCTCCTATCGCGCGTCTCTCTCCCAGATTCTGGGCGGGTGGTCGGCGGCGATCTCTGGCGGGCTGGTGCTGCTGCTGGCGGGTTTCGCGGCGCTGTTGTTTGTAAGCCTGCCTAAGGAGCTGGTGCCGGCCGAAGACCGTGGACGGGTGGACGTCTCGATCTCGGCGGCCGAGGGGGCGGGTTACGACTACACCTCGGCGATTGGTCTGAAGATCGAGAAGGTCCTCGACAAGTATCGCCAGGATGGCGTTTCCGAACGGACCATCATGACCATCCCCCGATTTGGCGGGAACTCGTTCAACAGCGCCAACGGCGTTGTCGCGCTGAAGCCCTGGGGGGAACGCGAAAAGACCGCTGACGAGGTCGCTGCGGAGCTCAACAAAGAGCTCTCCAAGTTCACCAGCGTTCGCGCCGTGGCCAGCGTGCGCGGGCCGTTCCAGCGCGGTGGCGGCGGTGGCGGTGGCGGCGGCACGAACGTCGATCTCATCGCGGTCGGCAACGACTACGTACAACTGGCGCAATGGCTGAAGCCGATCCTGGCGGAGGCGCAGGACAATCCGGGCCTGGCCCGTCCACGCCTGGACTATGAGCCGACAGCGCCGCGTCTGCTGGTCCAGATCGACCTCGACAAGGCGGCGACGCTCGGCGTCTCGGCGCAGTCGGTCGGCCGCGCGCTTGAGACCATGTTCGGCTCGCGCCGGGCGACCACCTACATCAAGAACGGCCAGGAGTACGACGTAATCCTGCAGACCAATCTGGATCAGCGCCGGAGCATCGAGGATCTGAACCGCCTCAATGTGCGGACCAGCACAGGGGCGATCGTGCCGCTGTCCACCGTGGTCACCACCGAGTTGAGAGGCGACACGCCGGACCGGCCCCGCGTTGACCGTTTACGTTCGGTGACGCTGACGGCTCAGCTCAATCCAGGCTACACGGTCGAGGACGCCGTGGCGTTCTTCAGAGATCAAGCTGCGCAGCGCCCTGTGCCCGGCGTCAGCATCAAGTGGGGCGGTCAGGCCAAGGACTACATTGAAGGCTCCGGCGGCATCGCCATCGCCTTTGGTCTGGCGCTGCTGTTGGTGTTCCTGGTGCTAGCGGCGCAGTTCGAGAGCTGGATCCACCCTGCCGTCATCATGCTGACGGTGCCTCTGGCCGCGCTGGGCGGCTTGTTCGGCCTGCTCATGACCGGCTCGACCATCAACACCTACAGTCAGATCGGTCTGATCATCCTGATCGGCATCGCCACCAAGAACGGCATCCTGATCGTCGAGTTCGCCAACCAGCTGCGCGACGAGGGCCTGACGGTGCGCGAGGCGGTGATCGAGGCGGCGGCCCTGCGCCTGCGTCCGATCATCATGACCTCGGTCTCGGCCGCTATGGGCGCGCTGCCGCTGATGCTGTGGGCGGGCGCGGGCGCGGGCAGTCGTCAGACGATCGGTGCGGTGATCTTCACCGGCGCGATCTTCGCCACCCTGCTGACGCTGTTCATCGTTCCGGTGTTCTACGACCTCCTGGCGCGCTTCACGAAGTCGCCGGAGTGGACGGCGCGCCAGATCGAAGCGTATGAAGCCCAGGAAAAGTCGGGTGAGGGGCAAACCTCACCCGCATAAACCGGGTGAGGAAGCATGCCTGACGGCTCTCTGACGGCCAAGCGGCAGGAAATCGCGCTGCTTCGGCGTCTCGAGGAACGGATCCTCTGGTTAGCGGCGTGGACCATCCACAACGCCAACCATCTCCGGGAAAGCCGCGACGGCCTGAAGGTTGGCGGCCACCAGGCGTCTAGCGCCTCGCTGACCACGATCATGACGGCGCTCTATATGAAGGCGCTGCGACCGCAGGACCGGGTGGCGGTCAAGCCGCACGCCAGTCCCGTCTTCCATGCCATCCAGCACCTGTTTGGCCGGCAAAGCCTGGATAATCTCAAGCGTTTCCGGGCGCTCGGCGGCGCGCAGTCCTATCCCTCGCGGACCAAGGACGTCGACGACGTCGACTTCTCGACAGGCTCGGTGGGCCTGGGCGTGGCCATGACCGCCTTCGCCTCGCTGACCCAGGACTATCTGGCGGCGCGTGGCGCAGTGAAGCCTGAGAAGATGGGGCGGATGATCTCGCTGCTGGGCGACGCCGAGCTGGACGAGGGCAATATTTACGAGGCCCTGATCGAGGCCTGCAAGCACGACATCCGCAACACTTGGTGGATCGTCGACTATAATCGCCAGAGCCTGGATGCGACCACCCAGGACCGGATGTTTACCCGCTATGGCGAGATCTTCGAGGCGGCCGGTTGGGCTGTCGAGACGCTGAAATGGTCCAGGCGCCAGCGCGAAGCCTTCGCCAGGCCGGGCGGAGACCGACTGCAGGCCTGGATCGAGACCGCTCCTAACGATCTCTTCTCGGCGCTGACCTATCAGGGCGGCGCGGCTTGGCGGGAGCGGCTGACCGCAGACCTCGCCGACAGTCCCGACGCTCTGGCCCTGATCGCGGCCTATAAGGACGCCGATCTCGCCGAGCTGATGACCGAACTGGGCGGGCACTGTCTGGAGACGCTGCTGGAGGCCTTTGAAAGGGCCAGCCAGGATGACCGCCCGCGCTTTTTGATCGCCTACACCGTCAAGGGCTTGCGGCTGCCGTTCCAGGGCCACAAGGATAATCACGCGGGCCTGATGACCCCGGCCCAGATCGCCGAGCTGCGGGCGCGTCTCGGCGTGGTCGAGGGCGAGGAATGGGACCCTCTGTCGGGCCTGTCATCCGCCGAGCGCACCGCGATCAAGGGACTGGTCGCGCGCGCGCCGTTCGCCGCCGAGGTCGAGCGCGAGCATCTTGCGCGGTCCATCCCCACGCCGTCGGCCGACGAACTTCTAGCCGCGGTGACTGGCGGCGGCGATCAGTCGACGCAGGCCGCGTTTGGCAAGGTGATGTTCGAGATCGCCGCGCGAAAGGACGAGTTCGCGGGCCGCGTGGTCACGACCTCGCCGGACGTGACGGTCTCGACCAATCTCGGCGGCTTCGTGAACCGCCGCGGGGTCTTCCAGCGTCGCGCCCACGACGATGTCTTCAAGCGTCGGCGCATCCCCTCGGCCCAGGTGTGGTCCAAGGCCGAGACCGGCCAGCATGTCGAACTGGGTATCGCTGAGAACAACCTGTTCATCGCACTGGCCGCGCTGGGTCTGACCGCGCCGCTATTTGGCGAGCGGCTCTTTCCGGTCGGCACGCTCTACGATCCCTTCATCGCCCGTGGTCTCGATGCGTTGAATTACGCCTGCTACCAGGACGCCCGGTTCCTGCTGGTGGCGACCCCGTCCGGCCTGACGCTGGCGCCGGAGGGCGGGGCGCACCAGTCGATCAACGCACCGGTGATCGGCATGGCTCAGCCCGGCCTCGATACCTACGAGCCGGCCTATGCGGACGAGACAGCGGTGTTGATGGCGCATGCCTTCGACCGCATCCAGGCCAAGGATGGCGCCTCCACCTATCTGCGCCTGTCGACGCGAGTTATCGCCCAGCCGGAGCGAACGGATGACGCCTGGCGGCAGGGTGTGATCGACGGGGCCTACTGGCTGAAAGCTCCAGCGCCGGGCGCGCGACTGGCGATCGTCTATAGCGGCGCTTTGGCGCCCGAAGCGCTCTCGGCTTTCGAGGCCCTGGTCGAGGACATGCCCGAGGCCGGCCTGCTGGCGGTGACCTCCGCCGACATGCTGCACCGAGACTGGACCGCCTCGGGGCGGGCGCGTTGGACAGGGGAGGGGCGCCGCCCCTCGACGATAGAAAGCCTATTGGCGCCTCTGGATCGCGATGCGGGCCTGGTGACCCTGACCGACGGAGCCCCGTTAGCTCTGTCGTGGCTAGGCTCGGTCCGTGGTCAGCGGGTTCGCGCGCTGGGCCTGGAGACTTTTGGGCAGTCAGGAGACCTGCCAGATCTCTACGCCAAGTATCGCCTGGACGCCGACGCTGTGCTGGACGCGTGCGCTGACCTTTTGGCTTAGAAGCCGCTCAGGATCGTCATCCCTGACAACAGGCCGTTGCGGAAGTGGTAGGTCAGGCGAGCGCGTGTGTCGGACCAGATCTGGCCCTGTTCGGTTTCGACCGCGTACTGGGCCTCGACGGTCAGGGCGTCCTCAGTCTCCGCGAGCACCGCGATCAATTGGATGTTCGGCCTTATGGCCGCGAATACGCGTTCGAAGTGACCCAGAACGGCGTCTTGGCCAATGAGATCCTCGCCCGTTTCAAGCGTGTTCGGCCAAGTCGCATCGGGATGGATGAACCGGCGCAAGGCGGCGGCGTCGCGGGCGTTGAACACCGCAAAGGCCTCTTCCAGTACGGTGCGCAAGGCGCTCACGGCGACTCCTCGCCGCTGTCGTCGACGTCCTGTTCGATGATGCGCCCCGCCTCAAGTCGATACCAGACCGTGACGCCGCCATCCTGCCACAGGCGGCCGTTCGCGCCGCGCGCCTCGACCTGCAGCCGGGCGCGGACCCGATCGTCCGCCTCAAGGACATAGTCGCGCATCGCCAGAGTGACCTGCAGGGTCTCAAACAGGTGCTCGAAGTATCGTCGGATCGCCGGGCCGCCGCTGATGTACCCGTCTTCCAAGTTGTCCTGGAAGCGGGCCTCATCGGCATAGCAGCCTACGATTGCGTCGATATCGTGGGCGTTGATCGCTTCGTATAGCCGCCGCAGAAGGCGCTCGACGCCGTCAAAGCCTTCGACCGCATAGTCTTGCTCGCTGTCCAGCCGGGTGATCAGGCCATCGACCATCGTGAAGCGGTGTCGTACCCGCAGGCTCGACCACAACGAACCGTCGGCGGCGCTAACGACAGTCTGGCGCGCCAGCACTTCAACCTGACCCGGAGCGGCCGTGAACAGGGCGATGGGTTGATGTCGCACCCGTAGCGGAGCCGTGGCCGTCTCGAAATAGTCGCGCACGGCGTCGACGCCCTCAAGTCGACGGTCCTCAACCTCGTCGGGCCAGGACACGTCGGGCGCCAGTCCCGCGATCACACGATCGAAGGCGCGACTGTTGAAGGCCTCGTAGAGTTTCGCGATCCGGTCTTCGTCAGGCGTCATGGGCGTCGAACGGCGTTCTCCGTGCAGCCTGTGTCCATGCGCCAGAACGGGCTGCCCGGGAGCGTGTAATATTGCCGCACGGACTATTTCGCTGGAGCCTTGAAGCCCGTCTCGACCTTCAGATAGGCGATCAAGTCGATCCGGTCCTTCTCACCCTTGATGCCCGCGAACGTCATCTTGGTGCCCGGCATGAAGCCGCGAGGATCGGCCAGCCACTTGTCCAGCTGCCCAGCGTCCCAGACGAAGCCTGCCGCCTTCACCGCGTCCGAATAGCTGTAACCCTCCTTGGCGCCGGCCTTGCGACCGAACACGCCGTAGAGGTTGGGACCAGTCAGGTCAGGGCCGCCTTCAGTAATGGTGTGGCAGGAGCGGCAGAGCGCGAACTTGCTCTGGCCGTTCGACAGATCGCCGGTGTTGTAGGGGGAGGGGAGGGAAGCAAGGATGGCGGCCTTCTCGACGTCGGTCGGCGCGGGCGCGGCGGCTGCCGCTGGTGTTGGCGCGTCGGCGGGGGCCTCGCTGGAGCTTCCACCATCCTTCGAACATGCCGAAACGGCCAGGCAAAGAGCCGCGACGGCGGCCAGTTTCAACGATCGCATACTCATCCTCGACTGACGTTTCGTCGCAGGTTCTGCGACGCCGCGACGCATTCCAAACCCTTATAAAATCTGGTCCCGCAGCTTGTCACGTAACAACGGTCCTTAACCGTGGAGGTTACAGCAAGGCTGCGACAATTGTTGGTATCTACGTGATTCTCATGGCGAAAAGTGAACTTGCAAAACGTGGGTCTGCACATAACCGTTTGACGGTCGTTAACCATAAATCTTACCCCTTTTCTCACGGAGCGGGCTGGCTCCGGGCAGGGCTGGAAGCAAGATCATGGACTGGAGCGAAGAACGGACCGCGACCCTGAAGAAGCTGTGGCTGGAGGGCCTCAGCGCGAGCCAGGTGGCGCGACAACTGGGCGGCGTCAGCCGTAGCGCGGTGATTGGCAAGGTGCACCGACTGGGCATCACGGTTCGCGAGACGCCCGTCCGCAAGCGCGCCACCACCGTCCGGGCCCCATCGCGTCTAGCGGTTCGCCAGCGCCCCTCGCGCGACGTCGCCGTCCCCCGTATCGCCCCGCGCTTTGAACGCATCGAGGAAGATCTGCTGCCGACCTCGGGCATTCTGGGCCTGGGCGCCCATTCGTGCCGCTGGCCGATCGGCCATCCGGAGAATGATGACTTCGGCTTCTGCGGTCGTCCGAAGACCAGCGCGCGCGGCTCCTACTGCGAGCAACACAGCCAGGGCGCCTTCCGCCGACTGGGCAGCAGCGAGGCGGTTGAGGCCTGGGCGCTGAAGGGCGTCAAGGAGAAGCGGGTGCAGCCTCGACTGGTCTGATCGACCGCAACCGCAAAAACCGCCCTCAGAAACTCCCACGATAGCCACGAGCCGTCCCATGAACATGGTCCTGATCGAGAACGCAGCCGGCAGCAGCCAAGTGATCACCATCATCGAGGAGTTCGCAGGTCACTCCGTGTCCCGCGATCTCAATCCTGGCGATCACGCGGAGATCCCCGTCACCCAGTTCAAGTCGATCACCGTGCGCGAGACCTATCCAGATGACTGGTTGACCCGTGGTCTGCACCGGAACCGCGTCGCCGCCTGACCCCCAGCAGCGGTCTATGCCCAAACTGAGCTCAAGACGTCCGACCCCGCGAAGCCTTTCGCGGGGTTTTTCGTTTCCGTCCCGGCGCTGCGGATTGCGTGGCTATTAACCTTGTGACACACAGAGCGCCGTTTTGCGGGGGCGGACACAAAGATGGGCGAGGGGGAACAGCGCGCCGAGGCAGGGCCCGATCACGCGCTGCCGTTGTCGAGCTATCTGAGCTATCTGCTCTATCAGACCGAGCAACATCGTCGCGCCGTGGCCGCCGATCTCCTGGCTCGGCACGGTCTGTCCTTCGCAAAGTGGGTGGCGATGATCTCGCTGCGGCGGTTCGGCGATCTGTCGATGACGCGTCTGGCGAAGCTGGCGGCCACCGATCGCACCACCCTGACCCGCTCCATCGACGGCCTGATCGCCGATGGCCTCGTGGCCAGAGAAGCTTCGGCGCGCGATCGCCGCATTGTGGTGATCCGACTGACCGAAGCGGGGCGGACCCTGCTGGAAGCGATCCGGCGCGAGATCCGTCCGCTGAACCAGGAAGTCTGCGCCCAGCTGACCACAGAGGAGCAGGCGACCATGACCCGGTATCTGCAGAAGATGCTGGGCGGCCTGATCGTCGAACCCGACTGGAAGCAAGACGTCATCGCCTTCAGCGCGCCTGCGCCGCCCGAAACGGTCTGAGCAATCCTCAGTCGTCGAACTTCACCCGTCCGCGGCCCGACTTTACGGTCCCGCGCTTGGCCTTGGTCTCCAGTCGCTTGAGCTTGCTGGAATAGGTCGGCTTGGTGGCTTTGCGGGGCTTGGGCTTTTCCGTGGCCCGGCGGATCAGGTCGACCAGACGGTCAAGCGCGTCCTGCCGGTTCATCTCCTGCGAGCGCGAGCCCTGGGCGAACAGCACCAGCACCCCGTCCTGGGTCAGGCGGCTGCCCGCCAGCGTTTCCAGCCGCGCCTTCACGTCGTCGGGCAGGTAGGGTGAGTTGCGCACGTCGAAGCGTAGCTCGATGGCGGTCGCGGTCTTGTTGACGTGCTGGCCGCCAGGGCCCGACGCGCGGGTGGCCTTCCAGACCAGGTCGTCTTCGTCGATCCGTAGCCAGGACGTGATCTCGATCATCGCGGGCATGGGATCACCGCGGCGCCGCGCGCTTGGCCTTGACCACCAATTGGTCCAGCGCCTGCAGGAACCGCGAGCGATCAGCGTTGGCGAACGCCGCCGGCCCTTTCGTGACCTCGCCCATCGAACGCAGATGCTCGCCGATCGAGCGTGAGGCCAGCGCCGAGCCGATCATGTCGTGTGAGAACACCCGCCCGTTGGGGGCCACGGCCGCGCCGCCCGCCTTCAACACCCGATCGGCCAGGGGAATGTCGTTCGTGACGACGACATCGCCGGGACCGCACCGCTCGGCGATCCAATCGTCGGCGACGTCCGGCCCCGCGTCGACGACGATCTGTTCGATCACCGGCGTCTGCGGTACGCGGATCCAGCTGTTGGAGACGACAAAGGTCTTGAACCCATGCCGGGCGGCGACCTTATAGGCCTCGTCCTTCACGGGGCAGGCGTCGGCGTCGATGAAAAGCGTGGCGACCATCGCGCAAGACCCTGGACGAGGGAAATGGTGCCGGCTGAGGGGATCGAACCCCCGACCTTCGGTTTACAAAACCGCTGCACTACCGCTGTGCTAAGCCGGCGTGGGCCAGTGACCCGAGGTGAGGGCTTATGCCGTCTGTCGCCTCGAACGGCAAGGGGCGCCGATCCTCGACGCGCGGCGGGAACAAACAGCTCTCCCGCCAGGAACGCGTAAGCTTGCGCGCGGCGACCGGGAGAGGTCGCGCAGTACGAGCTCCCCCGGAAAACCTATACTTTTACAGTGTCTTGATCGGGTTGGTTCAGTCCGTCTTCGGCTTACGCTTCAGGCCACCCAGCAGCGCCCCGGCGATTGTGTAAGTCACGAGCTGATAGCCGCCATCGATGACAAGCAAAGAGAGCGTGCCCGCCGCATAGATATAGTTGAGGGCCGCCACGGTCAGGGCGAATGCCACACAGGCGCTCAGCGCCGTTTTGGCCCCGGCGACATAGCCTTCGGCGCCAAGGCGCCGGATCAGCCAGTCCAGACCCAGCAGGATGACGATCATGTTCACGACACCTAGCGCCATCTTCCAGTCCTGACCGATGAAGTCGGCCTCGGTCAGGCGCTGGGCCTCCATCCAGGCGGCGCTGAAGAGGTTGCCATACCAGAGGATGCCGATCGCCTGCCCGGCGACCAGAGCCACCACAAGGCCCAGCCAGTTCACGTTTTTCATAGACGTTTCCCCCGAAACGGCCGGATCGCGCTGATCCGGCTCAGCTTTCGGAAGGCTGCGCCCAAGAACGCTGTTCGGTCAATCGGCTTGCGCTTTCGTTTCCGGCCCGAGCCTTCTATATGCGGACCCTTCCAAGCGTTCCGTAGACTCCCCCGAAAGGCCGCGCCCGCATGGCTCGCATCCTGATCACCTCCGCCCTGCCGTACATCAACGGCATCAAGCACCTGGGGAACCTCGCGGGCTCCATGCTGCCGGCGGACGTCTATGCGCGTTTCAAGCGAGCCCAGGGCCACGAGACGCTCTATATCTGCGCCACCGACGAGCACGGCACGCCCGCTGAGCTGGCCGCCGCTGCGGCTGGCCAGGACGTGGCGACATACTGCGCCGAACAGCACGTGCTGCAGCATGATGTGGGCCGGGCGTTCGGCCTCTCCTGGGACCATTTCGGCCGCTCGTCCTCGCCACAGAACCATCGCCTGACCCAGCATTTCTGCCAGGCGCTGGAAGACCACGGCCTGATTGAGGAACGCGTCGACCAGATGGTCTATTCGGTCGACGACAAGCGCTTTCTGCCCGACCGCTATGTCGAGGGAACCTGCCCGCACTGCAAATTCGAAAAGGCGCGCGGCGACCAGTGCGACAACTGCGGCAACCTGCTGGACCCCACCGACCTGATCGACCCGTATTCGGTGATCTCCGGCTCGCGGAATATCGAGGTGCGCGACACCAAGCACCTCTACCTGCTGCAGACCAAGATGCAGGACAAGATCCGCGCCTGGGTCGACAGTCACGCCGACTGGCCGCCGTTGGCCCGCTCGATCGCCTACAAGCATCTGGACGAGGGGCTGATCGATCGCGGCATCACCCGTGACCTGGCCTGGGGCATCCCGGTGGCCCAGAACGGCGTCCCGCGCCCGGGCTTCGAGGAAAAGGTCTTCTATGTCTGGTTCGACGCCCCGATCGAGTACATCGCCGCGACCCAGGAATGGGCCGAGGGCTCGGCCGACCGCGACTGGAAGCGCTGGTGGCGCACCGACGCGGGCGCCGACGATGTCCGCTACGTCCAATTCATGGGCAAGGACAATGTGGCGTTCCACACGGTCAGCTTCCCGGCCACGATCCTCGGCTCCGAAGAGCCGTGGAAGAGCGTCGACATGCTCAAGGCCTTCAACTGGCTGAACTGGTATGGCGGCAAGTTCTCAACCTCAAACAAGCGCGGCGTGTTCATGGACGCTGCGCTTGAGATCCTGCCGCCCGACCTGTGGCGCTGGTACTTGACGGCCAACTCGCCGGAAGGTTCGGACACCGCCTTTACCTGGGAACAGTTCGCCAGCGCCGTGAACCGCGACCTGGCCGACGTGCTGGGCAACTTCGTCAACCGCATCCTGAAGTTCAACGAAAGCAAGTTCGAGGGCGTGGTCCCCGAGGGCGGCGAGCCGGGGCCGCTGGAAGAGAAGATGTTCGCCGATGTTTCAGCGCGGCTTGCGGACCTCGCCGAGCAAATGGACGCCATCGAGATCCGTAAGAGCGCCCAAGCGCTGCGGGCCCTCTGGGTTGTCGGTAACGAGTATCTGCAGGAAGCCGCGCCGTGGACGGCGATCAAGACCGATCGCGACCGGGCCGCCGTCATTGTCCGCACCGCCCTGAACCTTGCGGCGCTCTACGCCAAGATCTCGGCCCCGTTCATTCCGTTCGCCGCCGAGAAGATCGGCGACGCCTTTGGTCTTGCCTCCCCGGCCGCTTGGCCATCGAACGACGCCAAGGCCGAGCTCAACACCCTAGCGATCGGCGCTCCGGTGACCGTGCCCGAGGTCCTGTTCAAGAAGATCGAGGACGAGCAGATCGCCGAATGGACGGCGCGCTTCGGCGGCGCGGAGTAAGGTGACGGGCGGGGCGGACAGGACGGAGGGGCAGGGGTTCTCGACCCTAGTGCGCCTGTGCTTGTTCTACGCCGCCATCTTCCTGAGCTCAGGCGTCAGCCTGCCCTACATCGGCACCTATCTGCGCGACCGGGGCATGACGGGCGGCGAGATCGGGCTGATCCTGGCCGTACCCCTGCTGCTGAAGCCGTTCACTGGACCGGTGCTGGCAGTGTGGGCGGACGGCTTCACCCTGCGCCGCACGCCGATGGTGCTGCTTCTGGTCGGCGCGGCGATTGGCTATGGCGCGCTGCTGGGACCGGCGAACCTGTGGTGGTTCATCTTGGCCTGGTTCGTCGGCCAGACCCTGCTGTCGACCGTCTCGCCCCTGATCGACGTCATCACCCTGCGCCGGGCGCGGGTCGAGAACTTCAACTACGGGATTCCGCGCGGCACCGGCTCCAGCGCCTTCATCGCGGCCAACCTAGCAATGGGCGCGATCCTGACCTTCGCCGCGCCGACGATCATCGCCATCTGGATTGCGGCCGCCTGTCTGTTCGGGGCGCTGGCCGCCGCGACGTTGGTGCCGCCCGAACGCGTTCATGCCGAGGGCGCCAAGCCGCTGAAGTCTGAGCGCTGGAACGGACTCTCGGAGTTGCTGCGCAACCGAACCTTCCTGCTGGCGGTTGTCACCGCCGGCCTCATCCAGGGCGCGCACGCCTTCTACTACAGCTTCTCGGCCATCCTCTGGCGCAAGCAGGTGATCAGCGAGCCGATGATCGGCGTCTTGTGGGGCGTAGGCGTGGCGGCTGAGGTGGCCTTCATGTGGTTCCTCGAACCCCTACGTCGCCGTTGGGGGCCGGAGTTGTTCCTAGTGCTCGGCGCGGGCGCCGCCGTCCTGCGCTGGACGATCTACGCGTTCGAGCCGCCCCTGTGGTCGCTGTTCCCGCTACAGATGCTGCACGCCCTGACCTTCGCCGCCTCATTCCTGGCGTCCCTGCGCCTGATCGAGAAGCTGGCCCCGCCGACCGCCGCCTCGCCGGCCCAGGCGATCAATTCGGCGCTGTCGTCGGGCTTTACGTTGGGGATCGCGACGCTGGCGTCCGGGCCGCTGTTCGACGCCTTCGGTGCGTTCGGCTATCTGGTCACGGCCTTCATGGCGCTGCTAGGCCTCGTCGGCGCAATCCTGCTGACGCGCCGCGCCGGGAGCCTGTCTTCCGACAGGCTCCGGTTCTGAGCGTCAGATCGTGTAGTCGATCTCCTGGCCTTCCAGCCACGCCACGATCCGCTCGGCCGCCTCGACGGGATCGATCGCGGTGGTGTCGATCCGTAGCTCCGGCGACTCCGGGGCTTCGTAGGGACTATCGACGCCCGTGAAATTCTTCAGTTGGCCCGAGCGGGCCTTCTTGTAGAGGCCCTTGACGTCCCGCGCCTCGGCGACGGCTAGCGGCGTGTCGACGAAAACCTCGATGAACTCGCCGGCCTCCAGCAGGTCGCGCGCCAGTTGGCGTTCGGCCCGGAACGGCGAGATGAAGGCGGTCAGCACGATCAGGCCCGCATCGACCATCAGCTTGGCGACCTCGGCCACCCGGCGGATGTTCTCGACGCGGTCCTCCTCGGTGAAGCCGAGATCCTTGTTCAGCCCATGACGAACGTTGTCGCCGTCGAGCAGATAGGTGTGACGACCCAGGGCGTGCAGGCGCTTTTCCACCAGGTTTGCGATGGTCGACTTGCCCGCACCCGACAGGCCGGTCAGCCAGACCACCTGACCGCGCTGACGCTTCAACGCCGCCCGCGAGACCTTGGTGACGTCGGTGTGCTGCCAGTGGATGTTGTCGGCGCGCCGCAGGGCGAAGTTGATCATGCCGGCGCCAACCGTACGGTTGCTCAGCCGATCGATCAGGATGAAGCCGCCCATCTGGCGATTATCGGCGTAGGCCTCGAATGGGATCGCCTGATCAAGGGATAGATTGCAGACGCCGATCTCGTTCAGTTCGAGGCGCTTGGCGGCGGTCTTTTCCAGCGTATTGACGTTCACGCGGTGCTTGATGTCGGTGACGCTGGCGCCGACCGTCCGCGCGCCTAGCTTCAGCAGATAGGTCCGTCCCGGCGGCAGCGGCTCGTCGTCCATCCAGACGACGGTCGCTTCGAACTGGTTGGCCACGGAGGCGGGCGCGTCGGCGGCTGCGATCACGTCGCCGCGCGAGATGTCGATCTCGTCTTCCAGCGTCAGGGTGACTGACTGGCCGGCGACGGCGCGGTCCAGGTCGCCCGGCAGGGTGACGATCCGCGCCACGCGGCTTTCGCGGCCCGAGGGCAGGGCGCGGATGCGGTCACCAGGCTTGATCGAGCCGGAGGCGACGAGGCCCGAGAAGCCCCGGAAGTCGAGGTTGGGGCGGTTCACCCACTGCACGGGCATGCGGAAGGGCTTAGCCTGAAGGTCGTCCTCGACCTCGACGGCTTCCAGCCAGTCCATCAGGATCGGGCCGTCGAACCAAGGTGTGGTGTTGCTGCGCGTCGCGATATTGTCGCCGCCCAGGCCGGAGATCGGTATCGGGGTGACCACTGAAAGACCGATCTGCTCGGCGAAGGCCCGATAGTCAGAGACGATGGCGTCGAACACGCCCTTGTCCCAGCCGACCAGGTCCATCTTGTTCACCGCCAGCACCACGTGGCGGATGCCTAGCAGGCTGACGAGATAGCTGTGGCGGCGGGTCTGGGTCAGCACGCCCTTGCGCGCGTCGATCAGGATCACGGCCGCGTCGGCGGTTGAGGCGCCGGTGACCATGTTGCGCGTGTACTGCTCATGGCCCGGCGTGTCGGCGACGATGAATTTGCGCTTCTCGGTTGAGAAGAAACGATAGGCGACGTCGATGGTGATGCCTTGCTCGCGCTCGGCGGCCAGCCCGTCGACCAGCAGGGCGAAGTCGATCGCGCCACCTTGCGTGCCGACCTTCCTGGAGTCGGCCTCGAGGGCCGCCATCTGGTCCTCGAAGATCATCTTGCTGTCGTACAGCAGGCGACCAATCAGGGTGGACTTGCCGTCGTCGACGCTGCCGCAGGTGATGAAGCGCAGCAGCGACTTGTGCTGGTGCTGATGCAGGTAGGCGCCGATGTCTTCGGCGATCAGGGCGGACTGGTGCGCCATCAGAAGTAGCCCTCCTGCTTCTTCTTCTCCATCGAAGCCGACTGGTCGTGGTCGATAACGCGGCCTTGGCGCTCGCTGGTCGTGGTCAGCAGCATTTCCTGGATCACCTGGGGCAGGGTGGTCGCCTGGCTTTCGACCGCGCCGGTGAGCGGGTAGCAGCCCAGGGTCCGGAAACGGACGCTCCTCATCTGCGGTACTTCGCCTTCACGCAAACGGAAGCGGTTGTCGTCGACCATGATCAGCGCGCCGTCGCGCTCGACCACGGGCCGTTCCGCCGCGAAGTAGAGCGGCACGATCGGGATGTTCTCCAGATGGATGTACTGCCAGACGTCCAACTCGGTCCAGTTGGAGATCGGGAAGACCCGGAGGCTCTCCCCCGGATGTTTGCGGGTGTTGTAGAGGTTCCAGAGTTCCGGACGCTGGTTCTTGGGGTCCCACCGTTGCTCGGCCGAGCGGAACGAGAAGACACGCTCTTTTGCCCGGCTCTTTTCCTCGTCGCGGCGCGCGCCGCCGAACGCCGCGTCGAACCCGTACTTCGACAGCGCCTGCTTCAGCCCTTCGGTCTTCCACAGGTCTGTGTGAAGCGCGCTGCCGTGGTCAAACGGATTGATCCCGCGAGCCTCGGCGTCGGGGTTCTTGTGCACCATGAGGTCGAACCCGAGTTCCGAGGCGACGCGGTCGCGTAGCGCGTACATGTCCCGGAACTTCCAGGTCGTATCAACGTGCAGGAGGGGGAATGGCGGCTTGCTGGGATAGAACGCCTTGGCGGCCAGATGCAGCATCACCGCGCTGTCCTTGCCGATCGAGTACAGCATGACCGGGCGCTCGCACTCGGCGGCGACCTCACGAAGGATATGGATGCTTTCGGCCTCGAGGCGCTGGAGATGGGTCAAGCGCGCCGGGGTGATCGCAGCCTGGGTGAGATCGGGCGTCATCGGATCCGGCGAAGGGGCGGCGGGTGCGAATTGCGTAAGGGCCAAGGCTTGGGTCCGCAAAGGAAAAATCTCCGACATGGCCTTGTTTGAAGGCGCGCCGGGCTCAGGGTGGCACCTAGGCCCGGCGGAGCACGGGGACAACCGCCGTAATTCTGAGGGCGCTGTGAGATGCCGTGGCGCCCTTGGCCCGCACGGCCATTCATGACCAAAACTTCATTCGCCTTTCGCATCACGTTCTCGCATAACGCCGCTATGGGATCGTGAGGCGAGCTATGGGCTTCCTGGCGGAAATGTTGGCTGTGGCGGTTGTTTGGCTGTCGTCGTTCGCGCTCTGCCAGTTCGGCGTCGTGATCGACCACGCCGTTCGGCCCAACGCCAAGGCATCCGAAGCGCGAACCGTCAACCGATCGCGAGACGTGAATCAGCCACCCCCGATCACCGCGAACGGGCCCTCAGCCGCATCCGCAGGCGCTTAAGGTCGCGCCCTGACGTCGCAACCCCTGCGAACGCAACCAAAGTCGCTTTTCGCCAAGGCTTTTCACCGTTAGGTTCATGTGACACGCGAAGGAGGGGTTCGGCGCGCGACGCTCTATCCGCGCCCCCTCGCCGACGCCCCTTTTACGCCCCGTCTTGGGACCCTGGCTGTGTATGAAGCCTAAGAAGCGCCAACCGCTCGATTTCTCCGCGACGCCGACGGAGATCCCTCCCGAGGCCCCCAAGACTGCGTCTGAATACTTGGAGCCGTCGTCTGTCGTGGCGCCGGAAGTTGAAGAACAGTCCGCCGAGCCGCTGACCTTGAATGATCCCGCGCCGGATGACCTCGCTGTGCCGGCGCCGCCGACTGTCCGCTCGCGGCGTCGTCGCGAAGCCGAGCCCGTTCGGCTTGCCGAACCGGAGATCAAGCTCGGCAACTCGCTTGCCGCGACACCACAACCGCCCGCGCCCGTCGTAGAGGCTCCGGCTGCGCCCGCGACAAAGCCTGAAAAGCGCGAAGCAGCGCTGGATCTTCGTGGCCCTGTCTCGGACCCGCCTGTCGCCTTGGACTCCGAAACTGTTCCGCGCCGCATGTCCGGCGTCCTTTTCTGGACGCTTGCGACCGCAGTAGCGGCGCTTTGGGCCTTGGCGCCGATCGCCTTCGCGCTCGGCTATGCCAGGGGCGTCCCGGCCTTCAAAATCGAAGGCTTTGCGCTGATGGTGTTCGCGGGCCTCGCGATCGGGCCTGCGCTGTTGACGCTGCTGGGGGCCTATCTGCTGCGCCAGGCCAACGGCATTTCTGATGAGTTGCGGCGTAACCGCACCCTGACCGACCGTCTTGTGACCCCTGCGGCCCTGGCCGCCGCCGGCGCGACCAACGCCGTCGACGCCATGCGTCAAGGTGTCGACGAGGCGGCGGCCGCCGCGGAAAGGGCTCGAGAGCACATCATCTCGCTGCGAAAAGCCTTGGCTGAGGAGACAGCGCGTCTCGCGGACGCCGCTGCGGACTCCGCGCGGATGGCTAATCAGCTCGCCCAGGGCCTGAGCCACGAACGCTCGGCCATGGAGACGCTGTCGCAATCGCTGGATGCGCGCTCGACGGCGGTGGTCGACGCCATCGGCAGCCAGGCTCGGATGGTCGCCGAGGCCTCCGATCTGGCCGAGACCCAGCTCCGCGAGGCTGAAGCAGCTTTGGCGGCCCGCGCCGCCGATCTGGCCGCCGCTGCAGCCGAAGCGTCGGACGCCGCGCGTGTCGGCGCCGAGGACCTCTCCCGCCAGATCGCGCGCCTGGAGACAGCTGGCGTCGGCGTCGGCGATCAGGTCGCTTCGGTCGAAAAGACGCTCGCCGCGCAGCGCGCCGCCCTGGTCGAGATCAGCCAAGCGCTCCGGTCCGAGCAGGAAGACTTCGCCGCCGAAGCCGAGACGCGAACCGCCCAGCTCACCGAGTTCGTGGCCTATACCCGGGTCGGCGCGACGGAGCTTTCGGACACCGCCGCCATGGGCGCGGAGATTCTGCGCGGCCTGATCAGCTCGGCCGCCGACCAGTTCCGCGAGATGGCGGATGGGGCGAAATCGCAACGCGAGATCCTGGCCGAGGAGGCCAAGAAGACCCTCGAGACGATCGGCGACGTCGCCGAGAACCAGCGGACCCTGCTTGAGGAAGAGCTGAAGGCGGCGATGGAGTCCATGGCTGAGGCCGCGCTGAAGGCCAGCGAAAGCGTTGAGGCGCGGGTTGAGGCGGCGCGCAGCCGTGTGGATCAGCTCAACGAGATCGCCTTCGCCGCCGGACAGAAGGCCGACGCGGTCTTCGAGTCGCGGATGGAAGAGGCGCGCGACATCATCGAGCACTCGGCTCAGATGGTCGAGCAGGCCGGGGCGCGGACATCCCAGAAGCTCCAGGACTCCGTGCAGACGGCGCGGAGCACGCTCGACGAGCTTGAGGCCATGCTGGCCGAGATCGGCCGTCGCACGGCCGACCTTCCGGTCGAAGCGCTGCAAAAGGCCGGCGAGGTTCGTATCGCGATCGAGCAGGGCGTCGAGCAATTGATGAACGCCGTGCGTCGCACCGCCGAGGAGACGGCGGCGATCGACCAGGCCTTCCAGGAACGCGTTCGTCGCAACTACGAAATGCTGAGTGAGGCGGCGGGCGCCGTCACAGCCTCTGGCATCTCGACGGTCGCCGCCCGGGCGACCACGGCTGCGACGCCGCCCGTCCGGGCGCGCGCTGCCCCGCCACCGCCGCCTTCACCGCTTCCGACCGTCGAGTTCGACGATGAGGAAGAGCCGCTCGCCGACCGGCGCCGCCTGCGGCTGACGCCCACGGCCACCGACCAGGAGTTCCGCTCGGTCTTCGAACAGGCCTCCGCGCGCAAGCAGGCGGGGGCGCCGCTGGCGGAGAATGAGGCGGACGGCAATTGGAGCTGGCGCGGCCTGCTGTCAGGCATCGAGAGCAGCACGCCAGGCGACGCGGCGCTGGGCGAGAAGCTCGCCGCCGAGATAACCGCCATGGGCATCGACCCTCATGCCCTGTTACCGCGCGGTCGGATCGACGAGATCGCCGCCGCGCTTCAGACTCGCGACGCCAGCGGCGCGCGCGAGGTGGTCAAGCGGCTGGCGCCGGCCGCGATCCGGCGACTGGTCCGTCGCCTTTTCTCCGACGCGACGCTGAAGAGCAACACCGAGCGCTTCCTCAAGCGCTATGCGGGCATGATCGACGAGGCCGCCGGCCAGGATCGCGAGGGCTTCCTGCTGGCGGCGCTGCTTTCGTCTGACGCCGGCCGGGCCTATCTGCTGCTCGACGCGGCCAGCGGCGATCTGGCCTAGTCCGAGCGTGTTGAATGAAGCGCGCGTTTGACTTGCTGTCCGCAGCAGCGGGGCTGGTCGTTCTAGCCCTGCCTCTCGCGGCGCTGTGGCTGCTTGTTCGGATGACCTCTCCCGGACCAGGTCTCTACTGGTCGCAGCGCGTGGGAAGGGCTTCTGTACTGTTTCCGATGCCGAAGTTTCGCACGATGCGCATCGATACGCCCGAAGTGGCCACCCACCTGCTGGACGATCCCGATCAATGGCTCACCCCGATCGGAGGGCTGATGCGCAAACTCAGCCTGGACGAATTACCCCAGCTTTGGAGCGTGCTTGTCGGCCACATGAGCCTGGTGGGGCCCCGACCGGCTCTGTTCAATCAGGACGACCTGATCGCCGCGCGCCAAGCAGCGGGCGTGGATAGGTTACGTCCGGGCGTCACCGGCTGGGCCCAGATCAACGGACGTGACGAATTGGCCATCCCCGACAAGGTCGCGTTGGACGCTGAATATCTGCGTCGCCGGTCGTTCCTGTTCGACCTGCAGATCCTGGTCAGCACCGTCGTACCGGTGCTGACCGCGCGGGGTGTCACCCGTTAGGCGAGCTCGGCATAGGCTTTTTCCAGGGCCGATACAAAGCGAGGATCGCTTGCGAGCGAGGCCGGGAAAACCGCGTCCAAGGTCAGGAAAGCGGCGACGTCGGCGCTGGCCTGGCCGGTGGTCGCAAGGCCCAACGCCAGGAGACGCTCCTGTAGCGGATCGACGATCGCTTCACCGGCCTTGGCGCGCAAGGCGACGAACCGCATCCAAGCCGCCAGCGGGACGACAAGCCGGTCGACCGACCGACCGGCCGCAAGGGCTTCGGTCAAGGTCCCCAGGATGCGGAACGGAAGCTTCTGCGAGCCGTCCCAGGCGATCTGGGCCAGCAGGTGACGGATTTCGGGATTACGGAAGCGGGCGAGGATGGCGTCCGCGTAGGCCTGCAGGTCCAGGCCGCGCGGCGGCGTCAGGGTGGGAATGATGTCGTTCGTCATCATGTCCCGCGCCAGGTCGGCAAGCACCGGATCGCTGATGGCTTCGAAGACTGTCTCGTGACCCCGCAGAATGCCGACATAGGCGAGCGTTGAGTGCACGCCGTTCAAAAGACGCAGCTTGGCGCGCTCGAACCCGCGCACGTCGTCGGTCAAGATCACACCGACACTGGCTAGGTCGGGGCTCTCTGCGGGGAGAACGTCTTCTACGACCCACTGGGTGAAGGCTTCACGCTGGATCGGCCAGGCGTCCTCCAGTCCCGTCGCGGCCAGCGTGCGAGCGCGCAGAGCGTCGTCCGTCGCGGGGGTGATGCTGTCGACCATGGTGCGCGGGAACCGCCCGTCACCGTCGATCCAAGCCGCCAGCTCGGCGTCCAGCTTGGCGGCGTAGGCGACGACAGCCGATTTCAGACGCCAGCCGTTGTCTGCGAGGTTGTCGCAGGCCACCACGGCGTAGGGCGCCAGGCCGGCGGCGAAACGGCGGCGAAGGCCCTCGACGAGATAGCCGACGGCGCTCCTGGGGTCACGCGGATTGGCCAGGTCGTGAATGATGTCCGGATGGCCTTCGTCCAGCCCGCCGTCTGCGGAGAGCGTGTAGCCCTTCTCCGTGACCGTCAGGGTGACAAGGCGGGTCGTCGGGGCGGCGAGGCGCGCGAAGACGGAAGGCGGATCTTCTGGCGCCACCAGGACTTCGAGGATCGAACCCACGACCCGGAAGGTCGTCTCGGCGTCGAGCTGCGCCAGGGTGTATAGCCCATCCTGAGGCACCAGCGCATCGCGAACGCCCGGGCTCTTCAGAGACACCGCGCAGACGCCCCAGCGCGGATCGCTCTCCAGCAGCTTGTCGAAATAGTAGGCCTGGTGCGCGCGGTGGAACGCGCCGGGTCCGAAGTGCACCACGCCGATCTGGACCTTGTCGCGGTCATAGGCGGGAGTGGCTACGCCCGGGATTGCGCCGGGATAGCTGGTCGCGCTGAGACGCAGGGCGGGAGAGGTCGAGAGGGAAGCGGTCAACGGAGCACGCCTGAAGTTTCGTAAGGGAAGGGCAGGGCGCTAGATGAGCCAGTTCGGACACCGGTGGCAATCCAGCTTGGCTGATTTCACAAGGTGACGCCGGACTTCCAGATGGCGATCTCGCGCTCGCCGTTCAGCTCGGTCTTGGTGGCCTTGCCTGAGGCGGTCTCGATCACGAGATCCATCAGCCGGTCCGCCGCCGCGTCCATGGACACGCCTTCGAGCACCTGGCCAGCGTCGAAATCGATCCAGCCCGGCTTGCGCTGCGCCAGGCCAGAGTTGGACGCGATCTTCAGCGTGGGCGCGGGAAAGCCCAGGGGCGTGCCACGTCCTGTGGTGAAGAGGATCACCGTCGCGCCGGCGGCGGTCAGGGCCGTGGAGGACACCGCGTCATTGCCCGGGGCCTCGAGCAGAGTCAGGCCGTGCGGACCGACTTTCTCGCCATAGCGCAGCACTTCGACCAGGGGCGTCCTGCCTCCCTTCTGCACCGCGCCCAGGGACTTCTCTTCCAGGCTCGTGATGCCGCCAGCGATGTTGCCGGGGGAGGGGTTTTCGTAGATCGGCTGGTTGGCGTCGATGAAGTAGCGCTTGAAGTCGTCGATCACCGCCACGGCGGCGTCGAACACCTCGCGGCTGGCGGCGCGCTGTAGGAGGACGTTCTCGGCGCCGAAGATCTCGGGGATCTCGGTCAGCACCGGCGTGCCGCCAGCCCCGGCGACCTTGTCGGCGATCCGGCCAACCAGCGGATTGGCTGTGATCCCGGAAAAGCCGTCGGATCCGCCGCACTTGAGGCCGACCACCAGTTCCGAGACAGGGATGGGCTCACGTCGGTCGCGCTCGGCGATCTCGACTAGCGCCTCCACAGCCGCGAGGCCGTCTTCCAGTTCGTCCCCGACCATCTGGGTCGTGAAGCTTCGCAGGCGCTCGGGATCGATCTCCGGCGCGCTCTCGAGCAACGCCTTCAACTGATTGTTCTCGCAGCCGAGACCCAGGATCAAAACGCCGCCGGCGTTGGGGTGGCTCGCCAAGGCAGCGATGAGCTTGCGCGTGTGCGCGAGATCGTCACCCAACTGTGAGCAGCCAAAAGGATGCGGAAACGCATGAACGCCATCGACGCGCCCGGCGAAGCGCTGGTGGGCTTTTTCGGCGATCCGACGCGCAGTGTTGGCGACGCAGCCAACGGTGCAGAGGACCCAGATCTCATTTCGCGTGCCGGCTCGGCCGTTCTTGCGTCGAAACCCCTGGAAGGTCTGCGAGCTCGGGGTTAGCGGTGGCGTCGTTTGAGGCGGTGAGGGGGAAAAGCTGTAACCCTCGACACCCTCAAGCCGCGTGGCGACGTTGTGAACATGCACATGGTCGCCTGCTGCGATATCGATCGTCGCCCGGCCGATCGGCCACCCGTACTTCAGGACATCCTCGCCGGCCCGGACCGCCCGTGTCGCGATCTTGTGGCCCTTGGGGATGTCGGCGCCAACGACCAGGGCTTCACCGTTAAGGCGCACGGTTTCGCCGCGCTTCAGATCGCGAAGCGCCGCCGCCACATGGTCGCGCGGATCCACGGCGTGGATCGATTCGCCAGAAGTCGAGGTCGATTGGGTCATGACGTGCGATCGTCCAAGCGCTTGCTGCCTTCAGGGCTGGCTATCAACATGATGGAAACCGGTGTCAATCATGTGGCAATCGAATGTTTCGCCTTCTGTTGGCGAGCCTGTGTCGGCTGGAGTATGACAAAAGAAAACGCCTGATGCTGCTGGATACCCCGTGAGCCCTTCCAAGACGCCGTCCTCGATCCCGGAAGAAAACGAGACCAGCGTCGAAGGCGGGCGGCGACGGGCCACGATCAATGACATCGCCCGGCTGGCCGGGGTGTCCAAGAAGACCGTCTCTCGCGTCATCAACCAGTCGCCGTTCGTGCGGGATGAGACCCGAGAGCGTATCGAGGCGGTCATCGCCGAGTGGGGTTACGCCCCCGATCCGCAGGCCCGAGGGCTGGCGTTCCGCCGGTCGTTCCTGATCGGCATGATCTACGACAATCCTAACCCGCAATATGTCGTGAACATGCAGCTTGGTCTGCTGGACGGCATGCGGGGCTCGGGCTTTGAACTGGTTGTCCACCCCTGCAATCGCGCCAGCCCGACGTTCCTGACCGACATCCGCTCTTTCGTCGAAAGGCAGAAGCTGTTTGGCGTCGTGTTGCCGCCGTCGGTTTCGGAAGACGAGCGCGTGGCCAAGCTCCTGAACGAGATCGGCTGCGCCTATATCCGGATCGCGTCGGTCGAACTGGACAAGCCTGAGCACATGATCGTTGGTCACGACCGTATGGGCGGCGCTCAGGCGGCGCGGCACATCGTCGAGCTGGGCCATAAGCGGATCGCCTTCATCTCCGGCCCTGAAACCTTCCGATCGTCGCATGAGCGGCGAGGGGGCTTTGAGGATGGTTTGGCGGAAGCCGGCTTGAGCCTGGCGCCCGCCGACATTGTCCAGGGCGCCTATACCTTTGAGTCGGGCGTGGCGTGCGGCGATGAACTGCTGTCGCGGTCTCCCCGGCCCACAGCGATTTTCTGCGGCAATGACGAAATGGCGGCGGGGGTCCTCCAGTCGGCTCGTAAGGCTGGGCTGTCGGTGCCTCAAGACCTTACGGTCGTCGGGTTCGACGACTTCCAAATCGCCAAGGCGGTGTGGCCGCCTCTGACCACGATCCATACGCCGACCCGTGAGATCGGCCGTATCGCGGTCGAGAAGCTGATCGGCGGCGAGCGCCGCGAGCCGCGCGACGTCACCAAGATGGAACCAAATCTGGTTATCCGTGAGTCGTCCGGGCCTGTTCCGGCCTAGATAAGGGGCCGGCTCTGGTGCTTGCATCAAGTCATGACACCGGTTACCAAGCGGACACGAGCGGCGGTCGGCGAAACCGCCATCGATTGAGGGAGCAGACGCGAAGCCATGGCCAGGCCTCTGAATTTTCACGAGGATCGTCTTTTTCCGTCCGATCCGACGACGCGGTCCTACGCGCGCGGCCTCTATGGGCTGGTCAAGGATCTGCCGATCATCAGCCCGCACGGTCACACTGACCCGTCCTGGTTCGCGACCAACGCGCCGTTCCAGGACGCCACGGACCTGTTGTTGGCTCCGGATCACTACCTGTTTCGCATGCTCTACAGCCAGGGGATCAGCCTGGATGCGTTGAAGGTCCGTTCGAAGGCCGGCGTGCCCGACACCGACCCTCGCGAGGCCTGGCGCGTGTTCGCCAGCAACTTCCACCTGTTCCGCGGCACGCCCTCTTGGGTGTGGCTCAACCACGTGTTCAGCAAGGTCTTTGGCTTTGCCGAGTTCCTCGAAGCCTCGAATTCGGACGCCTACTACGACCGCATCACCGAGGCGCTGGCGACCGACGCCTACCGTCCGCGCGCCCTGTTCGATCGCTTCAATATCGAGACGCTCGCCACTACTGAAGGTCCGCACGAGAGTCTGCAGCATCATGCCGCCATCCGTGAAAGCGGCTGGGGCGGGCATGTGATCACCGCCTATCGTCCCGATGCGGTCATCGATTTCGAAGACGAGCGCGGCCCCCGCGCCTTCGAGCGGTTCGCCGAGACCTCGGGTCAGGACGTCTATAGCTGGAAGAGCTATCTCGAGGCGCACCGTCAGCGTCGGCAGGCCTTTATCGACGCCGGCGCGACCTCGTCTGACCACGGCCACCCCACGGCGGCGACCGCCGACCTCTCGAACGTCGAGGCCGAGGCGCTGTTCAATAGCCTCGTGAAGGGCGATGTGACGCCCGAGAAGGCCGAGCTGTTCCGCGCCCAGATGCTGACCGAGATGGCCAAGATGAGCTTGGACGACGGACTGGTCATGCAGATCCACCCGGGTTCGCACCGCAATCACAATATCGGCCTCCTGAATTCGCACGGCCGCGACAAGGGCGCCGACATCCCGATGCGCACCGAGTATGTGGACGCGCTGAAGCCCCTGCTGACCCGGTTGGGTAATGATCCCCGTCTGTCGGTGATCCTGTTCACGCTGGACGAGACGACCTACAGCCGCGAACTGGCTCCGCTGGCAGGACACTATCCGGTGTTGAAACTGGGCCCGTCTTGGTGGTTCCACGACAGCCCGGAAGGCATGATGCGCTTCCGCGAGCAGGTCACCGAGACCGCGGGCTTCTACAACACTGTTGGTTTCAACGACGACACCCGCGCCTTCCTGTCGATCCCGGCCCGCCACGACGTGGCCCGCCGCGTCGACAGCGCGTTCCTCGCCCGCATGGTCGCCGAGCACCGCATGGACTTGGTCGAGGCCGAGGAGCTGATCGTCGATCTGACCTACAATCTGCCCAAGAAGGCCTACAAGCTCGACCAGCGTCCGGATTGGGCTCGCCCCACCACGCTGCGCGCCGCCGCCGAATAGAACACCCTTTCCGGAGACTTCCCGATGTTCGCCAAGACCTATCACGCCACCCATCCGGACATGATGTTCGCGGTCAGCAATGACGACCTGCGTGATCGCTACCTGATGCAGGGCCTGTTCCAAGAGGGCCAGATCGTCCTGACCTACAATCATGCCGAACGCTTTGTCGTCGGCGGCGTGGTGGCCACCAGCCCGATCAAGCTGCCCGACCAGACCGAGCCCGCCTCGGCCGCCGGCCACCCGTTCCTGGAGCGCCGCGAGCTGGGCCTGATCAATGTCGGCGAGACGACCGGCAAGGTCACCGTCGATGGCGTCGCCTACGAGATCGTTCCGCGTGACGGCCTGTACGTCACCATGGGCGCCAAGGACGTGACCTTCGAAGGCGTCGACGGCGCCGCCCGCTTCTACCTGGTCAGCCTGCCGGCCCATGCTGCGTTCGAGACCAAGAAGCTTGCCTTCGCCGACGCGATCCCGCTGGAGCGCGGCGCTCTGGAGACTTCCAACGAGCGCACGATCTACCAGTACATCGTGCCGACCACCTGCAAGTCGGCCCAACTGCTGCTGGGCATGACCGTGCTGAAGCCGGGCAGCGTCTGGAACACCATGCCGCCCCACCTGCACGACCGTCGCTCGGAAGCCTACTTCTATTTCGGTCTGGGCGAGAACGACCGGGTCTTCCACTACATGGGCGAGCCGGACGAGATGCGTCACATCGTGATCGCCAACGAGGAAGCCGTGATGAGCCCGCCGTGGTCGATCCACATGGGTTCGGGCACCGCCAACTACACCTTTATCTGGGCGATGGGCGGCGAGAACCTCGACTATACCGACATGAACGTGCTGGACATCTGCCAGCTGAAGTAGGGGCCTTGGCCACCGCGCTCCCGTGTCATCCCGGCCGGAGCGCAGCGTAGAGCCGGGACCCAGGGGGCACCGCATTGAGCGCGGCCCCTGGGTCCCGGATCGACCTTTCAGGTCGTCCGGGATGACACCTATTTTGGACAGGAACTGACAATGGCCAATCCGTTCAGCCTCGAAGGCAAGGTCGCGCTCGTCACCGGCGCCAACACCGGGATCGGGCAGGGGATCGCCATCGCCCTGGCCGCCGCCGGTGCGGACATCGCCGCCGCAGGCCGTAGCGCGCCGACTGAGACGCAGGCGGCCGTCGAGGCGCTTGGCCGCAAATTCCTGTCGATCAAGGCCGACTTCGGCTCGATCGAACCTGTTCAGCGCGTCATCGATGAGACCGTCGCCGCCTTCGGCAAGGTCGATATCTTGGTCAATAACGCCGGCATCATCCGCCGCGCCGACTCGATCGAGTTCTCGGAAGCCGACTGGGACGCGGTGATGGACACCAACCTGAAGGTCGTCTTCTTCCTGACCCAGGCCTTCGCCAAGCAGGCCCTCAAGCAGGGCTTCGAGGGCGGCCAGGCCAAGGTGATCAACATCGCCTCGCTGCTCTCCTTCCAAGGCGGCATCCGCGTGCCGTCCTACACCGCGTCCAAGTCGGGTCTGGCGGGCTTGACCAAGATCCTGGCCAACGAGTGGGCGACCAAAGGGATCAATGTCAACGCCATCGCGCCCGGCTATTTCGACACGAACAATACCGAGGCTCTGCGCGCCGATCAGGATCGCAACGCCGCCATTCTGGCGCGGATTCCGGCCGGTCGCTGGGGGCGTCCAGAGGACATCGGCGGGGCCGCCGTGTTCCTGGCTTCGTCGGCGTCGGATTACGTTCAGGGCATTACTCTGCCCGTGGACGGCGGTTGGTTGGCCCGCTAGCGAAAGAAAAACGCGCAAAAATACGATGGTAGCGCAACCATCGTGCCGGGCGGCTTTTCCCGCCCGGTGAAGCGCGCTAGAGGGCGCCGCTGCGTAAAGCGCTCGGCTTCGCTCGAGCGCGACTGCGCGTCTTCTTGATCCATTCCTGTTCGGGACCGCCCCTTGCGCGGTCCCTGGAGTCCGCGCATGCGCAACCCGGCCCTGTCGATCGACGTCGACCGTCCGACCAGCCGTCACGTTCGCCAGAACGCCAATCTGCTCAGCGACCTGCTGATCGAGGCGATCACGTATCTGGAGGGCGAGGAGAAGGCAGAGCTGGTGGCCAAGGCGCGCAAGGCCGCCTCGCGGGAGGATGTCGCTAATGGCGACACGCCGTTGCTGGATCACCTGTTCGCCGACCTGACGACCGAGCAGGCCGTGTTCCTGTCGCGGGCCTTCGCCAGCCACTCGCTGTTGGCCAATATCGGCGAGGATGTCGCCGGGCGCCGTCGTCACGCCGAAGCCGACGCCCAGCCGGGCGACGAGCGGCCACGCACCCTGATCGACGCCGTCAAGGCGCTGAAGGCTGCTGGTAAGTCCGATGCCGACCTTGCCAAGGTCTTCGCGACGATGAATGTGGTCCCGGTGCTGACCGCGCACCCCACCGAAGTCCGTCGCCGCAGCATGGTCGATCGCGAAACCGAGATTTCGCGGCTGATGGCCCTGCGCCGTCATCACCTGCCGCCGGATCTCGACGCCGAAATCCGCGAGAGCCTGTTCCGCGAGATCGCCCTGATGTGGCGCACGCGTCTCTACCGTCCCGAGCGGATCACGGTTAAGGACGAGATCCGCAACGCGCTGTCGATCGTCCGCACCTCGATCCTGCCGGCGATCATCGACCTCTACGGCGACTGGACCGGCAAGATCGGCCAGCACGGGCAACTGGCGCCGCTGCTGAAGATGGGCTCTTGGCTGGGCGGCGACCGCGACGGCCACCCGGGCGTCAATGGCCAGACCCTCAAGCTCGCCTTCGCCAGCCAGTCTCGCGTGATCCTCGACTGGTACGCCGGCGAGGTGCGCAAGCTGTGGTCCAACCTCGCGGTCTCGACCGCTTATACGCCGGTGTCCGAAGAGCTGCTGGCCCTGGCCGCCCAGGCCAAGGATCCCTCGGTCCATCGCATCGATGAGCCGTATCGGCTGGCGCTGGAGCTGATCTTCGACCGCCTGACCGCTGTGTCGCAGAAGCTGACCGGCGCGCCGGTGGCCTTTGCAACCGGCGTGACCAGCGTTGCGCCCTACGGCCACCCTGACGCCTTCGTCGCAGACCTGTCGGTCATCATCGACAGCCTGGAGCGCAACGGCGGCGAGCGCTTGGTCGGCTCGGCCCTGCGCACCCTGGTCGAGGTCGCCAAGGCCTGCGGCTTCCATCTGATGAGCCTGGACCTGCGCCAGAACGCCGACGTTCACGAGCGCACGCTCGACGAGCTGTTCCGCCGCGCCGGTACGGGCGTTGAGTATCTGAAGCTCGACGAGGACGCGCGCTGCAAGGTGCTGATCGACGAGCTGTCGCACCAGCGTCCCCTTGTCTCTCCGTTCACCGCCTATGGCGAGGAGACCACCAAGGAGCTGGCGACCATGGAGGCGGCCGCGCAGGCGGTGCGCGACTATGGTCATGGGTGTCTGGGGGCCTACATCATCTCGAAGTCGGCGACCCTGTCCGACATGCTCGAGCCGCTCGTTTTGCTCAAGCAGGTGGGCCTGGTCTGGGGCGGCGCCGCGCCGCGCGCCTCGGTCAAGGTCGCGCCGCTGTTCGAGACCATCGGCGACCTCGAAAATGGTCCGGCCGTGCTGCGCCAGTGGCTGCAGTTGCCGCTCAGCCGCACGATCCTTGGCGATCGGCCGGTGCAGGAGATCATGCTCGGCTACTCCGACAGCAATAAGGACGGCGGCTATGTCGCCAGCAGGCGCGGCGTGGCCACGGGCGCCTCGGCGCTGGCGTATGAGGCCGATCGGATGGGCGTCGGGCTGCAGTTGTTCCACGGCCGCGGCGGCAGCGTCGGGCGGGGCGGGGGGCCGGCCGCGGAGGCCGTGCTGGCCCAGCCGGCCGGCACCGTCCAGGGGCGCATCCGCATGACCGAGCAGGGCGAGATGATCGCCCGCCGCTTTGGCGACCAGCCGACCGCGCGCCGTAATCTCGACGGTCTGGCCGCTGCAGTCCTGATGGCCAGTGAGCGTCCGATCCCGCAGCGGGACCCCAAGATCGAGGCGGCCATGACCGCCCTGGCTGAAGCGTCGTTCCACGGCTATCGGGCGCTCGTTTACGACGATCCGGCCTTCGAGGACTTCTTCTGGTCTGTGACCCCGATCACTGAGATCGCTCGCCTCAACATCGGCAGCCGTCCGGCCAGCCGCACCGCCAGCCGTAAGATTGAGGACCTGCGGGCCATCCCGTGGGTGTTCAGCTGGTCGCAGGCGCGGTTCATGCTGCCGGGCTGGTACGGCTTCGCCTCGGGTGTCGAGCGGGCCGGCCTGTCGGTCGAGCAGCTCCGCGATCTGGCGGGCGGCTTCGATTTCTTCGCCTCCCTGCTGTCGAACATGGAACTGGCCCTGGCCCAGAGCCAGATGGGCATCGCCGCCCGCTACGTCGCGCTGTCGCCCGACAAGGCCAACGCCGAGCGGATCTTCGCCACCATCCGGCGTGAGCACGAGGCGGCGACGGGTCTGGCCCTGGCGATCCGGGGCGGAACCAGCCTGCTCGACAATCAGCCGGACCTCGCCGAGTCGGTGGCCTTGGCCAGCCGCTCTGTCGACCCGCTGAACCATCTGCAGCTGGAGCTTCTGTCGCGACGCCGGGCGGGGGACAGCGACGAGGAGCTGCGTTTGGCCATTCAGCTGACCGTGGCGGGGATCGCGGCGGGGCTGCGCAATACGGGCTGAGCGCCACCGACACGTCTTCTCCCCTTGTGGGAGAAGGTGGCCCGAAGGGCCGGAAGAGGGGTTTCTCGGCCTTGCCTGTGCGACCCCTCACCCGACCCACTGCGTGGGCCACCCTCTCCCGCAAGGGGAGAGGGAAGTAAGGCGTTCAAATCCAATGGCTTACCGATTACGGACATCATGAGTTCCTAGCGCTTGCGCTCCCCTGCGGATTCTGATTATCTCCCGATGACACCGGTGGCAAAGACAGCTTCGCCGTCCTTGGTAACCGGTGTCATAACGTTTCGGTTCGGCGTCGTGGTCGTCCGTCTCGTTTGCGGCTCTTTGAGCTCGCTCCTGCGCAAACTTTCGGGGCGTCGGCGGAGTCCGACGCCTCAATTTTGTATCGGGCGGCGAGGGCGGCGAGCCGAGGGAAAAGGTCTGGGGAAGGAAGCGTGCGTCGGAAAGCTTTCGCGCGAAGGCGGCCGCGATGGTCGATTTCAGCGCGGTCGCGTCCCTTAGTTTGACGTTGCGGCAAGCGCGGTGTGGCGCGCGAGCGCAACGCGGTCTAAGGGAACGCCCTGAGCCAATTCCGGCGAAATATTGCTCGCGCGGCGGCCCATGCGGCCCTTCGCGCAAGAACGATCCTTCGGGAAGGAGTTTGAGATGGTGAAAGACCGTATGGCGGTGCTGACCGCCCTGATGGACCAGGGCGTCATTCCGGTGTTCTACCACCCCGACGTCGAGGTTTGTAAGAGCGTGATCCAGGCCTGCGCCGACGGCGGCGCGCCCTGCATCGAGTTCACCAATCGTGGCGATTTCGCCAGCCACGTCTTCTACGAAGTGACCCGTTACTTCGATAAGGCCGATCCGCGCGTGATCATGGGCGTGGGCTCGATCGTCGACGCTCCCACCGCCGGCATCTACATCGCCAACGGCGCCAAGTTCGTCGTCGGCCCGATCCTCAACGCCGACGTCGCCAAGGTCTGCAACCGTCGCAAGATCCCGTACTCGCCGGGCTGCGGTTCGGCCTCGGAAATCTCGTACGCCGAAGAGCTGGGCTGCGAGATCGTCAAGGTGTTCCCGGGCTCGTCGGTCGGCGGCCCCGATTTCGTCAAGGCTGTGCTGGGCCCGATGCCCTGGACCCGCATCATGCCGACGGGCGGCGTCGATCCGGACGAGGCCTCGGTGAAGAAGTGGTTCGGCGCGGGCATCGTCGCCGCCGGCATGGGCTCCAAGCTGATCACGCAAGAGCTGCTGGACGCCAAGGACTACGCGGGCATCTCTAAAAAGGTCCGCGAGACGGTAGACCTGATCAAGAAGGTTCGTGGGAAGGCCTAAGACCAAATGACCGACAATATCCTCAACATCCGCCCGGCTTCGGAAACGAAGTGGGACTGCGCCAGCTTCGGTGAAGTGATGCTGCGTTTCGACCCCGGTTTCGGCCGGGTGCGCAACGCCCGTCAGTTCCAGGTCTGGGAAGGCGGCGGCGAATACAACGTCGCCCGCGCTTTCAAGAAGTGCTGGGGCAAGCGCTCGACGGCCGTCACCGCCCTGCCGGTGAACGACCTGGGCTGGCTGGTCGAGGATCTGATGATGCAGGGCGGTGTCGACACCTCCCACATCATCTGGCGCGATTTTGACGGCCTGGGCCGCAATACGCGCGTTGGTCTGAACTTCACCGAAAAGGGCTTCGGCGTTCGCCCGGCCCTGGGCTGCAGCGACCGGGGTCACTCGGCCGCCTCGCAGATCCGCCCCGGTGAAGTGAACTGGGAAAAACTGTTCGGCGAAGAAGGCGTGCGCTGGTTCCACACCGGCGGCATCTTCGCCGCCCTGGCTTCGAACACGGCCGAAGCCGTGATCGAAGCCGTGGAAGTAGCCCGCAAGTACGGCACCGTCGTCTCCTACGACCTGAACTACCGCGCCAGCCTGTGGAAGTCGCAGGGCGGCAAGGAAGGCGCTCAGAAGGTCAATCGTCATATCGCCCAGTACGTCGATGTGATGATCGGCAACGAGGAAGACTTCACCGCCTGCCTCGGCTTCGAAGTTGAAGGCCTGGACGAGCACATCAGCTCGATCGACCCGGCCAACTTCAAGAAGATGATCGAGACGGCTGTGAAGCAGTTCCCGAACTTCAAGGTCGCCGCCACCACCCTGCGCAACGCCAAGACCGCCTCGGTCAATGACTGGTCGGCGATCCTGTACGCGGGCGGTGAGTTCTACGCCTCGATGATGCGTGAGAACCTCGAGATCTATGACCGCGTCGGCGGCGGCGACGGCTTCGCCTCGGGCCTGGCCTTCGGCTTCATGGAAGGCAAGGGCCCCCAGGCCGCCGTCGAGTACGGCGCGGCTCACGGCGCTCTCGCCATGACCACGCCTGGCGACACCTCGATGGTGCGCAAGGAAGAGGTCGAGGCCGTGATGAAGGGCAAGGGCGCGCGGGTCATCCGCTAAACGTCTCTCGTTCTTTGAAGAACAAGGAGAAGTCCTCGGTCGCAAGGCCGGGGACTTTTTCTTTGGCGTCGCGCGGATTGTAGATGTCCGTATCGTTGCGCTCCTTCTCGGCGAGCAGCTCGGCGAAGCGCAGGAACCGCTCTTGAAGCTTCCTGGTGAGCCAAGCTTGCTCGTGGCGACGGCGACGCGCCGAGCGCGATCCGCCTGGGCGGCGGGGTTTGCGAGGGGAGGGCATGGTGGAGCTCCTTTTCCAAGATCCTCCCCCGCAATGCGGGGGAGGTGGCCCAGAGGGCCGGAGGGGGCGAACTGGAAGGTCGCCGCGTTGGCTCCCTCAGTTGCTCCGCGACAGCTCCCCCGCATCGCGGGGGAGCATCCGGACGCGTCGAAACCGCTCAGCGGCGTGACCGTGAGGATCGGGGAGGGATGCGGAGCGCCGGACCTTCGTCCGGAGTTCTGTTGTGGTGTTACCGTTTCGACGAAGACCGACGCTCCGCGCAGCCGTTATCCGCCAGCGTCCCGTCAGGTGGCCCTGTTCAGGCCTTACCGGGACCCGAGCCCCTGGTTTCCCAGGCGCCCGACGATCAAGGAGGACGAGCCACTCCAGGCTAAGACACATCCTTTTGCCCTCGACCACGCCGACGGCGGGCGGGTCTGGCCAGCAACCAGGTCCCCGGACCGTACGAGTATCCCCCTCGAACCTGTCCCCGCTCGACCGCCCCCCAAAGCCGCGAAGGTCGCTGGCCGCGCGCCCTCCCCAGTGCTTCGAGGTGGGAAGAGGATAGGGCAGGTTTTGGGGCCGGGGATGAAATCGCGGAAACGCTCATCGCATTCCCTCTCTCTTTGAGAGACGGAGGGGCCCAAGCGAAGCTTGGGAGGGTGAGTGGTTTCACCCTTTCCGGACAGGGTAGGGCAGAGGAAGATATTGAATAGGTTAAGGATTCACGGGTTGCTCCGTAACCGCTCACCCTCCCACGCCTGACGGCGCGGGTCCCTCCCTCTCTCGAAGAGAGAGGGATTCTTCGCCCATCCCCTTACGCGCGTTCAGCCCGAAGCTTGGCGTTCAGCGCCAGGCTCGCTTCCATCCGCGCCAGTTGCTCCGGCGTCGCGGGGCTCTGATGCTTGGCCTTCCAGTCGGCGGCCGGCATGCCATGCACCGCCTCGCGGGCGGCTTCCTTGCTGATTGCGCCGTCCGAGGCCTCATGAACCCAGTCGCCCAGGCAGTTGCGGCAGAAGCCGGCCAGGCCCATCAGGTCGATGTTCTGAGCGTCGGCGCGCATCTGCAGATGGTCGACCAGACGGCGGAAGGCGGCGGCGGCGAGGCGGTCTTCGATCTCGATGGTCATGGGATTACGGTCCTGTAGCGCGCCAACTGTCTCAATCAGCATCATCGAAAAGTCCAACATTACCTCGTCATCCCGGGCGGCGAAGCCGACCCGGGACCCAGGGGCCAAGTCCAGTGCGGTGGCCCCTGGGTCCAGGCTCTCCGCTACGCTGCGGCCGGGATGACGAGAGAATTGAGCAAATAGCCTGGAGATCGGGCCTCTTCAGCGCGAGAGTGCGCCGCCTCTTTCGACAGGATTCGACCATGGACTTCTCGCGCCTTCGCGCCACTAGCAAGGTCACCAACGAGTGGACCTATCCTCAAGGGCAGCCGCTGAGGACGGGCTGGCTGCGCGTCGACACCGCGCCAGACCACGAGATCTACTGGGAGGAATACGGCCGCGCCGATGGAGAGCCGGTGATGTTCCTGCACGGCGGGCCGGGCGGGGCCTGCGCGCCGGTGATGTCACGGTTCTTCGATCCGGACCGTTATCGCGTGATCCTGTTCGACCAGCGCGGCTGTGGGAAGAGCCGTCCGACCGTGGCGGCCGACGGCCCGGAAAAGGCCCTGGCCAACAACACCACCGACCATCTGGTGTCCGACATCAACGCCTTGCGCGACGCCTTGGGGATCACCGGCAAGATGCACGTCTTTGGGGGCAGCTGGGGCAGCACCCTGGCGCTGGTCTACGCCATCCGCCATCCCGAGAAGGTCGCCTCGTTGATCCTGCGCGGCATCTTCCTGGGGCGGAAGGAGGATCTGCTCTACATGTACCAGGGCAACGCGGCGACCTATGCCGACCAGCCCTATGGCCTGACCGCGCCGGGCGCCTACATCACCTATCCCGACGAGTGGAAGGCCTTCGTCGAGGTGATCCCGCCCGAGCAGCGCGGCGACATGATGGGCGCCTACAAGGCGATCTTTGATCGGGCTCCGACCACCGACGCCGAGCGGGAAGCGCAGCTGAAGGCGGCCCTGGCTTGGTCCGTCTGGGAAGGCACGATCTCGAACATGATCCCGGCCGCCGACGATGCGGGCAAGTTCGGCGAGGCCGAGTTCGCGCTCAGCTTCGCCCAGATCGAGGCCCACTTCTTCGCCCATGACCTGTTCTTGAAAGAGGGCGAGATCACCGATGGCGTGGTCGCGCTGAAGGGCGTGCCCGTGCATATCGTCCATGGCCGCTTCGATCAGGTCTGTCCGCTGACGCAAGGCTCGCGGCTGGTGCAGGCGCTGGAGGCGGCGGGGACGCCGCCGGCGACCTATGTGATCACCGACGCCGGCCACAGCGCCATGGAGGCCCAGACGGTGATCGCCCTGACGGCGATCATGGACGGGCTGCCCAGGCTCTAACCTCGCACGAAGATGTTCCGCAGCCACTGGCCGCCGGCCTTGGCGGCCTGACCCCAATCTTCCTCGTCGTCCAGCGCCTCGGGCTTGTAGCTCCAGGGGTTGAACAGCTTCAGGCGTGGAACCTTGGCGAAGGTAGCGGTCTCGCGCGTGGCCAGGGTCAGGCCGTGCTCCAGAGCCGTGGCGGCCAGCAGGCCGTCCCGCGCGTGCGGCAGCGGAAGCTGGGCCCGGCGTCGGGCGACGGCGGCGTCGACCGCCAGGATGCGGCCGTCAAAGGCCGCCGATACGCGCTCGTCCAGCCAGGCGCGCACGGCCGCGCCTCGGCTCTTGTCGGCGCGTTCGGCGCGCGCCGCGGCGGTCTCCAGCTCCATCAGGGTGATCGCCGAGATGAAAAGGTTGGTCCGCGCCACGCCGCTGGCCCAGGCGGCTAGGCCAGGATCGGCGCCGCCGGCCTTGGCGTTGCGCAGCGCGTAGACGATCTCGGTGTCCAGAAGGTGCATCAGCGATCCCAACGCTCGGGCGTCAGGTCGAGGGCGGGGGAGGCTGCAGGCATGGCCAGGAGGTCGACGATGGTCTCGCTCTGGCCTGACAGCCGGCGATAGGTCTCGACGCTCATCAGCACGTGAGTGGGGCGACCACGGTCGGTGATGAACACCGGCTCGATTCGCGCCGCGCGCTTGGCCTGAGTGACATCCTGATTGAATTCGCGGCTTGTGACGACCTTCATGAACCAGACCCCAGCGCTCCGAATGACAAGGCTGTCTTGTAGGTACGTTACTACATCGTGGCGTGGTGGCAACAGACAATAGGCCAGCAAAAACAATCGACTGACAAGGCTGTCAAAAATTCGCCTAGGCTGTTGCGCTGACGCCGGATCTCTGCGCGGCATGCGGCCAAGGCGTAAAGCCACGACGATCCATTAGGGGGCTTAAGGACCGTGTCAGACATCATCGCGCATACGCTTCACACCCTTGCGGATGTTCTGTCCCCGCATGGTCCGGCGACCAAGGCCGCCGCGCAGAGCTACACGCCCAACGACTTCTCGATCCACTTCTTCCTGCAGCTGGCGGTGATCCTATTGGCCTGCCGCGTGGTGGGCTGGCTTGGCAAGAAGTTCTTGGCTCAGCCGCAGGTGGTGGGCGAGATGATCGCCGGCGTGATCCTGGGCCCATCGCTGCTGGGCCTGCTGTTCCCCGATTTCCAGCTCGCCCTGTTCCCCAAGGAGACGCGCAACGTCCTCTATGTCGGCGCCCAGCTGGGCGTGGGCCTCTACATGTTCATGGTCGGGACAACGTTCCAGGCGGGACACTTCAAGGCCAAGGCCAGGAGCGCGATGAGCGTGTCGTTCGCCGGCATCGCCGCTCCGTTTGTGCTCGCTGCGATCATCACGCCGTTCCTGCTGAAGGTGCCAGGCCTGTTCGCGCCGACCATCAGCCCTGGCGCGGCGACCCTGTTCATGGGCGCCTGCATCGCCCTGACGGCCTTCCCGATGCTGGCCCGGATCATCAATGAGCGCGGCCTTCAGAAAACCTCGCTGGGCACGCTGTCACTGACCGCCGGCGCCTTCGACGACGCGGTCTCGTGGTGCGTCCTGGCCGTGGTGCTGGCCACGTTCGGCGGCGGGCCGGGCGTGGCGGTGCTGGCCATCGGCGGCGGCCTCCTGTGGGTGCTGTTCGTTCTGACCATGGGCCCCAAGATCCTCGCGCCCCTGGGCCGCATGGTCGAGCGGGAAGGGGAGCTCAGCACCCACGCCCTGGCCCTGGTGATCCTGGCCTTCTGCGTCTCGGCCTTCCTGATGGACGCGGTCGGCATCCACGCCATCTTCGGCGGCTTCATCATGGGCGTGGTCATGCCGCGGGGTCGCCTGACCGAGGAGCTGAAGAAGAAGGTCGAGCCCCTGGCCGTGGTGCTGCTGCTGCCGATGTTCTTCACCTATTCGGGCCTCAACACCCGGATGGACATGGTCAACTCGGGCGAGCTGCTGCTGATCGCGCTGGGCATCCTGGCCGTCTCGATCCTGGCCAAGTGGGGCGCCTGCTACGTCGCCGCCCGCCTCACGGGCGAGGACCACCCGACCGCCATGGGTATCGGCGCGCTGATGAACTCGCGCGGCCTGATGGAGCTGATCATCATCAATATCGGCCTGCAGAAGGGCATCATCGGCCCGACCCTTTTCTCGATGCTGGTGCTGATGGCGATCGTCACCACGGTGATGGCCAGCCCACTGTTCGAGGTCGTCTATGGGCGTAAGGCCCGCGAGCGCGGGGAGTTGGAAGCAGCGCCTGACGCGGCGAAGGCGTAGGACTTGTGGGCGGGGCCTGCTTCGGCGGGTCCCGCTGCGCTGTTCCCAGAAAAGTTTCAGCGCGCCGCCTCCAAAGCGCTCGCCCAAGGCCTCTAACTGACGGGAGGCCGCTTCATGCCCGTCAACATCACCCCGTCCGTAGCGTCGGATCTGCGATCCTCATCCAGAGGGCCCGTCGCATGATCACGCGCCGTCCGCTCATAGCCGCCTTGGCCGCCGCGCCCTGGCTGATCGCGCCGGCTCATGAGTCGGCCGCCGACGCTCTAAGAGGCGAAGAGGCTGAAGGGATCGACGCCTTCGTGCGCCGAGCGCTGGCCGCGGTCGCCGTCGTTCCGGGCCTCTCACTGGCCGTGGTGCAGGGCGATGAGGTGCTGATGGCCGGCGGCTATGGGGTCGCCGATGTCACGACCGGCCGCCCGGCTGCCGCCGATACCGCGTTCTACATCGCCTCGGCGACCAAGGCCTTCACCGCCTTGACGATCGCCGCCCAGGCCCGGCGTGGGGCCTTCGACCTGGACGCGCCGCTGAGCCGCTGGATCGGCAAGAGCGCCTTACCTGCTGATCTGGCCGCCTCGGTGACGCTGTCGGATCTGCTGTGTCACCGCTCGGGCCTGGAGAACCTCGCCATTCCCTATCGCGCCGCCTTCACGGGCGAGCACACGCCAAAAGTCATGAGCGGCCTGCTCGGCGCCACCACGCGCAGCGCGGACACGCCTTACGGCGTCTTTCGCTACGCCAACACCGGCTACAACCTGGCCACCACCCTGATCCAGGACCGCTTTGGCCTGGACTGGCGCGACATGGTCGACGAGGCGGTGCTGCGGCCGGCGGGCATGCGACGCACCACGGCGCGCATCGACGGTGCGCGCCGCCGGCTGTCGGTCGCCCCGGGCCACACCCCGGCCGCCGACGGCCAGATCGCGCCCAGCCCGTTGCAGAAGGTCGACGCGACGATGCAGTCGGCCGGGGGCCTGGTCTCGACCGCCCGTGATATGGCGCGCTGGCTGGAGATCCAGTTGAACGACGGCGTGCTGGAGGGGCGACGTCTGTTCCCGCAGGGACTGGTCGCCGCCATGCACCGCCCCCTGGTCGCTCAGCAAGCCAGGTTCGGCCCTTATGTCCGTGACGGGTACGGCCTCGGTTGGCAGACGGGACGCTACGGGGATCAGCGCTTGATCCATCATTTCGGCAACTTCGCCGGCACCCGGGCCCATGTGTCTTTCATGCCTGAGCGCGGCGTCGGCATTGCGGTGATGACCAACGAAGATGTCTTGGGCGGCGAGGTGGCCGACTTGATCGCCAACTATGTCTATGACCGCCTTGCCGGGCGGGAGGACCTGTCGGCGGTCTATGACGCCGAGCTAGCTGCGCTGAAGGCGCGGGTGGACAAGCGCCGCGCCGGCCTGGCCGCCAGCCGCGCCGACCGGGCGCGGCGGCCCTGGTCGCTTGGGCGGCCGAACAGCCACTATGTCGGGACCTACCGCAATCCGCTGATGGGGCGGCTGGATATTCTGGAGGTCGGGGGGCGGCTGACGGTGCGCGCCGGGGTCATGACGGCGGTCGGTGAAGCGGGCGCAGACGCCGAGACCTTGCGGGTGGAGCTGGTCCCGATGAGCGGTCAGACCCTGCGCTTCACAGGCGCCGAAACGCTGGTGCTGGACGGCCAGACCTACGCGCGGGTGTAGGGCGTGACGCTCACACCCCCTCCAGCGCCTTGTCGTAGCCGAAGCGGTTGATTTGGGTGATCAGGTCCCGGTGGCTGGGCAGGTCCTGGGTGGCGCGGTCGGCGAAGCTGCGGATCTTGGCGAACAGCTTGGCCGCGCCGGCCACGTCCGGGAACTCGCCGGCGCCGTCGGCCAAGTCGGTCTCGAAGCCCATGCCATACAGAATGTACTGGTAGTTGAAGAAGGCGAAGGTCTCGAGATCCAGGATGAAGTCGAACCGCGCCGGGGGACGGTGGCGCCACTGTTCCAGCAGTTCGGTCAGCCGTTCCGGGATCGAGGCCGGATCGACATTGTCACGCCAGAACGGCTCGGTGCGCCGGCTGAGCGCATAGTGCA
The DNA here is from genome assembly GCF_056313785.1 of Caulobacter sp. DMC95. Taxonomy (NCBI): domain Bacteria; kingdom Pseudomonadati; phylum Pseudomonadota; class Alphaproteobacteria; order Caulobacterales; family Caulobacteraceae; genus Caulobacter; species Caulobacter sp. DMC95. The sequence continues at coordinate 631,416 of NZ_JBQUZP010000001.1, read as the reverse complement.
GCTTCAGGAAGACCATGATGTTGTCGAAGCGCGCGGCCATCAGCTCGTTGAAGCGTCGGGCAGGCGCACTGACCGGCCCTGAGTGCGGGAAGAGCTCGGCGATCATCGCCACAGCCGCCTCGATCAGGACGACTCCCGTCGACTCCAGCGGCTCCAGGAAGCCGGCCGCCAGGCCCACTGCGACGCAGTTCTTGATCCACTGTTTCTCGCGATAGCCGGCGTCGAAGGCGATCCTGCGGGTCTCGATCGAGGCGGAGCCCGCGCCGAGATAGTCGCGCAGCACCGCTTCGGCGCGGTCGTCGTCCATATAGTCGCCGGCGTAGACGCAGCCGACGCCGCGACCTCCCGCCAGGGCGATGTCCCAGATCCAGCCCGCCTCATGGGCGGTGGCGATGGTGTAGCTCTGGATCGGCGCGTCGGGGCGCTCGTACGGCGCGCGGCAGGCGACGGCGCGATCGGCGAACAGGATCGGCTTGGCGGATTTGAACGGCGAGCCCAGCGCCTTGCCGATCAGTTCGGCGCGGAAGCCGCTGCAGTCGATGAAGAGGTCGGCGCTGAGCGCGCCATGACCTGGCGAGACCACTTGGGCGATCGCGCCGGCGTCGTCCAGCGCCACCTCGGACACCTCGCCTTGCAGGTGGCGAACCCCAAGCTCCCGCGCGCGGTCAGCCAGCACCTGGGCCAGCTTGGCCGCATCGAAGTGGTAGGCGTAGTTCAGGGGCCCGCCAAAGTCGCTCTCGTGCGGGCGTTTGGGCGCGCGGGCCGCGTCGGCCACCCGCGCCTGGATGGTCACGGCCTCGGCGAACGGCGCGCGCGTGCGCTCGTTCTGCAGCAGCCAATAGGGCGCCAGGCTGGTTCCCTCGGTGGAAAAGGGCGCCTCGAACGGGTGGAAATAGCTGTGGCGGCGTCCGTCGCGCGGCGTCTCGGCCCAGTCGACGAAGCGGATGCCCTGCTTGAAGGTCGCTGAGGTCTCGCGGATGAAGTGGGCCTCGTCGATGCCGAGGAACCGCAGGGTGTTGCGGATGGTCGGGAAAGTGGCCTCGCCGACCCCGACAATGCCGATCTCGGGCGACTCTAGCAGGGTGATGTCGAGATGGCGCTGCTCGGCGATGCGTAGCGCCTTGGCCAGATAGGCGGCCGTCAGCCACCCGGCCGTCCCGCCGCCCACGATCAGAATGCTACGCCTGCGCTGCATGGCCTCAGTGATAGCAGAGTTCGGGGCGGGGGAGGGAAGTCTTGGAATGGGTAGGGCCTTGAGGCCGCAGACCAATACGTTCGTCATCCCGGAAGCCTCGTAAGAGGCAGTCCGGGACCCAGGGGCAAGCGATCGTGCGGTGGCCCCTGTGTCCCGGCTCTACAGTCCGCTACGCGGTCTTACGGCCGGGATGACGATGGAAAAAGGGGGACTGGCGGGTGGAATACGGAAGAGCGTCCCGCGCCTTACGGGATGACGACCTCGCCGTCTTCCTTGCTGAACTGGTCGGGCCTGCGGCCCAAGAGATCGAGCACCAGCTCGGACGGACGGCACAGCTTCACGCCCTTGGGCGTGACGACGATCGGGCGGTTCACCAGGATCGGGTGCTCAACCATGGCGTCCAGCAGGCGGTCGTCCGACACGTCGTCGGCCAGCAGGCCAAGGGTCTCGGCCGGCGTGCCCTTTTCCCGCATCAGGGCGCGCAGCGGTTCGCCAGACTTGGCGGCAAGATCTTGAAGTTGCTCGCGAGTCCAGCCGGCCTTCAGGTACTCGACCACCTCGGGGGCATAGCCGGCGGCCTGGACCATGGCCACGGTATTGCGCGAGGTGCCGCAGGCCGGGTTGTGGAAGATGGTGATCGGGAACGCGGTGTCGGTCATCGGGAAGTGTCCGTCTTGAGAAGCCAGCCAAACAGCGCCGCCGCGACCAGGGCGCCGACGAACTGGGCGAGGATGAAGGCCGGCGCGCTGGAGGGCGCGATGCCGGCGAAGGTGTCCGACAGGCTGCGCGCCACCGTCACCGCCGGGTTGGCGAACGAGGTCGAGGCGGTGAACCAGTAGGCCGCCGTGATGTAAAGCCCCACGGCCATGGGCGTGCTGTCGGGTCGGAAGCGGCCGACGCCCAGGATCGTGGCCAGCAGGCCAAAGGTGGCCACGACCTCGGCGAAGGCCTGGTCGCCGCCGGACCGGAGCTTGGTCGAGACCTGCAGGATCGGCTCGCCGAACATCGCGTGCGCGGTCCAGACGCCGGCGATCCCGCCTAGGACTTGGGCCAGCGGGTAGGCGAGGGCTAGGACGACCGGCAGTTCTCGCCGCAGGGCCGCCACCAGGGTGACGGCCGGATTGAAGTGCGCGCCGGAGATCGGGCCGAACACCCAGATCAGCACGACCAAGGCAGCTCCCGTCGCCAGGGTGTTGCCGAGCAGCGCAATGGCGACGTTTCCGCCCGACAGGCGCTCGCCCATGATCCCCGAGCCGACCACGACGGCCAGCAGGAGGGCCGTGCCCAGGGCTTCGGCGACGAGGCGGCGCTTGGCGTCAAAGACGGTCATGCCCTGGCTACGCCGCAGGCCATGCCGCTGCCGACGATACCGCCCAGAGGGCCGCAGATCTGTGGCGCGCCCTGGCAGCAGTCCTCCATCAGAAAGCCCAGCAGGCCGCTCATGGCGTCGTAGTTGGCCGTGTAGATGATCGAGCGGCCGTCTCGGCGCGAGGCGATCAGCCCGGCGTGGGACAGCACGTTCAGATTAGCCGACAGGCTGTTGGGCAGCACGTTCAGGGCGCGGGCGATCTCGCCGGCGGCGACGCCGGCGGGGCCGGCCTGCACCAGAAGCCGGAAGATGGCCAGGCGCCCTTCGTGGCCCAGGGCCGACAGCATGTTGACAGCGGCTTTCGATTCCATATTTCCAATATGCTCGAATTATTCGACAGTTCAATGACGATGCTGGAGGCGCCCTTGTCCGATTTCCCCGCCCTTGATCCGAAGTTCCTGGCCAAGATCGACGGGGCGCGCCTGGAGGTCGATGAGCGCGCCGCGCATCCGCCGCGCATCCTGCTGATGTACGGATCGCTGCGCGAGCGCTCGTTCAGCCGCCTGCTGGTCGAGGAAGCCGCCCGGATCCTGCAGGCGCTGGGCTGCGAGACGCGGATCTTCGACCCCCGCGATCTACCCTTGCCCGACGCGACCGGCCCCGATCATCCCAAGGTGCAGGAACTGCGCGCGCTGTCCCAATGGTCCGAAGGCCAGGTGTGGTGCAGCCCCGAGCGGCACGGGGCGATCACGGGGATCATGAAGGCCCAGATCGACTGGATCCCGCTGGAGATCGGCAGCGTGCGACCCACCCAGGGCAAGACCTTGGCGGTGATGCAGGTCAGCGGGGGCTCGCAGTCGTTCAACGCCGTCAATACGCTGCGCTTGCTCGGCCGCTGGATGCGGATGATCACCATTCCCAACCAGTCGTCGGTGGCGATGGCGTTCCGCGAGTTCGACGACAACGATCGCATGCTGCCGTCCAGCTACTACGATCGTGTGGTCGACGTGATGGAGGAGCTGGTGAAGTTCACCCTGCTGACGCGCGACCGCTCGGACTATCTGGTCGATCGTTACAGCGAGCGCAAAGCGCAGGGACGGATCCCCGAGCATGTCGCCCTGGCCGCCGAGGCCATGAAGCACGAGACATCGCCGGCATGAACCGGCCCGGATCGGCCTGAGCGCTCGCGCTCAGGCCTGGTCTGGACGATCAGCCCTTCGGGGTGATCTTGATCAGCTTGCCGTCTTCCTCGTCGGTGAGGACGTAGATCGCGCCATCCGGACCGACCGCGACATCGCGGACGCGGCCGCCGATATCGGTGAACAGACGTTCTTCGCCGACCACCTTGTCGTCCTTGAGCACCAGCCGCGCGACATGCTGTTCGCGCATCGAGCCGATCAGCACGTTGCCCTTGAGGGCGGGGAAGAGCGCGCCGTCATAGATGGCCATGCCGGACGGGGCGATGACGGGGTCCCAGTAGTAAACGGGCTGCTCCAGCCCTTCCTTCTGCGTCGCGCCATCGCTGATCGCCTTGCCGGAGTACTCCTCGCCATAGGTGATCAGCGGCCAGCCGTAGTTCTTGCCGGGCTCGGGCCGGTTCAGCTCGTCGCCGCCGCGCGCGCCATGTTCGACCGTCCACAGCCGGCCCTGAGCGTCCAACGTGGCCGACTGGATATTGCGGTGGCCCAGCGACCAGATGTCGGGCTTGGCGCCGGCGGTGTTCACGAACGGGTTGTCGCTGGGGATCGAGCCGTCGGCGTTGATCCGCACGACCTTGCCCAGGGTGCCGTCGAGGTTCTGGGCCTGGACGCGGCCGGCCATGACCGAACGTTCGCCGGTGGTGATGAACAGCTTGCCGTCGCGAGCGAAGACCAGGCGGCCGCCAAAGTGCAGGGCGCTGGCCATCTTGGGCGTCTGGCGCCAGATCACCTGAGCGTTGTCGACCTTGGGCGCGGCCCCCAGGGTCAGCTTGCCACGCGAGACGGCGGTGCCGTTCACGCCGTCGACCTCTTCGGCGTAGGACCAGTAGACGAGGCCGTTCTTGGCGTAGTCGGGATCGATGGCCAGGCCCAGCAGGCCGCCTTGGCCCTGGGCGTAGATCGCCGGGAGACCGGTCACCGCGGGCGAGAGCTTGCCGTCCTTGCCAAAAACCCGCAGACGCCCGGCGCGTTCGCTGACCAGGATTTCGCCCGTCGGCAGGAAGGCCATGCCCCACGGATGTTCCAGGCCGCTGGCCAGGGTCTGATACTGGCCCGTGACCCCGGAATTGAGACCCGGAGCGCGGGTCTGGCCGGCGAAGGCGGGCTTCTGGTCGGGCGAATTGGCCGCGCGGCTCTCGACAGGCGCGCCGGCCTGACCGGGCTGAGCAGGGGCGGGACCACAGGCGGCCAAGGCGGCGGCGAGGGCGGCGGAGGCGGTGAGCAAGGGTGTGCGCATGAGTCTTACTTAGAACGGTTTTCACCGCGCGCCACCCCGGATCCGCCTCAGTTCAGGCGCAATATGAAAAGGGCCGGGGATTGCTCCCCGGCCCGGATCGCGATCGCGTGAAGGCGGCGACTAGATCTTCACCGGCTCCATCTTGGGCGTCAGCAGATGGACGACCAAGAGGGCGATCAGATAGGCGCTGCCGGCCACGATGAAGATCGGCGTATAGGTGCCGATGCTTTCCAGCACGCCGCCGATGTACTTCGAGAACACCATGCCGCCGAAGGCGCCCAGCATGCCGCCGATGCCGACGACAGAGCCGACCGCGCCGCGCGGGAAGACGTCCGAGGGCAGGGTGTAGAGGTTGGCGGAGAAGCCCTGGTGCGCTGCGGTGGCGACGCCGATGATCAGCACGGCCAGCCAGACCGAGTCCGCGAACGAAGCAAACATCACCGGCACGGCCAGCAGGGCGCAGACCAGCATGGTCAGCTTGCGCGCCTTGTTGATCGAGGCGCCGCCCTTCATCAGGCGTGAGGACAACCAGCCGCCGCCGACGCTGCCGACGTCCGACAGGAGATAGATGGCGACGATCGGCGGGCCGAAGGTCTTGAGGTCCATGCCATAGCGCTTACCCAGGAAATCCGGCAGCCAGAACAGGAACATCCACCAGATCGGATCGATCAGGAACTTGCCCAGGGCGTAGGCCCAGGTCTCGCGCTTGGTCAGCAGCTTGGTCCAGGCGATTTTTTCGACCGGATCAGCCGGATCCTGCTCGATGTGCGCCAGCTCGGCGGCCGACAGCTTCTTGGTCTCGCGCGGGGTGCGATAGATCAGCAGCCAGATCGGCAGCCAGATCAGGCCGGCGACGCCCGTGACGATGAACGCCATCTGCCAGCCCCAAGTCAGGACGATAGCCGGAACGACCAGCGGCGTCACGATGGCCCCGATATTGGTGCCGGCGTTGAAGATGCCGGTGGCGAAGGCGCGTTCCTTCTTGGGGAACCACTCGGTGACGGCCTTGATGCCGCCCGGGAAGCCCCCGGCCTCGCCGACGCCCAGCGCCATGCGGGCGAAGATGAAGCCGGTCAGGCCGCGTGCGCCGGCGTGGGCGATGTGGGCGACCTGCCAGATCAAGAAGGCGATGCCGAAGCCCCAGCGGGCCCCGATCTTGTCCATGATCCTACCCCAGACAAGGTAGGCCACGGCGTAGGACAGTTGGAAGTAGAAGACCAGATTGGCGTAGTCTTTCTCGCTCCAACCAAACTCGACTGACAGGTCGTGCTTCAGGAAGCCGATCGTTTGGCGATCAACGTAGTTGATGACCATCGCCAGGAACAACAGCGTGACGATGACCCAGCGATACCGTCCGATCTTCTCGGAGGGTTCGGGCGCTTTTGGAACGTCGATCAACTTAGCTTCCTTCCCCTGATATTTTTATCGCGGTTGTGTTGGCGTCAGGCCGGAACGGCCACGCAGTCCACGGTTCCGAACGGGCCGAAACTCACATGGGCCACGTCGCCGGCGACCACGTCATGAATGCCCGTGGTGGCGCCGGTGGTGACGATCTGGCCCTTCTTCAGCGGCTTGCCGCGCGCGGCGACGGTCCCGAGCAGAAAGGCGAGGGCGGCGAGCGGCGAACCCGGAATGGTCGCGGCGGACGCCGTACCGACCGACTTGCCGTTAATGAAGGTCTCGACCGGCATATCCTCCCAGGCGATATCGCGCCAGTTGGAAATGGCCTGACCAATGATCTGACCATCGTTGTTGCCGAAGTCGGACGCCACGACCGTGGGGCCCAGCGCGTTGATGGTCTTCAGGGGGCTGCCGGCGATCTCGACGCCGACCAGCAGCTCGCCGACGTACTCGGCGGCTTCCTCGACGGTCCAGTCGGTCTTGCCCTCGGGGGCGTCCTTGCCCAGGCGGATGATGAATTCGGCCTCGACGGCGCAGAAGCCGCCCTCGATGGCGCGGAAATTGTTGGGTTCGCCGCTCGAGGCGTGCTGGACCTTGGACTTGAAGATGCAGCCGGCCAGGCGCTCGGCGCCCAGGCGTTCGCGATGCTGCGGGGGCACCAGGCCGACCTTCCAGCCGACCAGCTCGTCAGGCCAAAGATCGATCGCGATGTCCTGTACGGCGTAGCCGTCGGCCATGCTCGGGGGAATCACGCCGCCGGGATAGCCGGGAACGCTGACGCCCTGCTGGCGCGCCTTGACGAATTGGGGGGCGATGGCCGCGGGTGCGAAAATCTCGCTGTCGGCCTCAGAAACGGTCACGCCGCAAGTCCTCCCTCGAATCCGGCTCGTCCCCCGCTTTCGGGGTTTGCGATGTCTCTAATGGAAACCGGTGTCATTGACAATCGTGCCGTTCGTCCCAGCGCACCGGAGGATGCACGTGACGGCCGGTCAGCTGGGTCACAGGACGGAAGGGCGGGAGCGACTTGACACCCGTAATAGCGGGTATAGCGTCGCGCGTTGAATTACGGATGTAAGCGTCATGCACATCACTTCGGCCGAAGCCCATGTCATGGAAGCGCTCTGGCGCCGCTCGCCCTTGTCGGCCGATGAGCTGGTGGCCGAGGTTGGCGCCGCCCAGAACTGGGGCGATGCCACCGTGAAGACACTGATCAATCGCCTGCTGAAGAAGAAGGCGATCAAGTCCGAGCGCGCGGACGGCAAGCACGGCTATCGCCCGCTGGTCGACCGCAGCGCCTATGTGCAGGCCGAAAGCCAGGGGCTGCTGGATCGGCTCTTCGATGGTCAGCTGGCGCCGCTGATCAGCCACTTCGCCCAGCACCGTCCGCTCAAGCCGGACGAAGTCGCCAAGCTGAAGAAGCTCATCGACGAGATGGGCGAGTAGGGGGAGCGAGCGTAGAGTCCCGTCAGGCTGGGCGCGGCTCCCGAAGCAGATCGATCAGAGCCCGCAAGGCCGCAGGCTGGTGCGCGCGGTTCGCGTAGTAGAGGTAGAGCGACTGGTAGGTCGGGCACCAGTCCGTCAGGCATCGCACCAATCGCCCCTGGGCGAGCAACGCTTCCACCCGCTCGGTGAACACGAACGCTAGGCCAGCGTCGGCTAGGGCCGCTTCGACCATCAGGTCCTGGTCATCCAGCGTCAAAGGCCCCTGGACATTGATGGTCAGGTCCGCGCCATCCCGCTCAAACTCCCAGGGAAACAGGGCCCCACTGGGGAAGCGATAGCGCACGCAGCGGTGGGCGAGCAGGTCGTGGGGCGTGAGGGGCGTCGGATGGGCGGCGAAGTACTCTGGCGTAGCGACCACGGCGAAGGATACCGGCAAGGCGATCCGTGTGGCGATCATGTCCTGATGCAAACGCTCGCCGAACCGGATGCCGGCGTCGAAGCCCTCGGCCACGATATCGACGAGCGCGTCATTGGCCGACAGTTCGACCGAAAGGCCGGGATTTTCGGCGATCAGACGGGCGATCACTGGCGCGATCAGCATTCGGCCGATCGCCCGGGGCGCGGTGATCTTCAGCGTCCCGAAGGGCGTTCCCCGGAAATGATTCAGCGCGTCGACGGCCTCCGCGATGCCGTTGAACGACGGCTTCAATCGCGACTGCAGCAGGAGACCCGCCTCGGTCAGCGAGACGCTCCGTGTCGTCCGGTTGAGCAGACGAACGCCGATGTCATCCTCGAGATTGCGAACCGCATGGCTGATCGCCGACCGCGTAACCCCGCGCGCGATAGCCGCCTGCTGGAAACTGAGATGCTCGGCGACGCTCAGGAACGCTTCGAGATCGTTCAATCGATAACTCATAGGTGAAATTGATTCACCTCTGGATCAAGAATTGTCAACCTAATGGCCGAGCCTCCGACGCCCTAGATCAAGCGCCCTTTAGAGGAGTTGCGATATGAACGAAGGCATCAACGGCAAGGTCGTGGTCATCACCGGCGCCAGCAGCGGCTTGGGCGAAGCCACTGCGCGTCATCTGGCCGCCCGCGGCGCGAAGGTCGTCCTGGCGGCCCGTCGGCGTGAGCGGTTGGACGCGATCGTCGCCGACCTGAAGGCGGCAGGCGGAGAGGCCGTGGCTGTCACCGCCGATGTGACCTCCAAGGCCGAGGTTGAGGGCGTCGTGCAGGCGGCCGTGGGCGCTTTTGGTCGGGTGGATGTGCTGGTGAATAACGCCGGCCTGATGGCCATCGCCCCGATGCAGGACGGTCGCACCGACGAGTGGGACCGCATGATCGACATCAATATCAAGGGCCTTCTGTACGGCGTCGCGGCGGCCATGCCTGTGTTCCAGCAGCAGGACAGCGGTCACTTCATCAACATCTCGTCGGTCGCTGGTCTCAAGGTGTTCGCCCCCGGCGGGACCGTCTATTCGGGCACCAAGTTCGCGGTTCGCGCGATCTCGGAAGGCCTCCGCCAGGAAGCGGGCCCCAACATCCGCGTTACGACGATTGAGCCCGGCGCGGTGGACAGCGAGCTGAAGCTGGGCAGCGGCCACAAGGAAAGCCGCGATTTCGTGGTTGAGTTCTACAAGCAGGCCATTCCGGCGGACTCCGTGGCGCGCGCCATCGCGTTTGCAATCGAGCAGCCGGCGGATGTGGACATCAACGAGATCGCGCTGCGTCCTACTCGCCAGGAGTTCTGATCGCGAGCGCGATTGCGTCGGACAACTCGCGAGGCCGGCCCCTCAGGCCCGGACCTCGCGGGCCTCGGCGTTGCGGGCCTTCAGGGCCTTGGCGGTCAGGTCCAGGCTCTGGACCGGCGGCTGGGGCGGGGTGTCGTCATCGGCGTCGAGCATTGTTCGCTCACCGCGCAGAGCGGTGACGAAGTCGTCGCGCCAGGCGGTGACGTCCTCGCGCTGGACGTTGTCGAACAGGTCCCGCCAACGCTTCTGGCGCTCCAAAACGTCCATGGACAGGGCGCGCTCCAAGGCGTCGGAGACCTCCTCGGGACTGTTGGGGTTGATGATCAGCGCCTCTTTCATCTGTCGCGCGGCGCCGGCGAAGCGCGACAGGATCAGCACGCCAGGGTCCTCTGGATCCTGGGCGGCGACGAACTCCTTGGCGACCAGGTTCATCCCGTCGCGCAGCGGCGTGACCAGCGCCGCCTTGCTGGCGCGATAGACGCCAGCCAGCTCGTCGCGCCGGTAGGAGCGGTTGACCCACCGGATCGGCGTGAAATCCATTTCGGCATAGGCCCCGTTGACCCTGCCGATCAGGCCGTCGAGCCTCCCGCGAAGATCCTGATAGGCTTCGACCTCGTCACGGGAGATCGGGGCGATCTGCAGCAACATCACCTCGCGGCGGAGGTCAGGGTGATCGTGCAGGAACCGCTCGAACCCTATGACCCGCTCCTCGAGGCCCTTGGAGTAGTCGAGCCGGTCGACGCCGACGACCATCTTGCGAAAGACGCTATGGGCCATCATCCGGTCGTAGACCTTGCGGGCCGCGTCACTCTGAACGAGGCGGGCGAAATCCTGCGCGTCGACGCCGATCGGAAACGCTGCGGCGCGTGCGCGCTTGCCGAAGGCGACCAGATCGCCGCGATCGGTCTTGGCCCCTTCGACCTCAGAGAAGACATAGCCTTCGAAGGCCTGCAGCGACTCCTCGGTCTGGAAGCCGATCAGGTCGTAGTCGAACAGCGCCTCCACCAGTTGGCGATGGCGCGGCAGGGTGACCACCAGCTGGTGGGCCGGCCAGGGGATATGCAGGAAGAAGCCGATGCGGTTGGTGACGCCCAGCCGGCGCAGCTCCCGGGCCAGCGGGATCAGGTGGTAGTCGTGGATCCAGACGATGTCGTCGGGTTCGATCAGCGGCAGCAGGGTCTGGGCGAACAGCCGATTGACCCGGTCATAACCCTGGCCGAACGAGCGGTCATAGGCCGTCAGATCGACGCGATAGTGGAATAGCGGCCAGAGCGTCTTGTTGGCGTAGCCGTTGTAGTACTCCTGATAGTCGGTCTCCTCGAGATCGACGGTGGCCACGGTGACGCCGTCGATCCGCTGCATGTTGAGCTGGCCTGTGAACTCCGGCACGGTCTTGCCGCTCCAGCCGAACCAGATGCCGGAATACTCGCGTAGCGCCGCCGCCAGGGCCATGGCGAGACCGCCAGTCGAGCTCTCGCCCTCGGCCGGATTGGGCGGGTTCACGCGGTTGGAGACGACGATCAGACGGCTCATGCGATCACCGGCGCGGTGAGCGCTTGCAGCCAGCGGCTGACGTCGCGGGTGTCGGAAAGGCGGTAGCGGGCGGTGGTGGGACGCGGCTGTCCGACCAGAACGCCGAACCCGCCCAGACGCTCGGCGGCCGCGAAGCCGTCCTCGTCCGTGAGATCGTCGCCAACAAACACCGGCAGCGCGCCCACGAAGGGGGCTTCTCGCAGGAAGGCCGTCAGCGCCGCGCCTTTGTCGGCGCCGGGCGTACGCAGCTCGGCCACCATGTCGCCCAGTTGCAGGATCAGCCCCGTCGCCTGCGACAGGCGCTCGGCGGCCTCGATCACCGCCTCGGCGGCGTTTGGCGCATTGCGGTAGTGGAGCGCGACGCTGAGGCCCTTGTCTTCGAACAGCAGCCCGCGGTCGCAATGGGCCAGCTCGCCCAGGATGCGGCGCGCGTCTTCCAGGCCGGCATGCGGCTCCAGAGTCGTGACCGCGCCGTCGGCCGAGCGTCTGACCAGGCCATGGACGGCGCCGATGGCGGGAACGCCGCGATCGAGAATATGGTCAAGATCCGGAAGCGAGCGGCCGCTGACCACCGCGACCCTATCTTCGAGCGTCTCGCGCAAGCGCGCCAGCAGCCGTGCGCGCGCAGGGTCTGGGCCAACGTCATCGGGACGCGGCATGATCGGCGCCAGGGTGCCGTCAAGATCCAGGAACAGCGCGATGCTGCGGGTAAGATCCAGGGGCGGGGCGCGCAGGTCGACGGATTCCGTCTGCGCGCTGATTGGAGCAGCGGTCATGGCGAGAACCCCCTCATGGGTAAGCAACATGAGGGGCAGAACGCAAAGCAGCGACGTTCGATCCCACCTCGTGGTCAAGCGGCCGTGAACAGCGGGCGCAGTCCAGGGCTAGAACAGCAGTTTCCTGAAGGTGAACTGCACCACGCGTCCACGCGGATTCAGATAGTCCGGCTGGTAGGTGAGGGGCGTTGCGCCATTGGCGTCGCGGACCTTGGTCTCGGCGTCGAACAGGTTGTTGACGGCCAGGCTGAGGCGCACGCCGCGCAACAACGGATGAGCCTGGACCAGTTCGCGCCGGACGCCCAGATCCGCGAACAGGCGCAGGTTCACCGTCGTCAGGCTGGAGAAGTCCAGCGCGGTGGTCGCACCGCCGATCCCGCCGTCGACATGGGTGGCGCTCTTCCAGTTGGCGGTGAGCCGCGCGCCAAGTCCGTAGCGGGTGATCCCCGCCTGAGCTTCCACCTGATGGCGCGCCTGACCGCCGTTGGAACCAAGAACGTCGCCGTCCAGGAGGTCGAGGACCGGAAGGCCGTCGGCGACGGTGACCTGCTCCTTGAGTTGCAGCGTGTGGAATAGCGCCAGTTGCAGGCGCGTGGCGCGCGGGTTGCCGCCGCCGCGTCCGAAGCCCCCGCCGAAACCCCGGCCGCCGCTGCTGAAGCGAGGGCCTTCGCCGCCGGGAGACCCGCCCTCAAGCGCCGGGCGAGGCGCTTCTTCGCCGGTTGTCGGCGCGGCGCTGGTTGCAGGTTGTGGTGGGGTGGCGGCGTCGCTGGTGTTCTCGGGCGCTGAACCTCCGGGGCGCCCCGCGCTGTCGCTCTGCCGCCCGCGCCAGCCGCCGGGCGGCGGGGGCGGCGCCTTGCCGATCTGGCGCGAGAAATTGAAGCCCCAGCGGATTTGTTCGCTCTCGCGTTTCTGGAAATTGACCGGCCGCGTGTCGATGCGGGTCAGAACCCCGTCGGCGTCACGCGTGAAGCGATCGCGGAAAGCGGCTTCCACCGCTGCGGTGGCGGCCGGGAAGCTGGCGACCGGGTTGTCGATCCGCGTGCGGCTGTAGTTGGCGGTCAGCGACAGCCCCTGAATCTTCTCGGGCTTGAAGGTGGCGCCCAGGCGCAGGACGTTGCGGGTCTCACCCTTGAGGTCGGGATTGCCGCCGCTGACCCGCGTGACGTCGACGCTGGTCCCGCGCACATAGTCGAAGACCTGGCTGCCGGGCGTGACGATCAGCGGATTGCCCAATTGGGCGATGCTGGGCGCGTTCTCCTGCCGCGTCGCCGACAGGATGACGCTGAAGGGCTTGACCGGCGACCAGTTGAGACCGCCGCCCAGCGTGGTCAGGGTCCCGAAGTCGGAGACCTGCCGTGCGGCGAGGTTCAGGTTGGCCGACAGATCGCCGATCTCGGCGCGAACGCCCTTGCGGCGACTGGCCAGGGGCAGGTCGAAGCTGACCTGCGCATTGGCCTCGCCCCGCGACAGGGTGCTGTCGCTTTCGACACCTGAACGGATCGAGCTCGCCTCCAGGCGCGAGCCGGTGGCGCCCAGCTTGACGGTGGTCGACAGGTCCCCGGCCCTGAGCTTGGCCAGGGCGCGGTTGGCGACGAACTGCAGGTCGGCCGTATCGGTCGTGGACTTGGCGCGATCAGTGTTCAGCGGCAGGGCGGGCAGGGCGCCGAACGGGTTCAGGCCGGTGTCCAGCGCGGTCAGCCGAGCTTGCAGGGCGGCGATGTCGGCGCTGCGATCGGTCTCGGTTCGGTTGATGGCCCGCTCATAGGTCCCGGTGAGCGACAGCCGCAGGCTCTCGGTGTCGCGGTTCAGGGTGACCCCGGCGTTGCCGGCGATGTTGCGGGACGTCTGGCCCAGGGCGTCCTGGCCGCCCAGATAGCGATAGAGCAATACGTCCTGCCCGAACGGCGAGAACGGGCTCGCGGCGGGGAGGACCAGGCGCGCGCGCGCGGGGCCTTGCAGCGAGTCGTTCTGCGAGGCGGTCAGGCCCAGGTTCAGCGTCGCTGAGACGTCATCCAGGATGTAGCGGTTGGTGACGCTGTTGATCGTCAGCTGGCGGTTCTGCGGCAGCAGCGTGCGGTCGTCGGTGATGTCGCTGGTGTTCGCCCGGTTCGCGGTGGGCAGGAAGGCCGCCAGACTGGGCGCGCCCGCAGCGGCCGAGGTCGGAACGCCGGCCACGGTCACGGGTGTTCCGGCGAGGGCGCCGAGGTTGGTCAGGGTGGCGCCGCTGGCCGGTGCGATGTTGCCGGCGAAGTCGTAGAGGCCCGTGCTGGAGCGGCTGACGAGATCGCGATCGCTTTCCAGCAGTTGATCGCTGTTCTGCACCTTGACCGACAGGTTGGTGCGGCCCTGGCGGTTTAGCTGCAGGCGGGTCCAGTTGAGCTGTTCGGTCATCTGGCCGCCCTTCGTCGATCCGCCCAGCGTGGCGTCGAGCGTGGAGGCGCGGAAGCGCTGGCGCAGTACGATGTTCACGACCTTCTGGTCGGCCGAGTAGCCGTACTTGAGGGCGACTTCCTCGGGCAGGACCTCGACGCGCTGGATGGCTTCGGTCGGGATGTCGCGGATCTCGGCGCGCCCGGAGATGCGACGCCCGTTCAGCAGGGTGACCGGATCGCCGCCCAGGCCGCTGGTGGTCTGGGGCTGGAGTTCGGTGAGCAGGTCCTCAACCGAACTGACGCCGATGGCGCGTACGTCGGCGGTGGTGAAGGTCTGTTCGGGGGGGATGTCGCCCAGCACCGCGCCGAACGGCTTGCCGCTGGCGGTGATGGTGACGGCTTCGACCTCGGTGTCCTCAAGATCGGCGGTCGCGGTGTTCGGGGCGGGCGTCTGCGGCGTTGCGGCGGGCTGGGCCTGTTGGGCCTGCGTCGCGCCGGCGGTGACCAGGCTCAGGACGCCGACGAGGGCGAGATTACGGCTCACGATGAGCGCCTCCGATAGCGATACGTCCCGGGGCGGGTGTTGCGCGCCTGATATGACGTCTGGATTTCAGAGTTTGCGAAAACCGCAACACGGATCAGCGAACAGACGTCCATGGACGGCTCAGCAGGACCGCGCAATTGATCAGGCCGACCAGAGAGTAAGTCTGCGGATAGTTGCCCCAAAGCTCGCCGTCGGCGAAGCCGATGTCCTCTGAGAGGAGGCCGGCGGGCGTGCGCCGCGACAGCATGTCTTCGAAGAGCGCCCGGGCCTCCTCGCTTCGCCCCGCCAGATGCAACGCCTCGATCAGCCAGAAGGTGCAGATGTTGAAAGCCGTCTGGGGCGAGCCGAAGTCGTCGGGAATGGCGTAGCGCAGAAGATAAGCGCCGCGTCGCAGTCCGTCCTCGATGGCCTTCAAGGTGGCGACGTTGCGCGGGTCATCCGCCGTATGGAAGCGCAGATCGACCAGTTGCAGCAACGAGGCGTCCAGCTCGTCGCCGTCGAAGGTGGCGGCGAAGCGGCCCAGGGTGTCGTTCCAGGCGCGGTCCTCGATGACCTTGCGGACATGGGCGGCGCGATCGTTCCAGAAGGCGGCGCGATCCTTGAGGCCCAACCTCTCGGCCGCGTTGCCGAGGCGATCGCAGGCGGCCCAGCACATGGCCGACGAGTAGGTGTGCACATTGGCCCGGCCCCGGAACTCCCAGAGGCTGGCGTCGGGCTGGTCGTGCATTTGAAACGCTCGCTCGCCCACGGGCTCCAGGGCTTGGAAATCCTCGACGGTGGCGGGGCGAAGCAGCCGCTCGTCAAAGAAGGCCTGCACGGTCGACAGGACGATCTGTCCGTAGACGTCGTTCTGGATGTGCTCATAGGCCTGATTGCCGACCCTGACTGGTCCCATGCCGCGATAGCCGGGCAGGGCGGGGGCGAGCCGTTCGGTCAGAACTTCCTCGAAGCCCACCCCGAACAGCGGCTGGATGTGGCCGCCATTGGCGCGGTCGACGATGTTGCGCAGATAGCCGAGATAGTTCTCCAGGATGTCCACGGCGCCCAGACGGTTCAGCGCCTGCACCACGTAGTAGGCGTCGCGCAGCCAGCAGTAGCGGTAGTCCCAGTTGCGGCCGCTATCGGCATGTTCGGGGATCGAGGTCGTCAGGGCCGCGACGATCGCGCCGGTTTCCTCGTGCATGCATAGCTTCAGGGTGATCGCGGCGCGGATGACCGCTGTCTGCCAGTCCAGCGGTATGGCCAGGCCTCGCACCCAGTGCTTCCAATACTGCTCGGTCTCGCGCAGCATCCGTTCGCAGGTCGCCCCGATAGGCGCGTTGAAGCCTTCGTCCGGCCCCAGATACATCGCGATCGGCCGCTCCAGCCGGAACGCCCGCTCTTCCAGAACGTGCGACACGGGCGCGTCGGTCGACAGGCGCAAGGTCATGTCCGAGCACAGATAGCGGATATGGTTGGAGCCCGAGGTCCGCTCGGCGGGCTTGGCTCCCCAGTCGGCGGTCGGCCGCAGGCGCAGAGTGATGCGCGCGACGCCGACGATGGGGCGGATCAGCCGCACGAAGGCGGTGGGGCGGAAGGTGCGGCCGAACTGTTGGTATCGCGGCGCGAAGTCGATGATCTCAAATCGCGCGCCGTCCTCGTCGGCGATCTCGGTGCGCAGGATGGCCGTGTTGCGCACATAGCCCTGGCGGACCTCGGCGCGGCGCTCGACCTGGACGTCCCAAAGTCCCTTGGCGTCAAGGCTGTCGGGATCAACATCGTCGAGCAGGGCGCTGAACACCGGGTCGGAGTCGATGCGGGGCGCGCAGGCCCAGACGAAACGGCCAGCGGTGTCGATCATGGCGCTGACGGCGCAGTTGCCGATCGGAAAAAGGTCGAGTGTCTTTTGTGGCAAGGCCTTGTCCATTGTCGCCCCCGCGAGCTTTCGGGCGGCGCCCGGTCGGGGATGAAACCAACGGTGTGGCTTGCGGGTTCCTGTCTGCGAAAAACGTCTTCGCGCGGTCAGGGGAGGGCTCGCCTTTCACGCTACCTGCGTTGACGTCGACGGCCGTGCGCGGCCATCTGTAATCCTTAACGCGGCTTTGCCGCGCCAGTGCGGCGGACCGTTCGATAGTGATGCGATTTTCGAGAACCTGCGGCGTCCTGGCGGCGACGTTGAGCCTTCTGTCCCTCGAGGTCGCCCAGGCGCAATCCCAACGTCCGCCCGTGGTGGGCGCTCGGCCCGTCCAGAGCGGAGCGGTGGTCGCCCCGCGTCCGTCGGTGATCCCGCCGGACCTGTCGGCGGTGCAGTTCACCCCAGACCAGGTCGACGTGCTGCGGGCGGTGCTTGGCGACGCCTATTCCCATGGGTTCGCGCTAACCGCCTTCTCGCCGGATCAGGCCATCGAGCTCTACACGTCCGGCGATCCCGCCTCGCGCACGGCGGGCCAAGCCCAGCTTGTCAGCCTGACGCTGGCCTATGCGCGCGCTGTTCGCACCGGACGCCTCCCGATCAGCGCGTTCAAGACCGAGTGGGGCCTGCGCCCGGCCGCCTATGACCCCACGCCGGAGTTTGTCGCAGCCGTGCAGCAGGGACGCCTGGCCGAATGGCTGGAGACTCTGCCGCCCCCGTACACCGGCTATCAGACCCTGCGGACGGGCCTGGCCACCTATCGCGACATCGCGGCCAAGGGCGGCTGGCAGCCGATCGCGGCGGGTTCCGCGCTCAAGGAAGGCGCGACGGACGCCCGTGTTATCGCGCTGGAGGCGCGTCTGGCGGTCGAGGATCCCACCGTGGCGGTCGACGCCGCGCCGGTGTTCGACGCGGCGCTAACCCAAGCGGTCCAGCGGGCGCAGAAGCGGTTTGGCCTCAATCCGAACGGGGTCGTCGACAAGGCGACACTGGCGGCGCTCAACATCCCGGTCGAACGTCGGATCGATCAGATCGTCGCTAACATGGAGCGCTGGCGCTGGCTGCCTCAGACCCTGCCCGCCGAGCGGATCCAGGTGAACGTGGCCGCCGCGATCCTGTCGGTGTTCCACCATGACACCCCGACCCTGACGATGCGGGCTGTCACTGGGCGGCCTGGCGACGAGACGCCGATGCTCTCGTCGATGATCCACAGCATCGTGCTGAATCCGCCCTGGAACGTGCCGCAGTCGATCGCCGCCAAGGAGATCTGGCCCAAGGAGCGCGCCAGCCCCGGCTACTTGGCGCGCAACGACTTCATCGTCATCCCGACCGAAGGCGGCGGCTCGCGTCTGCAGCAGAAGGCCGGCCCGCTGGCGGCGCTGGGGAAGGTGAAGTTCGACTTCAACAATCCTTATGGCGTCTATCTGCACGACACCCCCAGCCGCTCGCGGTTCGACAGCTTCAGCCGGTTGGCCAGCCACGGCTGCGTGCGGCTGCAGAAGCCGATCGAGCTCGTCAACGAGGTGATGCGCGACGATCCCACCTGGACGCCCGAGAAGGTCAATGAAACCCTGGCGTCGGGCGAGACGGTGCGGGCCAAGCTGCCGCAGCAGATCGCCGTCTATCTGCTCTATTGGACGGCCTATGTGACGCCGGACGGGCAGGTGAACTTCCGCCAGGACCCCTATGGCTGGGATCGTGAGCTGGTGCAGCGTATCGCCGCACTGTGAGCCTGCTCAGCTTGCAATCCGGCGCGGCATGAGGTGTCCTGCCTGGCATTCGGTGTCGGGTAAGGCGTACTCATGCAACGACGTAAGCTGCTCCAGTGGGGGCTGGGCGCTATCGGGGCCGGACTTCTGCCGTTGGCGGCGCGCGCCGACGACGACATCATCGGCGCTCTGCTGGAGGGAAAGCTCCCTCAGGCCGCGCCGGTTCCTCCGCCGACCACTGTCGCCGCTACGGTCGCGTCGATTGACCCTCCGAAGCTCGCGCCCGCCGTCGCGCCGCGTTGGGTGCATCTGCATAACGTCCATACCGGCGAGAAGCTGGAAGCCGTCTACTGGGAGAACGGCGCCTATGTTCCGGACGCCGTGAGCGCGCTGGACAAGGTGCTGCGCGACTATCGTAACGATGAGGTCCATCCGATGGACCGGGGTCTCTACGACCTGCTGGACCAGATCGCGCGTAAGACCGAGAGCAAGTCGCCGTTCCAGGTGATCTCGGGCTACCGCTCGCCGTCGACGAACCGCCTTCTGTCCAAACGCAGCGGCGAGGTCGCCAAGAAGAGCCTGCACATGGACGGCAAGGCCATGGACATCTTCCTGGAGGATGTCGAGCTCAAGCATATCCGAGCTGCGGCCCTGGACCTGGGCGTCGGCGGGGTCGGCTATTACCCGACCAGCAACTTCGTCCATGTCGACGTCGGGCCGGTTCGCAAGTGGACCGGGACCTGAACCGTCGTTCGCCTGTTAGCCGAATTCGGTAACCAAGCTCTGGCTCGTCCGTTTAGACCATGGTAGCCGGCGGTAAGGCCAAGTCGGCGTGGATGGCGGACCCGTAGAATGAGCGAGCGTCGTAACAACCCGTTTGGTTTGTTCCTGCTGGGGTTCATCGTCGGCGTTCTGGCCACCTTCGGGACCATCCTGTTCCTGACGTCCAGCGGCGGTGGTTACGAAGACGGGCCGGCTGAAACGCGCACCGCTGCGGACAACGCCGCGGCCGCCGCCATGGCCGCCAGGTCCAGCCCGCCCCCACCGGCCAAGACGGAAGTTCCGGCTCCGACGCCGGAGGCGCCCGCTAACCCTTCGATCCGTCAGACCGGGCCCGCGCCGGAGCTTGACCCGCAGGTCGCCGACGACGCGGCCGCAGCGGGCATGACCTCTCGGACACGCTAAAGGCGCGCTCAACCCTGGAAGGGTGCGACGCACCGCCTCAGCCGCGATCGAAGCCTGCTGACACATCGCTGGCGACAAGGGAGGCGCACGGTCCTTGAGAAATCAAGGAGACCGCGTGTGGCGATCAAGGGAAGCTGTTGTTGCGGCGGCGTTCGGTTCGAACTGTTCGAGCGTCCGGCCATGGTCGGGGTCTGCCACTGTTCGCGGTGTCGCAAGTTTGGGTCCAGCGCCTACGCCTATGTTCGCGCCGAGGCGTTCTCTTGGGTCGCAGGCCGCGATTTGGTCGCCAGATATGCGCCCGAGCCGCCGCTACGGTTTAATCGCTGCTTCTGCGCGCGCTGCGGCACGGCGTTGGGCGATCCGTTTTCGGGCCGCGTCCTTGCCATCGCGGCCGGCTGTCTGGACGACGATCCGGGTCTGACGCCCGACTTTCATGAGTATCTGCCGGACAGGCCAACCTGGTGTCGAAGCGAGGTGTGAGCGCAAGGCGCGGTTCAGGGCGCACGAAAAAGGCGGCCGCTTGAGCGACCGCCTCTCTCGTTCAGACCTATCGTGCGGGCCTAGTTCTTGGGCGCCGGCATCGGCGTCAGAGCGTTGGCCTTCTGCTTCATCTGGGCATGCACCGCCGGGGGCAGCGGGATCATGCCGCGACCTTGCAGATAGCCGCCGCGACCGGTGGCGGCGTCCGAAACGAACTCGGTCACGAACTCCTTCAGGCCCGGCGTCACGCCGACCTGCGACTTCTTCACGTAGATGTAGAGCGAGCGCGACAGCGGGTACTGGCCGCTGGCGATGGTCTGGGCCGTCGGCTTCACGCCGTTGACCGAGGCGCCCTTGATGCGCGAGCCGTTCTCTTCAAGGAACGAGTAGCCGAACACGCCGAGCGCGTTCGGGGTCTTCTCGATGGTGCCGACGATGGCGTTGTCGTTCTCGCCTGCGTCGACCCAGCCGCCGTCGGTGCGCATCGGCGAGACGGTGGCCTTGAACTTCTTCTCGTCGGCGGCTTTCATCTTGGCCAGGGTCGGCAACTTGGCGGCGCCGCCTTCGATGGCCAGCTCGATCCACGCGTCCCGGGTGCCCGAGGTGGGCGGCGGGCCGTAGGCCAGGATGCGCGCCTTGGGCAGGCCCGGGCCGACTTCGCTCCACATCTTGTAGGGCTGCTTGACCACCTGGCCGCCGCGCAGGCTCTGGTCGGCGAGGCCGAGGTAAAGCTGCTCGAGCTTGAAGTTGAAGTCCGGACCCTTCTTGTTCGACGCGACGACGATGCCGTCGAAGCCGATCTTGATCTCGACGATGTCCTTCACGCCGGCCTTCTGACAGGCCAGGAACTCGGACTTCTTCATCGGACGCGAGGCGTTGGCGATGTCGGGGAATTTCTCGCCCGTGCCGCCGCAGAACATCTTGATGCCGCCGCCCGTGCCGAGGCTTTCGATCTTGGGCGACTTCTTGCCCGTCTTCTTGGCGAAGTTCTCGGCGACGCGCGTCGAGAACGGGAAGACCGTCGAGGAGCCGGCGGCCCAGACCTGGTCGCGAGCCGCGTGGGCTTGGTCGGCGACGGCGAGCAGAGCGACGGTGGCGACCGCGCCGATAAGCTTGTTCATGTCGTCAAATCCTGTGTCGTCCAGACGCTGGGGAAGCATCTCAGACTGGTGACGGGTTTTTGTCACGGTTCGACGACAGTTTTACGACAATGCGTCCGTGGGCGGATGAAGCTTGACCGTAAGATCCTACGGGCGCGGCTCGGGAGGCGGCGGCGCCAGCGGAACGCCACTGTTGGCCGGCGGCGAAGGTTCGCTGGGTTCCGGCGTGAACGGCGCCAGCGGCAGGCCGTCCGGACCCAGCTCGCCCTCCAGCGGCAGGCCGAGATCCTCGAGAGGGTCTTCTTCGACGACAGGGGCGACATCACGGCCCAGCGCCGACAGCATGAACGCCTTCCAGATCTTCGCCGGCTCGCCGCCGCCGACCACGCCGTTCATCGAGCTGTTGTCGTCATTGCCCAGCCAGACGCCGACGACCAGATCCTCGACGTAACCGACGAAGATCGCGTCGTGATAGTCCTGGGTCGTGCCGGTCTTGCCGTAGGCTCCCGGGATGGCGGCCTCAAGACCCGTGCCGCGGTGGGTGGCCGAGCGCAACAGATCGCGCATGTTGGCCAGCACCTTGGGGTCATAGGCCTTGGTCTTCGGCTTTTTGAATTCAGCCACGCCATGCGGGACGATCGGATACTCGCCGGCCGCGACGGACGCATAGGCGGCGGTCAGGCGGGTCAGGCTCATCGGTCCGGTGCCCAGCGCCATGGTCAGATCCGACGGGATCTCTTCTGTAACGCCCAGTTCGCGCGCCACCTTGATGACCTTGGCGGGACCCAGGTCGTGCGCCAGGCGCACCGCCGCGACGTTGGACGAGCCGGCGAAAGCGGTGATCAGGGGGACCTCGCGGGCGTGATATTTGCCCTCATGGTTCTTGGGTGTGTAGCCGCTGACCTGCACTGGCGTATCGAGGATCGGGGTGGTGACCGTCATGCCTTCGCGCAGGGCCGCCAGATAGACGAACAGCTTGAACGCCGAGCCCGGCTGGCGCTCGGCGTCGGCGCGATTGAACTGGCTCTGCTTGTAGTCGCGGCCGCCGACCATGGCGACGACGCGGCCGTCCTTGCGCATCGCCACAAGAGCGCCTTGGGTGACGTTGAGCACCTCGCCGTCACGCTCGATATAGTCGTTGAGAATGCGCTCTGCCTTCTCCTGCAGTTCGGGGTCAAGCGTCGTCTTGACGATGGTCTCGCCGTAGCGAGCCCCGATCAGCGCGCGGGCCTGGGGCAGGGCCCAGTCGGCGAAGTACGAGCCCGTAGGGAGCTTTTCCTCGGCTTCGACAGGGGACACTTCGCCCACCGCGTCCGCCTGGGCCTGGGTGATCGTCTTGGTCTCGACCATGGCGCCGAGCACCACCCGCATGCGCTCGCGGGCGCCTTCGATGTTGTTGGTCGGCGCCAGGCGCGAGGGCGCCTTCACGAGACCGGCCAGCATCGCCGCCTCGCCGATCGTCAGCTGTTCGGGCGGTTTGCCGAAGTAGTGTCGGGCTGCAGCGCGTAGGCCAAAGGCGCCGTCGCCGAAATAGACCGACGACAGGTAGCGCGACAGGATCTCGTCCTTGGACAGCCGGGCTTCCAGATAGACGGCGATCAGCGCCTCCTGGGCTTTGCGCCGCAGGTTTCGGTCGCTGGACAGGAAGGCGTTCTTGGCCAGCTGCTGGGTGATGGTCGAGCCGCCTTCGGACACGCCACCGGCCTGGGCGTTGCGGCCCAGCGCGCGGGCGATGGCCTTGGGGTCCACGCCCATGTGGCTGTAGAAGCGCCGATCCTCGATAGCGATGAAGGCGCCGGGCACGTAGGCCGGCAGCTTTGCCACATCGATCGGCGCCTCCTTGTAGGAGCCGCGACGCGCGATGGGCGACCCATCTTCGGCCACCAGCACGATGGCCGAATTGTCCAGAGGCTCCAGCGCTCGGCTCAACGGCAGGGACCAGAACAGCGAGGCGAGCAGCACGATGACCAGAACGACCGCCGCGCCCGCGCCGATCAGCCAGGCCGGTCGCTTCCAGATCGGTGGCTTGGCGACGGGGGCGGGGTGTTCCGGCGCTGGGGCTTCGACCGCCTCAACCTCCGCCTTGGGTTCCGGCTCGGCCGGGGCCTCAGGCTCGGGGAGGGCGGGGGCTTCAGCCGGGACGTCCGGCTCTGGCGCGACCTCGGCTTCGGTCGCGAGCTCGGCCTCGGACATTGTCTCAGACGTGGCGGCCGCTTCGGTTTCCGTCGGGGTGTCTTCAGTCTCCGTCTCGGCCTTCACTGCGGGCTCGAAAAGATCGGCGTCGGCGTCGTCTTGACTGACGGTCGCCGGCGACGGCGCCTCGACTTCTGTGGGGGCGACGGCCTCGGGCTTCGCGCGGCGGGATTTGCGGGCGCGGCGCGGCTTTGCAGGCGCGGTTTCCGGCGCGGCTGGATCGAGACCGGCGGCCTCGGTCATGACGGTCTGAGCGCGAGGCTTTCGCGGCCGCCGGGGCTTTGGCGCCGGCGCGGCGGAAATGTCGTCTGCAGGGTCGGTAGGATCAGACATGGACTTGGCGCTCGCTTCGGGCGCAGGCCCTCATTCGTCGAGGGCGCTCATATCACACGGCCCCGGCAAGCCAAGCGGCCCGCTTGTGAAGAATCTTTCAGGCGGGGCCTTGAACCTCTCGAAAGTGAACATAGATCACTCACGTGAGGCCGAGCGCCTCTGCCCTTCCCGGGGCGTTTCCTCCCTACTTATTCCAGCCCGGCCTTCCGCCGGGCTTTTCTTTTGGTGGTTCTGGCCTTCGCGCCGATCGGAGCCACCGACGCAAAGGCTAGAGGCGGCTAGAAGCTGACGCGCAGCCGGCCCGTGATCGTGCGCGGCGCGCCCGGTGTGATCCAGACGTTGCTGTACGAGCTTTCCAGGTAATAGGTGTCGAACAGATTCTCGACATCCAGGTGCAGCGAGACCGCCTTCGACGCCTTGTAGGCAAGGTTGGCGCGCACCGTCACATAGTCCGGCAGCTTGAAGCCGGTGTTGACGTCGTCGCCCGTGCGCTCGCCGACATAAACAACGCCGCCGCCCACGGTCACCGATCCCGCCGCATCGCCGGCCGAGCGCCAGTTGGCGTAAAGCGCGCCCGAGTGCTTCGGGATATTGCTCAGATGGCTGCCAACCATGTTGGCTCGGGTGTCCCGGGTGATCTCGGTGTCGGTGTAGGCGTAGACCGCCGTGGCGGTGATCCCCTTGGGCAGGTGAAGATTGGCCTCGGCCTCCACGCCCTGACTACGCGCGGCGCCCACGGGAATGAAGAAGCCGCTGTTGGCCGGGTCGTTGACGAGGATGTTCTCCTTGTCGATGCGGAACAGCGAGGCCGTGCCGGTCAGGCGGCCGGCCAGATCCCACTTCACGCCCGCTTCCCAGGCCTCGCCCTTCTCAGGCGGGAAGGCGCCGCCCACGGCGTCGGATCCCTGATTGTAGCGGAACGAACGTCCCCAGCTGACATAGGCCGAGAAGCTCTCGTTCGGCGCCCAGGTCAGGGCGGCGCGCGGCGAGGCCTGCGACGGCGACTGCCGGGTGACCGTGTTGTTGCGCAGGTTGGTGTTGGTCTGGCGGATCCAGTCCTGGCGGACGCCGACCAGCAGGGTGAACTGGCTGTTCAGCGTCACCAGGTCCTGCAGATAGAGGCTCTCGCCGCTCAGCTCTTCCAGCACATTCTGATTCAGCGGCGCGACCGGCTTTGTCTGGCCGTACACCGGATTGAAGATGTCGATCGCGTAGGGCGCGGCCGCTGTCGGGCTGAAGCGGTAGAAGATCCGGTGCTGCTCATAGGTGAAGGCGTCGGCGCCGGCGCGTAGCTGGTGCTCCAGGCCACCGAGCTTACCGTCGAAGCTGACCTCGATCCGGCCGGAGAGGTCATCCCAGGTATAGTCGTGGATGCGCAGTTGACGGCGAAGCTGTGTGCCGATCAGCGCGCCGTTGTGGGTGGACTGCCCTCGGAACGAGCCGTCGCGATACTGGACGCCGGCTTCGACCGCGACGCTCGGGCTGAAGTTGTAGGTCGTGGTCAGCTGGTGCTGGACCGTCTTCTGCGTGATGTCGCCGTCGTTCGGTTCGCCCAGGAAACGCTCGCGCGGCAGCGCCTTGCCATTGCCGCCTACCGCCACCAGACCTCGGTCATGCACGAAGTGCACGGTGTTGGCCTCCAGCTGGTAAAGCAGGCGCAGGTCGTCGGACGGCGTCCAGGCCAGCGAAGGGGCCAGCAGTAGGCGGTCGCTGCCGACATGATCGCGCCAACCGTCTGTGTCCTGATAGACGGCGATCATGCGGGCCGAGACGCCGCCGCCCACAGGGCCGCTGAGGTCGCCCATGATCCGCTTGGCGTCGAAGCTGCCATAGGAGAGCTCCCCCGAACCTTGGGCGGTTTCGGTCGGCGCCTTGGTGACGATGTTGATCGAGCCGCCGGGCTCGCCCTTTCCCGAGAGGGCCGAGGCGGGGCCCTTGAGCACCTGGAAGCGCTCGACGGTGGCGATGTCGCGCCGCGCATTGAAGCCGCGGTTGGCGGTGAAGCGGTTCACCAGGAGGTCCGGGCCCTGGTTGATGTCGCCCGAGAACCCGCGGATGGCATAGGCGTCCCACGCGCCGCCGAAGCTGTTCTGGCGGGCCATGCCGCCGGCGAAATCAAAGAGGTCCGACAGGTTGGTCACGCCGGTGTCGACGATCAGGGCCTCGTCCAGAACCCGCACGCTCTGCGGCAGTTTCAGGGGGGCGATGACCACGCCGTTGATGCCGGCGCTGGCCGCGCGCGAGCCGGTGATCACGACGCTGTCGACCTCATCGGCCTTGTCCTGCGCGGCGGCCAGACTGGCGAAGGCGAACGGCGAGGCGCCGGCGCAGAGGGCGAAAAGAAGGGCCTTGGAGGTCATGGGGGATCTCGCTGGAGAACGGCGGTCTGAGTTGGCCGGTCGAATAGGCGAGGGGTTGATCGACGGTCAAGATAATTGTTACGATATAACATCACATGGCGACGCGAGCGGCGCCTGACTGGCTGATGAGGGTGGCGTGACGACTGAGGGAAGCGAAAAGGCGATCGAGATCGCGGATCTCGTGGTGCGGTACGGCGATCGCGCCGTGATCGACCAACTGGCTCTCACAGTCAGGGCCGGGGAGGTCTACGGCCTGCTCGGCGGCAATGGCGCGGGGAAGTCGACCACCCTGCAGGCGATCCTCGGCTTTGTCCGCCCCAGCGCCGGCCGCGTCCGCGTGGTCGGTCGCGATCCTGCGTCGGAGCCCGCCGAGGTGCGGCGCGCCATCGCCTACATTCCCGAGAATGTGGCGCTGTACGAGCACCTGACCGCGCGGGAGAACATCGACTATTTCCTGCGTTTGGCGGGCCTGCGCCCCGTCGCCGACGAGATCAACAAGGCGCTCGACACTGTCGGTCTGGCCGAAGAGGCCTGGGGGCGCCGGGTGTCGGGCTTCTCCAAGGGCATGCGCCAGAAGACAGCCATCGCCCTGGCGGTGCTGCGCCGCGCGTCGGTGCTGCTGCTGGACGAGCCGACCTCGGGGCTTGATCCGGGCGCGACCGCCGACTTCAACGCCCTGGTCTCGCGCCTGCGCGGGGAGGGGGCCGCGATCCTGATCGTCACCCACGACTTGATCGGCGTCGCCGACATCGCGGACCGCATCGGGTTCCTGGAGCGCGGACGGATCAGCGACGAGATGGTCGCCGAGGGCCCTGAGCGCTTCGACCTTCGCGCCCTGCACAATCGCTTCTCAAGGGCGCGGGCGGCATGAGCGTGATCCTTTCGGTGACGCGCAACGAACTGCGTCACCTTGTTCGGAGCCGGGTCGCCCTGATCGGCCTGATCCTTGTCGCGTTGCTGACCTTCGCCGCAGCGCTGACCTCGCACGCCTATCAGGCCGACCAGGCGGGCCTTCGCGAGCGCTTGCAGCACGCCGCCGACGAGGACTTTGCGGCCCAGCCTAACCGGCACCCGCACCGTGTCGTGCACTTTGGCCACTTCGCCATCCGGCCGGCCAGCGGCCTGGCGGCGATGGATCCGGGCGTCGAGGCCTATACGGGCAATATGATCTTCCTCGAAGGTCATCGGCAGAACAGCGCCAATTTTGGCGACGCCCGGCAGTCCTCGCTGCTGGTCCGGTTCGGACTGCTGTCGCCCGCGCTGGTGCTGCAGGTGATCGTGCCGCTGCTGCTGGTGTTCATCGGGGCCGGGATGATCGCGGGCGAGCGCGAACGGGGCACGTTGCGCCAGTCGCTGTTGGCCGGGATTTCCGGCGGGGCGCTGCTGAGCGGCAAGGCCCTGGCGTTGGGCCTGGCGGCCCTGGCCATCTCGACCCCGGCCTTTGGTCTTCTGCTGTGGCTCGGCGCCAGCGGCGGGGCGCGGCTCTCGGCCGTCGGACTGACCGCGCTGGGCTATGTCGCTTACCTCGCCTTCTGGATCCTGCTGATCATCGCCGTCTCCGCCACGGCCAACCGCAGCCGTTCGGCCCTGATCGGCCTTGTCGGCGCCTGGGCGTTCATGGTGGTGCTGGTTCCGCGCGTCGCGCCCGAGGCCGCCGCCGCCCTGGCGCCGCTGCCGACGCGCGTGGAGACCGACATCGCCGTCCAGCGCGACCTGCGCGCGATGGGCGACAGCCACAATCCCAACGACCCCTATTTCGCGGCCTTCAAGCAGAAGACGCTGAAACAGTATGGCGTGACGCGGGTTGAGGACCTGCCGGTCAACTATCGCGGTCTGCTCGCCATCGAGGGCGAGAAGCTGACCTCCAGCCTGTTCGACCGCTACGCAGACCAGGCCTTCGGCGCGATGGAGGCGCAAGGGCGGGTGATGGACGCCCTGGCGGTGGTCAGCCCGACCGTGGCGATCCGCCGTGTGTCCATGACCTTGGCCGAGACCGACCTGTTCGCCTACCGCCGGTTCCTTGAGCAGGCCGAGGCCTATCGCTACGATCTGGTGCAGCGTCTCAACCGCCTGCAGGCCACGGCGGTCACCGCCGCTGATGACGCCGCCAAGAGCAAGAACGCGGCGGCGGAGGCTCGCAGCCGCATCTCGTCCGACCACTGGCAGGCCATGCCCCACTTCGACCCCAAACGGCCCTCGGCGGCCGACGTCGTGGGCCGCGCCTTGCCGGCGCTGGTCGCCCTGTTGCTCTGGCTTGCCGCTGGCGCCGTGTTTGCGGCCCGCGCCGGCCGTCGCCTGAACCGGAGCGCCGCATGAACGCCCTGCTTCGCGAAGCCCGCTTCCTGCTGGACCTGAAATCAGCCGTTGTGGCCATTCTCGGCCTGCTCGTCCTGACCAGCGTTGCCATCGGCGCCGGCCTGGTCGAGGTCGCGCGCCAGGAGGCCGCCATCGCCCGGATCGGACCACAGCAGGCGTCCGACGTCGCCGCGATCACCGACTGGGTCTCCCGCGAGAAGGATCCTGGCAGCGCGGCCTATTACACGTTCCACGCCACGTCGGATCCGCCGTCGGACCTGGCGTTCGCCGCCATCGGGACCCGCGATGTCTCGCCCTACGTCCTGCGGGTGCGGGCTCTTGGCCTGGAGGCGCAGCTCTATGAGGGCGAGATCGGCAATCCGGAGGCTGCGCTTCCGGGACGTTTCGACTTCGCCTTCGTGCTGGTCTATCTGGCGCCGCTGTTCGTGATCCTGCTGTTCCACGACCTGCGCTCGGGCGAGCGGGAGGCCGGGCGGTTGCGGGCCCTGGAGGCCTCGGTCGGCGCGCCCTCGGCGCTTTGGGGCGCGCGTCTGACCGTTCGCGCGCTGGGTCTTTTCCTGGCGCTGGCCCTGCCGTTCTTCGTGGGAGCCTTCGTCGCCAGCACAGCGCTTTGGAAGGTCGGAGCGGTGCTGGCGGTGGTGCTGGCCTATCTGGCCTTCTGGATCGTGCTGTGCCTGGTGGTCGCCCGCGCGGCGCGCAGCTCGCTGGCCAACGCCATGACCCTGGCGGCGGCCTGGATGACCCTGACCCTGATCGTTCCGGCGATCGGTCACGTGGTGATCAACAGCGCCATTCCGCTACGCCAGGGCATGGAGCTTGGCCAAACCCAGCGCACCGCCGTCCATCGCGCCTGGGACATCCCCAAGTCTGAAACCATGGAGGCGTTCTTCCGCACCCATCCGCAGTGGCGCAACACCGCGCCGCTGGGCGAGGCGTTCCACTGGAAATGGTATTTCGCCTTCCACCAAGTCGGGGACGAACTGGCTGGCGATCTGTCGCGCCAGTATCGGCAGGGTGTGCTGGCCCGGGCGGCCTGGAGTGAGCGGCTGGGCCTCTGCACCCCCGGCGTGGCGACTCAGCTGGCGCTCCACCGCCTTGCCGCCACCGATCCTGCGGCGCAGATCGCCTATCAGGACCGCATCCGCGCGTTCCATGGCGCGCTTCGGCGGTTCTACTATCCGTACCTGTTCGAAGACCGGCCGTTCGACCGCGCCGACTTCGCGCGCGCGCCGCAGTATCGGGCCGCGCCGGCGGTCGGAAGCTGGCCTGTCGCGCTGCTTGGCGGCGTGGTCTTGATGACGGCGCTGGTCGGCGGAGTTGGCCTTGTGCGGGGACGCAGGAAGGCGTCCTAGACGCCTACGCCGAGGCCTCGCGCATCTTGGTGATGTGCGGGGCCGCCGCCCCACGCGACCGCGACTTGATCCAGGTCTGCAGCGGCGCGTCGACCAGGCGCTCGAACAGCCATGCGGCGATGATCGTCGCCGGGATGGCCAGCGCCCACAGCGTCCACTGGGCGGCGACCGGCAGGCCAAGCTTGGCGTCGAGCATCCGCACGAGGCCAAACCAGACCACGGCTGTGAGGGTGTTGGTCAGGAACAGCGGGAACGACAGTCGCCCGGCCGCGCCCGCCCAGCGCCAGGCGCGCGGCTTGGCGGCGCCGGCTGCGTAGATCAGGAACGCCAGCAGGGCGAGGCTGAAGTAGTCGAAGTTCCCCAGCGCTTGCACGCCGATGACGATGGTCAGGCTGGCGGCCGCCAGCGGCAGCGCTTGCTGCTGGGCCAGGCGCGTGAGCGGCAGACGCGCGACCAGCACGCCGATCAGGAACAACGGCACGCCCCGGATCAGGCCAAAGCGGAGCGGCGACTGATAGCCATGCACGCCGAACGCCATCAGCGCGGTCTGGTCGATGATCACCCAGACGCAGACGCCCATAGCCAGCAGTCGCAAAGGCCGCGACGTGGCGGCGACCTTGCGCCAGACCATCGGGAACAGCGCATAGGCCACGATCAGGGCCGACAGGGTCCAGGTCGGCATGTTCCAGCCCGAGGTCCCCGGGACAAACCAGGCTTGCACCAGGAAGATCTGCGGCAGCAGTTGATCCCACTGGAACCATTGCGGGTTCTGCGGCGCTAGGCCGACCGCCGTGGTGGCCAGGAAGAAGACGACGAACAGGGCCAGCATGACCAGGTGCGGCGGCCAGATCCGCTGCACGCGACGCTTCAGGAAGGTCAAGGTGTCGACCTCGGCGCCCAGCACGCGCGCACCGTAGGTGCGGGCCAGCACATAGCCCGACAGCATCAGGAAGAAGTCGGTCGCCAGATAGCCGCGCCCGAACGCCGGCGACAGGCTAAACAGCGACACCGGCGCGCGCTCGGCGACGTGGTAGAGCACGATGAACAGGGCCGCCAGGAAGCGCAGGGCGTCCAGCGGACCGTCCCGGGACAGGACAGGCGGAGCGCTCGCTGGAGACAGACGTGTGCCGGCGTTGAACATGGGAGGCTCCTTCGCGTGCTACGCCGCAAGGGCCGGGCCAAGTTCGCCTGTCAGGCGAGGGCGCGTGTGACTCCCCCCATCACCACCGCGTTGCTAACCTCGCCGCGTTCTTCGCCTTTCGGATTCGCCCCGTGTCACAGATCCCCGTCGCCGACCTCACCGAAGCCCAGGCCGTCGAGGAACTGGAGCGTCTGGCCGATCTCCTGGCGACGCATGACATCGCCTATCACCAACAGGACAACCCGACAGTCAGCGACGCCGAGTACGACGCGCTGAAGCGGCGGAACCTCGATATCGAGACCCGCTTCCCGCATCTGGTGCGCGACAACTCGCCCTCGATGCGGGTCGGCGCCGCGCGGGCCGAGCAGTTCGCGCCGGTGGAGCACGGCGTGCCGATGCTAAGCCTCGACAACGCCTTCTCGAACGACGAGGCGATCGAGTTTGACGCCCGCATCCGACGCTTCCTACGGATCCCGCCGTCCGAGACAGTCGCCTACACCGCTGAGCCCAAGATCGACGGCCTGTCGGCCTCGCTGCGCTATGAGAAGGGTATCCTCGTGCAGGGCGCGACGCGCGGCGACGGGCGCGTTGGCGAGGACGTGACCGCCAATCTGCGCACCATCGCCGACATTCCCCACCGCCTGAAGGGCGCGGGCTGGCCCGACGTGATCGAGGTGCGCGGCGAGGTCTATGTCGAGCTGGAGGCCTTCGCCGCCTTCAACACGGCCGCCGAAGAGGCCGGTCAGCGCACCTACGCCAATCCTCGCAACTTCGCGGCGGGCTCGCTGCGCCAGATTGATCCCAAGATCAGCGCCCAACGGCCGTTGCGGTTCTTCGGCTACGCCTGGGGTCTCGTGTCGGACGCGTTCGCCGAGACGCAGTGGGGCGCGCTGGAAAAGCTGGCCAAATGGGGTTTCGTGACCACGGCGCCGCCCGCCCAGCGCGTGCTGAACGCACAAGGTCTGCTCGATATCTACGCCCAGTTCGAGGTCCTGCGGCCGACCCTGGGCTTCGATATCGACGGCGTCGTCTACAAGGTCGACGACCTGGAGCAGCAGCGCCGCCTGGGCTTCGTCTCCCGCTCGCCGCGCTGGGCGATCGCCCGCAAGTTCCCGGCGCAGCGCGCGCGGACGGTTCTGGAAGCCATCGATCTTCAGGTCGGCCGCACCGGCGCCATCACCCCCGTGGCGCGGCTGAAGCCGGTGACGGTCGGCGGCGTCTCGGTGACCAACGCCACCCTGCACAATGGCGACGAGATCGCGCGCCTGGATGTGCGCGTCGGCGACACCGTCGTTATCCAGCGGGCCGGGGACGTCATTCCGCAGATCGTCGAGGTCGCGCTGGACGCGCGGCCTCATCCCGCGCCGCCGCCCTATGAATTCCCCCATATCTGCCCGTGTCCCTTGCAGACACCGCTGGCGCGCGAGGTGACGGCGTCCGGCCAGGAGTCGGTGGTGCGTCGTTGCACCGGCGAGTTCGCCTGTCCGTTTCAGCGGGTCGAGCACCTGCGCCACTTCGTCTCCCGCCGGGCGTTCGACATCGAAGGTTTGGGCGAGAAGCAGCTGCAGGCCTTTTTCGAGGAAGGCTGGATCACCGAGCCCGCCGACATCTTCAAGCTGGCGCGCGACGAGGAGAAGCTGGCCGCCCTGCGCGAACGCGAGGGCTATGGCGAGACGTCGGTGGCCAATCTGGTCAAGGGGGTCGAGGCGCGGCGGACCATCGGCATGGACCGCATGATCTACGGCCTGGGCGCGCGCGACATCGGCGAGACGACCTCTACGGTGCTGGCCCGCAACTTTGACCGCTTTGCGGACCTGCAGGCCGCCGCCGAGGCCGCCGCACGGGCGCTGCCCGGCGAGACCTATCTCGAGCTCTCCACGGCGCCGGGCGTGGGGCCCAAGGCGCTGGACATGCTGATCGAGGCGGGGAAGGGCGGTCTGGTCGCCGACCCGTGGCCGCAGACCGACGACCTTGAGATCAAGATCGGCCACGCAGTCCCGAAGCTGACGAAGCCCGCCCGCGCGGCGCTGGCGCAGCGCTACGGAACCTGGGACGCCTTCGCCGAGGGGCTGGCGGCGGCGGCGTCAGGCGCGCCGGGCGATGACTATCTGCACCTGGCCGCCATCGACGGCGTCGGACCGGTGGCGGCGCAATCCCTGGCGCGCTTCTTCGCCGAAGACCACAACCGCCAGAAGGTCGCCAACCTCGTCGCCGAGCTCGACATCCAGCCGGTGGCCAAGCCCAAGACCGACACTGCGGTGGCGGGCAAGACCATCGTCTTCACCGGATCGCTGGAGAAGATGACCCGCGACGAGGCCAAGGCGCAGGCCGAGGGCTTGGGGGCCAAGGTCGCGTCTTCAGTCTCCAAGAAGACCGACCTCGTGGTCGCCGGCCCCGGCGCGGGCTCCAAGCTCAAGACCGCTACGGAACTTGGCATCCAGGTGATGACAGAAGACGAGTGGCTGGCGCTTGTGGCGGGCTGACTGCTTTCCGAATTCTCGCCGCGATTTCGTGCGAACGCTTGTTTCGAGAGACGTGATCGCGCAACCAAGCGACCAAGACGCACGCTGATCGCGTGAACAGGGAGATTTTGATGATCCGCAAAGCCATGATCGCCGCCGCCGCGCTCGGCGCCAGCCTCGCCGTTTCAGCGCCCGCCTTCGCTGCGGATGTCACGGGCCTGTGGGCGACGCCGGGCAATGGCGGCCAGGTCGAGATCTCGCGCTGCGGCAACAGCCTCTGCGGCAAGCTGGTGACATCCGACCACATCAAGACCAATCCGGGCCTGAAGGACATCAAGAACAAGGACGAGAGCCAGCGCGGCCGCACCTTGAAGAACCTGCAGATGCTCTACGACTTCAGCGGCGGCCCCACCAAGTGGACTGGCGGCAAGGTCTACAACCCCGAGGATGGCGGCACCTATTCGGGCACGATCGAAATGGTCAGCAACACCGAGCTGAAGCTCAAGGGCTGCATCGTCGCGCCGCTGTGCAAGACCCAGAAGTGGACGCGGATCCGGTAGGTCGCATCAAATCCTCCCCCTCGCGGGGGAGGTGGTCGCGAAGCGACCGGAGGGGGAAGTGCTGTTGAGCTTGCGACTTCCCTCTCCGTCGACTCCGCCGACACCTCTCCCTTGGGCAGAGGATCTCGCGCCTAAAGCGGCGCGCAGGCCTGTTCCATCCAGGTCCTAACCTCAAGCTCAACCCGAGGCCCAATCTCGCGCAGCACCCGGGCGTGATAGGCGTCGAACTGGGCGATTTCTTCGTTGGTGAGGAGCGCCTTGTCGATCAGGCGACGGTCGATCGGGGCCAGGGTCAGGGCCTCGAAGCGGTGCATAGGCCGCTCGCCGCCGGGCAGGTCCTCGGCGGGCATGACCACCTCAAGGTTCTCGATCCGGATGCCGTACTCGCCGTCCTTGTAGTAGCCGGGCTCGTTCGAGACGATCATGCCCGGCTGCAGGGCGATGGTGTTCGGCGCCTTCGAAATTCGCTGCGGTCCCTCGTGGACGCCCAGATAGACGCCGACGCCGTGGCCGGTGCCGTGGTCATAGTCGAGGCCATGCGCCCACAGGGCCATCCGCGCCAGGGCGTCGATGGCCGAGCCGGTGGTGCCGGCCGGGAAGCGGAGGCGAGCGATGGCCAGATGGCCCTTCAGCACGAGCGTGTTGCGCTGGACCATCTCAGCCGTGGGCTCGCCGATCGCCACCGTGCGGGTGACGTCCGTCGTGCCGTCCAGATACTGACCGCCGCTGTCGACCAGCAGCAACGAGCCCATCTTGGCGCGCTCGTTGGACCGCTCGGTCGGGCGGTAGTGGGGAAGGGCGCCGTGGCCGTTGGCCGCGCCGATGGTGTCGAAGGAAAGGTCCTTCAGCACGCCGGTGGCTTCACGGAAGGCTTCAAGCTTGGCGACGGCTTCCTTCTCGTCCGGCGGGTTGATCTGGCCCTCGGTCGCCAGCCAGTGCAGGAAACGCGTCAGGGCCGCGCCGTCGCGGCGGTGCGCCTCGCGCGTACCCTCCAGCTCGACGGCGTTCTTGCAGGCGCGCGGCAGGGTGCAGGGATCCATCGCCCGCACGACCTTGGCGCCGGCGGCGGTCAGGACGTCGAAGTACCAGGCCGAGGACTGGGCCGGATCGACGACGACACTCTTGCCCGAGAGGTCGGCGAGCGCGGCTTCGAGCTTGTCCGGGGTCTCCAGCGAGACCTGGTTGCCGAGCCAGGCCGGCAGGTCTGTCGTGACCTTGGCCGGCTCCAGGAACAGGCGCGCCGTGCCGTCGGCGTTCAGGATGGCCTGCGACAGCGGCAGCGGGGTGCGGATGACGTCGCCGCCGCGCACGTTGAACAACCAGGCGATCGAGGCCGGAGCCGTGATCACCGCCGCGTCGGCGCCCAGCGCTGCGACCGAAGCGCCGACCCTGGCGCGCTTGGCGCTGGACTCTTCGCCGGCGTGCTCGAGCGGCTGAGGGACTACCGGCGCCATGGGCTGCGGCGGGCGAGCCTCGCCCCAGGCCTGGTCGACCGGGTTGGCGGCGACAGGCTTCAGTGTCGCTCCGGCGCGAGTGGCGGCGGCCTTCAGGCCGTCCAGAGCGGCGGGGCTGTGCAGGCGAGCGTCATAGCCGATCACGGCGCCCTTCGACACGGTTTCCAGATAGTCCGGGACGCCGCCCTCGACGAGGTCACGGATCTCGAACACGCCCTGGTCGACCTGCTCGCGGACCTGCAGGGTGTAGCGGCCGTCGACGAAGACGGCGGCGCGGTCCTTCAGGATCACGCCCGCACCGGCCGAGCCGGTGAAGCCGCTGGCCCAGGCCAGCCGGTCATTGGCGGCGGGCAGGTACTCGTTCTGGTGTTCGTCCTCGTGCGGCACGAGGAAGCCGTCCAGCCCCTGCGCCGCCATGGCCTGGCGGATCAGCGGGACGTGCTTGGGGCCGAAGGAGGGATCGGTGGATTCGTCGAAGGTCTGGCGCATGGGGAGGATTTAGGCCTCTCCGGGCGCGCAGGGAAGATGTTCTATCCTCCCCCAAGCGGGGGAGGTGTCGGCTCGAAGAGACGACGGAGGGGGAAGAGGCAAGCTTTGCAGACCTTCCCCCACCGGCCCTTCGGGCCACCTCCCCCGCGAGGGGGAGGATTTGGATTTCGACTGTCTACGGCCGCTGCAGCACCAGCGTCGCCCAGGCGTCGCGGTGGATGCGGGTCACGACCTTGAAGCCGCGCGAAAGGTAGGCGGCCTTGACCATCCGCTCTTGGGTGCGCAGCAGGCCGGACAGGATCACAGTGCCGCCGGGGACGAGGGCGCGCTTGATGTCTTGCGCGAGGCTGATCAGCGGGCGGGCCAGGATGTTGGCGAAGACGAGGTCGTAGGGCGCGTTCTCGGCGACCAGACGGTTCGAAAGGCCCGAGGCGTGGACGAAGCGCGCATTGGCC
The DNA here is from genome assembly GCF_056313785.1 of Caulobacter sp. DMC95. NCBI lineage: Bacteria > Pseudomonadati > Pseudomonadota > Alphaproteobacteria > Caulobacterales > Caulobacteraceae > Caulobacter > Caulobacter sp. DMC95. Next base: position 595,173 of record NZ_JBQUZP010000001.1, on the reverse strand, counting down.
TTGTTGACCTGGGCGTTCTCCTTGGAGATTCGCACGCTGGGCTTGTCGATGTCGGTGCCGACGGCCAGTTTGGCGCCGGTACGAGCGGCGGCGATGGCCAGCAGGCCGGTGCCGGCGCCGACGTCGAGCACCTTGTTGAACTTGCGCGCCTTGATCAGGCGGTCATAGGCCTGCAGGCAGCCGACGGTGGTGCCGTGGTGGCCGGTGCCGAATGCCGCGCCGGCCTCGATCCGCAGGTTGACGGTGCTGGCCGGCAGGCGGCCACGGTCGTGCATGCCGTAGACGAAGAAGCGGCCGGCGCGCACGGGCGGCAGACCCGACAGGGCCATGGCCAGCCAGTCGGCGTCGGCCAGGGTGTCGCGGGAAACCTTTAGGTCGTATTCGCCCAGCAACGCCATCAGGCTGGCGTCTTCCTCGTCGGTCGTCGGGAAGGCGTCGATGCGCCAGACGTTCTTGTCCTCGTCCTCTTCCAGGATCGAGTAGGTCGCGCCTTCCAGGCCCGGATGGTTGTCGATGGCGTCGGCGGCGGTCTCGGCCTCGACGCGCGAGCCACGGGCGACGATCTGCTGGGGCGTATAGTCGGTCATGCCGCTCCGTTAGCGGCAAAGTCGTTGAAAAGCGAGCCTTCAGCGCGAGGTCATGCCCGTGGCGGCCGCGTCGGCGAGCATCAGGGTGTCCGCCGGGGCTGACAGACGATCCTCGGGAAGAGACGTATCGAGGATGTCGCCGCGTTCCGACGCCCAGTGCGCGCGCTCGGGCCCGGCGGGAACGTCGGCGGCGACGTGACGCGCAGGGACATAGGCTGGAAGCTCCGGCGGCGGGGGCAGGGGCGGCGGCTTATAGCTGGCGTAGGTGACCGGCGGGGCCTGGGTCGCCTTGAGAAAATCGGTTCCAACCACGTAGTCGGGAAGATCGCCTGACGGATAGATAATAGGCTCAGCGGTGGCCTCCATCCTGGTCCGCGTCGGTTCCATGTCCGGCTGGAATGGGCCGTCTTGCGGGCCTGTCTGCATGGCCAAGCCGGCGAGCGCGCCAACAAATGCGCAGAGCGGCGCGCCAAAGGCGACAGGTCGTGTCGCGCCGAAGGCCTTGAGCGGGGCGATCATGCGGTTCAGGCGTTGCATGTCGGCATAGCGCATCAGGCAGATTTTGGTTCTCCATTCCCGGCGGCCGCTGATGCGTTAGGATGACAGGCATGGCCAAGACCGTTCCCAGCTTGCTGCGCGCCCGCAATGCCGAGGAGCATGCGCGGGTCACCTATGCCGAGCTGTTCTTTGACCTGGTCTTCGTCTTCGCGGTGACCCAGCTCTCGCACGTTGTCTTGAAGCACCCGGATGGACCTGGGGTCCTGCATGCGGCCGTGCTGCTGCTGGCGGTGTGGTGGTCGTGGATCTACACCGCCTGGGTGACGAACTGGCTGGATCCCGAGCGGGGGCCTGTCCGCTTGATGCTGTTCGTGATGATGGCGGCGGCCATGGTGTTGGCGGCTTCGATCCCCGACGCCTTCGGCGCGCGCGGCCTGGCCTTCGCCGCAGCTCACGTCTTCATCCAGGTGGGGCGCAGCGCCTTCTTCCTGTGGACGGCTTGGAAGGACGAAGGGCACCGCGCCAACTTCCTGCGGATCACCGCCTGGCTGTCCTTCGCCGGGGTTTTCTGGATCACCGGCGCGTTCGTCGAGGGAGAGGGGCGACTGCTGGTCTGGGGCCTGGCGCTGGCGATCGAGTATGTCTCGCCGGCCGTGGGTTTCTGGACCCCTGGCCTTGGTCGCACCAAGACCTCGGAGTGGAACGTCGAGGGCGGCCACATGGCCGAGCGCTGCGCCTTGTTCACGATCATCGCGCTGGGCGAGTCGATCATCATCTCGGGATCGACTGTCATTGGCCTGGAGTGGGAGGCGTCGGTGATGGCCGCCTTCACCGGCGCGTTCCTGTGCAGCCTGACCATGTGGTGGATCTACTTCTCGTCCACGGCCGAGGCGGCTAGCAAGGCGATCGCTGAGTCGAGCGATCCGGGCGCGATCGCCCGCGTGGCCTATACCTACGCCCATCTGCCCATCATCGCCGGGATCATCGTGACCGCCGTCGGCGACGAGTGGGTGATCCATCACCCTATCGGCCACATGGAGACCAAGGTGGCGCTGGCGCTGATTGGCGGACCCGCGCTGTTCCTGCTCGGCGCGCTTCTGTTCAAGCGGGCGGTGTTCCGCCGCTGGTCGCGGCCGCGCCTTCTGGGTCTGGCTGGGCTGGCGGGATTGGGCGTGGCGTCGCCATATCTTCAGCCGCTGGCGCTATCGTGGCTGACAACCCTGGTTTTGATCGCCGTCGGCGTCTGGGAGACGCTGGGGCCGCGCCCCAGCGAGGCGCAGCCGGAGCATGACGGCGTCCGCCCTGGGCTAAAGCCCGAGGGGTGATCAGGCTTTCTCGACGAAGCTGTCGATGACCTTCTTCTCGCCGGCCTTGTCAAAGGCGACCGTGAGCTTGTTGCCTTCGATACCGGTGACCTTGCCGTAGCCGAACTTGACGTGGAACACCCGGTCGCCGCGCGAATAGGCGCTGTTGGTCGGGGCGGAGACCGCGACCAGGCGGCCTTCGCCCTCGATCGGGGCCGCACGCGCCGCCGAACCGGCGCGCACGCCCTGGATCCCGCGCCAAGATCCGCCACGTTCGCCAAAGCCCGAGGTGCGCTCCTGGGCCCGCTTCCAGCCGGGGCTGTCGTAGCTGCCGGCCTGGAAGGCGCTGGCGCCCGGATCGTCCCAGCGCGAGGCGGCCGTCGACTGCATGCCCGGGCCGCCGCCGTAGTAGCCGGTCTCCGAGGCCGCATCGACGTGGGCGATCGGCAGTTCGTCGACAAAGCGGCTGGGGAGTTGCGACGTCCAGCGGCCATAGACCTGGCGGTTGGCCACGAAACTGATGCGGGCTTCCTCACGGGCGCGGGTGATGCCGACATAGGCCAGACGCCGTTCTTCCTCGAGGCCCTTCTCACCCTTGTCGTCCATGCTGCGCTGGCTGGGGAACACGCCTTCCTCCCAGCCGGGCAGGAAGACCAACGGGAACTCCAGGCCCTTGGCCGAGTGCAGGGTCATGATCCAGACCGCGTCGCCGGTGGCCTCGCGATCGAGATCCATGACCAGCGACACGTGTTCCAGGTAGCCCTCAAGCGTATCGAACGCGCCCATCGACTGGACCAGTTCCTTCAGGTTTTCGAGGCGCGTCTGACTGGTCGGGCCCTTGTCGAGGCGCAGGGCGTCGGTATAGCCGCTTTCCTCCAGCACGGTTTCCAGCAGGCGCTGGTGATGCACGGTCCCGACCAGCGAACGCCAGCGGTCCAGATCGCGGATAAAGTTGCTCAGTGCGGTGCGGGTACGGGCCGGCAGCTCGTCGCTGGCGATGATCGCGCGGGCGGCGTCGACGGTGGAAATCCCTTCCAGGCGAGCGATTTGCAGCAGTTTCTGAACGCTGGTGTCGCCGATGCCGCGCTTGGGCGTGTTGACGATCCGCTCGAAGGCCAGATCGTCGTCGGGCGACTGGATCAGACGCAGATAGGCGTGGGCGTCGCGGATTTCGGCGCGCTCGAAGAAGCGCGGGCCGCCGACCACCTTGTAGGGGATCTGCAGCATCACGAAGCGCTCTTCGAAGGCGCGCATCTGGAAGCTGGCGCGGACAAGGATCGCCATCTGGCTGTACTTGCGACCGGCCTTCTTGGCGCGCTCGATCTCGTCGGCGATCATCCGGCTTTCGGCTTCGCCGTCCCAGACGCCTGACACCTTGACCTTCTCGCCGCCCTTGGACGGGGTCCACAGGGTCTTGCCCAGACGCCCCTTGTTGGCGGTGATCAGGCCCGACGCGGCGGCCAGGATGTGCTCGGTGGAGCGGTAGTTGCACTCCAGGCGCACGACCTTGGCGCCCGGGAAGTCGCGCTCAAAGCGCAGGATGTTGTCCACTTCAGCCCCGCGCCAGCCGTAGATCGACTGGTCGTCGTCGCCCACGCAGCAGACGTTCTGGCGGCCCTGGGCCAGCAGGCGTAGCCACAGGTACTGGGCGACGTTGGTGTCCTGGTACTCGTCGACCATCACGTACTTGAAGCGCTTCTGGAACTCGTCCAGCACGTCAGGATGGCCTGTGAAGATGCTGATATTGTGCAGCAAAAGATCGCCGAAATCACAGGCGTTCAGGATGCGAAGGCGCTCCTGATACTGCCGATAGAGGCTGATCCCCTTGCCGTTTGCGAACTCGCCGGCTTCGCTGGTCGGCACCCGATCAGGCGTCCAGCCGCGGTTCTTCCAGCCGTCGATGATCTGCGACAGGATGCGGGGCGTCCACCGCTTGGCGTCGATGTTCTCGGCCTCGATCAACTGCTTGAGCAAGCGCTCCTGATCGTCGGTGTCGATGATCGTGTAGTTCGACTTCAGCCCGATCAGCTCGGCGTGGCGGCGCAGAATCTGTGCGGCCACCGAATGGAACGTGCCCAGCCAGCGCAGGCCCTCAGCCTCCGGGCCGATGATGTGGGTGATCCGCTCGCGCATCTCGCGGGCGGCCTTGTTGGTGAAGGTGACAGCCAGCAGCTCCCACGGACGGGCGCGGCCGGTGGCCAGGATATGGGCCAGGCGTGTGGTCAAGACGCGGGTCTTACCCGTGCCGGCGCCGGCAAGCACCAGCAGCGGACCCTCGGTGGTCTCCACCGCTTCGCGCTGCTCGGGGTTCAGGCCGTCGAGGTAGCCGGGCGCGGCGCCAGCGGGCGGGCGGGCTCGGGCGAGGTCGGAAATGCGCGGAGCGGGCAGGTCGCCGGGGAATTCCTCGGTGGGGCTCGGCGAGTCGGTGTCGGGAAACATGGAACATATGTAGCACAAAGCGCGCCGGGCTTAAGCCCTTCGCCGTGTGTCTGTCTGTTGCAAGCCCTCAAGCCTGCGGGAACTTCCCATATCTCGCGCCGTTGATGGGCCATCACAGACATTGCCGTAGGGCGAGGAGATACAGATGGCTGAAGGCGCCAATCGTGGTGGGAACAGTGGGCTGGCGTTCATCGTTGGCGCGCTCGTCGTCGTCGTGGCCGTGCTCGCCTTTTTCATGATGTCCGGCGGGTTCACGCAGGAGAAGAAGGTCGACGTCGATATCTCGGCGTCTGCGCCGAAGCTGCCGGATGCGCCCAAGCCGGCGGGCGGCTAGTTCCGGCGGCGCCGCGCTCAATCGATGACGGGCGAGGCCGCTGGCGTCAGCGGGTTTTGAGCGACGTGCTCGAGCGCGAAGACCCTGCACGCCGACGCCAGCGGCCGCTCGCCCCGTTCCCGGTCGACGCTCTGGATCAAGGCCGCGAGGCTGTGGCCCCCTGCAACAGCTGCGGCTTCGAGGACCGCCCAGAACTCTGGCTCTAGAGCCAGAGAGGTGGCGTGGCCGACAAGGTTCACCGAGCGTTTGCGAAGGCCTGGCATGGGACGGTCTCCTGAGCGCTGGACATCGCGCACTTGGGTGTGAGGCGCAAGCGGCTGGCGTCCGACGCACGGATGGCCGACAAAGCGGTCTCTAGGCTCGGGGAGGGCGGACAGAGACTCATGGGCGAGGCGATTCAGTCGATCGTTATCCTTGGCGGCGGCTCCGCGGGCTGGATGGCCGCCGCGCTGCTCAACGCCGCCTTGGGCAAGCGATGCGCTGTCACGGTGGTCGAGTCCGCCGAGATCGGCGTGGTCGGGGTGGGCGAGGCGACCATTCCTGCGATCCGACAGTTCAACGCCATGGTTGGGCTCAAGGAGCCGGCTTTCATGCGCGCGACGCGCGCCACGCTGAAGCTGGGCATCGAGTTTGTCGATTGGGGTTGTTCGGGCGAGCGCTACCTGCATCCGTTCGGTGTTCTGGGCGGCCAGCCGACGCTCGGCGTATTCCCGCAGCATTTTCTGCGGTTGATGGCCGCCGATCCCGACGCGAGCCTGGAAGACTATTCGGTCTGCGCCCTGGCCGCCCGGCAAGGCCGGGCCGGGCCAACCGCCACTGACCCCGCGACGCCGCTGTCACAGCTGATGTCGGCCTATCATTTTGATGCGGTGCTCTATGGCCGCTTTCTCCGGCGATTGGCCGAGGGGCGCGGCGTTCGGCGGATCGAAGGCGAGGTCGTTGCTGTCGATCAGCGGCCCGAGGATGGCTTTGTCGAGTGCTTGCGTTTGAAGGACGGGCGCCAGGTCGAGGGTGAGCTTTTCATCGACTGTTCGGGGTTTCGGGGACTCCTGATCGAGGGCGCCCTGGCGGCCGGCTATGACGACTGGAGTCGCTGGTTGCCGGTCGATCGCGCCATCGCCGCCCCCTGCGCCAAGGTCGGACCCGCCGTTCCCTACACGCAGTCGATCGCCCAAGAGGCCGGTTGGCGCTGGCGGATCCCGCTGCAACACCGCACCGGCAACGGCTATGTCTATTCCAGCGCCTTCACCGACGATGATCGCGCCGAGACGGTTTTGCGTGACGGCTTGGACGGCGACCTGGAGGCCGAACCGCGCAAGCTGCGGTTCGTGACGGGTCGGCGTCGGGCCGCCTGGAAAGCCAATGTCGTCGCCCTGGGTCTGGCCAGCGGGTTCATCGAGCCGCTGGAGTCGACGAGCCTGCATATGGTTCATTCCGGTCTGCAGGCCCTGCTGAAGTTCTTCCCGGACCGATCGTTCAGTCCGGTTCTGCGGGCGGGCTACAACGCTGCGGTCAAGGCCGAGGGCGAGCTGATCCGCGACTTCATCATTCTGCACTATCACGCGACGCGGCGGGTCGGAGACCCGTTCTGGGACTATGTCCGCACCATGCCGATCCCCGACAGCCTGTCCGAGCGTGTGGCCCTCTACGCCGAGCGCGGCGTCTTGGTCAGCGGCAGTGATGAGCTGTTTTCGACCTCGTCCTGGCTTGCGGTGATGCACGGGCAGGGAATTCGGCCGCGGCGAGCCAGTCCGCTGTACGACGGTGTGAACACCGCCGCCTTGGCCGCAGAGTACGCCGCGACAGCCCGGCGGCTTCGCAGACTGGTCGAAGGCTTGCCGCCCCACGAAGTCTACCTTCAGGACACAGGCGCTTGGGCGGAGCCGGACGCCTAAGGGCTCAGTCTTCGCGCTTGGCGCCGTCGAGATCGCGGCGAAGCTTGTCGGCGCGTGCGGCGTCGAGCGTCTTTTCCGCCTTGGTGCGGCCAAAGCGGGCGCGGTTTTCGGCGGCGCGCGCCTTATCGTCGGCCTTGGTCTTGGCCTTCCGGGCCTGGTTCAGATTGACGATTTCGGCCATCGATCTCAGGGCTTCTTCTTGTTGGCGGGGCGGATCACGACTGTCTCTTGGAGCCGAAGCGCCTGGTCCTTCCTAAGGATCAGGGGCGCACGGCCGGGGAACACGCAGTTCTGCATCGAGCGCTCATTGTACAGCATCCAGCGCGTCACCGCCTCTCCATTGGCCTTGCAGGCAAGTCCGACTGTCCAGGCCGGAGAATTCGAGCCGCCCGCCCAGGCGAAGCCCATCGATGGCCCTGCCTTGAGCGCGGCTCCATTGGGAGTGAGCGTCTTTCCAGACGAGGCGAAGGCTAGGTGCTCGGGGTCTACCAAGCGGATCGAGAAGCCGCCAAAACCTCTGTCATCCTCGCTGCCGCCCAGGCCAAGCGCGTCGACGCGGGCGGTGATTGTGGTTTCGAACTCCACACGCCGCACGCCGCCCTTAAGCGGCCTGATGATCACCTGGGTGACCTCGCGGGCGATGTAGGCCAACTCCGGCCCCGAATTGACGATCCAGTCGACCTCCACCGTCAGGGTCCCGCCGCCCTCCGCGTCGCCCAAAAAGCGCTTCTCGCGAACAAAGTACGACAGGTTTTTCATATACCAGCCGTCGGCGACCGACTTGCCGTCCACCTGCACCTTCATCCAGGCCCACCAGAGACCCCGGTGGTGCGGGTGATCTCCAGGCTTGTCCTCGGTAAGCGCCGTTCCGTCCGGCGCGTAGAGCGGGCTGACATAGTTTGCGCGGCCCGGCTCGTTCCCCGCATCCAGCGGCTTGGTGCGATAGACCAGCACTGTCTTGCCGGCCTCGGTCAGGGTCACCGCATCGTCTGCGAAGACCGCCTCGACCCGTTTGCCGATCGCCGGATCAGCGAGAGCGGACCCGGACGCCGCCAGCATGGCGGCGACGAGGAGCGTAAGGAGGCGCATGCAGATCTCCCGGGCATGACGTGAACGTATCAAGAACAATCTTGGCGTGCATAGCAAGCGGGAAGTTTCGCCGGTTGTGCGCGCTGGCGCCACAGTCACTGCGGTCCAAGCCGCCTTGACCCCGGTCGCGAAGCCGTCGTCTATCCGCCTCGACCCACGGAAGGAGACGCGATGTACACGCTCTACGGTTCGCCGAGCACGGCCGGTACGGCTATCCACTGGCTTCTCCTGGAACTGGACGTGCCGTTTGAGATCCGACTCCTGGATTTCGACAACGGTGAGCACAAGACGGCCGACTACTTGGCGATCAATCCCGACGGCGTGGTGCCCACCCTGATCGTGGACGGCGCGCCCGTCACCCAGATGGCGGCGATCGCCACATTGCTGGCCGAACGCCACCCTGAAGCCGGCTTTGCGCCGCCCGTGGGCTCACCCGAACGGGCGGCCTATCTCAGCTGGAGCTTCTGGCTGGCCAACAGCTTTCAACCCCACTTCAGAGCCTGGTTTTATCCGCATGAGCCCGCCGGCGGCGAGGCGCAGGCGGCGGTGCAGGCCGCGGCGCGCGCCAAGATCGAAGAGGGTTTGGCGCGGCTGGACGCCCGCCTCGCCGATCGGGACGTCGTGGTTGGGGACACCTTCACGACGGTGGACCTGCTGACGACGATCCTTTGCCGCTGGACGCGCAACATGCCCAAGCCGGCGACCGAGTGGTCGAACCTGAAACGCTATCTGGATCGCGTGCGCCAGCGACCAGCGTTGATCGAGGTCCACGCTCGCGAGGGTCTGACGGACTGGATCAGGGGATAGATCTTGAAAATCCTCCTCCCAGCGGGGGAGGAGGCCGAAGGCCGGAGGGGGAAGCGCGAGCTATCGTGCCTGTTCCCCCTCCGTCGTCTCTTCGAGCCGACACCTCCCCGTTAGGGTGAGGATTTGAGGACTACTTCACCGCCGCGCAGAAGCGCTGAATGCGCGAGCAGGCGTCTTCCAGCACGTCGCTGCTGGTGGCGTAGCTGATGCGGAAGAACGGCGACAGGCCGAACGCCGCGCCGTGCACGACGGCTACGCCCTCAGACTCCAGCAGTTCGGTCGCGAAGTCTTCGTCGCTCGCGATGACCTTGCCCGAAGGCGCGGTCTTGCCGATCAGGCCGGCGCACGAGGGATAGACGTAGAACGCGCCTTCCGGGGTCGGGCAGTGCAGGCCGGTGGCCTGGTTCAGCATCGACACGACGAGGTCGCGGCGTTCCTGGAACAGCTTGGCGTTCGGCTTGATGAAGTCCTGCGTGCCGTTCAGCGCCTCGAGCGCGGCCCACTGCGAGATCGAGCAGGGGTTCGAGGTCGTCTGGCTGATCATCTTGCCCATGGCCTTGATCAGCGGCTCGGGACCGCCGGCGTAGCCGATGCGCCAGCCGGTCATCGAATAGCCCTTCGAGACGCCATTCATCGTCAGGGTGCGGTCATAGAGCTTGGGCTCGACCTGGGCGATGGTGGTGAACTCGAAGTCGTCGAACACCAGGTGTTCGTACATGTCGTCGGTCAGCACCCAGACCTGCGGGTGGCGCAGCAGCACGTCCGCGATCGCCTGCAGCTCGGCGCGGGTGTAGGCGCCGCCCGACGGGTTCGACGGGCTGTTGATGATCAGCCACTTGGTCTTGGACGTGATCGCCGCTTCCAGAGCCGCCGGGGTGATCTTGAAGCCGCTCTCGGCGGTGGTCTCCACCGAGACGGGCGTCCCGCCGGCCAGCAGGGTCATGTCGGGGTACGACACCCAGTACGGCGCGGGGATGATCACCTCGTCGCCCGGGTTCAGGGTGGCGACCAGGGCGTTGTAGATCACCGGCTTGCCGCCCGGGGCGACGTGGATCTGGCTCGGCTTGTACTCGAGACCGTTCTCACGCTTGAACTTGGCGCAGATGGCCGCCTTCAGCTCGGGCATGCCGTCGGGGTCGGTGTACTTGGTCTTGCCGGCCTTGATGGCCTCGATGGCGGCGTTCTTGATATTGTCCGGCGTGTCGAAGTCGGGCTCGCCCGCAGAAAGGGCGATCACGTCACGACCGGCGGCTTTCAGCGCGCGCGCCTTGGCGCTGATTGCGATGGTGGCCGACGGTGCGATGCGCCGCAGGGCGGCGGACTCGAGCGACATCTTGCAGGACTCCCCTGTGTTGCCTGGTCCGAACAACAGGACCGTTTTCAGGATTGCGGCGGTGTTTACGCCCCCGTTCGCCAGGGTGCAACGCGACACGGTCGTGGTTTGAGACATTTTGGCGAACTTCGCGTCTGAGGGTTCTTGCGCCCGAACGCCCTCGGAGATACCGCTACCATTTGTAGGATCGATCCCGGGAAACGCGGACGATCCTCGGGGGAAACGCACGGCCGTAGGACGGCCACGCAGGGGGAACACCGCCTATGAAATGGAAGCTTCTGTACATCGCGCTGGCCGCCTTGGCGCTGGCGATCGGCGCCGCCTCGCCGGGTCTGGCGCGGCAGTCCAGCGATGGCGACATCATGCAAAAGGCGATCAACCAGCCTTCGGCGACTTGGGGCGTCTATGGCGCTGGCCAGAAGAGCGCGGCGGTAAAGGACAAGACCGTCCAGGGCGGTGGGGCGACCAAGGTCGAGGTGCAAAGCGCCAGCGCCAACCCCTGGGACGTTGGGGCGTCGCAGCCCCTGACCGGCAAGATCACCAAGGGCGACGTGCTGCTGGTGGCGTTCTGGGCCAAGGCCGAGCCTGTCGACGGTGGTCCGGCCAGCGCCGACATTCCCGCCGTCCGCATCCAGCAGTCCTCGGCGCCTTATGACGCGGCGCTGCAGGGCGGGATCAAGGTCGGCGGCGAGTGGAAGATGTACACCGTGCCCGGCCGCGCCATGATCGATATTCCAGCGGGCGCCGGTGCTGTCGGCCTGCATCTGGGCTCGGCCAAGCAGACGGTGCTGCTGGGCGCGCTGTTCGTGCTGAACTTTGGACCCGACTACGACCTGCGCAAGCTGGCGGGCGGTTAGGCCCGCGCCCTGACAATCTCGACGAAGCTCGCCAGGTGGCGCGTGATCGCCTGGCGAGTGCGCTCGTCCGTCAGTACGCCATTTTCGATCTTGGTATGGGCCTGGCCGACCAGGATCTCCGACAGCGGAGCCAGGTCGCAGCCGGCGCGACGCAGGTTGAGGCGAAGGGCGTCCTGCGCGCGGACCGTCCCGGTGATCCCGGGGCTGGCCCCCATCGCACAGGCGATCTTGCCGTCCAGGGGCGCAGGCTTGCCGCGCGAGGCCCAGTCGATCGCGTTCTTCAACGACGCGGTCAGGCCGCCATTGTACTCCGGGCAGGCGATCAGCAGGGCCGGGGCCGCACGGACCGCATCCTTCCAGGCGACGACGGGCGGCGGGTCGCCCTCCGCCTCCACATCCTCGTTGAAGAAGGGGAGGTCGTGCAGGCGGAAGATCTCGATCTCCACGCCCGTGGGCGCGAGTTCGCCGGCCGCGCGCAGCAGCGCGGTGTTGTAGGAGGCGGCGCGCAAGCTGCCCGAGACGGCCAGAATCTTCATGGGCGCAGGCTAGCCCGCCCGGACCTGGATGTCCCCTTGACCCAGCAGCATTGGCGCCAGCAGACCCCAGAGACGCGAGATTTCCTCGGCGGCGGGCGATCCCGGATCCCACTCGCAGACCGAACGGCCATGGGCGATCGACTGCTGGAAGGCGGTGCGGGCGCGCAGACCGACCGCGGCGAGGGGCATCCCCGTGAAGCGCAACGCCTCGGCGGCCTTCAGCACGGCCGGCGGCTCCACGCCGTTGCGACGCGGCGGCGCCTGGCTCAGGACGATCAAGCCCTTCTTACCCAGACGGCGGACCGCTTCGGCCGAGCGGACGACCGAGGCGATGTCCAGGAAGGTCGGGCGGCAGACCAGCACGCAGAGGTCGGCGCAGTTGATCGCCTGCAAGACGTCAGATTCCGGCGAGGCGGGCGTGTCGATGACCAGGGCGTCGAAGTCGGTGTTCTGAGCCTGAACCTGGGTCGAGAACAGCTTTCCCGCATTGATCTCGGCAAGCGTCGGACCTTCGCCGACGCGGGCTCTGATGGCGTCCGACGCGGAGCGTTGCGGATCGATGTCGGCCAGCATGACGCGAAGACCGGTCAGATGCGCCGTGATCGCCAGATTGACCGAGAGCGTCGTCTTGCCCGCGCCGCCCTTGCGGGAAATGACAGCCAGGGTTTTCACGTCCGCGACTCCTTAACAGGCCAAGGTTTGCGGGCCTTGCAGCCTGTGGATAAGTAACGCTGTCATGTGAAGGGCGCGCAACACAAATGTCGCCACGGGCGAATAAGGGCGTCCCCGGATCGCGGTTTGGAGGTATCGGCCCGAAAAACGCCCGTTTCGTTTGCAGCTGTCCGCCTTGCGCCGCTTGACCCCCGAAGGCGCTTGGGCGAGGAGGGCCCGTGATCCGCCGCTTCATCGACTTCGTGACCAATATGGACGCCCGCGCCTGGCGCATGGTGGCGGTGTCGTTCGTCTTGTTCGGCGGGGTTGGCCTAGTCTTCCTGTTTGGCGCGCAACTGCTAGGCGTCAACGGCGAAGCGGCGGTCGAGCACTGGCTGGTGGCGGCCAGCGGACCTTGGGCGCTGCCTGTCGCCATCGCTGTCTTCGCGGTCATGGCCTTTCTGGGCGTGCCGCAGTTCGTGCTGATCGCTGCGGCGGTCGTGGCCTTCGGGCCCTGGACGGGTTTCGCCTACAGCTGGGTCGGCACCCTGGTCTCGTCGCTGGTCGGCTTCTGGCTGGGCCGCGCGTATGGCGCGCGGATCCTGCGTGACTTCGCAGGCGAGAGCGTCAACAAGTTCATGCGGATGATCGGCAAGAACGGCTTCATGGCCAGCCTGATAGTGCGGTTGGTGCCCAGCGCGCCGTTCATCGTCGTCAACATGGCGGCCGGCGTGACGCCGATGCGGCTGCGCGACTTCGCCGCCGGCACGGCCATCGGCATCGTTCCAAAGATCGCCCTGACCGCCTTCGCTGGAAACTCGATCGTTCAGGCCATGCGCGGCGGGGGCAAGCAGCATATCGCGATGATCGCCCTGGCGATCGTGATCTGGCTGGCCATGGGTCTGCTCAGCCGCGCCTGGCTCAAGCGGCGTGAGGCGGGGGAAGCGGAAGGGGGCTGAGGCCCGCCGCCGCATAGGTCGCTTCTCGCCAGGCGCGCACGATCTCGCCGAACCAGCGGGTGCGGGTGTCGTCGTCCATGCCGTCGCTGGCTTCGATCCCGGCGGCCCAGGCCTCAATCACGAACGGCATAAAGGTTCGCGCCGCGTGGCGGCAGGTGGCGCGCGCGGTGTCTGAGGCGTCGGCGGGCGGGGCGACGAAGGGTTCGATCAGACGCGTCAGCAGGGCTTCGAGCGCTGCACGCCAGGCTGCGGCCTCGGGCGCGCCGCGTGCGTCGCGAAGCAACAACAACGCGAGTTTGGGATTGACGCGCGACATCGTGACCAGCCGGGCGATGCTCGAGCCATAGCCGCCCCACGGGCGACCGGCTTCGGCCTCGACGCGCGCTAGCATGTCGCCGAACAGCGCGTCGATCAGCGCCTGACGCGACGGATAGAGGCGATAGATCAGGATCTTCGCCACGCCCATCCGGTCGGCGACGTCCTGCATGGTCGCTGACTGCAGCCCCTTTTCGGCGAAGACCTCGACGGCGGCCTCCAGCACGGCGAGGCCGCGCGCGGCCTTGTCCACACGCGGCTTCGGCTGGCCGGGACGGCCTCTTGGCGTACCGGAGACGGGGGCTTTCGCGATCAAGCTCATCGATGCTATGTAGAATGAAACTATAAAGTTTCAAATAATGGGGAGTGAGATGCGCAAGGGGATGTTCGCGGCCACCGCGCTGGTGATGCTGATGGCGGCCGGCGCCGCCGAGGCTCGGGACCCGGCGTCGCCCGTCACAGTCGAGCGACAGAAAGCTTTCGCCCAGACCCTGCCGACGAACGACCGTCAGGACTTCGATTTCGCCGACAAGGGGTTCTTGGGGACGCGCTCAGACCCGGTGATCAAGCGCGCCGATGGGCAGGCGGCCTGGAATCTCGCCGCTTACGACTTCTTGAAGGCCGAACCGCCGGCGACCGTGAACCCGAGCCTGTGGCGTCACGCTCAGCTGCTGTCCAAGCACGGGCTCTACCAGGTGTCGGACCGGGTCTATCAGGTGCGCGGCTTTGACATCTCGAACATCACCTTCGTGCGCGGGGACACGGGCTGGATCGTCATCGATCCCCTGACCATGCAGGAGACGGCGCGCGCCGCGCTGGATCTGGTCAACGAGAAGCTGGGCAAGCTGCCCGTGACGGCGGTAGTCTACACCCATAGCCACAGCGACCACTTCGGCGGCGTCCGTGGCGTCGTCGACGAGGCCGACGTCAAGAGCGGCAAGGTTCCGATCGTCGCGCCCAAGGGCTTCATGGAGGAGGTCGCCGCCGAGAACATCGTGGCCGGCAACGCCATGAGCCGGCGCGCGCAGTACCAGTTCGGCGTCATGCTGCCGCCAGGCGTCGAGGGGCAGATCACCGCCGGCATCGGCCAGAACATCGCCCGTGGCTCGATCACCCTGATCCCGCCGACCGTCATCGTTGATCATACCGGTCAGGAACTGACGCTGGATGGCGTGAAGGTGCGGTTCCAGTACACGCCCTCGACCGAAGCCCCGGCCGAAATGAACCTCTATTTCCCCGAGCTGCGCATCCTGGACATGGCCGAGAACGCCAATGTCTCGATGCACAATATCCTGACCCCGCGCGGCGCCCTTGTCCGCGACAGCAAGGCCTGGGCCGACGGCCTGACCGAGGCGCTGCGCCTGTTCGGCGACGTCTCCGACATCATGATCACCAGTCATGGGTGGCCGCGGTTCGGCGGTCCGGTCGTCAAGGATTTCCTGGCCAGCCACCGCGACGCCTACAAGTATCTTCACGACCAGACGGTGCGCATGATGAACCAGGGCCTGACCGGCGACGAGATCGCCGCCAAGATCCAGCTGCCGCCCAGCTTGTCCAAGGACTGGTTCAATCGCGGCTACTATGGGTCGATGAGCTTCAACAGCCGGGCGGTCTATCAACGCTACATGGGCTGGTACGACGCTAATCCGGCGCATCTCATCCCGTCACCGCCCGCGGACGCGGGCAAGCGCTACGTGGTCGCGATGGGCGGGGCCGCCAAGGTCAAGGCGATGGCCACTGAGGCCGCCGCGAAGGGCGACTATGGCTGGGCGGCCACGCTTCTGAACCACGCGGTCATGGCCAACGACGGCGACAAAGAAGCCAAGCGCCTGCTGTCCAGCGTCTATGATCAGCTTGGCTATCAGACCGAGAATTCGCTCTGGCGGAACATGTATCTGACGGCGTCCGACGAGTTGCGGGGCGGCGTGCGCAAGTTGCCGCCTTCCATGGCTCCCTTGGACATGATCGCCGCGCTTGAGAGCCAGATGATCTTCGATGTGCTGGCGATCCGTCTCAACGCCGAAAAGGCGAAGGACGCGCGGCTGCGGATGGTGTTCGACTTCCCCGACCGTAAGGAGCGGTTCCTGGTCGAGGTCCGCAATGGGGTGCTGGTCGCACAGCCTTCGACGGGCGGGGAGGGGGCGGATGCGACGCTGACGGTCGACCGGCCCGTTTTTCTGGCCTCCCTGTTCGGCGGCGCGTCGCTGCTGCCCAAGATCTTGAAGGGCGAGGTGAAGCTGGAGGGTGATCGGGCGGCGATGGCGCGGCTTGCAGGATGGTTTGACACCTTCCCGACCGACTTCCCGATCGTAACGCGCCCTCAATAGGCCAATACGGGGAAGGAACTTGCGCCGCTCGCGACTGATTGTTCGGGCGGCGCAAATTGCTTGCTCGATTCAGGGGCTCTGTGTAGAAAGTCAGGCATGACTGTCGCGCGCGACCTGCTTTCGCTTCGGCTTATCAGCCCCTGGGCGCTCTAGGGGCCGCGCATCGTCGTGGCCGGGCGCACAGGGGATGATTGAACCCGCAGCCCGCACGCAGACACACCCCTTTCGACGAGTACTCCTATGACCACCGCACCCGCTGGCGCTATCAGCAAGCGCGACAACGTCGTCGTATTTGACACCACCATGCGCGACGGCGAGCAGTCGCCCGGCGCCTCCATGTCGCTGGAAGAAAAGCTGGAACTGGCCAAGATCCTCGAGGAGATGGGGGTCGACGTCATCGAGGCCGGCTTCCCGATCGCCTCGAACGGCGACTTCGAAGCCGTCCGCCAGATCGCCGAACTGATCACCGAAAGCACCGTCTGCGGCCTGGCCCGCGCCGCCGCCGGCGACATTGATCGCTGCGCCGAGGCCGTTCGCCGCGCCAAGCGCGGCCGCATCCACACCTTCATCTCCACCAGCCCTGTGCACATGAAGTACAAGCTGCAGATGGAGCCGGACGCGGTGCTGGAGGCGATCACCCGCTCGGTCAGCCACGCCCGCAACCTGGTGGGCGACGTCGAGTGGTCGGCCGAGGACGCCACCCGCACCGAGCGCGACTTCCTGAAGCGCTGCGTCGAGGCCGCCATTAAGGCTGGCGCCACCACGATCAACCTGCCCGACACGGTCGGCTATTCGTACCCCTCGGAATACGGCGAGCTGTTCCGCGACGTGATCACCAGCGTTCCGGGCGCCGACAAGGCGATCTTCTCGGCCCACTGCCACAACGACCTGGGTCTGGCGGTCGCCAACTCGATCGCCGCCATCGAAGGCGGCGCGCGCCAAGTCGAGGTCGCGATCAACGGCATTGGCGAACGCGCCGGCAACGCCGCGCTGGAAGAGATCGTCATGGCTCTGCGCGTGCGGGGCGACCACTTGCCTTACGGCACCAACGTCGATCCGGTGCACATCACCCGCGCCAGCCGCTACGTCTCGGCCATCACCGGCTTCCCGGTGCAGTTCAACAAGGCGATCGTCGGCAAGAACGCCTTCGCGCACGAGAGCGGCATCCACCAGGACGGCATGCTCAAGAACGCCGAGACCTACGAGATCATGAAGCCTGAGGACGTGGGGCAGGGCGCCACGAACCTGGTCATGGGCAAGCACTCGGGCCGCCACGCCTTCCGCGAGAAGCTGAAGGCCCTGGGCTATGAGCTGGGCCAGAACGCGCTGAACGACGCCTTCGGCCGCTTCAAGGAACTGGCCGACAAGAAGAAGCACGTCTTTGACGACGACATCGTCGCCCTGGTCGACGACGCCCTGGCCCGCGGCTCGGAAAAGATCCGCGTTTCGCGCCTGCGCGTCGTGGCCGGCACTGACGGCCAGTCGGCCGAACTGACCCTGGACATCGACGGCGTCCCCAGCACCGCCGAGGCGACCGGCGACGGCCCGGTCGACGCGGTGTTCAACGCCATCCACAAGATCGTGCCGCACAGCGCCGCCCTGCGCCTCTTCCAGGTGCACGCCGTGACCGAGGGCACTGACGCCCAGGCCCAGGTCTCGGTGCGTCTGGAGGAGGACGGCCGCATCGCCACCGGCGCGGCCGCCGACACTGATACGCTGACGGCTTCGGCCAAGGCCTATGTCAACGCGCTGAACAACCTCTTCGCCCGCAAGGAAAAGAGCCGGCCCGAGGCGGCGATCGCCAGCGGGTTCTAACCCCAAGCGCTATTGCGACGGACAGGTTGATCCTGTCCGTCAATCTTGCCGGCCCGCCATGGCCGTGCGAACGCACGCGCGTTTTGAAGCGGCTCTTCGCGTATCGCGGAGAGGGGGGGGCGTTTGATCTGGATCCCGATCACCATCGGCGCGGCCGCCCTTCAGGTGGCGCGCAACGCGGCCCAGCGTTCGATCATGGGCGACGCCGGCCCCTGGGGCGCGACCCTGGTGCGGTTTCTGTTCGGACTGCCCTTCGCGACGGTGTTTGCAGCGACCGCTTGGCTGATGACTCCCGGAGCGACGGCGCATCCCACGGCGCACTTCTGGCTGGCCTGCGCAGCGGGGGCGGGGCTGCAGATCGCCGCGACGGCGGCCCTGCTGACCGCCATGCAGCGGTCGACCTTCGCGCTGGGCACCGCGATGCAGCAGAGCGGCCTTCCGTTCGCGCTGGTCTGGGGCGTTCTGTTCTTTGGCGATCATGTCGGCCCGGTGACCTGGGCCGGTGGCCTGATCGCCTCACTCGGCCTTGCGATCCTGACCTGGCCGCGCGGCGAGGTCACGCTCCGCAGGGGCGCGGTTCTTGCGGGGCTGGGATCGGGCGCGATCTTCGCGCTGAGCGCCAATTGCTTCCGGCAAGCCAGCCTAGCGTTCGAGCCGGCCCATCCGGCCGCCTCGGCCTTCGTCACGGTGATGGTGGTTCAGGCCATCCAGACGGCGGCGCTGACGAGCTACCTCGCCTGGCGTGATCGCGGAGCGCTCAGGGCCGTCATCGCCGCCTGGCGTCAGTCTCTGGGCGCGGGCTTCTGCGGGGCGGCGGCCTCGGGCCTCTGGTTCACCGCCATGGCGCTGTCGCCCGTGGGGCCGGTGAGGGCGGTCGGCGTGGTCGAGATGCCGATCGCGGCCATCGCGGGCAGACGTCTGTTCAAGGAGCGCCTGACGGCCTTGCAGATCGTCGCCGGGGCCATAACGGCGGTCGGCGTTGTCATGGCGGCGCTCGGCTAGATTTCGCCACTTTCGGATGCTTGACCGGCTTGGTTGTAAAAGCCTTCAAAAGCCCCGCGAATAGACCTTGAAATCAACGCTTTCGCAGGGCAAACGGGCGACGTCAGCGCGTTTCTCGTCGCTCGGACGACGGCGCGGCCAGGGGGCGGCGCTCCCGTCGGGCGGCTGGACGCGCGGACCGGATCGAAATCCGCCAAATGCGGGAATCATGTTGTCCTCGCATTGAATTGAAGTAGGAGCCTTTTCTTCTCCGCCGACGCCGTCTTCGAGACGGAATTGGCCCTTCTTCAACGATCTGCCCTTCGATCCGACCGCTCGTTACGCCCCTCCTACCCCTCAGTCAGGGCTTTCAATGTTTTCTTCCCTCTTCGGCGTGATCTCGAACGACATCGCCATCGACCTCGGAACCGCCAACACCCTCATCTACATGAAGGGCAAGGGGATCGTTCTGAACGAGCCGTCGGTGGTGGCGCTTCGGAATGTTGGTGGTCGCAAGATCGTCCATGCCGTGGGTATCGAGGCCAAGCAGATGCTGGGCCGTACGCCGGGCCACATGGAAGCCATCCGCCCGATGCGCGATGGCGTGATCGCCGACTTCGAAGTCGCCGAAGAGATGATCAAGTACTTCATCCGCAAGGTTCACAACCGCAAGGGCTTCGTGAACCCGAAGGTGATCGTGTGCGTGCCGTCGGGCGCCACCGCCGTGGAACGTCGCGCCATCAACGACAGCTGCCTGAACGCCTCGGCCCGCCGCGTCGGCCTGATCGACGAGCCTATGGCCGCCGCGATCGGCGCCGGCCTGCCGATCCACGAGCCGACCGGCTCGATGGTGGTCGACATCGGCGGCGGCACCACCGAGGTGGCCGTGCTGTCGCTGTCGGGCATCGTCTATTCGCGTTCGGTCCGCGTCGGCGGCGACAAGATGGACGAGGCGATCATCAGCTACATGCGTCGCCACCATAACCTACTGATCGGCGAAACGACCGCCGAGCGCATCAAGAAGGAGATCGGCACCGCCCGCGCGCCGGCTGACGGCGAGGGGCTGTCGATCGACGTCAAGGGCCGCGACCTGATGCAGGGCGTGCCGCGCGAAGTCCGCATCAGCGAAAAGCAGGCCGCCGACGCCTTGGCCGAACCGGTCGGGCAGATCGTCGAGGCCGTGAAGGTGGCCCTGGAAGCCACCCCGCCGGAACTGGCCTCGGACATCGCCGACAAGGGCATCATGCTGACCGGCGGCGGCGCGCTGCTGCGCGGCCTGGACGCCGAAATTCGCGACCATACCGGCCTGCCGGTTACGGTCGCCGACGATCCGCTCTCGTGCGTGGCCTTGGGCTGCGGCAAGGTGCTGGAGCATCCCAAGTGGATGAAGGGCGTCCTGGAATCCACGCTGGCCTAAGCCGGCATTCCTTCTAGAAGCGCCGCGGGGGGCGTCGGGAGAAACTAAGTGCGCTTTCGTGAAGGTCCGCTGGGCGACCTGAAGGTGCCATTGACGTGGACGGCGGCGGTGGCCCTGATCGTGGCCGCCGTCATCGCTGTCGCCTTTCTCCTGGCGGACCGTCGCGAGACGCTTCAGGAACAGGCCTATGGCGTCACACGGCAGACCGTCGACACCGTAGCGCGGCCCGTCAGCGGCGCCATCGCCGCGCCCGGACGCTGGACGGGCCTGGGCCTCGACTATGTCCGCAGCTACTTTTTCACCGCCCACGAGAACCGGCGCCTGAAGACCGAACTGGCCGAGATGCGTCAGTGGCGCGATCGCGCCCTGGCGCTGCAGGACCAGAACGACCGCTTCAAGAGCCTGCTGGGCCTGCGCACTGACCCGCCTATCCCGATGGCCTCGGCCCGTGTGGTCAGCGACAGCCGTGGCCCATTCGCCAACACGCGTCTGGCCGACGCCGGATCTGAACGCGGCATCGTGGTCGGCAATCCCGTCCTCAACGAACGCGGCCTGGTCGGTCGCGTCGTTGGCGTGTCGGGCGGCGTCAGCCGCGTGTTGCTGCTGACGGATATCGCCTCGCGCACCCCCGTGATGATCGACCGCACCAATGCGCGCGCGATCCTGACGGGCGACGGCGGTCCCAATCCCAAGCTCGAGTATCTGCGGGGCGTCGATCCGATCCAGCAGGGCGACCGCGTCGTGACCTCGGGCGACGGCGGCGTGGTGCCGCGCGGCCTTCCCGTCGGCGCGGCCGTGAAGGGCCTGGATGGCCGCTGGCGCGTCGTGCTGTTCGCCGACCAGGCCTCGATCGACTATGTCCGGATCCTGCTCTTCAAGGACTTCGCCCAGTTGGCTGATGAAAAGCAGCTGCAGGCGCGCTCGCTGCCGCCGGTGACGACCGAGGATCCGCAGACCTCGATCCTGTCGGCCCCCAAGCCCGTCGCACCGTCGCCATCGCCTTCCGCCGCCGCCGCCCCCACGGCTCCGAAGCCCGCGACCCCCGGCGCCCGGACGCCGACCGCCGCCGCCCCGCCTCAGACGGGGGCGCCCCGATGAGCATGAGCGGCGCGCGACCTCTCAATCCGGCGCGCTGGCTGGGCGTGCCGATGTTGATGTGCATCGGCGCCACGATGGCGTTCGCCGCGCCGATCCGGATCTGGGGTCTGCAGTTGCCCGAACCGGTGTTCGCCATGGTGCCGGCCTTCGCCTGGGCGATGATCCGGCCATCCATTCTGGCGCCGTTCGCGCTGCTGGTGCTGGGCCTGTTTCTGGACATCTTCTGGGGCGGACCGACGGGTCTCTGGGGTCTGGCTTTGCTCGTCGCCTACGCGATGGTGCTGATCCTGCGCAACGCGATGACCGGCCAGAGCCGGCCGATGATGTGGGCCTGGTTCGCCGGCGTCACCGCGATCGCCATGGTCGCCGGCTGTCTGTTCACCATGCTCGACAGTTTGGCCATGCCCAGCCTGCTGGCGGTGTTCTGGCAGTTCCTGGTGACGGCGCTGCTGTTCCCGTTCGCTCACCGTCTGGTCGATCGCTTCGAGGACGCCGACGTGCGGTTCCGATGAGGCCATGAGCGAACCGTCCATCTTCTTCTTCGAGGTCAACGAGCGTCAGGGCGTGTTCCACCGGCGCGCGTTCCTGCTGGGCGGTCTTACCGGCGTGGGCTTGCTGGCGCTGGGAGGACGGCTCGCGCAACTGCAGTTGGTTGAAGCCCAGCGCTACCAGAAGCTCTCCGCTGGCAACCAGTTCAACTACCGCCTGGTGCCGCCGCCGCGGGGCCTGATCATGGACCGCAACGGCGTCTCGCTGGCGTCGAACCGGCCAAACTTCCGCTTGATGATCAACAAGGACAAGGGTCTGGACGCCGAAGGGGTGCTCGACGATCTGTCCAAGCTGGTGCCCATCGACGGAACACGCCGCGCGCGTATCCTCAAAGAGCTGGACCGCGCGCCGCGCAAGGCGCCGGTGGTGGTGATGGAGGACCTCTCCTGGGAGGAGTTCAGCCGCGTCAACATCCGGGCGCCGGAACTGCCCAACGTCACCGCCGACATGGGCGAAGTCCGCGTCTACCCGTTCGGCGGCGCCTTCGCCCACGTGATCGGTTACGTCGCCAAGGTGTCTGACCGCGACCTCAAGGCGGCCGAGGGCGACCCCAGCCAGGATCAGGACCTGCTGCACCATCCAGGCTTCCGGATCGGCAAGCAGGGCGTCGAGAAGGCGTTCGACAAGGAGCTGCGGGGACGCGCAGGCGCGACCAAGGCCGAAGTCGACTCCGTGGGACGCGTCGTGCGCCTCGACCCTGCGGGCGATATCCCGCCCGCGGCCGGCAAGGCCATCCGCCTGACGCTAGACGCCGACATCCAGAACCGCGCCCTCGAGGTGATGGGCGAGGAGAGCGGCGCCATCGTCGTGATGGACTGCCGTAACGGCGACCTTTTGTGCATGGCCTCGGCGCCGAGCTTCGACGCCAACCGTTTCGTGCGCGGCCTTTCCGGACCCGAGTACAAGGCCTTGGCCGAGTACGAGCGCAAGCCGTTGCTCGACAAGTCGATGACCGGCCTGTTCCCGCCGGGCTCGACCTTCAAGCCGACCGTGGGTCTGGCTGCGCTCGCCGCCGGCATTGATCCCGACATTCGGATCAATTGCCCCGGCAGCTGGTATTACGGCGGCCGCGTCTGGCGGTGCTGGGAGAAGGGGGGCCATGGCCCCCAGAACATGCACGACGCCATCAAGAACTCGTGCGACATCTACTTCTACCAGACGTCCCTGAAGATCGGTCCCGACGCCATCGCGCGCGCCGCGCGCGCTGTGGGCTTTGGTCAGACCTTCGACATCGGCATTCCCGGCCAGAAGAAGGGCATCGTCCCCGACCGCGAGTGGAAGAAGCGCGCCTTCAAGCGCAATCCCGCCAACCAGATTTGGTTTCCCGGCGAAACCCCCAGCTACGCGATCGGGCAGGGCGCCTTGACGGTCAATGCGCTGCAACTGGCCGTGATGACGGCCCGACTGGCCAACGCCAAGAAGGCGCTGGTTCCGCGCCTGATCAAGTCCATCGGCGACGTTGAGCGTCCCGCCGGCTCCGACGTGCCGGACCTGCCGTTTTCGCCCGAGCATCTGGCCTATGTCCGCGCCGGTATGGCCGCCGTGGCCAACGACGTGCGCGGCACCGCCTACCGCAACAGCCAGCTGGGGCTGGGCGACGTGCAGATGGCCGGCAAGACCGGCACGGCGCAGGTTCGCAGCTACGACAAGGGCGTGTCGCGCGACAGCAAGGACGTGCGCTGGCGCCTGAAGGACCACAACCTGTTCGTCGCCTTCGCGCCCTATGACGATCCGCGCTACGCTGTCTCCGTCATCATCGAGCACGGTGGTCTGGGCGGCGCCACGGCCGGCGCGCCGCGGGCTCGCGAGGTGATGCGCGTGGCGCTGCTGAAGGATCCCGAGATCCGCGCCCGCATCGAGCGTCCCGCGCCCTTGCCCGAAGCGGTCCCCGAAGCCGATATCGAAGGCGCCGCGCCGGACGATCCGGTCGAAGCGCCGCCGCCCGTCCCGGGCGCGCCCCCCACGGCTCCGCAGGGAGGCCAGATATGACCCTGAGCGGCGGCCTCAGCCGGCCCGGCGAACGCGACCGGCCGACCATCAAGTTCATGGAGATCGACTGGACCTTCTGTCTGGTCCTGTGCCTGATCGCCGGCGCCGGCGCGCTGATGCTGTTCTCCATCGCGGGCGCGTCCTGGGAGCCCTGGGCGGCCAAGCACCTGATCCGTTTCGGGCTCTACTTCATCATGATGGTCATACTGGCCATGTGCGACCTGCGTTGGTGGTTCATGGCCGCCTATCCGATCTACGGGGTGGGCCTTCTGCTGCTCATCGCCGTGGAGGTCGCCGGTGATGTTTCGCTCGGGGCGCAGCGCTGGCTGTCGATCGGCGGCTTCCGGTTCCAGCCTTCCGAGATCATGAAGATCGGCCTCGTCCTGGCTCTGGCGCGCTACTATCACGGCCTTTCCGCTGACAGCGCCCGTATGTCCTGGCGCCTGCTGATCCCCGCCACCATGATCGCCTTGCCGGTGCTGCTTGTCGCGCACCAGCCCGACCTGGGCACGGCCTCCCTGATCGCCGCCACCGGACTGTCGATCGTAGTGCTGGCGGGCCTTTCATGGCGCATCATCATCGCCGGGATCACGGCGGTGCTGATCGCGATCCCGCCTTTCGTGATGTTCGTGCTGCATGACTACCAGCGCCACCGGGTCATGACCTTCCTGAACCCAGAGGCCGATCCGTCGGGCAAGGGCTATCAGATCGTGCAGTCCAAGATCGCGCTGGGCTCGGGCGGCCTGCTGGGCAAGGGTTTTGGCCTGGGCTCGCAGAGTCAGCTGAACTTCCTGCCCGAGAAGCAGACTGACTTCATCTTCGCCACCCTGGCCGAGGAGTTCGGCTTTGTCGGCTGCTTCGCCGTGCTGTTCCTCTATGGCGCGGTGATCTTCATGGCCCTGCGGATCGCCTCGATCAGCCACAGTCACTTCGGGCGTCTGGCCGCCGGCGGAACGATCTCGACCTTCGCGGTCTATGTGCTGATCAACGGCGCGATGGTGATGGGCATGGCGCCGGTCGTGGGCGTGCCCATGCCGATGCTCTCTTACGGCGGCACCGTCATGCTGACGGTGATGATCGGCTTTGGCCTGATCCAGGCCGTCCGCGTGCACCGCTATACCGAAGTGACCAGCGGCAAGGGCTCGCTGGTCTGAAGACTGAGGATGAGGCGGCTCTTCAGCCCGCCTCGTCCAGATAGGCCTTCACTCGCGCGAACAGGTCCTCGAACATCGGCGTCGTCAGGCGGCCGGTGTTCGTGTTGAGTCGCGAGCAGTGGTAGCTGTTGAAGATCCGATACGGACCCGCCTGGAACTCAGAGCCGTGGCCGGGCACGCCGGCCGAGGCCTTCAGGCCCAGGGTCTTGAGCACATTGCGGCGCGAGACGTCGCCCAGGGTGACGATGACCTTCAGGTTCGGGAACATCTCCAGCCGCGCCTTCAGGAACGGTCGGCAGGCGTTCTCTTCGGAAGTCTCGGGCTTGTTGCCGGGCGGCGCGCAGCGAACGGCGTTGGTCACCGCCGCGTCGATCAGCTTCAGCGAGTCGTCGGGCCGCGCCTCGAACTGGCCGGTGGCGAAGCCGAACTTGATCAGGGTCTCGTAGAGCAGCGCGCCGGCGAAATCGCCGGTGAAAGGTCGTCCCGTCCGGTTGGCGCCCTTGCGGCCGGGGGCGAGGCCGACCACCAGAAGACGAGCGTTCCTGTCGCCGAACGATGGGGCGGGGCCGTTGAACCAGTCGGGATAGAGATCCTGGTTCTCGCGCCGATAGGCGACGAGGCGCGGGCACAGCGGGCAGTCGCGCGGCGGCTCGGCGGGGTTGGGGACGACTTCGCCGACGATGTTGGAGGGCTGGGACATGCTCAGTACTCGTCGTCGGCGTCGCGTTCGGCGGGGGTGCGGTTATCCATCACCTGTCGGGGCGGCGTGCGCTGCGGGCGGCCGATGATGTTTCCGAGGTCGGCGAGGTCGACGAAATTGTCGGCCTGGCGGCGCAGGTCGTCGCTGGTCATCGGCGGCTGGCTCTTCATGGTCGAGACCACGGTGACCCGGCGGCCCTTGCGCTGCACCGCCTCGACCAAGGCGCGGAAGTCGCCGTCGCCCGAGAACAGCACCAGGTGGTCGGCGGTCTCGGCCATCTGCAGCATGTCGACGGCGATCTCGATGTCCATGTCGCCGCGCCAGCGCTTGCGCCCCTGGCTGTCGGTGAACTCGCGCGCCGGCTTCGTCACCAGGGTGAAGCCGTTATAGTCCAGCCAATCGACCAAGGGGCGGATCGGCGAATAGTCGTCATTCTCTGCGATCGCGGTATAGTAGTAGGCGCGGATCAGGATCCCGCGCTTTTTGAACTCATCGAGCAGCTTGCGATAGTCGATGTCGAAGCCCAGCGCCTTGGCGGCGGAGTAGAGATTGGCTCCGTCGATAAACAGGGCGATCCGGTCGGTTGGATAGAAGGTCACGGTAATTCCTTGAAAAATCAGGTCGTTCGAAATGACTTGGACGAGGCCGTGATCGTGGCGCTCGGCTGCAATCTGCCCGGAGCCTATACGAGTCGCGAGGCCTTGTTGGAAGCCGCCGTGGCGGCCCTGCCGGAGGTCGGGCTGGAGGTGGTCACCCGCTCTAGCTGGTGGGTTTCGGCCGCGTGGCCTGATCCCACGGGACCGGCTTACCTGAACGGCGTCGCGGTCGTGCGGACCGCGCTTTCGCCGAGGCAGGCTTTAGACGCGCTGCATCAGTTGGAGGCGCGGTTTGGGCGGGCGAGGGGAGAGGCCAACGCCCCGCGGACTCTGGACCTGGATCTTATCGCCCATGGTCGCACCGTTCTGGATGACGGCCTTGTGGTGCCCCATCCTCGCGCCCACCAGCGGCTCTTTGTGATGGGGCCGCTCTCCGAGCTCTATTCGGGCTGGATCCACCCGGTCACGGGTGAGTCGGCTTTCCACCTGGCCGCGACCGCCACAATCGGCCAGGACGCGCGACCAATGGCTGCGCCGGCCCCCTAGAGGGTGGACATTGCAACCCGAAGCGGGCATAAGCGCCCGCTCGCGAAAGCAGGATGCTCGTGCGCGGCGTTGCGCGCCGCCGCACAGAAGCCTATTTTCCGTTTGCTTACCGGCAGCCCGAGGAATTCATGGCCCGCGTCACCGTCGAAGATTGCGTCGAGAAGGTTCCGAACCGTTTCGCGCTCGTTCTGCTCTCGGCCCACCGCGCTCGCGGCATCTCGGCCGGCGCCGCGCTGATGGTTGACCGCGACAACGACAAGAACCCGGTCGTGGCCTTGCGCGAGATCGCCGATGACGTGATCGACCATGAAGGCCTGAAGGAGCACCTCATCAGCACGCTGCAGCGCGTTGACGAGCACACCGAGGCCGAGGAAGAAGCCGAAACCCTGGCCCTGCTGGCCGACCCCAGCCACATGCAGATGAGCGAGCTGGAACTAGTCCGCGCGCTGCAAAGCGACCGCGACGGCGGTCAGGAGGAGCGGTACTGAGCCCCGACGGCGCAGACCCTCTGACCCTTGAAGCGGTCGATCAGACCGCTCCATCCGAACGCGCGCCGGATTTGCCCCCTACGGGGACCGAGTCGGGCGCGTCGTCGTTTGTGGCTCCCGCCACGGCGGCTGAGGCTCCGGCCAAGCCGCGCCCTAAATTTCTTCGCCAGTACGAACTGATCGAGCGGGTTCACGCCTACGACCCGACCGCCGACGAGGCGCTGCTGAATCGCGCCTATGTCTATGCGATGCGGATGCACGGCTCGCAGACCCGGGCCAGCGGCGACCCCTACTACGCCCACCCGATCGAGGTGGCGGGCATCCTCACCGAATACCGGCTCGACACCGCGACCATCGTCACGGCGCTGCTGCACGACGTGATCGAGGACACGCCGGTCACCAAGGAGGAGATCGCCAAGCTGTTTGGCGAGGAGATCGGCGAGCTGGTCGAGGGCGTCACCAAGCTGTCCAAGCTCGAGCTTCAGGCCGAGCACATGCGCCAGGCCGAGAACCTGCGCAAATTCATCCTGGCCATCTCCAAGGACGTGCGCGTCCTGCTGGTCAAGCTGGCCGACCGTCTGCACAACATGCGGACGCTGCATTTCATCAAGAACCAGGCCAAGCGCGAGCGCATCGCCCGCGAGACGCGCGACATCTACGCGCCGCTGGCCCGGAACATCGGCTGCCACCGCATCTGCATCGAGCTGGAGGAGCTGTCCTTCCAGCACACCAATCCCGTCGCGCGCGACGCGATTATTCGTCGTCTCGATGTGCTGCGCGAAGAGCAGGGCGGGGCGGTGGCCCTGGTCAGCCAGGAAATTTCAGCGCGGCTGGAGTCTTCGAACCTGCCGGCCCGAGTCTTCGGCCGCGAGAAGTCACCCTATTCGATCTGGCGCAAGCTGCAGCGCAAGTCGATCGGCTTCTCGCAGATGTCCGACATCTACGCCTTCCGCGTGATCGTCGAGAGCGAGGAAGATTGCTACCGGGCGCTGGGCGTCGTGCATCGGGCCTGGTCCAGCGTGCCCGACCGCTTCAAGGACTACATCTCGACGCCCAAGCGCAACAATTACCGCTCGCTGCACACCACCGTGGTGGGGCCGCGCGGCATGCGCATCGAGATGCAGATCCGCACTGAGGCCATGGACCGGGTCAACGAGGAGGGCGTTGCCGCGCACTTCCGTTACAAGGACGCCTCTTACGGCCTAGACCTTGAAGGCATGGAAGCCGCCGGCGGTCGCGATCCGCTGGCGAACCTGCGCCAGCTGGTGCAGGTGCTTGAGCATGGTGGCGACTCTGAAGAACTGGTCGAGCACGCCAAGCTCGAGATGTTCCTCGACCAGGTGTTCGTGTTCACCCCGAAGGGCAAGCTGGTCAGCCTGCCGCGCGGGGCCATGCCGCTGGACTTCGCCTACGCCGTCCACACCAGCGTCGGCGACACCTGCATCGGCGTGAAGATCAATGGCGAGCTGAAGCCGCTGCGTACGCCGCTGGTCAACGGGGACGTGGTCGAGGTGGTGCGGGGCTCCAAGCCCGTGGTGCCGCCAGACTGGCGCTCTCTGACCGTGACCGGCCGCGCCCGCTCGGCCATTCGGCGTCACATCCGCCAGACCGAGAAGGAAGAGTTCCTGCGCCTGGGTCGCGCGTCGCTGGAGCAGGTCTTCGAGCGCGCCGGCAAGAAGCTGAAGGACGTGTCGCTGCGGCCGATCCTGGAGCGGTTCGTGCTAGAAAGCGACGAGGCCCTGTTCGACGCTGTCGGTCGCGGCCGCGTGTCGCCCAGCCAAGTGCTGGAGACCGCCTATCCTGGCATGAAGGACTCTGAGCGCGAGGCGGCGACGGCCCGGCGCAAGATCGAAGGCGGCCAGGAGGCGGCGCGGCTCTATGTGCGCGGCGGCGGCCTGACCCCCGGTGTCTCGCTGCACTTCGCCCATTGCTGTAGCGCGGTGCCCGGGGACCGGATCGTCGGTATCCTGCGCGAGGATGGGGAAGGCCTCGACGTCCATACGATCGATTGCCCACGCTTGGCTGAGTACGAGGACCGCGAAGAACTCTGGCGCGACCTCAACTGGACGCCCGAGGCCGAACGCTCGACCATCTCGCTGACCCGCCTGCACGCCACGATCCAGAACGCCCCCGGCGTGCTGGGTCTGGTCTGCACGATCATCGGCGAGGCCGGCGGCAATATCGTCAACCTGCGCATGCACCACCGGCAGAGCGACTTCTTCGACACCGACATCGACGTCGAGGTCCGCGACGCCAAGCACCTGACCAACATCCAGGCGGCGCTGCGCGCGTGTCCGTCGGTGGAGACCGTGGACCGGACGCGGGGTTAGGGGGCGGCTTCGGCCTGTCGGATCTTTCAAGCAGAGCGACCTCCCCGGCGAACGCCGGGGCCCAGATGCAGCCAGAGAGGTTTGGGGTGACGCGCCATCTCTCGGCTCCGAACGGGTAGGCGCTCGTGGCCTCGATCTGGATCCCGGCATTCGCCGGGAAGGTCGGGTTTGTGGAGCAGTTATGGAGACTGCAGGCGACCCTAGTCGGACATTGGCACCTGCGTCGATCGGCGAATATGCTTAGGCCATGCCTGCTGCAAAGCCGCCGCTCCAACCGATCGCTCCTTGGCCACTCCCAGATACCGAGGCTGCGTTCATCAAGGAGACGGTCCAGCGGGTCTTAGGTACCGACACGGTGGTTCGTAATTTTGGGCCGGACCCTGCTCGGATCGACCTGCATGTCGAGACCAGCGCGACACCCGGTCTGAAGCTGGACGAGTGCATAGGCTATCTGTGGTGTCGAATTGAGAGGCCTATTTCGCTCATCGCAACGAAGCGCGGCACCCGCGCACACGGACTCGCGAAGGTAGCGTACCGTCAGGGCATCATACTCTGACGGATGCCCCTGCGCCCGAACTCCACCTTGAGCGTACATTGGCCCTATGTCGGGAGCGAAACCTCTAAAGCTCGTCCTTCGAGGGATGGGGCATGGCCATTGCGTAGGATCATGACCCCTTTGGCCGTCCCGAGATGGAGGCCACGTGCATAGCCCGAAACCTGCTGCCAGCCTGTGTCGGTCTCCTCCTCAAGCGTCACGGCATACGGTCGTTTTCCGCGAGACCCAAACTTGCAGAAGAGCCGGACGGTACCCGAGAGAAGGCCATCTAGCGCCCTTGCGAATTCGGCTTCTCGGTCGGGACTATGGGCGGGAAACCACTCAATCGAAAAGAACTCGTGCTGAATTCCGATTTCGTCGTTGTTCTGGAGGTTCAACCACAACGACCAATCCAGCCCTGGCTGCTTAGGGATATTCGCGGCCAGTTCAACGGGCGCACCTTCGTCCCATTCGAGGGCTAGAGCATGCTTTTCAGCGGCTCGGATGAACAGTTCACGGGCGCGGGCGATCATCCCTTCCACCCGCACTTCTGATGACTCACCGGTTCCGCGCCTAAACATGGCATGGAGCGTAGCCCGAGCCGGTGTCTGCTTTCCACCCTGAGCCGGCCCAGGCTTGGTCCGCTTTGATGAGGCCGTCGCGCCCTTACTCCTTCGTCAAATCCTGCCGCCGGAACAGCCACACCGCGCCCGCCGTCAGCGCCGAGACCCAGGCCAGCAGCACCGCCAGCGCCACGCCGGCCGAGCCGCCGGCGACGCCCACCTGGTCCGGCGCCAGCAAGGCGGCGCGCAGCAGGTCGGCGTCGAAGACGGGGAGGGCCAGGAGCTTCCAACTCGGCGCCTCGTTTTGCTCCATCAGCCGCAGCGAGCTGGCCAGGATGGTCTGGACGAAGCGGAATCCCAGGCACGCGACGACCACGCCCATGGTCGAGCGCGACAGCACCCCGACGCAGGCCGCCAGAGCCGCCAGGGTCATGGCCTCCAGCCAGGTGATCGCCAGCACCCCGATCACGTCGAACAGGTTGCGGCCCGCCATCGACACCGTCAGGACCTTGCCGTTGATCCCGGCCCCGATCACCCCGGCGAAGACCGACAGGATCGCCGTCAGCAACAGGCTCCAGAACACCGCCTCGCCGACCACGACCAGCTTGGCCAGCAGCAGGTTCTGGCGGGTGTTGCGCGGGGTCAGCAGCCGCCAGGTCTCCCAGCGATAGTCGCCGGCCAGGATGGCGGCCGCGCCGATCATCAGGAACAGCGCGCTGAAGGTCGAGGCGCCGTTCGACAACGCCTTCAGCACCTGGTCGATCAGACCCACGGTCAGGCCCGGCATCGGCTTCTTGATCACGAAGCGCAGGAACAGGTCGCCGCCGATGTTGAGCGCAAAGCCCACCAGCGGCGCGAAGCAGAAGCCCCAGAAGATGGCGGCGCGGTCGCGCAGCAGGCGGAAGCGTTCGGCGGCGATGGCGTCGGCGAGCATCAGGCGGCTCCTTCGGCGGTGGCGGCCGTCGGCGTCTGGCCGAGGGACTTCAGATAGACGCCCTCAAGATCGACCTCGCGCCAGCGGGCCTCGACGATGTCGACGCCGGCTTCAACGAGCGCGCGGATGACGGCGGGCGCTTCAGCGCGGGGGATGTCAGCCAAGACCGAGTCCGGCCCATCGGCCTCGCCACGATCGCCCAGCACCGCCAGGGCCGGGGCGACGGGAGAGGAGAGGGTCAGGCGCAGGCGGGCCTCGCCGGCGGTCAGTTCGGCGACGGCGCCCTCGGCGACGACCTTGCCGCGCGAGAGGATGGCGACGCGGTCGCAGACGCGCTTGACCTCGTCCAGCTGGTGGCTGGCCAGGATGACGGTGACGCCTTCGATCTTGGCCAGGTCGATGATCAGGGCGCGGATCTCCTGGATGCCGGCCGGATCCATGCCGCTGGTCGGCTCGTCCAGGATGACGAGTTCGGGCTTAGTCAGGAAAGCGGCGGCCAGGCCCAGGCGCTGCTTCATGCCGACCGAGAAGCCGCTGGTGGCGCGGTCGGCGGCATGGGTCAGGCTGACCCGCTCCAGCCAGCCGCCGATGTCGGCGTCGGCCTTGCCGCTCTCCAGGGCCAGCATCTTGAGGGTGTCGCGCGCCGTCAGATACGGCGGATAGCGCGGGGTCTCGATCATTGCGCCGACCTTGCGCAGGGCGGTGATGTCGCCCGGCGCGGCGCCGAACAGGCGCGCCGTGCCGCTGGTGGGGCGCACGAGGCCCAGGGCGATCCGGAACAGGGTGCTCTTGCCCGCGCCATTGGGGCCCAGGATCCCGAACACGCCGCCGGCGGGGATGGCGATGGAGAAGTCGTCGAGGGCGCGCACCGCCCCATACGTCTTGGTGAGGCCAGCGGCCTCCAGGGCGATCGACATGGAGCACTTCCGGACGCCGACCTGAGTCGGCTCGACACGGTGACTATGGCGAGCGCGTTCGCCCCCGCCAAGTTAAGAGGGTGTCATGCCTCGCAAACCGCCGATCGTCATACGCCTGCAATCTGGAGCGCGGATGACCCCTGAAACTGTCGTTCCAAGTCGAGTTTGAAGATGATCCTGCGCCGCCTGCTGTCCCTGGTGTTGGCCTTGGGTCTGATCGTCATCGCCCAGAAAGCCGAGGCGCGGGAAAAGGCCCCGCACCTGACGATCCTGGTGTCGATCGACGGTTTCCGCGCCGACTACCTGGATCGCGGCGATACGCCGGTGATGAAGGCTCTGGCTGAAGGCGGCGCCCGGGCGGCGATGCGTCCGTCGTTCCCGTCGGTGACCTTTCCCAACCACTACACGCTGATCACCGGCAAGCGCCCCGACCGCAACGGGATCGTGTCCAACACGATGGTCGACCTCAGCGTCTCCTCGGACAAGTTCACCATGCGCAGCCTTGATCCCGCCTGGTGGAGCCAGGCCAAGCCGTTCTGGGTCTCGGTGGAGCAGCAGGGCAAGCGCGCTGCAGCGATGTTCTGGCCGGGCTCCGAGGTCGAGATCGACGGAGTGAGGCCTTCGCGCTGGGTCAAGTTCGACCAGGCGATGCCTGGCGAGGCGCGGGTCGATCAGGTGCTGAACTGGCTGGACAGCGCCGGTGGCCCGCCGATCGCCTTCTCCACCCTCTATTTCGACATCGTCGATACCCAGGGTCACCACTATGGCCCGGACTCCGCCGAGGTGCGCGCCGCCGCCGCCTCGGTGGACGCCGCGCTGGGGCGGCTGGTGGAGGGCCTGAAGGCTCGAGGTCGCTTCGAGAGCACCGATATCGTCATCGTCGCCGACCACGGCATGGCGCCGCTGCCGGCCGCCAACCGTGTGGTGCTGGACGATCTGGTCGATGTCTCGAAGATCCAGCTGGTCACCACAGGCGCGGTTACCGCGTTCTCGCCCAGGCCCGGCGAGCGCAAGGCCGTGGAGAAGGCGTTCCTCTCCAAGCCTTTGCCGCACATGACCTGCTGGAAGAAGACCCGTATCCCGGTCCGCTTCCACTATGGCCGAAACGCCCGTGTTCCTGCAATTGTCTGCCTGTCGGAGACAGGCTGGTACACGACCACCGCCGCTGCCAAGCAGAAGCCCAGCGCGTGGGACGGCAAGGACGGTGGGGCGCACGGCTTTGATCCCTACGACCCGACCATGCAGGCGGTGTTCGTCGCCCACGGCCCGTCCTTCAAACCTGGCGTCACGCTGCCGCTGTTCGACAATGTCGACGTCTATCCGCTGCTGGCCAAGGTGACGGGTGTTCGCCCGGAGAAGGCGGATGGTTCGCTGAAGGTCGTGGGTCAGGCGCTTCGGTAGGCTTGGCGTCAAGTCGCTTCCCAGACCGGGCGGCTGGCGGCAGTCTCCCCTCGGGGAGGACCATCAGGCGTGATCAGCGAAACGACGGATCTGGGCGAGTACGACTACATCGTGGTCGGCGCGGGCTCGGCGGGATGCCTTTTGGCCAACCGCCTGTCGGCCGATCCGCGTCATCGTGTGCTGCTGGTGGAGGCAGGCGGCGACGATAACTGGATCTGGTTTCACGTGCCCGTCGGCTACCTGTTCGCGATCGGAAACCCGCGCGCCGACTGGATGCTGGAGACCACGCCGCAGGCGGGGCTGGACGGACGGGTTCTAGCCTATCCGCGTGGCAAGGTGATCGGCGGCTCCTCGGCGATCAACGCGATGATCTACATGCGCGGTCAGGCCCGGGACTATGACGGCTGGCGTCAGCGCGGCCTGGTCGGGTGGGGCTGGTCCGACGTGCTGCCGTACTTTCTCAAGCACGAAGATCACCTAGACCTGCGCGGCGACCATCATCGGGCCGGCGGTGAGTACCGCGTCGAGCACCCCCGCGTGCGCTGGCAGGTGTTGGACGCCATCCGGCGTGCAGGTGAGGAGGCCGGCGTGGCCCAGATCGATGACTTCAACGCCGGTGACAACGAAGGCTCTTCTTACTTCCAGGTCAACCAGCGCGCTGGGCGTCGATGGAGCACGGCCACCGCATTCCTCAAGCCGATC
Source organism: Caulobacter sp. DMC95 (assembly GCF_056313785.1). Taxonomy (NCBI): domain Bacteria; kingdom Pseudomonadati; phylum Pseudomonadota; class Alphaproteobacteria; order Caulobacterales; family Caulobacteraceae; genus Caulobacter; species Caulobacter sp. DMC95. The sequence continues at coordinate 560,527 of NZ_JBQUZP010000001.1, read as the reverse complement.
CTGTCTCGCCCAAACCTGCGCCTAGTGAAGGGCGTGGAGGTGGAGCGTCTCATCCTGGACGGCAAGCGTGTGCGAGGGCTCCGCGGACGTCGGGGCGCCGAGGCGCTGACCGCCCGCGTGTCAGGCGAACTGATCTTGGCCGCCGGCGCGATCGGGTCGCCGGTGATCCTGCAGCGCTCGGGGATCGGCCACGGCGAGTCCTTGGCGCAGGCGGGCGTCGTGGTCAGCCATGACCTGCCCGGCGTTGGGGCTAATCTTCAGGACCACCTGCAGATTCGGCCCGTGTTTAAGGTCAGCGGCGTGCGGACGCTCAATACCGACTACGCCAACCTGCTGCGACGGGCGGGGATGGGCTTGGACTATCTGTTGCGCCGCTCGGGCCCGCTGACCATGGCCCCGTCGCAGCTGGGGATGTTCTGCCGTTCGGGCCCTGAGCAGGGCCGCGCCAATCTGGAGTTTCATTTCCAGCCGCTCAGCCTGGATCGCTGGGGCGAGGGGCTGCACCGGTTTGGGGCGGTGACCGCCAGCGTCTGCAATCTGCGGCCGACTAGCCGTGGGAGCGTCTATCTGTCGGGGCCGGGCCTTGAGCATCCGCCCAGGATCGATCCCAGCTATCTGGCGACCGAGGAAGACCGTCGCGTCGCCGTGGACTCTCTCAAGTGGGCCCGGCGGATCATGGGGCAGGGAGCTCTGGCGGCCTACGCGCCGGAGGAGTTTCGACCAGGCTCCGCCGCCGACAGCAACACGGCGTTGCTCGCCGCCGCCAAGGCGCTGGCGACCACGATCTTCCACCCCGTCGGCACGGCGGCGATGGGGCCCGATGATGACCGGATGGCGGTGCTGGACGAGCGTTTGCGGGTTCGGGGGCTCGAGGGTCTCCGCGTGATCGACGCCTCTGTCATGCCGGCCATCACCTCGGGCAACACCAATGCGCCGACCGTGATGATCGCGGAAAAGGGCGCGGCGATGGTTATTGAGGATCGCCGCTAGCTTCGAGCTTGCGCAGATAGTTTTGATATGCGTTAAATATTCCATATCCTTGAAAAGGAATGGCGCATGTCCAATCCCGCTGGCCTGGTTTCGGCCGTGACCTATCGCGACCCCAAGGCGGCGCTGGCCTGGCTGGAGGCCGCCTTCGGCTTTGAGCTCACCTTCCTGATCGAGGGGGAGGACGCCAGCGTCGCCCATGCGGAGATGACCCATGGGGCCTCGCGGCTGATGGTCGGCGGGGAATGGAGCCCCGCCCACGCCAGTCCCGCCTCAATCGGCGGCAAGGTCACCCAGACGGTGCACATCTATGTCGAAGGCGATGTCGACGCCCATTGTCGGGCGGCCACGGCCGCCGGGGCCGAGATCATCGAGCCGCCGACGACCCAGTTCTACGGCGCGCGGACCTATCGCTGTCGGGATCTGGAAGGCCATCTCTGGACGGTCTCGGCCGATGTCGAAACGGTTTCGATGGACGAGATGGAGGCGCGCAGCGGTCTGAAGATCACGGTCGGCAAGTCTTGATTTCGCCGGATGACTTCCGCCGACTGGCTCTGACGCTGCCCCAGGCGATCGAAAGTTCGCACATGGGAACAGCCGACTTTCGGTGCGGAAAGATTTTCGCGACGCTCGGCAATCCGGACGCGGCTTGGGCCATGGTGAAGTTGACGCCAGATCAGCAGGACATGCGCGTCGCGGCTGCGCCCGAGGTGTTTTTTCCCGTGCCGGGCGGCTGGGGACGGGGCGGGGCCACCCGCATGCGTTTGGCGGCTTGCGATGAGGCCACTGCGCGGGGCGCCCTGCTCGACGCTTGGCGCAATGTCGCGCCGAAGAAGCTGCTCGGCGCCGAATCGTGAGCGAGGCCTTGGATCGCACCCTGGCGGCGCTGGCCGACCCGCATCGCCGGCGAGCGGTGGACCTGCTTCGAGAGCGACCCCGTCGCGCCGGAGAGCTGGCCGAAAGCCTCGGGCTCAGCGCGCCGGCCATGAGTCGGCACCTGCGGACGTTGCGGCAGTCAGGTCTTGTCGAGGAAAGCCATCCCGAGTTCGACGCCAGGGTCAGGGTCTATCAGCTAAGGCCCGGGCCGATGGACGAGCTCAAGGCGTGGCTCGAAGCGGCCGAGGATCACTGGGTCGACCAACTTTCAGCGCTAAAGGCTCACGTGGAAGCCAGGCGCTCGTGAGCTCTCGAGTTTTCGTCTCGTTACGCATCGCCGCTCCGCCCGAGGTGGTCTTCGACGCCTTCGTCGAGGACACAGCGCTGTGGTGGCGGCCCAACACGCTGTTTTCGTTCACCCCAAGATCACCCGGCGTAATGGCCTTCGAGGGTGAGCGCCTTGTGGAGCGCCTGCCTAACGGCAAGGTGTTCGAAGTCGGCGTCGTCAGCGTCTGGGAGCGCGGCGCGCGGCTGGTGTTCGGCTGGCGGCAGGCGACGTTTGCGCCGGACATGAACACCGAGGTCGAGGTCCGTTTCGAGGCGGTGGGGGTGGGGACCCGCGTTACGGTCGAGCATCGCGGCTGGGATACTGTTCCAGCCCCGCACGTAGCGCGGCACAGCTTTCCCAACACCGTCTTTCTGGAGCGACACGGCGAGTGGTGGCGCAACCTTCTGGCCGGACTTGCGGCGCGGGCGAACAGCGTCCACCTAGGGGCGGGCGACGAGGGGCAGTTATGAACACGACGATCACGGGGGGACGGCGTCAGGCCGCCCTCGGCTTTATCTTCGTCACCGCCATCCTGGATGTGCTGTCGCTCGGCGTGATGATCCCGGTGCTGCCGAACCTTGTGAAGGCGTTCGGTGGCGGCGACACGGCTGCGGCGGCTGACTGGAACGTGCTGTTCGCCACGACCTGGGGTGTGATGCAGTTCTTCTGCTCACCGATCCTGGGGTTGCTGTCCGACCGTTTCGGTCGACGGCCGGTGATCCTGACCTCGATCTTTGGCCTGGGCGTTGACTTCCTGTTCATGGCCTTCGCGCCGAACCTCTGGTGGCTGTTCATCGGCCGGATCTTCAATGGCATGACGGCCGCAAGCTTCTCGACCGCCAGCGCCTATGTCGCCGACGTGACCACGCCGGACAACCGCGCCAAGGGCTTTGGCCTGATGGGCGCGGCGTTCGGGATCGGCTTCACCTTTGGTCCCGCGCTCGGCGGGTGGCTGTGGGAGTTCGACCATCGCGCGCCGTTCCTGGTCTGCGCCGCCTTGGCGCTGACCAACTGGCTGTACGGCTTCTTCGTGCTGCCAGAATCTTTGCCGCCCGAGCGCCGCCAGCCGCGCTTCGACTGGAAGAAGGCCAATCCGATCGGTTCGTTGCAGTTGCTGCGACATCATCCCGGCTTGATGGGCTTGGCGGGCGTCGGATTCCTGTTCCAGCTTGCGCACAACGTGCTGCCGAGCGTCTTCGTGCTCTATATGGGCTTCCGCTACGGCTGGAGCCCGCAGACCGTCGGCCTGACCCTGATGGCCAGCGGGATCGCCAGCATCCTGATCCAGGCCTTTGTCGTGGGGCCAGCAGTCAAGCGTTTTGGCGAACGCGGCGTCCTGTTGATTGGCCTGTTCGCCGGCTTCCTCGGGTTCTCGATCTACGCCTTCGCGCCCACGGGGATGCTGTACCTGGCGGGTCTGCCGATCTTTACGTTCTCAGGCCTGATCCAACCGGGCTTGCAGGGTTTGATGACCCGGCGCGTCGGACCCAATGAGCAGGGCCAGCTGCAAGGCGCGAACGCGGCGATGATGGGCATCGCCTCCATCATTGGTCCGCCGCTATTCCTGATCCCGTTCGCCTTCGCGGTTCGGCATGACGCGACGCTGCACCTGCCGGGCCTACCGATCCTGATAGCCGCGGCCTTGATGCTGGCGGCGACCCTCCTAGCTTATGCGAAGGCCAAGCCAGCTCCGGCGCCGGAACCCCAGCCGGCCTGACGGCTTTGGTGATGGCCAAACCTCGACCTTTCGTCGCCTTAGACTCGCCCGAAAGCTGGGCTGAGTTTCCGGCGAACCGCTAGGAGTCCTTCGTGACCAACATGCGCAAGCTTCGCGCCCTGCTGCCCGTCTTCGTCCTGCTGACGGCCTGCTCGAACCCGGCCGGCCCGTCGAACGCCCAATCCATTCCGGACATGCCCCAGCCCACGCGCCGGGTTCCGGCCGATGCGGCCTCGATGAAGCAGTCGTTCTCGCCGGTGGTGAAGAAGGCCGCGCCCGCCGTGGTCAATGTCGCCAGCCGCCGCGTGGTCCAACGCCGTGTCGATCCGTTCTGGGAGTTCTTCATGGGCGGCGGGCAGGGCGGCTCGCAGGTGCAGAGCTCGCTGGGCTCTGGCGCGATCGTCCGCGCCGACGGGGTGATCATCACCAATCACCACAACATCAACGGGATGAGCGACATCACCATCCAGCTGGCTGACCGGCGCGAATTCCCGGCCGTGGTGCTGCTGGACGACCCGCGCGCGGACCTTGCTGTCCTCAAGATCGACACCAAGGGCGAGAAGCTGCCGGTGATGGCTATCGACGACCAGGAGCAACTGGAGGTCGGCGACCTCGTCCTGGCCATGGGCAATCCGTTCGGCGTTGGCCAGACCGTGACCAACGGCATCGTCTCGGCCTTGGCGCGGACCGACGTCGGCGCGGCTGATTTCGGCAGCTACATCCAGACCGACGCCGCTATCAATCCCGGCAACTCCGGCGGTCCGCTGGTCGACATGGACGGTGATCTGGTTGGCATCAACACCTTCATCATCTCACGTTCGGGCTCTTCGTCGGGCGTCGGTTTCGCCATTCCGGCCCGCGTTGTGCGCCAGGTGGTCAACGCCGCCCTGGGCGGCGGGCACAGCATCGTGCGGCCCTGGCTGGGCGTGAAGGGCCAGACCGTGACCGGCGACATCGCCAAGAGCCTGGGCATGGCCGCGCCGCGCGGCGTGCTGGTGGCCCAGGTCTATCCAGGCTCGTCCGCCGAGCGCGCCGGCCTGAAGGAAGGCGACGTGATCCTGTCGATCGATGGTCAGCCGGTGAACGACGAGGGCGGCGGCGCCTTTGCGATCGGCACCCACAAGGTCGGCGATCGCGTGCCGATGCAGATCCGTCGCGGCGATCGCGAGATGACGATCACCGTCCGCGCCGACGCCGCGCCGGAAACCCCGGCTCGCGACGAACGCACCCTCAGCGGCAACAACCCGTTCAACGGCGCGACGGTGATGAACCTGTCGCCAGCCGTCGCTCAGGATCTGGGCGTGGATCCGTTCGCCGGACGCGGGGCGCTCGTGACCAAGATCGGTCCGGGCTACGCCGGCAACTGGATGCGTCCCGGCGACTTCGTGCGCAGCGTCAATGGTCGCCAGATCAATACGGTAGCCGATCTGGCCTCGGCGATCGCCGGTCGGGCGGGCCGCTGGAGCATCACCATCGAGCGCGGGGGGCAACTGGTTCAGGCGCAGTTCTAGGTTTGGACTGCGCCCTCCTGGCGCCGGACAGCGGGCGAAACCGCTCACACTTTCGCCCGCCACGCTCTAGAACCGAGTCATGTCCGATCTCTTCCAGGCCGCCGGTCTGACACCTCACGCGCCATCGCCTCTGGCCGACCGCCTGCGGCCCCAGAGCCTCGATGAGGTCGTGGGCCAGCAGCATCTGCTGGGCCCCGAGGGGCCCATCGGACGGATGGCGGCGGCGCGTCGCCTAGCTTCGATGATCCTGTGGGGACCGCCGGGTACGGGCAAGACCACAATTGCTCGGCTGCTCGCCAAGGCCGGCGGTTATGAGTTCATGCAGATCTCAGCGGTGTTCTCGGGCGTCGCGGACCTGAAAAAGGCCTTCGAGCAGGCGCGCGCGCGTCGTATGGCCGGGCAATCGACGCTTTTGTTCGTCGACGAGATTCACCGCTTCAACCGCGCCCAGCAGGACGGCTTCCTGCCGTTCGTGGAGGAGGGTATCGTCACCCTGGTGGGCGCCACGACAGAGAACCCCTCGTTCGAGCTGAACGGCGCCTTGCTGTCGCGCTGCCAGGTTTTTGTGCTCAAGCGGCTGACCGAGGACTCGTTGGAGCAGCTTCTTCAGCGCGCCGAGACCGCTGAAGCCAGGCCCCTGCCGATCGACGCCGAGGCCCGCTCGGCGCTGGTGGCCATGGCCGACGGCGACGGCCGCTACCTGTTGACCCTGGCCGAGACCCTGTTCTCGATCGGAACCGATACGCCGCTGAATCCGACCCAGCTGGGCCAGTTTCTGCAGAAGCGCCGCCCGGCTTACGACAAGGATCGCGAGGAGCACTACAACCTCATCTCGGCCCTGCACAAATCGGTGCGCGGCAGTGATCCGGACGCTGCGCTCTACTGGCTGGCGCGAATGTTGGAGGGCGGCGAGGATCCGCTGTTCATCGCTCGGCGCCTGGTGCGCATGGCCTCTGAGGATATCGGCGCGGCTGACCCGCTGAGCCTGCTGCTGACCACGGCCGCCAAGGACGCCTACGACTTTCTGGGATCGCCCGAGGGCGAGCTGGCCCTGGCGCAGGCCGTCGTCCACATGGCCAGCGCGCCCAAGTCGAACGCGGTCTACACCGCCTACAAGGCCGCCCGCCGCGCGGCCAAGGAGACCGGCAGCCTGATGCCGCCGGCACACATCCTCAACGCGCCGACCAAGCTGATGAAGTCGCTGGGCTACGGCGACGGCTATGCCTATGACCACGATGTCGAGGGCGGCGTGTCGGGCCAGAACTACTTCCCGGACGGCATGGAGCGCCGGCGCTTCTATGAGCCCAAGCCCGTGGGCGCCGAGGCTAAGGTGCGTGAGCGCTTGGAAGCCTGGGGCAAGGTGCGTAAGGACGGCAAATGAGCAGTCCGAAGTTCCGCCGCCCGCCGGGCGTGGCCAAGCCCAAGGCCTCCGAGACCCCCATCGTCCTGACGCCGGACGAAATCGCGGCGGCGCAGTCGTGGGTGCTGTACGAGGACGAGACGATCATCGTGCTGAACAAGCCGGCGGGTCTCTCCAGCCAGGGCGGCCGCATCAAGGCCCACACCTTGGATGACCTGCTTTGGGCCTTCGCGCGACCCAACCGGCCTCGGCCCAAGCTGGTGCATCGACTGGACCGCGACACCTCCGGCGTGATCCTGACCGCCAAGACCAAGCCTGCGGCGTCAATGCTGGGCAAGGCCCTGGAGGCCAAGCGGTTCCGCAAGAGTTATCTGGCCATCGTCGCCGGCGCGCCAGAGCCAAAGGGCGGGATGATCGACAGTCCGCTGCGCCGCGAGTCGATGGGGCGCGAGGCCTATATGCGCGTCTGCGCGCCGGACCATCCTGACGCTGAGACGGCGCGCAGCCGCTATCGGACCCTCGCCCACAACGGCCTGGCGGCTTTGGTGGAGCTGTCGCCGGACACCGGCCGCATGCACCAACTGCGTGTCCACATGGCGTCGATTGGCCGACCGCTGGCCGGCGATAGCCGCTACGGCGGGGCGCTGATGCTGGGAGGTGTCGCCGCGCCGCGTCTGATGTTGCATGCCGCCAGCCTTACATTTCCGCATCCGCTGGGTGGTGAGCGCAAGATCCTCGCCCCGCTTCCGAGCGACTTCATTGCGATGCTCAAGGCGCTGGACCTGCCCGTCCCGGAACAGCCGGGTCCCGCGCCCGTTGATCCAGCGTAAGAGGTATCCGCCATGACGTTCAAACGCCCCCTGATCTCTGCTGGATTGGCTGCTCTGCTGCTTGCCGCCTGCGTCACGGCTCCGACCGTCTATCGCTCGGCGGCGAGCTCGCCGACCGCCGTCGGCTACTCTGAGTATCGGCTAGAAGCTGGGCGCTACCGCGTGACCTTCCAGGGTGGCGCGGGCGCGTCGGAAGCCCAAGTCGCTGACTATGCCTTGTTGCGCGCGGCGGAGTTGGCGCTGCGCGATGGCTACGACTGGTTCCGCATCGCTGACCGCTCCACGACTGTCCGTGGTGGCGAGTCGGGGCCGCGCCTATCGGTCGGCGGCGGCTCGGCGAGCTTTGGGCGACATAGCAGCGTCGGCGTGGGCTTGGGAACGAGCTTCAATCTTGGCCCGGGACCCGCCTACGCCCGTTCGATCGAGGTGGTGTTCGGCAAGGGGGCCACGCCGCGTGACCGCGACGCTTACGACGCCCGCGAGATCGTCAAGGTCATTGGTTACGGTCGCGCCGAGGCCTGACGCCGGTCGCTAGCGAAAGTCCGGCGCGCGCTTGACGTAGGGGCGTGCTTTCGCCCGCCTTTTGCGCATGCAAAGCTTTGACGTCCTTACGCTGCCAAGAGCGGCCGCTGCGGCGTCTGCCTACGGGACGCGAAAACGCCCCCTGTCCTTCCTCCGGAGCTCGAGATGTCATCGCCCCTGCACACGCTCTTTGATCTGACGGGCCGGGTGGCGATCGTGACGGGTGGGTCGCGCGGTCTTGGTCTGCAGATCGCCCGGGCCCTGTCGGAGTACGGCGCGGCGGTGGCGCTGGTCGCCCGCAAGCAGGCCGAGCTTGACGCCGCCGTTGAAGTCCTGACGGCGGAGGGGCGAACCGCCGTTGGTTTCGTGGCGGATCTTAGCCTAGCGAACGCGACGTATGACCTGACCGCGCGCGTGCTCGAGCGTTTCGGTCGGATCGACATTCTGGTCAACAACGCCGGCGCGGCGTGGGGCGCCCCAGCCGAGGACTACCCGCCGGAGGGCTGGAACAAGGTCATGGACCTGAACGTCACCGGCCTTTTCCTTCTCACTCAGGCCGTCGCGCGGGAGGCCTTCCTGAAGCAAGGCAAGGGCGCTGTCGTCAATGTCGCTTCGATCGAAGGCCTGCAGGGCCACCACCACAGCCAACTGGGCACCATCGCCTACAACACCGCCAAGGGCGCGGTGATCAATATGACCCGGGCGCTTGCGGCGGAATGGGGACCTAAGAACATCCGCGTGAACGCGGTGGCGCCGGGTTACTTCCCCTCGAAGATGACCATGACCACTCTCGGTCAGCACGGCGACGACATGTTGCGCCAGACGCCGCTGGGCAAGCTGGGAGGCGACACCGACCTGATGGGACCAGCCTTGCTGCTGGCGTCTGATGCGGGCGGGCACATCACCGGCCAGGTCATTGTCGTCGATGGCGGCATGACCGTCATCTGACGTCTGCTCGCCGCCTCGGAGGTCTGCGGTGTTGAGAACTCATGCCCTAACGCTGGCCTTTTGCCCGCCAGGGCATGCGGATCTGCGCGCCAGCCGAGCGCTGTAATCGGCCGTTCATCTGGCCGACAGGGCGGGTTCACCCGCCGTATCTAGCTCTGTCGTCGCGGGCGAAGGCTCGCGCCACAGGGCAGGAGACAATGCTTAAGAATATTCCAGTCGTCGCCGCGGCGACCGTCTTTTTGGGTTTAGCCGGCATAGCCGGAAACGCCCAGGCTGCCGAGGCAGGCAAGTTCCAGCTAAAGCTGCTGGCGACGAACGTAGCGGTTGATGGCGCCATCACGAAGGTCAAGGTCGACCAGCTTCGTCTGCCAGCCGGCTCCGATACCCGGGCCAAGGACGCCTGGGTCCCGACTGTCGCTGCCGAGTACTTCGTCGCGCCTCGCGTCTCTGTCGAGACGATCTGCTGCGTCACCCAGCATGACGTTCGCGGCTCGGGCACGCTGAAGGGCGCGGCCCTAGTCGAGAACGCCGAGGTCATCCCCGCGACGGTGACCGTGAAGTACCATTTCCCGATGGAGGGTGGGATCAAACCTTATGTGGGCGCGGGTCCTGCCTACTTCATCGTGTTTGGCGAGGGCGTCGGCGCCAGCGCCCGCGCGCTCGGCGCGACGAAGGTCGGCCTCTCAAGCGAGTTCGGCGCGGCGCTGCAGATGGGCGTCGACGTCCCGCTCCGCGACAAAGCCATGGGTCTCAGCCTCGATGTGAAGCGCTACTTCGTGGACACCACGGCGCGATTCCACGCCGGCAGCCAGCTAGTGCTCGAGACGGAGCACAAGCTGAACCCCTGGGTGGCGAGCGCGGGTGTGACATGGCGCTTCTAAGTGCTCGCCGGGGCGGTCGCGCCCTGACGGCCTTGACGCTGGCGGGCCTCGTGCTCGCCGGCGCCGGAGCGGCCCACGCCACCGACGAGGATGCGCAGGCCTGGACGGTCGTCAACGCCACGGGAGCGCTGAACGACAAGGTCGTGCTAGCCGTCGACGGCCAGGCCCGCTTCAGCGACGACGCCAGCCGCCTCGGCCAGCTGATCGTCCGCCCATCCGTGGGCTGGCGGCTGGACGCCACGACGACCGCCTCGCTGGGCTACGCCTACAACCGCTCGACGCCTAGGAACCGCGCGACCATCCACGAGCACCGAGGCTGGCAGCAGATGACCTATCGCCTGGCGGGGGACGGCAAGGGCGTGACGCTGACGGGACGGACCCGTCTGGAGCAGCGCTGGGTCGAGGGGCGTGACGGGACAGGCTGGCGCGTGCGCCAACAGGTCCGGATAACCGCGCCTCTCAAGGATAGGGTGCGCGGCGTGGTCTGGACCGAGCCCTTCGTCGGCTTCAACCAGACCTCCTGGGGGCAGCGCGACGGACTGCACCAGTGGCGCAGCTTCGCCGGGGTGTCCGCGCCGATCTCCAAGACGGTGACGCTAGAGCCCGGCTACCTGCACCAGCGCGCCTTTCGGACCGGACCCGACGCGGTGATCCACGCCGCGGCCGTCTGGATCAATCTTCAATTCTGAGCAGTAAGGAGCAACATCATGAAAAGGTTGGCTATCCCCATGGGCGCGACCGCGCTCGCCTTGCTCGTCGCCGCGGGCGCCGCCCAGGCCTCCGTCGGCCACAAGCCGCTGCCAGCGTCGCTGGTCAAGATGACGCCGGGTAAGATCGCCGAGCGCATCGAGGTGCGCGACGATCCGCTGGAGGACCACGTGCTGTTCAGCACCAAGCCCGTCTTCCGCAAGGGTGGCTATGTCGACGGCGTGGCAGTGCACGACGGGCACCTTAAGGCCAGCAAGGCGCGCGACGGGGCCGGCGTGTCCTGGCGCATCACCTACGACCTGACCTATTTCGGCGCCCGGCGCGACGTGACCCAGGTCCACCTCCGCTCGGCCGACGGCCTGATGAAGATCGCGCCCAGCGCCGTGCGTCGCTGGAGCGAGGAGTGCGGCGAAGGCACGGTCACCTGCGGCCAGCACATGACCGTCGAGTTCGAGGCGCCCGAGAAGGTCATCCGCGACATCGCCGCCGCCTACAAGCCGGGCGACGCCACGCCCTGGCGCGTGCGCTTCAAGGACGACCATGGCGAGGGTCTGACCGTGGGCCTGGCGCCGGCCGAGGTGGCCGCGCTGGTCAACACGGTCGACAGCTGGAAGCGGTAGTCTCAGTTCCCGTCTCGAGGGGATTGCCGCCGACGGAGAGCCGCGTCCCGGAAGGGGCGCGGCTTATTCGTTGCGCCGCGCCGGAGGGCGGAGCCTGTAATCCGCCGTTCATCTTCGCGACAGTTCAGGTTCACCCGGGGTCCTTAGACCTGTTTCCACGGCGCTCGACGCCAGACAGATCAGGAGAACACCATGACCCCCCGCTCCCTCATCGCCGCCGGCGCGCTCTTGGCGGCGGTCGCAACCGCGCCGGCCGCCTGGGCGAATTCCACCTATACCGGCGCCCTGACCGAGTCCGAGGTCCTGGCGGCCCAGAAGGCCTGGGGCGAGGCCCTGGTGTCGATCGCTCGCGAACATGAGACCGGCGGTCACGCCAAGGCCAAGGCTCTGGCCAGCACGGTGCTCGACAAGGCCTACGGCTACAACCTGGGTCCGGTGCTGTTCAAGCCGACCCTGACCTCGGCGCCGCAGACCTTCCGCACCACCAAGGACGGCGCCTTGGCCTACTTCGTCGGCGGCGACCCGGCCTATCCGAACGACAAGGGCTTCGCCCTGCAAGGCTGGCGTTCGGTCGAGATCAAGAACGCCGCCGTCCAGATCCACGGCGACACCGCCAGCACGACCGGCAACGTCATCATGACCGACAAGAACGGCAAGGTGACCGTCGTCGACAAGAGCTGGACGTTCAAGAAGACCGACGACGGCGCGATCCGCATCGTCGCCCATCACTCCTCGCTGCCCTACGGCGCGGCCAAGTAAAGCGTACCCCCCACACCCCGCATTTTGTTTAACCCCTTCAACTTGCGCCCCACCGGGATCCCCCGCCCGGCGGGGCGTTTTCTTGGAGCGAGGTCTTCGCGAGGCGGATCGGCTCAGGCCTCGATCGGCGCCTTTTGCGGGACGGGCTCAAGGCGATAGCCCAGGCCGCGCACGGTGGTGATGAAGGACGGCGCGCCCAGCGGGTCGACCTTGGCGCGCAGCCGCCGCACATAGACGTCCACGACATTGGTTAGCGGGTCCTCGTCAACGCCCCAGACGTTGGAGAGGATGCGCTCGCGGCTCAGCACCCGGCCGGGCGACGAAAGGAACAGCTCCAGCAGGGCCAGCTCCCTCGCCGTCAGCACGATCTCCTCGCCGTCGCGAGTGACGCGCATCGTCGAGCGGTCCAGCTCGACGCCGCCGGCCTGGAGCTTGCGGTTGGTCGGCGCCTTCTGGTCGCGCGGACGGCGCAGCAGGGCCTCGATGCGGGCCAGCAGTTCCTCGAACGAGAACGGCTTGACCAGATAGTCGTCGGCGCCCGTCCGCAGGCCGGTGACCCGATCCTCCACAGCGCCCAGGGCCGTCAGCATCAGGATCGGCGTCATGATCCCCGAGGCGCGCAGGGTCTGGCAGACCTCCATGCCGGTCATCTTTGGCAGCATCAGGTCCAGCAGGATCACGCCGCTCTGGTCCAGCTCCTTAAGCATGGCGTCCAGTTCGCGCGCGGCCTCCAGGCCGCCGGCACCGTCGCGCACCACCCGGACCTTGTAGCCCTCGGCCTTTAGGCCGCGTTCGAGGAAGTCGGCGACGCGGGCGTCGTCCTCCACCACCAGGATGTGCATCAGGCGTCTCCTTCGACGAGGGCGGGGTTCATGCGCGGCAGGGTGAGGACGGCGCGGACGCCCTGGCCGTCCCGGCTCTCCAGCCGGAGGGCGCCGCCCTGGCGTTCGGTAAGCGTTTTGGCGATCGGCAGACCCAACCCTGTGCCGTCAGCGCGGTGGGCGCGGGCGGCCGAGGATCGGAAGCCGCGTTCGAAGACCCGCGCCATGTCGGACTCGGCGATGCCGATCCCCTGGTCCTGGATCTCCAGGCGCCAGGCCTCGGGCGCCGCCGGATCGGGACCGGCGCGGACGGCGATGACGCCGTCGGGGTGCGAGTAGCGAATTGCGTTGTCCAACAGCAGGGCCATCACCTGCTGAAGCCGCTGACCATCAGCCTCCACACACGCGGGAGTTTTGTCGACCTCGACCCTGAGCTCCAGGCCTTTACTGTGGGCCACTGGGGATAGGGTGGCGATGGCCTCATCGAGGGCTTGGCGGGGGTCGACCTGGGTCAGATTAAGTTGCAGCACCTCAGCGTCGCTGCGGGCCATCATCAAGAGATCCTCGATCAGCGCGCCCATCTGGCCCGAGGCCTGGGTGATGCGCTGGAGGGCCTCGCGATAGTCCTCGATCGACTTGCTGCCGCGCAGGGCCACCTCGGCCTCGCCGCGGATGGCGGTCATCGGCGTGCGCAGTTCATGACTGATGTCGCCCAGCAGCTGGCGACGCCGCGCCTCGACCTGCCGCAGTTCGCCCAGGGCCGCCTCGAGCTCCCGGGTGCGGGTTGCGACCTGCACCTCCAGGCCCGCGCGCAGTTCGGCTTCCTGCTCGCGGCGGGCAGACAGTTCCTCGGCCATGTGGTTGATGCTGGCCCCCAGGCGCGAGAACTCGCCAAAGCCGTCCTCGGGCATCCGGTGATCCAGCTGGCCCTGCTCAAAAGCCTTCGCGCCGTCAGACATGGCCGCCAGCGGGCGCCTCAACGCTCGGATAAAGTAGATCGCGAGGATGACGCCGGTCAGGCTGAGCGTTCCCGCCGCCGTCCAGCACAGCACCTTGACCCGTTCCAGATAGACGTCCGCCGTCTGGCGGGTGCGCTTGAGTATCTCCGCCTCGGTCTGGATGCGCCCGTTGAGCATCTCGCGCAGGTCGCGGCCGGCGCCCTTGTCGAATACCGCCTCAATGGCCGACCAGGCGGTCAAGGCGTCCTGGGTCGGGCCCCGGCGGTTGATCTCGGCGATCGGCTGGCGCAGCGCCACGACGCTTTGCGACAGCAGCTTCAGCGCATCGTCCCGCTGGGCGCTCTCGTCGGACTGGATGCCCATGTTCCGGTCCATCTCCTCGGCGCGCGCGCTGAGCTCCTGCAGTCGGGTGATCGTGGCGGCCATGCGCAGGCGTAGCATTTCACCGTCGCCGGGGGCGTGGGGGGCGCCCATCAGCGCGCGAAGCGACCACGCCCGCAGCCGCTGCTTTGTCGCCGAGAGCTCCCAGAAACCGCTCTGCAGGTCGCCGGCGACCCTGCCCCGGATGACTTGGTGCTCCGCGCGCGTTGCGATCCAGGCGGCTAGGCCTCCTTGCGCCAGCGCCAGCGACGCCATCAGCGCGAAGGCCACGGTGAGGCGGGTCGAAAACAGCGGCTTCACAAAGATCTCCGCAGCTAGGGGCGCTATAGAGATAGGCCGAAGCTTCGCTATCGCCAGCTCCTGGCCATCGTCAGGCTCCGTCTGCGGTCGGCTTTGGCGTCGCCCGGCGTCATGTCCCCAGCGTGGCTTGAAGAGCCGCGGAGACAATCCGCCGTTTCGTCGTTTTTCCTAACCCCGACTGGAAAGGGAACCTCATCACCCGCGCGCCTCGCGAAAGCAATCAGCGACTAGCTATGCCTTAGACTCGGCGGCCTTTAACAGACTAGTGGACTAATTGGGCGGGGCTTAATCTTCTTCCCGCTGGGCGCGTTGGCCGGCATGGCCGTCGCTCCGTTACTGGCCTCTAACGCCGCCGCGAAGACCGGCGGGCCTCTACCTCCAATCACGATCCATCATCTCGAAGGTCGTCGGTCTGAACGGATCGTATGGCTAATGGAGGAATTGGGCTTTCCTTACGACCTGAAGTTCAAGCGCGGCGATCTGGCCGGCTCGATGGCCCTGATCCGTGAACTTAGTCCAGTGGTCCCGATGGCCCCGACCGTAAAGTACGGCGATCAGATTCTGGTCGAATCCGGCGCAATTATCGAGCTGATCCTCAATCGTCACGCTCCTGGCCGCCTTCAATCCGCGCTGGACAGCCGCGACCATCCTGACCATCTGATGTGGATGCACTACGCTGAAGGCAGCCTCGCCGCACGTCTGTTCTCAGACTACCGCGCCTGGACCGCCCAGCCGCCCAAGCAGCGCTCGCGCCTAGTCGACTCGGAGGCGGTGGTGCAGTTCGCGGAGAACTTCCTAGCTCAGCATTCGTGGTTTGGCGGAGCATCCTTCTCAAGCGCCGACATCATGATGATGTTCCCGCTCAACGCCGCCACGGCGTTGAGCCTCGTAGAGCAATCGCAGTTTCCTAGGGTGGCCGACTGGAAAGCCAGGATCGAGGCCCGTGCGGCCTATCGGCGCATGCTGGCCAAGGCTCGTCCGGACGGCATGATTGGAGGCCTGCCACGGTTGCCGCAACATGCGCCGGCAGGGCCTAGGGACGCGCCGCGAGCGCCTGGATAGGCCAGGCGATCGCTGGGCGTCCGACTTATGCGGCGAGAGCCAATTGAGGCGCTTCGCCATACATAGCCCAACAAGCTGGATAGGTATTTCGCGGGACGACGCTTGTAACGCGCCTGGCGGGGACGCCGGGCACTGCCGCAGTCTCAAGAGGTCGCCGAAGGTCACTGTAGCGTCAAGCTTGCGGGCGGCGGGTAAGATCCCAGTGGCGGCCACGCTCGATTTGCCGCATCCATAAGTCGGCGTACTTGCGCACGTCGAGTGTCTCGCTCAGATAACCGCCCTTGTTTCAACCGCGCACACACCAATTGCCTGATATTTTTGTTTTATAGTGACGGCTATCACGCCAGAAAATCGGTGTGGAGGCGCATGGCTTGGAGAAAATCCGCGAAGTCTAGAGTAGATGTTTGCGCCTCGATTTTGGTATAAATAATTGTATTTTAAGGATAAAGATCTGACATACCAAGCCCATCGATTTTCTGTCGCGCCTATGATGGACTGGACAGATCGGCACTGCCGGTCTCTGCATCGCGTGCTGTCATCGCAGGCGCTCCTCTACACCGAGATGGTCACCAGCGGCGCCGTGGTGCACGGGGATCGCGACAAGCTGCTGGGCTATGATCCCGGCCAGCATCCGGTCGCGTTGCAGTTGGGTGGGTCCGACCCGGTCGAGTTGGCGCAGGCGGCGCGGATCGCCGAGGATTTCGGATATGACGAGGTCAACCTGAATGTCGGCTGTCCTTCCGATCGCGTGCAAAGCGGCCGGTTCGGCGCCTGTCTGATGCGCGAGCCGGACCTGGTGGCCGAGTGCATGGCGGCGATCAAGGGCGCTGTACAGGTTCCGGCCACGGTGAAGTGCCGGATCGGCGTCGATGACCAAGACCCCGAGGACAGTCTCTTCGCGCTCGTCGATCGCTGCGCGGCGGCCGGGATAGAGACCTTCATCGTGCATGCGCGCAAGGCCTGGCTCCAGGGGCTGTCGCCCAAGGAAAACCGCGACATCCCGCCGCTCGACTACGATCTCGTCTATCGGTTGAAGCGCGAGCGCCCCAACCTGACGATCGCGATCAACGGTGGCGTGTCGAGTATCGACGCCGCGCTGGAGCACCTGGCGAAGGGGGTGGACGGCGTCATGTTGGGGCGCGCGGCCTATCACGAGGCCGGCTTGCTGGGTCAGGTTGACCGCCGCGTGTTCGGGTTCGATGTCGATGACGTCGACAGCTTACAGGCTGTCGAGCGCTACAGGCCCTATCTCGCGCGAGAATTAGCCGCCGGAACGCATCTGGCGGCGATGAGCCGGCACATGCTGGGCCTGTTTCACGGACTGCCTGGCGCACGCGCCTGGCGCCGGATCCTGACGGTCGAGGGCGTCAAGGCGGGCGCTGGTCTGGAGGTGGTGGACCGCGCCCTGGAGGCGGTTCGGGTCGCCTTGGCGTCGCGCGAGGAGCGGTTGGTTCCGGCGGACGAATAGGGTCAGGGGTGCAGGATCAGCGAGGTCTGAGTGGCCTCGAACCGCGACAGGCGGCCCAGATAGCTCATGCCCAGCAGCGAGTTCTCCAGGCCCTTCTCGATGACGAGGGCGTCGACGTCGCGAACACGCGCGCCGGCGATCGAGACGCTGGCCAGTTTCACCGCGGCGGCGCGGGTGCGGCCGTCGGCGGTGATCACATTATAGTCGTAGGTGAGGCGGCTGGTGTCGATGCCCAGCCGCTGAGCATCGGCCATGCTGAGCGAGACGGCGGTCGCGCCTGTATCGACCAGGAACCGAACGGCCTTGCCGTCAACATTGCCTTGGGCCCAGAAATGGCCATCGCTGTCTTTGGACAGTTGAGCTGCGCCGCCTTCGGCCCCGCCCAGGGTCGCCGTCGCAGCTGACGGTGCGCGGAGTTGCGGATGACGCAGGTCATCCAGCGAGACGACGGCCTTAGCGGCGCCGACCGCCGACAGGGCCCCGACAAGGGCGATGACCGCGAACCTCAACATAGAAGACACCCTGCCTTGTAGGCTTTGAGACCGCTTCTGCGATCGTTGCCTGAATGATTAGCGGTGAGGCGTTTTCAATGGATGAATCAGACGATCTAATTTTTCGGTTTGGTTACCGAAGCAATAATGCGCTGCTCATCTACTTCAGTTTTGCTCCCAGGTCTAAGTGAAGGGGGATTGTTTCTCGAATTCCGGCCTCGGTTATTCGAGGGGTGGGTCACCCAGATCCCTGCGTTGACGCCATCAGTGCGACCATGGGGTCAGGGCGATGGGGGAGGGCGGCCATCACGGCCTCGCGTTCGGCGTCGCTGAGGCGCGCCCAGCCGGCAATCTCGGGCAGGGTTCGGCGACAGCCCAGGCAATAGCCGGAAGCGCCGTCGACCGCGCAGACCTTTACGCAGGGCGTGACAATGGGGCGTGGGGGCTGGGCGCTCGTCGTCATGCTTGTCAGCATTCCTGTTCGCCGCCGTGGGCGCAAGGGTTTGCGGGGAGGGGGCTTGCTTTGGCCGAGGACCGGTTTAAGTCCGCTCCATGACCGACCAGACCGCTTCTCCCTTCTCTGACATTCGCCAGCTCGCGATCTCGCCGCCCCGGCCGGGACCGTCGCCGGCGCTCGAACAGGGTGGGCGTCTGGCCGAAATTTCGGCTTGGTTGACGGCCTGGTCCGGCAAGACTCCGCCCGCTGTCAATCGGCCGGTCGTCGCGCTTTACGCCGGCGCCCGTCAGGGCGTGGGCCCTCGGGGGTGGGCGCGGGAGCGTCTGGAGGCGATTGCGGCAGGAGGCGCGACCGTTTCCCGTCTCGCTGGCGTTCAAGGCGCAGGTCTGGAAGCCTTCGACCTGGCGATTGACCGGCCTTCGCCGGACATGGTGGCCAAGGCCTCGATGAGCGAGAAAGAGGCGGCCGCCACCATGGCGTTCGGCATGGAGGCGCTGGCGAAACAGCCGGATCTGCTGATCCCCGGCGTCATCGCCGCCGAGCCGGCGCGCACCGCCGCTGCTGTCTGCCTCGCGCTGTTTGGCGGCGAGGCGTCCGCCTGGTCCGACGATCCAGAACCGGTGGCTGCAGCTGTTGCGCGCGCCCGGAGCGAGGGCATGGGCGATGATCCGCTTGAGATCCTTCGCCAGTTGGGCGGTCGCGAGACGGCCGCTGTGGCCGGCGCAATTCTGGCCGCCCGCGTCCAGAAAGTGCCCGTGCTTCTTGACGGTTACGCAGCCTGCGCGGCCGCCGCGATTGTTCAGGCGATCCAGCCCACGGCGATCGACCATTGTCTCGCAGCGCATGTGAGTTCGGCGACGGGGCACGCCAGGTTGCTGGACCGGCTTGGCAAGTCCCCGCTCCTGACCCTCGAAATCGACGATGAGGAGGGTGTTGGCGGCGTCTCGGCGCTGGCGTTGGTGAAGCTGGCTTGCGAGGTCCGGTAGGCCCGTCTGGGGGCGTCTAAGTGAACGCGGATAATATTCACTTCCGTTGACGCTAACGTCATCTTTCCAAACGGACGTTCGAGCCATATCATGACTCCCGAAACGCAATAACGGCCTCCATCCGAGGGGCCGATTGAACGGGAGCTCGCCATGAATCTCGACTTCTCGCCCGAGGACCTCGCCTTCCGCGACGAGGTTCGCGCCTTCATCGCCGAGAACTATCCGGCCGGGCTGCGCGACAAGCAGGAAGAAGGCGAGGAGATGGCCAAGGAGGACTTCCTCTCCTGGCACCGCGTTCTCGCCAAGAAGGGGTGGGTGGCTCCGGCTTGGCCGACCCAATACGGCGGCCCGGGCTGGACCTCGGTGCAACGCTACATCTGGTCGGAAGAGACCGCGCGCGCCGACTGCGTGCCGATCCTGCCGTTCGGCATCAACATGGTCGGTCCGGTGATCTACACCTTCGGCACGCCCGAGCAGAAGGAACGCTTCCTGCCGGCGACGCTGTCGGGCGACATCTGGTGGTCGCAAGGCTACAGCGAGCCGGGCGCAGGCTCCGACCTCGCTAGCCTCAAGACCAAAGCCGAGCGCTTCACGGGCGACGATGGCAAGGAATACTACCTGGTCAACGGCCAGAAGACCTGGACCACCATGGCCCAGCACGGCGACTGGATCTTCTGCCTGGTCCGCACCGATCCGAACGCCAAGATCCAGGAAGGCATCTCGTTCCTGCTGATCGACATGAAGTCGCCGGGCGTGACCGTGCGTCCGATCATCACCCTGGGCGGCGAGCACGAGGTGAACGAGGTCTGGCTCGAGAACGTCAAGGTGCCGGTCGAGAACCGCATCTACGAAGAGAACAAGGGCTGGACCTGCGCCAAGTTCCTGCTGGCCCACGAGCGTAGCGGGATCGCGGGCGTGGCGCGTTCCAAGCGCGGCATCGAGCGCATCCGCCAGATCGCGTCGACCGAACTGAGCGATGACGGCGACGCGCTGATCAAGGATCCGATGTTCAAGCGCAAGGTCGC
This sequence comes from Caulobacter sp. DMC95, assembly GCF_056313785.1. Taxonomy (NCBI): domain Bacteria; kingdom Pseudomonadati; phylum Pseudomonadota; class Alphaproteobacteria; order Caulobacterales; family Caulobacteraceae; genus Caulobacter; species Caulobacter sp. DMC95. The sequence continues at coordinate 540,530 of NZ_JBQUZP010000001.1, read as the reverse complement.
CGAGCTTGAGATCGACCTGACCGCGCTGGAGTACACCGAGCTGCGCACCCTGGCCGGCGAAGCCGCCGGCAAGGGTCCCGGGCCGGAGTCCAGCGTCCTGAAGATCAAGGGCACCGAAATCCAGCAGCGGATCACCGAACTGGTGCTGGAGGCGGCCGGCCACTATGGCGCGCCGTACTTCCGTGGCTTCCCGAAGGACGGCGACAACGCCCATCCGATCGGCCCCGACTTCGCTCATCGCGCTGCCCCGACCTACTTCAACGTCCGCAAGACGTCGATCTATGGCGGCTCGAACGAGATCCAGCGCAACATCATCGCCAAGATGGTGCTGGGGCTCTAGCGCTCAAAGACAACGATCCGGGCCGCCGAGCGGCCCGGTCTCGCTTCTCATGATTTCAACGACCCGGCGCGAAAACCGGGCGACAGAAGAACGGAAACCCAGGGATGGATTTCAACTTCACCGAAGAGCAGTCGATGGTCCGCGACTCCGTCGCGAGCTTCCTTCAGGACAAGTACGACTTCGACACTCGCCGCAAGATCGTCAGCTCGGACGCCGGTTGGCGCGCCGATTACTGGAAGGCCTTCGCTGAGGAGCTCGGCATTCTGGGCGCCTCGTTCAGCGAGGAACTGGGCGGCCTGGGCGGCGGCGCGATCGACAACATGATCATCATGGAAGAGTTCGGTAAGGCGCTCGTCATCGAGCCGTACCTGGGCACCGTGGTGATCGGCGGCGGCTTCATGAAGCACTCGGGCTACGCCGGCGCGGCGTCGGTCATCGAAGGCATTGTCGGCGGCTCGACCACGATCGCCTTCGCCTACGCCGAACCGCAGGCCCGCTACACCTGGCAAGACCTGAAGACGACGGCCAAGAAGGACGGCTCGGGCTGGGTGCTGAATGGCCACAAGGCCGTCGTGGTCGGCGCGCCGTTCGCCACCCACCTGATCGTCACGGCTCGCACGGGCGGCGCTCAACGCGACGCCGGCGGCGTGGGCGTGTTCATTATCGACAAGAGCCTGCCGGGCGTCGTGACCCGCGACTATCCGACGGTCGACGGCAACCGCGCCTCGGAAGTCTATTTCGAGAACGTCTCGATCCCGGCCGAAGCCCTGATCTCGGAAAGCGGTCTGGCCTTGGTCGAGCAGGTCATGGACGAAGCCACGGCCGCCGTTGGCGCTGAGGCGGTCGGCGTGCTGCGCAAGCTGCATGAAGGCACGCTGGACTACGCCAAGCAGCGCAAGCAGTTCGGCACCTCGATCGCCAACTTCCAGGTGCTGCAGCACCGGATGGTCGACATGTTCATTGAGGTCGAGCAGTCGGTGTCGATGACCTATATGGCCACCATCAAGGTTGGCGAGAGCGCCGCTGAGCGCGCCAAGGCCGTCTCGGCGATGAAGGTCCGGATCGGTCGGGCCTGCAAGTTCGTCGGCCAGAACGCCATCCAGATCCACGGCGGCATGGGCATGACCGACGAGCTGGCGATCGGCCATTACTTCAAGCGCGCGACCATGATCGAAGGCCTGTTCGGCTCGGTCGACCATCACCTGAAGCGCTACGAATCCCTATCGTTCGACGCGGCGGCCTAACGCCGCCTACGGACCAACGGGTTGAAATGAAGAAGCCGCCTGCGTCATCGCGACGCGGGCGGCTTTCCTTTGCGCGGTAGCCATCTGCGCCAGGTCCAGCCCGTTGTCAGCTTCGGTGGTCGGGAAACGCCGGCGGTGCAAAGTCTGCCTCAAAACTGACAGTATGCGGACTAAAATTCGGAAGCTTTTCAGGTGTCTGCCTTTAGCTCATCCGCATACGGATATGCTCTCTATACGGACTAATTATGGTTGCGAGGCCTGGCCATGCGCGCATTCTTGGCGGTGACGCGCTGACGACTAGGAGGGTGAAAACCCCTGTAAGCCGCGCGCGTCTCCTGGTCCTAACGGCAATGTCTGGGAGACGCCGCCATGAACGTATCGAAGATGAACCACGCCATGCTTTCGTTCGCCTTGCTGGGCGGCATGCTTGTGGGCGGCAGGCCCAGTTCGAAGCCGCCGAAGTCTTCCTCGCCAAAGTCTGGGCGAAAGTAGCAGGCGTCATCCAACAAAGAACAAGGCCTCCGCCAGCCAAGGCGGAGGCCCCTGCCTCTTGGTCTGATGAAGAGCCTCAGCCCTTCTTGGCGGCCGTGTTGCACTCGGCCAGCGCTTCGCCCTCGATCGCGGCGCCGCGATAGGTGAACGCCGTCAGTTCGCCGACTTGGGCGGCCAGTTTACGGCAGGCGCGAGCGGCCGGCAGCGAGCGGGCCTTGGTCGTGGTGCAAGTGTCGCCGATGCAGCGCCAAGCCGAGCCATCGTGAATGAACGACTCGGTCGTCGGGGCGATCTTCAGCTTAAGCGAGGCGCTCTCGGTGTCAGCGGCGAAGGCCGGCGTGACGAGCGCGCAGGCCAAAAGGCCCGCGAAAATGGCGGTACGCATTCCTACAGTCTCCTATCCCCGCGCTGGATGGGAGTTCCAGCGCATGAGCGCGCGATCGGGAGCGTCGCGCGCCTGCGGCATAGTTCGTTTTCTTTGAAAACTAAGTCAAGCGCCGAAGCGTGTCTGGCGCGCCCGATTGATAGATTTCGGTGTCCCAAGCCAGAAGGGCGGGCGTGACGTCCTCGGCCCGTTCGACAGAACGCCAAGCGTTCGCGAGATCGGGTGGGGTAAGCCCTTGGTCGATCGTATGCCGGATCAGGGCGAACAGCGGATCCCAGAAGCCGCCGGGGTTATGGAACACAATCGGCTTCTGGTGAAGATCTAAACGGCGCCAAGATAGAAGTTCGATGATCTCTTCCAGAGTGCCGATGCCGCCGGGCAACACGACGAAGGCGTCCGAGCGCTCGAACATCATCATCTTTCGCTCGTGCATGCTGTCGACGATGACCGTCTCCACGTCGTCGAAGGGCTGTTCTCGACCGCGCAGGAAGGTGGGAATGATCCCCAGAACCGCCCCGCCGGCCGCGTGAGCGCCCCGAGCCGCGGCCCCCATCAACCCAACGCCGCCTCCGCCATAGACCAGCTTCAAGCCTGCCTTGGCGAAGCTCTCGCCGACGGCGAAGGCCGCAGTGATGTAAGCCGGGTTGGCGTCGTTCGACGAGCCGCAGTAGACGCAGACGGCGTCCAGGCGCATGGACTCGTGGGACATCGTCGTCCACTCCAAAAAGACAATGGCGCACGGGGATCGCGCGCCACCAGTTCGTTCCTATTTGAGGCCGCATGATCAGGATTCGCTCGCGGGGTTTCAAGCTATCGATCACGGTGCTCGCCGCAGCTACGCTACTCGGCGCCTGTGATCCTGGCGCGTCGAGCGACCCCAAGCGCTCCGAGAAGGCGGATAGCGCCGAGGCGGGCTATCTCCCGCCGCCGGCGCTCCAGAGCGTTCAGCGAACCAGCGGGCGCCTAACCCTGGCGGGCGTGGCGCTTCCCAACGCCGACCTGCGTCTAGGCTCGCCCGACGGTGAGGTCGTCTTGGGCAAGGCGGACGGCGAGGGACGGTGGACCGTTGTCGTGCCGATCCAGGCGGGCGTCCGCCTGTTTGGGCTCTCGATGACGCGTGACGGGCGCACGGTGCAGGCGGAAGGCTATGTGATGGTCTCCGAGGAGGGTCATGTCGCTCTGCTCCGTGCAGGCGCCGGCGCATGGCGGCTGGCGCCATCGTCGACCGCGCCCAGAATTCTGGCGGTCGACATCGATCGCGCCGGTGGCGCGGTCGTCTCGGGTGTCGCTGCGCCAGGGGCGGGTTTGAATGTCCGGGTTGATCGCGTCGTCAGCGGCGGCGGTCGCGCGGATGACGCTGGCCGCTTCTTTGTGGCGCTGAAAGACCCGATGTCTCGGGGCGCTCACGACATCCAGGTCGGCGGCGAGGGCGGTGAAGATCAGGTGACGATCCCGGCCACGCCGCCCTTGGCGCTCACCTCGGGTCCCGTTCGGTCCGAGCGAGTCGCGACGGGTTGGCGCATCGACTGGGTGACGCCGGGCGGCGGCGTTCAGACCACCCTGCTGATCCACGGCGATCGTCGATGAGGGGGCTGGGCGGTCCGCCGTCACCCGGCCGCGAAGCGGTGGCCGGAGCGATCGCCAAGGCTGATCAGCCTGTTCGCTTCTGGAAGGCGATGGGCGATCTCGCTCAGCTGGTGCTGCGATCCAAGGCGCCCGGCCTGCGTTGGCGGGTCGCCGTCGCCTTGCTGCTGACCTTGGTGGGTAAGGTGCTCGGCGTCCTGGCGCCGCTCATGCTGGGCGAGGCGGTGAATCGGTTGTCCGTGGGGCAGGGCGTGGCGGTGACGGTCACCCTGACCTTCGCAAGCCTTGCGGCGGGCTGGGCTCTGGTGCGTTTCATTTCGGCGGCTGCGCCTCAGGCGCGCGACACGATCTTCACGCCCGTGGCCCAGGCGGCGCAGAACCGCGCAGCGGTCGAGACCTTCTCGCACGCTCTGTCGCTGTCGATCGATTTCCATCAGTCCAAGCGCACCGGTTCGCTGTCGCGGGTCATCGATCGCGGCGCGCGGTCGATGGACTTCTTGCTTCGCAGCCTGGTGTTCAACCTGGCGCCGACCGGGATCGAGCTGATCCTGGCCGCCGCCGTCCTGGCCAAGGCCTATGACTGGCGGTTCGCTGCGGTCGCGCTGGTGACGGTCGCCATCTACGGCTACCTGACCTTCGCCATCTCGGACTGGCGGATCGGTCATCGTCGCGCACTGAACGAGGCCGACGCCGAGGCGGCTGGTCGCGCAGTCGACGCGCTCTTGAACTATGAGACGGTCAAGTCATTCGGCGGCGAGGCGCGAGCGGTCGCGGGTTATGAGCGCGCATTGGACGTCTATGGCCGGGCTAACATCAAGGCGGCGCAGTCCCTCAATCTGCTGAACCTTGTCCAATCAGCGGTCATGAGCGTCGGTTTGGGCGTGATGGCGGTGCTGGCCGGATCGGAAGCCGCGCACGGCCGGATGGGCCCCGGGGACGTCACGGCGGCCGTCCTGATCCTGATCAACCTCTATGCCCCGCTGAACATCCTCGGCTTCGCCTACCGCGAGATCCGCCAGTCGCTAATCGACATGGAAGCGATGCTAAGCCTTCGCCGGCAATCGGCCGACGTGGCCGATGCGCCGGACGCCAAGGATCTGCCGCCTTGCGCTGACCAACGCGGCGGAGCGGTAGCGTTCGAAACGGTGTCGTTCCGCCATGGCGCGCGGTCCGAGGGACTCAGCGACGTTTCGCTCACCGTCGCCCCAGGCTCCACCGTTGCGATTGTAGGGCCTTCGGGAGCAGGCAAGACAACGCTGGTGCGCCTGGCGTTGCGGATGATTGATCCTCAAGCCGGACGGGTCACGCTGGACGGCCAAGACCTCAAGGCCCTGACTCAAACGTCGCTGCGCAAGGCCGTTGCGCTGGTGCCGCAAGATGTGGCGCTATTCAACGACACGCTCGCGGCCAATATCGCCTTCGCCAGACCTGAGGTCGGCGAAAGCGAAGTGTGGGCGGCCGCTGAAGCGGCGGAGCTCGGCGACTTCATCCGCAGTCTCCCGGAGGGCATGGCGACCAAGGTCGGTGAGCGGGGTTTGAAGCTGTCGGGCGGTGAGCGCCAGCGCGTCGGGATCGCCCGTGCGCTGCTGGCCGAGCCGCGCGTGCTCATCCTGGACGAGGCGACCAGTGCGCTCGACAGTCGCACAGAAGCGGCCATCCAGGCGACTTTGCGTAAGGCTAGGGCGGGGCGCACGACCCTGGTGGTGGCGCACCGCCTTTCGACGATCGCTGACGCCGATGAAATTGTCGTGCTTCGCCGGGGAAAGGTTGTCGAGCGCGGTCGTCATGAGGCCCTGCTGGCCGCCGGGGGCGAGTACGCCGCGCTATGGCGTCGTCAGACCCGTGAACGCGAACCGGTTTAGGGATTGCCGCCGGCCCAGCGGGACCTATATCGCCATCAACCGACTTCCTGGAGCCCCGCCATGCGCTACCTGCACACGATGATCCGCGTTCGCGATCTGGACGCCTCGCTGCGGTTCTACTGCGAAGGTCTGGGCCTGCAGGAAATGTATCGCATGGAGAACGAGAAAGGCCGATTCACCCTGGTCTTCCTCGCCGCTCCGGAGGACGTCGAACTGGCCAAGGCGCGCAAGGCGCCGCTGGTCGAGCTGACCTACAACTGGGACGACGAGGAGTACGGCGGCGGTCGCAATTTCGGCCACCTGGCCTATCGGGTCGACAATATCTATGAGACCTGCCAGCGCTTGATGGACATGGGCGTTACCATCAATCGTCCCCCCCGCGACGGTCACATGGCCTTTGTGCGCTCGCCCGACAACATCTCCATAGAGCTGCTGCAGGACGGCGATTTGCCCGCAGCCGAGCCCTGGGCGTCGATGCCGAACGTGGGGGTCTGGTAGGTCAGGAGACCTGCGGCCGAGCCAGCTCCTCCAGCCGGCGACGCGGCGCGTCTGCGATCGCCGCCCAGAGAATGCGCGCCAGTTCAAGCCGGTACGCCGTGGCGTAGCCCGTGAGCAGCATGCTGTGAGCGCCATCGAACATGGCGCGCGCGAGATCCTTGCGGGCCAGAATGGTCGCCCGATCGACGGGCGGCTCGCAATCCGCGTTCCCCACCCGGCGATCCATCTCGATCGCAGCTTGAATCGCCAAGTTCACCAGAGCTGGGAGTTGGCTGGCGTCGTCCTTCGGCTCTGCGCGGATCTGCAACTGGCTGCGGCCGGGGTTTTCAATCTCGAAGCTCAGCGCGCCGACGACGCGCTGAAGCGTGGTCGGCCAATGGTCATCGGCAGTCGTCATGAAAAATCGCGCCCCCCCGAGCGTGTGGTTTATATCGGATAGCGATGTTCGCTCTGTGATCAAAGGCGACAGAGCCTTCTCTCCCCGTTTCGGGGGCTCTGGAAAATCAGACGTGGCGTCTCCAAATGCGGGCGGCCTTTCTGCGCTCGCCCCAAGGATTGTCCATGTCCGACTTGTCCGTCTTTCCAATCACCCAGCGCTGGCCCGCCGCGAGGCCTGACCAGATCCAGCTCTATTCGCTGCCGACGCCCAATGGCGTGAAGGTCTCGATCATGCTGGAGGAGACCGGACTGCCCTACGAGCCGCACCTGATCGACATCGGGAAGAACGAGACCTGGGGCGCGGAGTACCTGTCGCTCAATCCCAACGGCAAGATCCCCGCCATCATCGATCCCTCGGGACCCGATGGGAGGCCGATCGCGCTGTTCGAGAGCGGAGCCATCCTGGTCTATCTCGCGGAAAAGACCGGCAAGTTTTTGCCGACAGGGCCGACAGCTCGCTACGAAACCCTGCAATGGGTGTTCTTCCAGATGGCGGCCATCGGCCCGATGTTTGGGCAGCTAGGCTTCTTCCACAAGTTCGCCGGCCGCGAGTACGAGGATAAGCGACCCCTGCAACGCTATGTCGCGGAGTCAAAGAGGTTGCTGGGCGTGCTGGAGGGGAGGCTGGCTGATCGGCGATGGATCATGGGCGATGACTACACGATCGCCGACATCGCGACCCTTGGCTGGGTCCGGAATCTGATCGGCTTCTATGAGGCGGGCGACCTCGTTGACTACGGCGGCCTTGAAAATGTTCCGCGTTGGTTGGAGACGGGGCTCGCCCGTCCGGCCGTCCAACGCGGATTGCAAATTCCAGCGCGCGCTTGAGGCGTTCTCCGTCCTGCGACCCTTTGGCCTCGCCGTTAAGAATTAGGGATACATTAACCATGATGTGGCGATTTTTGGCCTGTCTTCTTTGAAGGCACCCACCATCACTGACTTCCACAGCCCGGCCGCCAAGCCGGGCTGCTTTTTTTGGATTAGGCGCTTGCATCGGCGCCATGAGGCGGCTATCACGCGGCCTCTTCTGAGAGCGACCTGTTCCGCGGTAGCTCAGTGGTAGAGCAGCCGGCTGTTAACCGGCTGGTCGTAGGTTCGAATCCTACCCGCGGAGCCACTCTCTGATTTCCTGAAAACCAGCATATTTCCTGCCAGCGTGTTCGCGTGGTTGGTGCGGAGTTGGCGCGTTTTTCTCGCTTGCATCGACTCGACGAGATGGCTATTTCCCGCCCTCTCTTGAGAGCGACCTGTTCCGCGGTAGCTCAGTGGTAGAGCAGCCGGCTGTTAACCGGCTGGTCGTAGGTTCGAATCCTACCCGCGGAGCCACTCTCCGACCGCCGTGTCGGACAACTCGCTGAACAAGCTCCAACGTCAGCGCATCCGTTATTGTCGCCGCTCACGCTGTTTGCGGCGCCAGCGGCCGTAAGCGCGCTTTAGCTTTTCGTCGATCCACGGCAGGAAATAGATCAGCACTAAGGCGATCACCGCGAGTACGATCACGATCGGCGCACTATGCATGACAGAACCCCAAGTCGTCGTGCTGCGAGCGATTTCCTCCGTCGCCGATCATGTCGGCGACGTACCCTTATGTTGCTTGGCGTAGCGGCGATCAACCAAGCTTCAATGACAACGCTCAATTGAAAGCTCCATCGCTCCTGATTTGCTCTATGGGTGTATCCGCCCATCGCCGTGTGATGATTTTCCAGCCTCGGGGGAGGGGGCTTTACGTCGCTGAGCTCTGGGATCGCATTGCGTTTCAATGAGCGGCGGACCTATAAGCCTGCTCGAAAGTCCAGTCCTTCGAGGGATTCCATGAGCACCGACTTCGCCGCCGCGCGGCTGAACATGGTCGAGAGCCAAATTCGCACCGCTGACGTGACCGACCTGCCACTGCAGGACGCCTTGCGTGTCGTGGCTCGCGAGCGCGTGGTGCCGGCCTCGAAAGCCTACTTGGCCTACGCTGACGCCGATATCGAGTACGCGCCCGGTCGCTGGCTCCTGCGTCCTCGGGAGGTCGGCAAGCTGCTGCAGGCGCTGAAGCCGCGCGAAGGCGAGACCGCCCTGGCCATCGCCGCGCCCTACGCGGCCGCAGTTCTGGAGAAGATGGGTCTCTCGGTCACGCGGCACGACGGCGATGATCTGAAGACGGTTCCCCTCGGCGCCTACGACGTGATCGTCTGCGAAGGCGCCGTCGCTGTGGCGCCCAAGGCTTGGCAAGAGGCCTTAGCCCATGGCGGTCGCTTGGGTGTTGTCGAGCGCACCGGTCCTGTCGGCCGCGCCGCGATTTATCTACGCGCCGAAGACGGCGTGGGCCGTCGCGCCGCGTTTGACGCTGCGCCGCCCGTTCTGGCTGGCTTCGAAGCCGAGACCGGCTTCAGCTTCTGATATCGTGGGCTCAGGCGAGCCGCCGCAACGTTTGCGTGAAAAAAGCTTAACTGGCGACGACTGGCGGAGCGACTTACACGCGATCATATTGTGGCGAGCGCGGGCTTCGCGTGATTGGGGATAGAATGTTGATGTCGTACCGTCGACGGGCCGGGTTGCTGGCCGCCGCTTGCAGCGCTGGCCTCCTGGCCGGGGCCTTTTCCGTCGCGAACGCAGAGACCCTCGCCGATGCGATCGCGCTCGCCTATCAGACCAATCCTACGCTGCAGCAACAACGCGCCAGCGCGCGGGTGACGGATGAAGGCGTCGTCCAGGCTAAGACGGGTTTCCGTCCGACTATCGGTGCGACCGCCGACATCACGGGTTCGGAGACCAACCCCGCCGCTGCAGGCGCAAATGTGAAGGTCTCGGGCAGCAGTGCAGCTCTGTCGATCAGCCAGCCGCTCTACACGGGCGGCCGCGCCTCCGCGAGCGTGAGCGCCGCTGAGGCTGACGTGCTGTCGGCGCGCGAGGGCCTCCGGTCGGTCGAGCAGAGCGTGCTGGTCAGCGTCGTTCAGGCCTATGTCGACGTCCGCCGGGACCAAGAGCGCCTTCGCATCGCCAAGGAAAGCGTCGCGGTTCTGCAGCGGCAGCTCGACGAGTCGAACGCCCGCTTTGATGTGGGCGAGATCACCCGGACCGACGTCGCGCAGTCGCAGGCGCGCCTGGCCTCAGCCAAGGCGGCGCTATCCGCAGCGCAGGCGCAGCTGGAAGTGAGCCGCGCCTCCTACGCCGCCGTCGTGGGGCAGACCCCCGGCGAACTGGCTCCGGAGCCCAGCCTGGCGGGCCTGCTGCCGTCCAGCGTTGATCAGGCCTTCGAGGCCGCCCAGACGACCAATCCGGGGGTGGCGTCCGCGAAGTTCAACGAGGAGGCCGCAGCAGCGCGTGTCGCCGTGGCCAAGGCTGGCTATCGTCCGACGGTTTCCGCGCGCGCTTCGGTTGGTTACGCCGCCGATAAGCGCTCGGGCGTCGGCAGCCAGTTCGACGACTACGATCGTAGCGTCTCAGGCGCGATCACCGCTTCGATTCCGCTGTTCACCGGCGGTCTGACCACCTCGCAGGTTCGCGCCGCCACCGAGCGTGAAAACGCCGCCCGAAGCGCCGTGGAAGGCGCCAAGCGCACGGCGATCCAGCAGGTCTCCAACGCCTGGAGCAACCTCCTGGCCTCGCGCGCGGGTCTTGTCTCGAATGAAGAGCAGGTCCGTGCGACCCGCATCGCCTTCGAAGGCGTGCGCCAAGAGCAGCAGGTTGGCTTGCGCACGACGCTGGACGTACTGAACGCTCAGTTGGAACTGTCCAACGCCGAGCTGGCGCTGGTCTCCGCCCGTCGCGACGAGTATCTGGCCGGCGCCGTCGTCCTTCAGGCCATGGGCCAGCTGGATGTCGCCAAGCTGTCTTCCTCCACTGCGGCCTACGATCCCAAAGCCTCGTACAACCGAGTCACGCATGGCGTGGGCTGGGTGCCGTGGGAGCCTGTTGTGCAAGCGATCGACAGCGTCGGCGCGGCTTCGACCAAGCCCAAGGGCGCGTCGAAGTAGGTTTGATCCGCGTCGATTCCGCCCAGGCGCGGACTTGCGCTTGCTTAACACGCGTAAGTCTGCACCATCGCGGCTAAGCGCGCCCCAAGGCGCGCAAGGATTCGTACCTCTTTACGACGGCCCCGCACATGTCCGATCAGTCTCAAGAACCTACAATGGAGGAAATCCTCGCCTCCATTCGACGCATCATCTCGGAGGATGACGCGCCGGCGGAGCCTGCGGCCGAAGCGGCGCCTCCGCCGCCCGAGCCGGAACCTGAGCCGGAGCCTATTTCGTTCGATGATGATGTTCTCGAACTGACGGATCCGATCTCGCCGGAACCCGAACTGCCGCCACTGGAAACCGTCGGCGACATTGACGTCTATTCGCCGCCAGCGCCGGAGCCGGAGCCGGCTTACACGCCGCCGCCCGCCGCGCCGGTCTTTGATCGCGACGAAGTCGCCGACCAGTTGGTCGGTGTGTCCGCCGCTTCGGCCGCCGCGAGCGCCTTCGGAAGCCTGAGTTCGGCCCTGCTGATGCCCAAGGATGGGCGGACGCTGGAAGACGTCGTACGCGAGCTGCTGCGTCCGCTGCTCAAGGAGTGGCTGGACCAGAACCTGCCGCGCATCGTCGAGACCAAGGTCGAGGAAGAAGTGCAGCGCATCTCTCGAGGGCGCGGCGTCTAAAGCTTCCGAACCTTCGAAAAATCGAGGCGGTCGCTGCGGCGGCCGCCTTTTTCGTTGCTCAATCCTTCAGAAAACCTAGGCCCGCCGGTTCCCCGGGCGGGCCGCAGATGGCATATCCGCTCCGCCATGCTCGAAAAAACCTTCGATCCCAAATCCGTCGAACCCCGCCTGTACGCCGCCTGGGAGGCCTCTGGAGCCTTCAAGCCCAGCGATGATCCGAACGCCGAGTCGTTCGTGATCGTGATCCCGCCGCCGAACGTGACGGGCTCGCTGCACATCGGCCACGCGCTGAACAACACGCTGCAGGACGTTCTGACCCGTTTCCACCGCATGCGCGGCAAGGCCGCCCTGTGGCTGCCGGGCACCGATCACGCGGGCATCGCCACCCAGATGGTCGTCGAGCGCCAGCTGGCCGCCGCCGGCAACATCGGCCGCCGCGACATGGGCCGTGAAGCCTTTGTCGACAAGGTCTGGGAATGGAAAGCCGAAAGCGGCGGCGCCATCACCAACCAGCTGCGCCGGCTTGGCGCGTCGTGCGACTGGTCGCGCGAGCGCTTCACCCTGGACGAGGGTCTGTCGGCCGCCGTCCGCAAGGTTTTTGTCCAGCTCTACAAGCAAGGTCTGCTTTATCGCGACAAGCGTCTGGTCAACTGGGACCCGCAGTTCCAGACCGCCATCTCCGACCTCGAGGTCGAGCAGAAGGAAGTCGACGGCGCCTATTGGCACTTCGCCTATCCGCTGGCCGACGGCGTCACATACCAGCACCCGATCGCCTTCGACGAGGACGGCAAGCCGACCGAATTCGAGATCCGCGATTACATCGTCGTGGCGACCACGCGTCCGGAGACGATGCTGGGCGACACCGGCGTCGCGGTCCATCCCGATGACGAGCGCTACAAGGCCCTGGTCGGCAAGTTCGTGACCCTGCCGATCGTCGGCCGCCGCATCCCGATCGTCGCCGACGACTACGCCGACCCGACCAAGGGCTCGGGCGCGGTGAAGATCACGCCCGCCCACGACTTCAACGACTTCGGCGTCGGCAAGCGCGCCGGCCTGGAAGCCATCAACATCCTGACGGTCGAGGCCAAGCTGAACGAGAACGTTCCGGCAGAGTACGTTGGGCTGGACCGCTTCGTCGCGCGCAAGGCCATCGTCGCCCGCGCCGAGGAGGAGGGCTGGCTGAAGGAGATCGAGAAGACCAAGCACATGGTCCCGCACGGCGACCGTTCGGGCGTGGTCATCGAGCCCTTCCTGACCGACCAGTGGTACGTCGACGCAAAGACCCTGGCCCAGCCGGCCCTGAAGGCCGTCGAGACCGGCGAGACGGTCTTCGAGCCCAAGCACTGGGAAAAGACCTACTTCGAATGGCTGCGCAACATCGAGCCGTGGTGCGTCTCGCGCCAGCTCTGGTGGGGCCACCGCATCCCGGCCTGGTTCGGTCCGGAAGGCTCGATCTTTGTCGAGGAGAGCGAAGAAGCCGCATACACGGCCGCCCGCGCGCAGTTTGGCGCTGATGTTGTCCTGACCCAGGACGAAGACGTCCTCGACACCTGGTTCAGCTCGGCCCTGTGGCCGTTCTCGACTCTGGGCTGGCCGGAGAAGACCGCGGATCTCGCCAAGTTCTACCCGACCAGCACGCTGGTGACGGGCTTTGACATCATCTTCTTCTGGGTCGCCCGGATGATGATGATGGGCATCCATTTCATGGGCGAAGCGCCGTTCAAGCAGGTGTTCATCAACGCCCTCGTCCGTGACGAGAAGGGCGCCAAGATGAGCAAGTCCAAGGGCAACGTGATGGATCCGCTGATCCTGATCGACGAACTGGGCTGCGACGCGGTGCGCTTCACCCTGACGGCCATGTCGGGCCAGGCGCGCGACATCAAGCTCTCCAAGCAGCGCATCGAGGGCTATCGCAACTTCGGCACCAAGCTGTGGAACGCCTCGCGCTTTGCTCAGATGAACGAGTGCGTCCGTGTCGAGGGCTTTGACCCAGCTACCGTCCAGCAGCCGGTCAACAAGTGGATCCGCGGCGAGACGGTCAAGACTGTCGCCGAGGTGACCAAGGCGCTGGAAGCCCCGTCGTTCGACGAGGCTGCCGGCGCGCTGTACCGCTTCGTCTGGAACGTGTTCTGCGACTGGTACCTGGAGCTGGCCAAGCCGATTCTGAACGGCGATGACGCGGCGGCCAAGGCCGAGACGCGCGCCACCGCCGCGTGGGCGCTGGACGTGATCCTGAAGCTGCTGCACCCGGTGATGCCGTTCATCACCGAGGAGCTGTGGCAGAAGACCGCCGAATTTGTGGGTCCGGCTCGCGACACGATGTTGATCTCGGCCCAGTGGCCGGAGCTGCCCGCCGACTGGATCGACGCCGAAGCCGAGGCCGAGATCGGGTGGCTGGTTGAGACCGTTGGCGAGATCCGCTCGATCCGCGCCGAGATGAACGTGCCGCCGTCGGCCAAGCCAGGCCTGACGATCGTCGGCGCCGGTCCGGAGACCAAGGCGCGCCTGGCCCGTCACCGCGACCTGCTCCTGACCCTGGCGCGCCTCGACAGCGTCCGCGAAGCCGACGCTGCGCCGGCTGGTTCTGCGCCAGTGGTCATGGATGAGGCGACCGGCGCCCTGGGTGTGGCCGAGTTCATCGATATCGCCGCTGAAAAAGCTCGCCTGACCAAGGACATCGCCGGTCACGCCAGCGAGATCGAAAAGGTCAACAAGAAGCTCGGAAACCCCGACTTCCTGGCCCGCGCCAAGGAAGAGGTCGTCGAGGAAAACCGCGAGCGTCTGGCTGAGGCGGAAGCCGCCAAGGCCAAACTCGAAGCCGCTCTGGCGCGCTTGGAATCAGTTGGCTGAAGCTCAAGGCGATTGAAGAGTTGGGGGCGACGTCTCACACGAGACGCCGCCCTTTTTCTTGGCTGTATGACGTCGCGGAACCGTGCAAGTCGCGCTTCTAACTTATCAATGTTCTCTTAGGGTCAAACGGACGTTTGCATCCCGCTTGCGGCTGTGCTCTCTGGTCACTGAACGCGCTCAGCAAACAAGGCGCGACACGATACCGGGAGAGTAAGCATCATGACCCAGGCCGCCCCCGCGTCCATTCCGTGGCCCGCCATGTCGGTGCAGCAAGCCTATGCGCTGATCACTCAGCCAGGCACGCCAGGCGAGATGGAGGAGGTCGAGATCCGCGGCGTCAAGACGCGGACCTGGAAGAACGCGCCGCCCACGCTGCGTGACACCTTGCTGCTGGGTCGGGCCCACGGTGAGAAGGTTTTCCTGGTCCACGAGGACGAGCGGGTCACGTTCGAAGCCTTCTACCGCGCCGTCACCCATATGGCGGCCGAGCTTGAAGCCTTCGGGATCCAGAAGGGCGACCGTGTCGCCATCATTATGCGCAACCTGCCCGAATGGCCGGTGGCCTTCTACGGCGCGCTGTCCCTGGGCGCGATCGTCACGCCGCTGAACGCCTGGTGGACGGGACCGGAGCTGGAGTACGGCCTGGTCGACTCCGGCGCCAAGGTCGCCATCGTCGATGTCGAGCGCTATGAGCGTCTGGCCGAGCACCTGCACAACTGCCCAGACCTCCAACGCGTCTATGTGAGCCGCGCCAAGGAGGAGATCACCCATCCGTATGTGATTCCGCTCGAGTCCAAGATCGGCTGCCCGAACGACTGGGCGAAGCTTGAAGAGAAGCCGCTGCCGACCGTCGCAATCGCGTCGGACGATGACGCCACGATCTTCTACACCTCGGGCACGACCGGTAAGCCCAAGGGCGCGATCGGGACCCATCGCAACATCAACAGTAACATCTTCGCTGCTGCGGCTGCGGGCGCGCGCGCGTTCCTGCGTCGCGGCGAGGCGCCGCCTCAGCCCGATCCCAGCCTGCCGCAGAAGGGGTCGCTGATTTCGGTCCCGTTCTTCCACGCCACCGGCTGCTTCGCCGTGCTGAACCCGTCGCTGTTCGGCGGCGCCAAGCTGGCGATGATCCGCAAGTGGGATCCCGAAAAGGCGATGCAGCTGATCCAGGACGAGAAGCTGACCCAGATGGGCGGCGTTCCGACCATCGCCTGGCAGATCATCGAGCATCCCAATCGCGCCAACTACGACCTGTCGTCGATCGAGGCTGTGGCCTATGGCGGCGCGCCATCGGCTCCGGAACTTGTGCGTAAGATCAAGGAGATCTGGCCCAAGTCCTCGCCGGGCAACGGCTGGGGCATGACTGAGACCTCGGCCACCGCGACCAGCAATTCGGCCGAGGACTATGAGAATCGTCCTGACAGCTGTGGTCCCGCCGTACCGGTGACCGACCTGAAGATCATGACTGTCGAGGCGCCGTATCGCGAACTTCCCATCGGTGAGGTTGGCGAGCTGTGGTGCAAGGGGCCTCAGGTCGTGCGCGGCTACTGGAACAAGCCCGAAGCCACCGCCCAGACGTTCGTCGATGGCTGGGTGCGTACGGGCGATCTGGCCCGCCTCGACGCCGAGGGCTTCTGCTTCATCATTGACCGCGCCAAGGACATGCTGATCCGCGGCGGCGAGAACATCTACTGCATTGAGGTCGAGAACTGCCTCTACGACCATCCGGCGGTGATGGACGCCGCTCTGGTCGGTATTCCCCACAAGACGCTGGGCGAAGAGCCTGCCGCCGTCGTCACGCTCAAGCCGGGCGCCGAGGCGACCGAGGCCGAACTGCGCGCCTTCGTCGCCGACCGCCTGGCGGCCTTCAAGGTGCCGGTGAAGGTGGTGTTCTGGCACGAGACCCTGCCGCGCAACGCTAATGGCAAGATCATGAAGAACGAGCTCAAGAAGGTGTTCGTGGAGGGGTAGGGGCTATGGTCCAGTCCAAGGCGGCGACCGTCGACGACTTCATGCAGGAGGTCGCGCCGGAGCGCCGCCCGGCACTGGACCGGCTTCGCGCCCTGTGTTTGGAGCGCTTCGGCGCTGACAGCGAGGTGATGGCCTTCGGCATGCCCGCTTATGGTGATCCCAAGACGCCTTTGGTGGCGTTCAACAGCCAGAAGCAGCACATCGCCGTCTATCCGGGACGCGCTGCGCTCGACGCCTTCGCCGAACGCTTGGCTGGCGTCGACCGGGGCGGTGGCTGCGTGCGCTGGAAGAAGCCCGACAAGATCGATTTCGAGCTTCTGGCGGACATCCTGGATCATGTTCGTGAAACGGGGCGTGGAGGCTGCTGACCCGCCTTGTGCGTTTAGCCCAAATAAAAAGAGCGCCCAGCTTTCGCGGGGCGCTCCTCTGTTTTCCGGCTAGGCTAAGCGCTGACCGGCGGCTTGCGATGCGCCCAGGGCGCGGCGGTTTCTAGCTGATAGGCTAGGCCAAAGAGCGTGGCCTCATCACCCGCGCGCCCGGCGAATTGTACGCCGACAGGGAGGCCGTCCGGCGTCCAGTGCAGCGGTACGCTCATCGCGGGCGCGCCGGCCACGTTCTGCACCGGGGTATAGCCGACATAGGCCATCAGGCGCGCCTGAAGCTCCTCGAACGGCACCCAGCCTGCGACATAGCCGAGTTCCACCGGAGGCTTGCCCAGCACGGGGGACAGGATGATGTCGTACTTGGTCAGCCAGGCGTCGTAGGCCTTGATCGTCGCCTGCAGTCGTTCCAGGGCTGCCTGAAGCGCCCCTTGCGGCAGGGTGTTAACCAGCTCCGCCATGCCGAGGCTGAAGGGCTCCAGCACACTGGCGTCAGGCTTGCGGCCCATCGCCTTGCCAATCCCCGCCACCAGCTCGGCAGCGCCGCTGGCCCAAAGCACCGTGAAGTCCTGCCCAAACTGATTGCCGTCCATGGGCCACGCTGTCGGCTCGACACGGTGTCCGAGATCCTTCAGCAGCTTTGCGGCGTTGTTGACGGCGGTCTGGACCTCCGGGTGCGGCGTCAGGCCCGTGCCGGTGTTCATCACCAGGCCCACCTTCAGCTTCCGCTTCAGCGGGGTGGTCACCACGCCGATGGGCTTGAACGCTGCGCCCGCGTCGGTGCGCTCCGAGGCTGCGAACAGGGCGGCTGAGTCGCGCACGCTGTGGGAGACGCAGTGCGACACCGATAGGTCGATGCCTCTGTTAGTCGGCCGGTTGGGGATCATCCGGCCACGCGAGGGCTTCATGCCAAACAGGCCGCAGTTGGCGGCCGGGATGCGAATCGAACCGCCGCCGTCGCTGGCGTGCGCAATCGTCACCATGCCGGAAGCCGTGGCCGCCGCAGCGCCGCCGGAAGAGCCGCCCGACGAGTGCTTGACGCTCCAAGGATTGCGCGTGGGCAAGAAGCCCATAGGCTCGGTCGTGGGGAGGAAGCCGTACTCGGGTGTCGACGACTTGCCGATCGTCACGAAGCCGGCGGCGTCGAACGAGTCGACATAGGCGGTCTGCTCCGTGTCGGCCTTGGCGCCCAAGCTCGCGCGGGTGCCGTAGCGCGTGCGCATGCCCTTGTAGGGATCCAAGTCCTTGACGAGGAAGGGCACCCCGGCGAACGGACCGGCCAGTTGACCCGACTTGGCCTTGGCCAGGGCCCGCTCGAAATCGGATGCTACGACCGCCTGGACATGGGGTTGCAGAGTCTCGACCTTGCGGATGGCGTACTCTACGGCCTCGGCGGCGCTGATCTCCTTGCGGCGAATCCGCCCCGCAATCTCGGTGGCGTCCGGAGTCCAAGGCGCGGGGGCGGCGGACGACTTGGGCTTGGCGAAGGCCGAAGGCGCGGCGGCGATGGCGGCGGAAGCGGCCATCAGGCCACGGCGGCTGAAACGCATGGAATTCCTCCCGACAGGACCGACGTCTCCGCGCCGGTGATCGCTGTTCAGTTGACCCTGAAGAGACCTTCACCGCAAGCCTGTGCTAGAGCCCTGCTTCGACTTTTCGGGGAAGGCCCGTGGCCAGGAAACGCATCGACCAGTTGCTCGTCGAACGCGGCGTCTTCGACAGCCGCGCCAAGGCGCGCGCGGCCATTGAGGCGGGCGGTGTCTCTGTGCTCGGCCGGATCGTGGCCAAGCCCTCCGAACTCGTCGATGAGGAGGCCGAGATCGCGGCGGAAGCGGCGCACCCTTGGGTGGGGCGCGGCGCGCTGAAACTGGTCCACGCCCTGGATGTCTGGCCCATAGCGGTCGAAGGTCGGGTGGCTGTCGACGTCGGCGCGTCGACGGGCGGCTTTACCGAGGTGCTCCTATCGCGGGGAGCGGCTTTCGTGTTCGCCGTCGACGTGGGGCGCGAGCAACTGCACGCCAGCCTGAGGGGCAGCAATCGGGTGGCCGATCTTTCGGGTGTGGATGCGCGCAGTCTGGACCCCGATCTAGTCGACCGAGCGCCCGGCCTGATCGTCAGCGACGTCAGCTTCATCTCGCTGACCAAGGCTCTGCCGGCCGCACTCGATCTGGCGACCCAGGGCGCTGACTTGGTGGCGCTCATCAAGCCTCAGTTCGAGGCCGGTCGCGAGCATGTCGGCAAGGGCGGACTGGTCAAGGACCCTGAGGTGATCGCTCGCGTCGAGCAGGAGATCGTGACGTTCCTGGAGGTGGCGGGTTGGTCGGTGCACGGCCTCGTTGAAAGCCCGATCACCGGTGGGGAAGGGCAGGTCGAGCGGTTGGTCTGGGCGACCAAGCGCTAAGCTAACCCGAAACGAAATCGGCCGCCCGGAAGGGGCGGCCGATAGTCTTCCACAAGAGATCGTCGCGCTTAGTCGACGACTTGATACTTGCCATTGGCGTCCGGGCAGACCCGGACAAAGCGCTTCTGGACGCGGCCGTCCGGCAGATAGATCGGGCTTTCGGCCAGGGTGCAGCCATTGACGTCGGCCTGTTGAGACCGGTTATCGACGCGGTAGCCTTCCTGACGTTCGTAGCTGCGCTCGTAGTAGGTGTCGCGGCTCGCCTCGCGACGGGCGTCGTCGTAGCCGCTCGAGCGATAAGCCTGATCCTCGTAGGCGCCGTTGTAGGCGGTCGGCGGGGGCGGGGCGCGACCCGGGGCGCAAGCCGCGGACTTCTTGCCAATGCTGGAACCGATCACAGCACCCAGCAGGCCGCCGAGCACCGCGCCTTCGGTCTTGGCGCCGCGCGCGGCAACGCCGCCGCCGATCGCCGCGCCGAGGCCCGCGCCCGCCAGGCCGCCGCCCGTGCCGCGCTGCGTCGTCGAGCGCTGGCAGGGATCGTAGTAGTAGCCCTGACGGTCGTAGGCGCCGCTGTAGCTTTGCGAGCCATAAGCCTGGGCCGAGGCCAGGGTCGGCGTCAGCACGCCGCAGACGAGGGCGGCGGTCACGCCCAGAACGGTCTTCATCTTGGAGGTCCTGCTCTTCGAGGCGGTCATGGTCATGAGAGAAGCTTGTCTTTTTGAGGGCTGCCGTCGCCTTGCGCCGGCCGCCACGGCCCATCCGTTGGTCCAAGTTCTGGCGCCGCCAACATGAACAGCGCCTGACCGAGGTATTCAGCTTCGTTCACAGCGACACAAAAACTTCTCCCTCGCGCGCTCAATCCCCGTTTTTGGGGTATGGACTGCGGATGCAAGACCTGACGATCAACGCGGTGGGCGCCCAGGGCGACGGCCTCGCGCGCACCGCCGACGGCAAGCCCGCCTTCATTCCGCTTACGCTTCCCGGCGAGCGGGTTCGCGCGCAACTGGACGGCGCGCGCGGTGAGGTCGTCGAGATCCTGACGCCGAGCACTGAGCGGGTTGCGCCGCCGTGTCGTCACTATGGAACATGCGGAGGCTGCGCCCTGCAGCACTGGGCGGGCGAGCCCTATCGGGCCTGGAAGGCCGAACAGGTTCGCGTTCAGTTGTCGATGGAGGGTCTGGAAACCGAGATCCTGCCGACCTTCGCAGCGCCGCCGGCCTCGCGGCGTCGTGTGGCGCTGCACGCGCGCAAGGGCGCAAAGGGGCAGGGCGCGCGTCTGGGCTTCAAGGAGCGCCGCTCCTGGAACCTCGTGCCGATTGAAGAGTGCCCCGTCACCGATCCGCGCCTCGTCGCGGCGCTGCCGGCCCTGGCTCGCTTGGCTGACCCCTTTCTTGAACACCCCAAGTCCGCGCCAACTCTCCATGTCACGCTGACCGCCACGGGTCTCGACATCGACATCACCGGCGTGGAGCGCAAGAGCGGCGGGCTGTCGGCGGACGCTCGGATGCGTGCGGCTATGGCGGCGGGCGAAGGCGACTTCGCCCGGGTCACGCTCGCCGGAGAAACGATCTACGGCGCGCGCCAGCCGCTCGTTAAGTTGGGATCCGCTGTCGTGGCCTTGCCGGCGGGAAGCTTCCTGCAGGCCGTCCCCGCCGCCGAAAGGGCTATGGTGGAGCTCGCGGTGGTGGAGGCCCAGGGCGCGAGCCGCGTGGCTGACCTCTACTGCGGCGTTGGCACCTTCACCTTCCCGCTCGCCGAAGTGGCGCAGGTCTACGCCGCCGAAATGAGCGCGCCTGCCATCACCGCTCTTAAAGCCGCTATCGGCGGCGCGCCCGGGCTCAAGCCGATCACCGCCGAAGCGCGTGATCTGGTCCGGCGTCCCGTGCTCAGCACCGAGCTGGCCAAGACGGAAGTCGTGGTCATCGACCCGCCACGCGCTGGCGCCGCTGAGCAGACCGTCGAGATCGCCAAGTCCAAGGTGGCCAAGGTAGTGGGGGTGTCGTGCAACCCGCAGACCTTCGCCAAGGACGCGCGCGTGCTGGTCGACGCCGGCTTCAAGCTTGTGAGGGTGACGCCTGTGGACCAGTTTGTCTGGTCGCCCCATATTGAGCTGGTCGGAGTCTTCACGCGGTGAGGCGGCTATGGTCGAAACCAGCAGCAGACACGGGCGGCCGGCCTTCGCGCTTGATGCGGTAGGCCAGGGCGCCAAGGCGGCGGTCAAGGCCGTGTGGTGGACCGCTACGGGCGGTTTGGCTCGATCCCTGACCCGGCCGACTGAAGGGCCGCAGGCCCAGCGCTTTTCGCCGACGACCCCAGCGCCGATCAGGACCAGCCTGCGGCGCGCGTATCTCGAGGCCTTCGAGAAGGACGCGCGCGATGTTTCGGCCGGTCTCTATCCCGCCATCGAGGATGGGGTGGTCCGGCCTTCGGCCGCCCTGCGAGAGGCGGCGGACTTCATTGCGGATGCGTTCGAGGTCGATCTACGCCGGCGTGCAGGAAATGGAGTCGAAGTTCGCGGGGCGGCTGATCCCTCAATCTATCCAAACTACTATCGGCAGAACTTCCACTACCAGACCGGCGGCTGGTTCACTGCGGAAAGCGCCCGCCGCTATGACGCCCAGGTCGAAGCGCTGTTCTCCGGCACGGCGGGCGCGATGCGACGCCGCGGACTTTCGCTCCTGGCGAGGCGCTGGCGCGGTCGCGATCATCGCGACGCGAAAATCCTTGATGTGGCATGTGGTTCTGGCGCCTTCCTGAAAGATCTGAGAGCGACCTTTCCACGCGCCGCGCTGGCCGGACTGGATCTGTCCGAGGCCTATCTGGCCAAGGCGCGAAAGCGTGCGGGCGTCGGCGGCGTCAAGGCTAAGGCCGAGGCTCTGCCGTTCGCGGACTCCTCCATTGACGCTGTAACTTGCGTCTATCTCTTCCATGAGCTGCCGCCGCGCGTTCGGCCCGTCGTCGCGGCAAGCTTGGCGCGCGTTCTTAAGCCAGGCGGGGTGCTTGTGCTTGTCGACTCGGTCCAGCCGACTGATACGCCGGATTTGGCCCGCCTGCTCGAGGCGTTCCCCGTCTATTTCCACGAGCCTTACTACGGCAGCTACGCCGAAACCGATCTATCCGGCCTTTTTGACGAGGTTGGACTCAGACTCATCTCTGAAGATCGCGCTTTTCTCACCAAGGCTCTGCTGTTCGAGAAGCCGGCCGGCTGAGTTGCCAGCAGCGCGGCGCCCCGGCTAATCAGAGGCGGGCGCGAGGGCGAGAGTTTGCGGGTTTACGAGGCGGGGCGGCGGTATGAGGCCCTGGACGGCCTGCGCGGTGTCGCCGCCGCAGGGGTCATGCTCTACCACATCGGCAGTTGGACGGGCCGGCCGTGGCTGGTTCCGCACGGCTATCTGGCCGTTGACTTCTTCTTCTGCCTTTCCGGCTTCGTGCTGGCCCACGCCTATGGGACTCGTCCCATCAGTTGGATGGGTTTCATGCGCCAGCGCCTGGTTCGCCTTTGGCCGCTGATCGCCCTCACCATGCTGGGCGGAGCCTTCGTAATCATCCAGCATCGCGAGGCCGTGCCCGGCTGGCTGGCCTTGGGCCTACTGATGATCCCGCGGGTCTGGATCGACGAGAACGGCTTCTCGCCGCTCTTTCCCTTAAATCCGCCGGCCTGGTCGCTGTTCTTCGAACTGGCGGTGGGCGCAGCATGGTTCCCGTTGCGCCGGTTGGGCGTCCTGGGACATGTCCTGCTGGTCGTGCTGCTGCTGCCGGTGATGCTCTATGTCGCCCACGGCATGGGCGGCGTCCTGACGGGCTGGGATCGCGGCACCTTCGTCATCAGTTTCCTGCGCACCATCTTCGCGTTCCTGCTGGGCTGGGGCTGCTACCGCATGCAGGCCTTCGTCGCTTGGACGGCGCCGGTCTGGGTGCTGGCGATCCTTCTGGGCGCGGTGGTCTGCGCGCCCTGGACGCCGCTGAACTGGCTCTACGACTTCGTCTGCGTCAGCGTCGTGTTTCCGCTGATGGTTCTGGCGGGGCGGCAGGATCCCACCGGCCTTGTCGGCGAAGTCAGTCGTGTCGCGGGGGCAATCTCCTATCCGCTCTATGCGCTGCACTGGCTGGCCTGGGAGCTGTTGCTGCGGGCGTACCGGGCCCTCGGGGGAGAAGGATATCCCCTTGGTTTCGCGATCACGGCGATGCTGCTGATCGTCATCGGGGCGTGGGTCGTGCTCAAGGTCTATGACGAGCCCGTCCGTCGTCGCCTTCGCGCGCTCGGGGGCTGAACTCAAAATCTTCCCGTGCGCTGTCGGAAGACGCCATAGTCCGCCGTCCTTGTGACGGGAGAAGAGGACCGCCCATGCTCTACGCCATTCTTTGCTACAACTACGAAGACGTCGTCTGCGCCTGGTCCAAGGAGGAGGACGCGGCGGTGATGGAGAAGCTGGGCGTGGTCCAGCAGCGCTTGGTCGAGCAGGGGCGCCTGGGGCCGGTCGCGCGGCTGATGCCGACCACGGCGGCGACAACTCTGCGCAAGGACCGCGAACCGCCCCTGGTGCTGGACGGTCCCTTCGCCGAGACCAAGGAGCAGCTGCTCGGCTTTTACATCGTCGACTGCGACTCCCTCGACGGGGCTTTGCAGATCGCCAAGGATCTGGGCCAGGCCAATCCCGGCGGGTCCTATGAAATCCGTCCGATCGCCATGTTCCAGCATGGGCCTGCAGGCGCGTGACCGATCTCGGTTGGATCGAGGGCGCGATCGCCGCCGCTCGGCCTCAGGCCATGGCGGCGTTGCTGCGTTACTTCCGCGACATGGACGCGGCCGAGGAGGCCTTTCAGGACGCCTGCCTGCGCGCCCTGAAGGCCTGGCCAAAGAACGGTCCGCCGCGTGATCCGACCGCCTGGCTGATCATGGTCGGCCGCAACGCCGCCATTGACGCGGTCCGCAAGACCAGCCGAAACACAGTGTTGCCGCCCGAGGCGTTACTCTCCGATCTGGAAGACGCCGAGACCGAGGCGGCCGAACGGCTGGACAGTGCGCACTATCGTGACGACGTCCTGCGGCTGCTGTTCATTTGCTGCCATCCGGATCTTCCGGCCACGCAGCAGATCGCCCTGGCGCTGCGGATCGTCTCGGGCCTCTCGGTGAGGGAGATCGCGCGGGCCTTTGTCGTCAGCGACGCGGCGATGGAGCAGCGTATCACGCGCGCGAAGGCCAGGATCGGCGCTGGAGACACGCCGTTCGAGGCGCCTGGTCCCATCGAGCGCGCTGAGCGGTTCGCGGCGGTCGCGGCGATGATCTATCTGGTCTTCAACGAGGGCTACTCAGCCAGCGGCAAGGCGCTGGAGGCCAAGGGCGGTCTTTGCGACGAGGCGATCCGCCTGGCCAGACTGTTGCTGCGCCTGTTTCCGGCCGAACCCGAGATGATGGGTCTGACCGCGCTGCTGCTGCTCCAACATTCGCGGTCCGACGCCCGCTTCGCCAATGACGGCGTGGCGATCCTGCTGGAGGATCAGGACCGAAGTCGCTGGAATCGCAGGATGATCGATGAAGGGCTTGCCCTGATCGACAAGGCGATGCTCAAGCAAGCCCCGGGGCCTTATCAGGTGCAGGCCGCGATCGCCGCGCTGCATGCGCGGGCGGCGCGGGCCGAAGACACCGACTGGGCGGGGATTGACCGCCTCTACGCCGTTCTGGAGATCATGCAGCCTTCGCCCGTGATCACCCTGAACCGGGCGGTGGCGGTCGCCAAGGTTCGCGGGCCCGACGCCGCGCTCGAGATGATCGAGCCCCTGGGCGAGCGGCTCGACGCGTATTTTCACTATCACGGTGCGTGCGGGGCTTTCCTGATGCAGGCAGGGCGAACGGCCGAGGCGCGACAGTCTTTCGATCGCGCCATCGCTCTGGCCGGCACGGCGGCGCAGGCGGCGAACATCCGCGAATATCTGGACAGGCTGGCGGCGAGAGGCTGAGCGAACGCTGGTGACAGTCGATAATTGTTCTTGTTATGTTCTAAATGGTCGCGCATCATGCGGGCATGGCTGAGGCAGCGAAATTTGGGCCCGCCGCGCGCGGGCGGGGCGCGAAATCGAACCGGACGGGGCGTTTTGAGTCGCAGGTGCGCGAGAGCTTTGACGATGGCTGGAGCGGCGACGAAGAGCCCGCTCAGATCCTCACCCAACTGCAGCCGATGAAGTCGCGGACGATCATCGCCCGCAACCAGAGCCCGGACGTAGGCTTCGACCGTTCGATCAATCCCTATCGGGGCTGCAGCCATGGCTGCATCTACTGCTACGCCCGGCCGGCGCATGCCTATCTGGGCCTGTCGCCGGGCCTGGATTTCGAGAGCAAGATCTTCTTCAAGCCGCAGGCGGGCGAACTGCTCGCCAAGGAGCTGTCCAAGCCCGGCTACAAGCCGGCCACGATCCATATCGGCGGCGACACCGATCCTTATCAGCCTGACGAGAAGACGCTGCGCGTTACCCGGCAGGTGATCGAGACCCTGGAGCGGTTTGGTCACCCCTTCACGCTGATCACCAAGTCGGCGCTGATCCTGCGGGACCTGGATGTGCTGAGCCGCATGGCCGAGCGGGGACTGACGCGGGTGGCGATCTCGATCACGACCCTGGATCGTCGACTGGCGCGCAGCATGGAGCCGCGCGCCGCCACGCCCGGTAAGCGCATCGAGGCGGTGCGCCGGCTGACCGAGGCGGGCGTCCCCGTCACCGTCATGTTCGCACCGGCGATCCCGGGCCTCAACGACCACGAGGTCGAGGCGGTGCTGGAGGCGGCCGGCAAGGCGGGCGCGCAAGGGGCGGGCTATGTGGCGCTACGCCTGCCTCGGGAGATCGCTCAGCTCTTTGAGGAGTGGCTGGAAAACGACCATCCGGATCGCGCGCGGAAGGTGATGTCGCTGGTTCGCCAGATCCGATCTGGCGAGGTCTACAGGGCCGCCTGGGGCGACCGCATGGTCGGCGACGGTCCGGTCGCGGAGGTGCTGCGACAGCGCTTTCATCTCGCCGTAAAGCGGTTCGGCCTTGATCAACCTTGGACCGCTCTGGATATCAGCCAGTTCAAACCGCTGCGCCCCCCGGCCGCGCAGATGGATCTCTTTGGCTAGTCGCGCCATCGGTAGGCTCTTGACCGCGCGGTCCTGGCTCGCGAAGCAGAAACATGATCTCCGTCTTACTCGTCGCTTCCGAAGACCTGCCGGGCGTTGCTGCGCAGTTGGCCATGCTGGTGCCTGCCGCGGTCGATGGTCTTGTGAAGGAAGTGGTGCTGGTCGCCGATGACGAGCCAGGCGTTGAGGCCTTGGCCGAGGACAGCGGCGCTCGGCTAATGCGCGCCAAGGGCGAGGTCAAGGATCGCCTGGCGGCGGGCGCAGGGGCGGCGCGGGGCGACTGGATTCTGACGTTGCGGGCGGATCCGGTTCTGCGCGAGGGCTGGCGCGAGCCGGTGGAGCGGCATCTGGCCGGCGGCGCTGGCGCGCCGGGGCTGCTGATCGCGCCGGGCGGCTGGCTGGGGCGCTTTGCCCGCAAGTCTCATGGCGTGTTGCTGCGTCGCCTGGACTGGCCCGCAGGCGCGGCGATGGACGAGAAGGGGTTGGCCAAGGCCATCAAGACCAAGGTTCTGGCCTACTAGCGATTAATAAGCGCCAGAAGGGGCTAGGGCCCGAGGCCTTAAGGCAATTGCGCCATCAGTTGGTCGATGGTCGTGGGCATCTCGACCTGCGGATCCAGCCGGAAGTCCACGGTACGGGCCCCGCTGGCCACGGCGTCCAGCGTCCTGTTTTCCGCGCCCATCAACCGGCGGTAGGTCCAGTAGCTGGCCATAACCTTTTCGACGTAGTTGCGGGTTTCCTTAAACGGCAGGCTCTCGATCAGCAGCAGGCTGTCGCAGTCGGCGCCCAGTTGGGCGAGAGTCCGGTTCAGGGTGGCGGGGCCGCCGTTATAGGCCGCCACGGCGCGCAGGACGTCCGGGCTCTTGAGGCCACGGTCCATCAGCCAGGTGAAATAGTCCTGACCCGCCCGCAGGTTGAAAGCGGGATCAAACAGGGGGGTGTTGTCGGAGCGCAGCTTATCGTCGCCCACCACGTCGGCGGCCGAGGTCGGGCGCACCTGCATCAAGCCCACCGCGCCTGCGTTGGAGACGGCAAGGGGGTCAAAGCGGCTCTCCTGGCGCACCAGGGCGTAGACCATCGCCTTGTCGATCGTGAACCCGCCGATCGGGTCCAACGGCGGCAGCGGATAGTCCTCGCCGCCCACCCGCCGGACCGGCCGGCCCGCGTTGAGCGGCGCCTTGGCGTTGAGCGCCAAGGCCAGGGTCGTCCAGTCGGCGCGAAGGGCCTCGGTGTCGGCCAGGGAAAGCCCGGCGCGAAGCTCCTCTCCAGCCTCGCGCCAGCGACCAATCTGCGCCAGGGCGGCTGCGCGGCGCGCGCGCGGATCGGCGATGACCAGGGCGTTCAGCGACTCGGTGTCGGGGCCGGTGTATGCGGCGCGCGCCAGCAGCGTGGCGATGGGGTCTTCCTGCGGCTCCGTCACCGGGACGCCCGCGAGGGTCAGTTGGCGCGCGGCGATCATGCCATAGAAGGTGTGAGGCGCATGAGCGGCCCTGAGAAGCAGATCGCGCGCCTGAACGCCATGTCCCTGCTGGGTGGCGGCGCGTGCGGCCCAGAAGGCCCCGGCGGCGCGGAGCCACTCATCTTCGTGGTCGTCGTCAGCAACCTGCTCGAAGAAGCGTTGAGCCTGGGCGGGGTCGCCGAGTCGTATGGCCGAGAGTCCCGCGATCCAGCGTTCACCCCCGGCGATGGCCATCGCTAAGGCCTGCTGAACGTCGCCAGAATAGTAAGCTTCGCGCGCCGCACGGCCCTTGTCGGCTGGCGGCGGACCGCTCTCGTTGGCGATGAACAGTGCGGGGACTGTCGGATCGATGACGCGCTTGCCCTTAGGCTTGCGCTTGAGCGCCAGGCTGTAGACGCGATCGGCGCCGGCTTCTTCACCATAGCTGTCCAGCCAGCGCGTCAGTTCGCCATAGCTCGCCGAATAGCGCGTCGGATGCATGATTTTCGCGAACGTCAGACGTCCGGCCAAGCTGCGATCGCGGGTGTTGGCGAAGGCGGCTTCGGCGCTGGCGAAGTCGCCGCGATCGGCGGCGGAGAAGGCCGCGCGATAGTACCGAACATCATCGGGAGACAGGGGTTCCAGCCCGCTGGCTTGAGCGGCCAGGGCGGCGACGGACAACACAGAGGCCGACAGCACGGCCAGAAGGCGAGCCCAAAGCTGCAAAAGCAATACGCGCTCTCCCGAAAGATGCGCGTCCCCGTTCCGACTGGTTGCGCGGACCTTAGTGCGGGCGGTCCGGTCGATCAAGCCGCTCGGTCAGGGTCAGCAGGTCCTGCCAGGCCTTCTTCTTCTGAGCCGGCGTTCGCAGCAGGAAGGCCGGATGCAAAGTCGGCATGGCCGGGAGTTCAATAGACTGGTCTTCGGAGACCCACTCGAACCAGCGCCCGCGCATCGACAGAATGCCTTCATCGCGCTTGAGCATGGCCTTGGCGGACGCGCCGCCGGCCAGAAGCAGCATCTTCGGCTTCACCAGCGCGATGGCCCGCTCGACGAAGGGCGCGCAGACGGCCTGCTCTTGTGGCGTCGGAGTGCGGTTTCCGGGCGGGCGCCAAAATACGGTGTTGGTGATGAACACACGATCTTCGAGGCCTGCAGCCTTGAGCATCCGATCGAGAAGCTTGCCCGCGCGCCCCACAAACGGTTGTCCTTGCGCGTCCTCGTCGGCCCCGGGGCCTTCGCCGACAATCATCAACGGGGCGTCGCTGACGCCGCGCGAGAACACGGCCTGCTTGGCGCCCTGGCCCTTGAGCGGGCAGCCCTCGAAGGCTGCGATGGCGGCGGAAAGGCTTTCCAGATCCTGGCAGGCGGCGGCCGCAGCCTTGGCCGCAGCGACCGCCGAGACGACATCCGACGAGCGCACCGCGACCAAACCGGAGCGCGCGACTGGCGGCGGAGGCTGGCTCTTGGCGCGAAGCATCGCCGCGCCCTCCGCCAGGCGATCAATCGGGGCTTCGGCGTACAGGGCCTCGACGCCCGCATCGGCCCAGAAGGCCAGCAGGCTTTCGACGGCGCGTTGATCGACGGCGAGGCTCATGCGACCGTCTTAACTCGGATTGTCGCCGGTCTCCACGCTGCGCTGCAGCAAAAAATCCGGCTAGGTGCTTGACCACCCCCGCGTCACGTTCGGATAAGCTGTGATTCAAACAGTCATAAGAGCGGCCGTAGGGCCTCACCGGGAGATCCCATGAGCGAAGACCTCGAACGCGAGTCGATGGAATACGACGTCGTCATCGTCGGCGGCGGTCCCGCGGGCCTCTCTGCGGCGATCCGTCTGAAGCAGATGGCCGCCAAGGCCGGGACCGAGATTTCGGTGGCCCTGCTCGAAAAGGGCTCCGAAGTCGGCGCGCACATCCTGTCGGGCGCGGTGATCGACCCCAAGGGCTTGGCCGAACTCTTCCCCAACTGGAAGGAAGAGGGCGCGCCGCTGGAGACGCCGGTCACCAAGGACCGCTTCAAGCTGCTGGGCCCGCAAGGCGAGCTGAGCCTGCCGATGTTCGCCATGCCGCCGTTCATGCACAACCACGGCTGCTATATCGCCTCACTGGCCAATCTGACCCGCTGGCTGGCCGGCAAGGCCGAGGAGCTGGGCGTTGAGATCTATCCGGGCTTCGCCGCCTCGGACCTTGTCTGGAATGATGACGGCTCGGTCAAAGGCGTGGTGGTCGGCGTGGTCGGCATCGGCAAGGACGGCGAGAAGAAGCCCGACTACCAGCCCGGCATGGAGCTTCACGGCAAGTACGTCTTCATCGCAGAGGGCGTGCGAGGCTCGCTGGCCAAGCAGCTGATCGCCAAGTTCAAGCTGGACGAAGGCAAGTCGCCGCAGAAGTACGGCATCGGCATCAAAGAGCTCTGGCAGGTGCCGCCGGAGAACCATCAGCCGGGTCTCGCCGAGCACACCACGGGCTGGCCTCTGGACGACCAGACGGGCGGCGGCAGCTTCATGTATCACTTCGGGGACAACTACGTAGCCATCGGCTACGTCGTGCATCTGAACTACAAGAACCCCTGGCTGTCGCCGTTTGACGAGTTCCAGCGCTTCAAGCAGCATCCCGCAGTCCGTCCGCATCTGGAAGGCGGCAAGCGCATCGCCTATGGCGCGCGCGCCATCACCGAAGGCGGTTATCAGTCGGTGCCGAAGCTGACCTTCCCGGGCGGCGCGCTGATTGGCTGCTCGGCCGGCTTCGTGAACGTTCCGCGCATCAAGGGCAGCCACAACGCCGTCAAGACCGGTATTCTGGCCGCCGACGCGGCTTTTGAAGCCGTGCAAGCCGGTCGCGCCAGCGACGAACTGACCGCCTATCAGACGTCTTACGACAAGTCGTGGGTGGCCAAGGAACTGAAGATCGTCCGCAACGCCAAGCCGCTGCTGGGCAAGTTCGGTACGGCGCTCGGCGGCGCGCTCGGCATGGCCGACATGTGGGTCAATCACCTGACGGGCGGCGCTTTCGGTCTTTTTGGCACGCTAAAGCACGACAAGACCGATGCGGCCTCGACCGGCCTGGCCAAGGACTACAAGCCGATCGTCTATCCGAAGCCTGACGGGGTGATCAGCTTCGACAAGCTCAGCTCGGTGTTCCTGTCGGCGACCAACCACGAGGAAGACCAGCCGGCGCACCTGCGCCTGAAGGATCCTTCGGTGCCGATCCAGGTGAACCTGCCCAAGTACGGCGAGCCGGCGCGTCTCTACTGTCCGGCAGGCGTCTACGAGGTGCTCTACAACGAGCAGGGGACCGATCCGCGCTTCCAGATCAACGCCCAGAACTGCGTCCACTGCAAAACCTGCGACATCAAGGACCCGTCGCAGAACATCGTCTGGACCACGCCCGAAGGCGGCGGCGGACCGAACTATCCGAACATGTGATGAAGCAGCCTCCCGCCCCTCAGGTCGGGAGGCTTTTTCTTGCGGACCGTCTCGAAACCTCAGAGGGTGGCGGCATGACGCGTCTCAAAGTCCTGCTCGCTTGCGTATCCGTCTCCGCCTTGGCCGCCTGCGCTTCAGCGCCTGGCTCGGTCTCTATGCGCGGCCCTGTGGGGCAGAGCTATGCTCTGTTCGACACGCGCACGTCTTACGGACAGTTCCTGGCGGGGCAGGCGGCGCTGCGCGACGGTAATTCCAAGGACGCGGCGACATATTTCGGCACTGCGGCTGTATTGGGCGATGACCCCGGCGTCATCGCCGAGCGATCGTTCACCGCGCTTTTGCTGTCAGGAGAGATCAGCCGCGCCGCAGCCGCCGCGCCCACCGAGGCCGGCGGAACCGAGGCCATCCGGCGCTTGGGCGTCCTGACCCGTGTGGTCGAGGCGCTGGCGCTCGGCAAGGGTAAGGAGGCGCAAGCCCTACTGAAGTCCGATCCGCCCGGCTTCCCGCACCAGCAGGCCGTCGCGCTGCTTGGGCCCTGGACCGCCGCCGCCGCTGGCGACAAGGATGGCGCGATCGTCCAGCCTGTGCTGCGTAATGACAAGCTGGTGCAGTACTTCGGTCAGCAAGGTCAGGCGCGCTTGTTTGAACGCGCCAAGCGCTATGACGAGGCCGAGACCGACTACAAGGCGCTGACGTCCAACGCCGCGACGGCCAGCATCTTCACGCTGGACTATGGTGCGTTCCTCGAGCGTCGCAAACGCCATGACGATGCCATCGCGCTATATGACGCCGCGCTACGCGCCGCGCCTGCCGACACGGGTTTGCAGCGCGCCCGCGCCCGCGCGGTCGCCCGAGGCGCGCCGCCGCCAGCACCAACAGTTCGCCAGGGCGCGGCCGAGGGTTTGATCGCCTGCGCCGCCACATTTGCCGGCGAGCGGCAGACCCAGTTCGCTCTGGCCTATCTGCGCCTGGCTTTGCGTCTCGATCCTGAACGTGATGAGGCGTGGGTTCTGGTCGGTGATCTGCTGAACCAGGCTGACGATAATCAGGCGGCGATCGAAGCCTATGGTCGCGTTCCGCCTGGTTCCCCGCACTATGCCTCGGCCCAGAGCAAGATCGCCTGGGCCTGGAACGAATTGGGCGACAAGACCAAGGCGCTGGAAGTGGCGCGAGCGGCGACGGTGGCCGCGCCGAATGACCGGGACGCCGCAGTCGCGTTGGCAGATCTCCTGCGGGCCAGCAGCCGTTGGGACGAGTCGGTGGCTGTGCTGGATCCGATCCTTGCGCGTGAAGCTACAGCGCCAGATTGGCGCCTGCTCTACCTGCGCGCCGTCGCGCTGGAGCAAGGCGGACGCTGGTCTGAGGCCGAACGGGACCTTCAAGCGGCTCTGAAGGTCAATCCCGATGAGCCCGAGCTTTTGAATTTCCTGGGCTATTCCTGGATCGATCGCAATGAGCGCCTTCCCGAGGCCCTGGCCATGGTGGAGAAGGCCGTCGCAGCGCGACCGCAGTCGGGCGCCATGCTGGACTCGCTGGGCTGGGCCTATTTCCGTCTTGGCGACTACAAGACCGCGATTGAAAAGCTGGAGGCGGCGGTCGAGCTCGAACCCGGCGATCCCGACATCAACGGCCATCTGGGCGACGCCTACTGGAAGGCGGGTCGCACGATCGAGGCGCGGTTCCAGTGGCAGCGTGTCCTGAGCCTCGAGCCGACGGACAAGCAGAAGGTCGACTCCGAGGACAAGCTGAAGAACGGTCTGGGTCTCTCCGCACCAGCGACGACGTCGACGATCGCCCACAACTGAGCTATCGGCTTGAGCCTCTCTAAGCCTTGAGTCACGAGATCATGCGGCTGTCAGCGTTCGCCCCGGCCAAGGTCAATCTGTTCCTGCACGTCGGCGGGCCGGACAGTGACGGCTATCACCCGATCTCGAGTCTGATGGTCTTCGCCGATATTGGGGATCGGGTGAACATCCAGCCGAGCGACGCGCCGGCCTTCGAGACGTCAGGACCGTTCGGGGATGAAATTCCCCAGGGCGGCGACAACTTGGTGGTCCGTGCGGCGCAAGTTTTCCACCGCCGCCTTGGGGGGCCAACGCCGCCTTATCGGCTGATCCTAGAAAAGCACCTGCCGATCGCTGCGGGCCTGGGCGGCGGGTCCAGTGACGCCGGCGCGGCGTTGAAGCTGTTGCGGGACGCTTTGGCGCCGGCGCTCTCCGACGACGAGCTTGAGCCGCTGGCCGCGAGCCTCGGCGCAGATGGCGCAGCGTGTCTGCGCGCCCGCGCCTTGATCGCAGAGGGGCGCGGCGAGAAGCTTTCCTCCGCGCCCGGACTGCCCGAGTTGAACGCGGTGCTGGTCAATCCCGGCGCGCCGTCGCCGACCGGCGCGGTGTATCGCGCCTACGACGCGGGCGTGCATCCCGACGGCGCCGCTCCGCCGCCCATGCCAGACCACCTGGAGAGCGCTGAAGAGGCGGCGGCTTGGCTGGCCTTGGCCACCCGCAATGACCTGGAGGCTCCCGCCGTGGCCCTGGAGCCCCGCATCGCCGAAGTCCTGGGCGCGCTGCGCGAGGAACCCGAGAGCCTGCTGGTGCGCATGTCAGGCTCGGGCGCGACCTGTTTCGCACTCTGCGCCAGCGATATCGAAGCCGAAGGTCTGGCCGAGCGTCTTGAGACGATGCGCCCAGATTGGTGGGTGCGACGTTGCCGCCTGAGTTGAGGAGACGACGATGATGAAACGCCGCGACGTCCTGGGAGCCCTCGGCGTCTTCGCCGTTCCGCCGAGCCTGGCCTCTGCGCAGATCCTCAGCTTGCCCGCGACGCCAATCGTGCCCGGCGCCGGTGATGTGCTGGTCCGGCTCGACACCAGCCTGGGCCCGATCATCATTGCGCTGAAGGCGCGCCAGGCCCCGCTGACCGCAGCGAATTTCCTGCGCTATGTAGATGAGAAGCGCTACGACGGTTCGAGCTTCTGGCGCTCGGCCAAGGCGCCGAGCGCGGTGGACTATGGTTTGATCCAAGGCGGTCTGCAGGGGGATCCGCAGAAGCTCCTGCCCCCGATCGCCCATGAATCTACGACCCAGACGGGCCTTAGACATGTTGACGGGACCCTTTCGCTGGCCCGTAAGGCGCCGGGCACTGGCGATAGCGACTTCTTCATCTGCGTGGGCGACGCGCCCTATCTCGACGCCAATCCGGCGGGGGAGGGGGATAACCTCGGCTTCGCCGCGTTCGGGCAGGTGGTTCAGGGGATGGAGGTCGTTCGCAAGATCCTGAACCTGCCGACGCCAGGCAAGGCCACCAACCCCGTTATGGAAGGCCAGATGCTGGACCCGGTGGTCCCGATCATCACTGCGCGCCGCCTCTAGACCGCCGTCGCGGCGAAAAGAAAGGGCGCGGAGGTTTCCCTCCGCGCCCTTCGGCTTTGAGCCTGACCCCAGCCTTAGCTGTGGTAGGCGCGTTCGCCGTGTTCGGAGATATCCAGACCGTCTTCTTCGGCTTCCGGCGCAGCGCGCAGGCCGATCACCAGCTTGATCACGAAGAACACGATGACCGATGCGACCAGCGACCAGACGACGGTGACACCCACGCCCTTCAACTGCGCCATGAGCTGGACGCCCATGTCGTAGACGGCGGTGTCGCAGGTCGACAGGTCGCCGTCCTTGCCGCAGCTGGTGTAGTCGACGACGCCAGCGCCGCCCCAGGCGGGGTTGACCACCAGGCCGGTGCCGATAGCGCCGACGATGCCGCCGACGCCGTGGATGCCGAAGGCGTCCAGGCTGTCGTCGTACTTGAGGGCGTTCTTCACGACCGAGCAGAAGACGATGCAGATCGGCGAGACCACGAGGCCCAGGAGCAGCGCGCCCATCGGACCGGCGAACCCGGCGGCCGGGGTCACGGCGACGAGGCCGGCCACGATGCCCGAAGCCAGGCCCAGGGCCGAGGGCTTCTTGCGGGTGACCCACTCAACGAGGATCCACGACAGACCTGCGCCGGCGGTGGCGATAAAGGTGTTGACCATGGCCAGCGAGGCGTAGCTGTTCGACTCGAGGTTCGAGCCGGCGTTGAAGCCGAACCAACCCACCCACAGCAGACCAGCGCCCACCAGGGTCAAGGTCAGCGAGTGCGGCGGCATCGGCTCTTTGCCGTAGCCTTGACGCTTGCCCAGGATCACGGCGCCGACGAGAGCGGCGATACCGGCGTTGATGTGAACCACGGTGCCGCCGGCGAAGTCGAGCGCGCCGAAGCTCCAGATCAGGCCGGCCTTGACCGTCTCTTCAGGGGCGAGAGCGATCGCGTTCGGGCCCGGCCACCACCAGACCATGTGCGCCATCGGATAGTACGAGAGGAGCGGCCACAGCACGGCGAAGGCGACGATGGCGGCGAACTTCATGCGCTCGACCAGCGAGCCAACCACCAGGGCGGCGGTGATGGCCGCGAAGGTGGCCTGGAACGCGATGAAGGTCAGTTCGGGGATCACGACGCCCGTGGAGAAGGTCGCCACGTTGCTGGCCGGGGTCACGTCCTTCAGGAAGACGCGGCCCAGACCGCCGACGAACTTGTCCCAGCTGCCGCCATCGGTGAACGCGAAGCTGTAGCCCCACAGGAACCAGGCGACGAAGCCGATCAGGGCGACGGTCGAAACCTGCATCATGACCGACAGCATGTTCTTGGAGCGCACCAGGCCGCCGTAGAACAGCGCCAGGCCCGGCAGGATCATCAACAGGACGAGCAGGGCGGAGGTCAGCATCCAGGCGTTGTCGCCCTTGTCCATCTTGTCTTCGATGGTCGGCGCGGCGGCCGGAGCGGGCGCGGCTTCAGCAGGCGCAGCGGCGGCCGGGGCCGGCGCAGCCTCGGCGGGCGCGGCGGCGGCCGGCGCGGGCGCGGCTTCCTGAGCGAATGCGGTCACCCCCAGCGGGGCCCCCGCGAGGGTCGCGGCGAGCATAAGCCCGGCCAGCGGTTTGAAGGTGAGTTTCATCGTCGGTATCCCCTTTTCCCGATGCG
This sequence comes from Caulobacter sp. DMC95, assembly GCF_056313785.1. Taxonomy (NCBI): domain Bacteria; kingdom Pseudomonadati; phylum Pseudomonadota; class Alphaproteobacteria; order Caulobacterales; family Caulobacteraceae; genus Caulobacter; species Caulobacter sp. DMC95. Next base: position 504,486 of record NZ_JBQUZP010000001.1, on the reverse strand, counting down.
TTACAGAGCGGCCGAGCCGGTTTCGCCGGTGCGGATGCGGACGGCTTCCTCGACATTGAGGACGAAGACCTTGCCGTCGCCGATCTTGCCGGTGGCGGCCGCGCCCTTGATGGCCTCAACGGCCTTGGCGGCCGAGGCGTCATCGACGACGGCCTCCAGCTTCACCTTCGGCACGAAATTCACCTGGTACTCAGCGCCCCGATAAATCTCGGTCTGGCCCTTCTGGCGGCCGTAGCCCTTCACTTCAGACACCGTCAGGCCTTCGACGCCGGCGGCGACGAGCGCTTCGCGCACCTCGTCCAGCTTGAAGGGTTTGACGACCGCTATGATCAGTTTCATCCGCCTTACTCCGGCCCGCCGAGACGCGGGCTTGATTTGCTTGATTGTTCGGAGGCGAAGCCGCCCCCGTTTGTGATCACCGCCGACGCCGCCCTTACGCGCTGCATCGTTTCCCCGGCCTGGCCACGCTATCGGCGACGGTTCCGTGACGGGGCGCGCGAGAAAGGTTTTGGAAACGAAAGGGGCGCGGCGCCCAAAAAAAGGGCTTCGAGACTCGTGAGTGCGACAGAATTCGGCGTTTTTGCCGGACGGGATGACTGCTGGTGCGCGACCAGCGCCTTGGCCTAGGTTGCGCCCCTTGTCCGACAGACCCGGAGTTCATTCCCATGCCGCCCATCGTCCTGAAGATCGCGCCCTGGCTGATGCTGGTGGCGTCCAACATCTTCATGACCTTCGCCTGGTACGGTCACCTCAAAAACAAGAGCATGGCGCTGCCGCTCGCCATCGTGACCAGCTGGCTGATCGCGCTTCCCGAATACATGCTGGCGGTTCCCGCCAACCGCCTTGGGAGCACGATGTATTCGACCGCCCAACTCAAGACTGGGCAAGAGGCGATCACGCTGATCGTCTTCACGCTGTTCTCGGTGTTCTATCTCGGTGAGCAGATCAAGCTGACGACCCTTCTCGGTTTCGCCCTGATCGTCTGCGGTGCGGGCCTGGTCTTCTTCTTCAAGTGATGCTTTCCGAGATCCCGGGTGGCTGATCAGGGAACCGACTCTCGGCGTCGAGCGTACATCGCTCGAACCGAAAGGAACGCGACCATGATCTCCAAACGTCTCCTGACCGCCGCCGCCGCCATCGCTCTGACGGCCGGCGCCGCTCATGCCCAGACCACGATCACCGAGGCTCCGGCCATGACGGCGCCCGCTGCGCAGGCGCCGGTCGTGGCCAAGGGCGACCTGATCGACACCGCCCAGGCGTCCGGTCAGTTCACGACCTTCCTGAAGGCCGTGTCGGCGGTGAACCTCACCAACGTCCTGAAGACCAACCAGAACCTGACCCTGTTCGCGCCGACCGACGCGGCCTTCGCCGCTCTGCCGGCCGGGACACTGGACACGCTGCTGTTGCCGGAAAACGGACCGATGCTGCAGAAGGTGCTGACCTATCACCTGATCAACGCCAAGGTGGACTCCAGCAAGATCAAGGGCGCCAAGGGCGAGGTGAAGAGCGTCGAAGGCTCGCCCTTGCTGCTGGACGGTAGCGGCGCGACGCCGATGGTGGACGGCGCGACGATCACCCAGGCCGACGTGATGGCCAGCAACGGCGTGCTGCACGTCGTGGACAAGGTTCTGCTTCCCAAGGACGTGCCCGGTCTGCAAGCCGCCGTCTCGGCGACCGACGCCTCCACGAACGTCGCGGCCAGCGAGTCGATGACGTCTATGGTTCGGGCGGCGACCAACCCGGCCTCAGACACGCCGGCCATGAGCACCGACATGGCTTCGGACCCAGCGGCGTCGCCGACCGCGATGGCTGCGCCGTCCGCCGGCGTGAACGCCTCGGGCGTCGTGCCGGTCTCGTCGAAGTCGCCGGACGAACAGGCCACCTTGAAGGCAGGCGACGCGAATGTGGTGTCGAACCCCCCCGTGGCCGACACCCCCGAAAATCGCGCCAAGTACGGCAAGCCGGCCTCGAACGCCGGCAAGCGCACCGCGCCCAAGGGCAACTAAGGCCTTTTGCGGCAAGGACATCGCTTGAAGCACCGGTCGGCGGGCCCTATGGTCCGCCGACTTTTTTCTAGGCCTGCTTCGATCGATGTCGCGCGAAAAACCCAAGTCCTTCCAAAGCCTGATCCTGACGCTCCATGACTATTGGAGCCGCCAGGGCTGCGTGATCCTGCAACCGCACGACGTCGAGGTGGGGGCGGGGACCCTGCACCCGGCCACGGTGCTGCGCGCCCTGGGCCCCAAGGCATGGAACGCGGCCTATGTGCAGCCCTCGCGCCGTCCGGGCGATGGCCGCTATGGCGAGAACCCCAACCGCCTGCAGCACTATTACCAGTATCAGGTGATCCTGAAGCCGAACCCCGAGAACATGCAGGACCTGTATCTCGGCTCGCTGGAAGCGATCGGCCTGGATTTGCGCACCCACGACATTCGCTTCGTCGAGGACGACTGGGAAAACCCCACCGTCGGCGCCTGGGGCCTGGGCTGGGAAGTCTGGTGCGACGGCATGGAGGTGTCGCAGTACACCTACTTCCAGCAGGTCGGCGGCCTGGACGTGAACCCGGTCGCGGGCGAGCTGACCTATGGCCTGGAGCGTCTGGCCATGTACGTGTTCGGCGTCGACAACGTCTATGACCTGCCGTTCAACGACCCGGACGCCCCGCTGGGCGCGACGACCTATGGCGACGTGTTCCTCGAGAACGAGCGCCAGCAGTCGGAAGCTAACTTCCACGGCTTCGACGTCGCCGTGCTCAAGCAGCAGTTCGAGCAGATGGAACAGCAGGTCCCGCTGATGCTGGCCCGCTCGTACCAGAACAAGGCCCTGGTGCTGCCCGCCTATGACATGGTCCTGAAGGCCAGCCACCTCTTCAACCTGATGAACGCCCGCGGCGCGATCGCCGTCGCCGAGCGCGCCAGCTACATCGGCCGCATCCGCGACCTTTGTAAGATGTGCGCCAGCGCCTGGGTCGAGCAGCAGGAAGCCGCGTAAGTTAAGATGCCCCAACTTCTCCTCGAACTTTTCTCGGAAGAGATCCCCGCCCGCATGCAGGCCCAGGCCGCCAAGGACCTGGAGCGCATGGCGCGCGAGCACCTGGCCGCCGCTGGCTTCCTGCCCGAGGCCCTGAAGACCTTCGCCGGTCCGCGCCGCCTGACCCTGGTGGCCGAAGGCCTGCCGCTGGCCCAGGCCGACCGCAAGGAAGAGCTGAAAGGCCCTCGCGTCGGCGCCCCGCCGCAGGCCATGGAAGGCTTCCTGCGCAAAGCGGGCCTGACGCAAGACCAGCTGGTGGAGCGCGACGGCGTCTATATGGCCTTCATCGAAAAAAAGGGCCGACCGACCGCCGAGATCATCGCCGAGATGGTCGAGGCCATCGTCCGCGGCTTCCCGTGGCCCAAGTCGATGATCTGGGGGACCAAGAAGCTGCGCTGGGTGCGTCCGCTGAAGCGGATCCTCTGCGTGCTGGACCGCGAGGTTGTGCCATTCACGATCGAAGGCATCGAAAGTGGCGACGTCACCGAAGGCCACCGCTTCATGGGCGAGGCCAAGCCGTTCACGGCCAAGGACTTCGACGAGTACGCGGCGGGCCTGGAAGCCCACTACGTCGTGCTGGACGTCGAGGAGCGGAAAGCCCGCATCCTGGAAGGCTGCAAGACCCTGTGCTTCGCGCGTCACCTGGAACTGGTCGAGGACCAAGGCCTGCTCGAGGAAGTCGCGGGCCTGGCCGAATGGCCGACGCCGGTGCTGGGCGACATGGACCCGGTGTTCCTCAGCCTGCCGCCCGAGGTCATCCGCACCTCGATGCGCACCCACCAGAAGTACTTCGCCGTCCGCAAGGCCGGGGAGGAGGGGCTGGCCCCGCACTTCATCACCATCGCCAACATCCAGGCGGCCGACGGCGGCGCGGTGATCTCGGCCGGCAACGCCAAGGTGCTGTCCTCGCGCCTGTCCGACGCCCGATTCTTCTGGGACGAGGACGTCAAGGTCGGCTTCGAACCGTGGCTCGAAAAGCTGAATGGCGTGACCTTCCACGCCAAGCTCGGGACGATGGCCCAGCGCGTCGAGCGTATCGTCGCCCTGGCCGCTGTGGTCGCCGAAGAGATTGGCGCGGATGCCGTTAAGGCAAGGGAGGCTGCACGCCTAGCCAAAGCGGATTTGGCCTCGCAGATGGTAGGTGAGTTCCCAGAGCTGCAAGGCATCATGGGTGGCTACTACGCTCGCCAGTTTGGAATGGACGCCGAGATCGCTGCCGCGGTCGAAGGGCACTACAAGCCCCAAGGGCCTTCGGACGCCGTACCGACAGCCCCGGTGAGCATTGCCGTGGCGTTGGCAGACAAGCTCGATACGCTGGCAGGCTTCTTCTCGATCGACGAGAAGCCCACCGGCTCAAAAGACCCTTACGCGCTTCGCCGCGCCGCCTTGGGTGTAATCCGTATCATCCTTGAGAACGGATTGAGCCTGCCGCTAGCCTCTATCCTTCGTAAAGCACTGCATATCATTTCAGAAGTTTCGGATGGTTTCACGGGTGGCGGCCCTGAGGTTGCGCCCGAGATCGTCACGTTCTTCGCCGACCGCCTAAAAGTCACTCTCCGCGACCAAGGCAAGCGTCACGACCTCGTCGACGCCGTGTTCGCCCTGGGCGACGACGACCTGGCGCGCATCGTCGCGCGGGTCGAGGCCCTGGACGGCTTCCTGAAGACCGACGACGGCAAGAACCTGCTGGCCGGCTACAAGCGCGCCTCCAACATCCTCAAGGGCGAGGAGAAGAAGGGCCCGCTGCCGACCGGCGAGATGCAGGCGCCGACCGCCGACAGCGCGGCCGAGGTGGGCCTCTACAACGCCCTGCGTCTGCTGGATAAGCCGCTGAAGGACGCGTTGGCGAAGGAAGACTTCACCGGCGCCATGACCCAGCTGGCCGAACTGCGCGGCCCGGTCGACGCCTATCTGGACGGCGTCTTCGTCAACGAACCCGAACACCGCGACAACCGCCTTCGCACGCTGGCAGCCGTGCGCGATGCGATGGGGCAGGTGGCGGACTTTGGGCTGATCGGGGGGTAAGGGGATCTCCCCCTCCGACTTCCCCGGCGAATGCCGGGGCCCAGATGCAAGAGCGCCCGCGTATCCGAAAGGATCGCGGGCGTTTCTGCATGAACCTCACAGCCTTAAGATCTGGGCCCCGGCATTCGCCGGGGAAATCGGATTTTTGACCCCTAAACCCGCACCGCCGCCGCGTTGAATTCCGCCATCCAGTCGGCGACCAGCGGGCGGTCGTCCTGGTCCCACGGGTGGAAGCCCGGACGGTACCAGGCGAAATAGGTCTTCCAGCCGCGGCGGAAGATGCCCGGGTCGCCCCAGACGAACCGCTTGACCGCCTTCAGCGCCGCCTTGGGCGTATAGCCGTCGGCCTCCAGCAGGCGCGCGGCATAGCGGCTGATGTTGCGGGTGAACATGATGGTCACAAAGAACATCGCCCGGCAGCGGATCATGTAGCGCTTCAGCGGCGACCAGTCCTTGGTCACCTCCAGGAAGACGTCATAGGCCACGGCCTTGTGCTCGGTCTCCTCGACCGCATGCCAGCGCCACAGCTTTTCGATCTCGGGGTCGGTGGTGTCGAAAAGGTTGCGGTGGCGGGCGTGCATCTCGGCCATCATGGCCGTGAAGTGCTCCAGCGCGATGGTTGAGATCAGCATGGCCATCGGGCCGCGATCGCGGGCCATCTTCACGCGGCCGCGAATGGTCTCCTCGATCTCGGCGACCGGATAGCGCTCGCGGTCGATCAGGCTGTTGAGGTGATGGTGCTCGCGCGAGTGGATGGCTTCCTGGGCGATGAAGCCCTTGGCGTCTTCAAGGAGCTTGCCCGACAGGCGGTCGCGATAGGCCTTCACCGCATCCATGAACATGCGCTCGCCGTCCGGGAAGGTCAGGGACATGGCGTTGAACACGGCGGTGCCGACGGGATCGCCGCCCAGCCAGTGGCCCTTCTGGGCCGAGGCCAGGTCGAAGCGGATGTCGCGCGGGGCGACGGCGAGATCATCGGGCGTATGCTTGGTCGCAGCGGTCATGGGCGTTGTGTCCTGGGCCAAGTTGAGGCTTGGTCAGCCTCTGTTGCTCCTGAGATTTGGTTGTACTGACAAAAATGTCAATAGAGACTTCGCCTGTCCGCGCCCCGCGCGTTCGCCGCTCGCCGGAAGCCGCGCGCGAGAACATCTTGGCGGCCGCAGAGGCGATCCTGGTGGAGCAGGGGCCCCAGGCCCTGAAGCTGGCCGACGTGGCCAAGGCCGCCGGCGTGGTCCACGCCAATGTCATCCACCACTTTGGCTCCATCGGCGGGGTCGAGACGGCGCTGATGGAGCGGATGATCCGCCAACTGGCCGACAAGGTGATCGCCGGACTGCAGCAGGATCGGGCCCAGATCGGCATGGGTGCTCAGGCCCTGTTCGACGCCTTTGAGGCCAAGGGCGCGGCGCGTCTAGCCGCCTGGCTGGAGATGACCGGCGAGGGGCGGCGGATGACGCTGGTGCGTGACGTGGTCGACGAAATTATCGAGACCCGCGTCGCCCGTGACGTGCGTATCGACCGTGACGGCGTGGTCGACTTCATCTTGCTGAACATCATCCTGGCGGTGGGCGTGGGTCTGTTCGGTCCGACCTTGAGCGAACTGCTCGGCCGGCCGGCGAGTCGCGCGCGCGAGCTGGCTCAGGCCCTGATCCAGCAACGCATTGACGAGGCGGTGTCTGGCTGAGGTCCGAGCTACGGATCGCGCATCCGCAGCGCAGGTAGCACCGCCTGGGTGAGGAGTGGAGCCAGACGCAAGTCGCCGGGCTTGGCCGGATCAACCCAGGCCAGTTGCTCGATCTCGGCGCGCGGGGCGATCTCGCCTGTCACGTCAGCGAGATAGGTCGCGGATTGCACGGTGAAGCCGGCTTCGTTGGCGGCGGGCGCGCTGAAGCAGCCCAGCAGGGTCGCCGAAACAAGCTCGCAGCCCAGTTCCTCGCGCAGTTCGCGAGCCAGGGTGGTCAGGTCGTCCTCACCAGCGTCGCGCTTGCCGCCGGGCTTCATGAAGATCGCGGTCCCGCGCTTGCGGACCAGCAGAAGCCGGCCGGCCTCGTCGCGGATCACGGCGGTGACGATATCGAGGACGCGGCTCATGATCAGACCCTAGCCGCGCCCGAGAGTCGCGTCGCTATTTCTCGACCGCCGCCAGGATGTGTTCGACGATCAGCTTCTCGGAGATCGCGTGGGGCTGACGGACGCCAAAGTTTGTTGTGGTGACGACGGCGACCAGATCCAGGTCCGGGATGATCACGACCTTCTGGCCGCCGGAACCGTTCATTACCCAGGCCTTGTGACCCGCGAAGGTCAGCAGCCAGATCAGGTAGCCATAGTCGGTGTCCTGGCGGGCGTTGGCGTGCGGCGTGATGGAGGCCTTGATGAAGTCGGCCGACAGCACCGCTTTGCCGTTCCACTGCCCGCCGTTGGCGTAGAGCTGGCCAAGCTTCAACAGATCGCGGCTTCGCAGACCAAGGCCGCCGCCACCCATGGCAAGGCCCAGCGGCGACATCTGCCAGTGGGGCGCTACGATGCCGAGCGGCTTGAACAGCGCTTCGTCGGCGAAGACCGGCAGAGGCTTGCCGACCGCGTTCTGGACCACTTGACCCAGGGTCACGACCCCAGCGGTGCAATAGCTGAAGCTACGGCCGTAGGGGGCGGTTTCCGGTTTCGGAACCCATTCTGGAAACCCACGCACGGGCAGATCGAGATAGAAGCCGACCCAATCCTCGATCAGGTACATGCGCTCTTCGTTGCCACGAGAGAATTGATTTTCATCGTCGCATTCGGCGATCGAGCTCATGGTCAGAAGGTCCTCGACCGTGACCTTGTCTTTGCGAGGGTCGGGATGGGCCGCCGGCGGGCGGTTCTTGAGGTAGGGCTTGATCGGAGCCTGAACGCTCGGCAGCGCCTGCCGGTCGATCGCAGCGCCGGCCAAAAGGGCGGTGACGGTCTTGGTGGCCGAGCGCGTATTGCGCCGCGCCTCTGGACCGCCGTCGGGTTTGTCCTCGTCATAGTAGGCTTCGAACACCAATTTGCCGTGGCGGGCGATCAAGACGCTGGTGATCTGCTGGAACTGCCCCGCTCTGATCGCGGCCGACATGGCGTCAAGCTTCGGGGCGGAGAGCCCTTCGGCGACTGGGGTCGCGGTGAGCATCTCTGGGGCGGCTTGGGCGCTGAGCGGCGCAAGGGCCAGGGCGGCGGCGAACGCGAGAACTTTCAACGGGGAACTCCAAAATCTGCCGTCGCGGTCTAGGTCGCGCGGAAGCCCGCGTCTTGGACATCTGAAACATGCGAGCGCCGTCCGCACAGCCGCGCGAACTCTCCGGGGGTGACGCCATAGGCGCGGATGAACTGGCGATTGAGGTGGCTCTGGTCGCAGAAGCCGGACGCCAAAGCGATGTCACCGATCGAGTCCCGTCCACGCATCAGGAGGTCGGCGGCGCGCTCCAGTCGTCGCGTGCGCAGGCGATCTCCGGGGGGCGCGCCTATCCAGCGTCGATAGCCTCGCGCAAGGTGGACAGGGTGGACGCCGGCCACGCGCGCCAGGTCGGCGACGCCGATCGGTTGGTCGAAGGTGTCGGCCAGATAGGTCTCGGCGAGGTCCAGCCAGCTAGGCCGCTTTTCGCTTTGGGGAGGCGGCGCCAGGGCCTGGGCCGCCAGTTCCAGACTCAAGCCTTCCAACGACAGCGACTCGGCGTCACGGATCAGCAGGGCGCGCGTCAGACGCAAAGCCGCGCTGCGGGCTTGGGGCCCCGTGAGGCGAAGTGCGTCGATTGCGGGGCCGGCGCCGGCTTCGGCCAAGGCGCGCCAGTCCGTCGCATCGAAGCTGACCGCGAGAAAGCAACCGCCGCCATCGAAAAAGCGGTCGCGGTGGACGACGCCTGGCGGGTTGTAGACCAAGACCGGACCTTCGGTCTCCGGACCGGAGGCGGTGGTGATGTAGCGGCCGTGCGTGGCCAGTACGAAGTGAGCGTCGTCGTGGCTATGCTCATCGACGTGGTCGGCGCGCTTGGTGGCTTCCAGGTGCGCCAGACGCACGCCCGGCAGTTGGCGCTCAACGTTCGGCGCGCCGTAGAACCGGCCTTGGCTGAAGTCGGTTCTTGGGGCTGTCATTTCAGCCCAGCTTCTCCGCCGCCCACGGGGCGAAATAGGTGATGATCCCGGCTGCGCCGGCGCGCTTGAAGGCGGTCAGGCTTTCCAGGATGGCGCGGTCCTTGTCGATCCACCCGTTCTGGGCGGCGGCCATGATCATCGCGTATTCACCCGACACCTGGAAGGCGTAGGTCGGCATGCGGAACTCGTCGACGATGCGGCGGACGATATCGAGGTAGGGCATGCCCGGCTTGACCATGACCATGTCAGCGCCCTCGGCGATGTCGAGCGCGACCTCGCGGATGGCCTCTTCGGTGTTGGCCGGGTCCATCTGGTAGGTCTTCTTGTCGCCCTGGCCGGCCGACAGCTTGGCCGAGCCGATCGCGTCGCGGTACGGGCCGTAGAAGGCCGAGGCGTACTTCGCGGCGTAGGACATGATCATCACGTCCTGGTAGCTGGCGGCTTCCAGCGCCGCCCGCAGCTTGCCGATGCGGCCGTCCATCATGTCGGACGGCGCCAGGATGTCGGCGCCGGCCTCGGCCTGCATAAGGCCCTGCTCGATCAAGCGCTCGATGGTGGCGTCGTTGAGGATCTTGCCGCCCTCGACCACACCGTCGTGACCATGGTCGGTGAAGGGGTCCAGCGCCACGTCGCACATGATCCCGACCTCGGGGGCGGCGTCCTTCATGGCCTTGACCGCGCGGGGGATCACGCCGTCCGGATCGGCGGCGATCGAGCCCGTGGCGTCCTTCCGCGACCCGTCGATGTGCGGGAAGATGGCGATAGCCGGGATGCCCAGATCGCGGGCCCGCACAGCGGCCTTGGCGGCTTCCTTCACCGATAGGCGTTCGACGCCCGGCATCGAGGCGACCGGGATCGTTCCTTCGCCCTCATGCACGACCATCGACCAGATCAGGTCGGACGGGCGCACCTCGTGCTCGCGAACGAGACGACGGATCCAGTCGTTCTGGCGCACGCGGCGCAGGCGAGTGTGCGGATACGGGGCGAGGGGCGGCGTGGTCATGGCTTTGATGTGAACCGCGCCGCCGGTCGAGGCAAGACCAGGGTGTCCTTAAGCGTCCTCATGAATAGCGGAACGCCGCATCGTCCAGGTCGATGGTCGGGAAGAGATCCTTCTCGGTCCAGTAGTCCTGGGTGTGGCGCCATTCGGGCTTGTCGCCGGCCTGGGGCAGCAGGTGCATGTTGCGCATCAGGTAGCCGGGATTGAAGTCCTCGGGATCGATCCAGCTCCCGATCTTCATGTCCTTGTCCTCTGGTCGTAGGGCGACCTCGACCTGGCGGACATGCTTGTCTTCCATATGCGCGAGCAGGCGGCAGACGAAGTCGCCGATCAGATCGGCGCGCAGGGTCCAGCTGGCGCGGAAATAGCCGAACACCCAGACGAGGTTGGGCACGCCGGTGAACATCATGCCGCGGTAGGTGACGGTCTTGGCGAAGTCGAGCGGCTGGCCGTCGATATCGAAGGCGATGTCGCCCAGCACCGAGAGGTCAAAGCCCGTGGCCGTGATGATCACGTCGGCGTCCAGGGTTTCGCCAGACTTGAGCAGCAGGCCCGTCTTGGTGAAGCGCTCGATCTCGTCGGTGACGACGCTGGCCTTGCCCGAGGCGATGCCCTGGAACAGGTCGCCGTCCGGCACGAAGGCGATCCGCTGGCGCCAGGGGCGGTAGCGTGGCGTGAAATGCTTGGCGACGTCGAACTCCTCGCCGAGGAACATCTTCACGCCCTCGAGCAGTTCGGTCTTGACGGTGTCGGCCTCCTCGATCGCGCGGCGCGTGAAGTCATGCTGGTCGAACAGCACTTTCCTGCGGACGATCTCGTGGATCCAGGACTCGTCGATCTCCAGCTGGCGCAGCGTATTGGCTAGCTCGTTCTCATTGCGGCCCGGCACGAAGTAGGTCGGCGAGCGCTGCAGCAGCGTCACGTGCTCGCAATCGCCGGCGATGTTGGGCACCAGGGTGGCGGCGGTGGCGCCGGAGCCGATGACGACGACCTTCTTGCCCTTCAGGTCGAGGTCGGCCGGCCAGGTCTGCGGATGGACGATACGGCCCTCGAACTGGTCCATGCCAGGCCAATCGGGGGTGTAGCCGACCGAGTGGCGATAGTAGCCCTGGCACATCCACAGGAAGTTGGTCGTGTAGGTCTCGACGCCGTCGGGGCTGGTGACCTCAAGCGTCCAGAGCTTGTCCTTCGACGACCAGCGCGCGGCGCTGATCCGGCGACGATAGCGGATGTGCTCGCCAAGCCCGTTCTCGTCGATCACCTCGCCCATATAGCTGAGGATTTCGGCGGCCGTGGCGATCGGCGGGCCGACCCAGGGCTTGAAGCGATAGCCGAAGGTGTAGAGGTCGCTATCGGAACGAATACCCGGATAGGTGTGTGTCAGCCAGGTGCCGCCGAAGCCGTCGAGGGCCTCAAGAACACAGTACTGCGTTCCTGGCCTCTGGGTCGTCAGATGATAGGCCCCGCCGATCCCGGATATGCCCGCGCCGACGATGATCACATCGAAATGCTGTGTCGCCGCGCCTTGCGCGGACTTCTGAAGCGTCGCCGCCTCGGCCATGCCCGTTCCTCCCGTGTCGGCCGCTACGCGGCCTGTCAAACCGAGCGCCTCTGACGGGCGCTTAGGTTATCAACGTACACTTAGAGGGTCGCGCGGGCTTTGCGCTTAATCAAGCCCGTTCGCGCGGGAAACGCTTGTCGCGGCCTACGGAGCGGCGCGAGAGGCCAGCACCGACGGTCCGTCCAGACGCGTCCAGACCTGGGACTTGCAAAGCAGGTTGCCGATCACGCAGCCCTTGGCGCGCATGGTCTTGGCGTCGAGCACGTCAGCGGTGCCGACCAGAGTGATCCTCAGGGTCGGCACCCACACGCGGCCCTTCAGCGAGCCGTTATCCTGAGCCTCAAATTCGCGAAGCAGCTGCTTGCCGATCAGCGTGTCGGCGCCGGCCTTGCGGGCGTCGGCCTCCGCCTTGGCGCTGGCCCACACCACGACGCCGCAGGTCGCCGGGCCGCAGTTCTTGATCTCGAGGTGGACCGTGTTCTTCGGGTTGCGCCAGACGCCATAGCTTCGTGTGATGTCGCCGCCGGCGTAGGCGGGCGCGGCGAATGCAGTCACGGACAGGGCCACGGTCAAGGCGGCGAGGACGGATTTGAAGAAACGCATCACGGTCAGTGTAAAAGTGTTGTGGAGGACGCCATCCCCGGAGCAGCGCATTTGGAGCGAAAGGTGATGGTTATCAAGAGGGTGCGCCCCAACGGGCGATTCACACCGTGTAACGGAGGATTTCAGGTCACACGGGCCTCGGCCTTCCCATAGTCTGGATGACGCCGTGAAATGGCGGTGGCCCATGATTGACAGCGCGTCGCTGGCGCGGCACGTCAGCCGTCAACGAGGCGAGGGCGGTTCTGCCCCGAACGGGAGGAAGTGCGCATGGATTTCGCGCTGAACGAAGATCAAGTCGCAATCCAAGACGCCGCTCGCGCTTTCGCTGAAGGACAGCTTGCCCCGCATTCGGCGCATTGGGATGAAAAAAAGCACTTCCCCGTTGACGTCCTGCGCCAGGCCGCCGAGCTGGGCTTCGCCGGCATCTATGTGAACGAAGATGTTGGCGGCTCCGGCCTGTCACGGCTGGACGCTTCGATCATTTTTGAGGCCCTGAGCTACGGCGATGTCCCCGTCGCGGCCTATCTGACGATCCACAACATGGCGTCGTGGATGATCGACCGCTTCGGTTCGGACGATCTGCGCCAGCGCTATCTGCCGCGCCTGACCTCCATGGAGCTGATCGCCAGCTACTGCCTGACCGAGCCGGGCTCGGGCTCGGACGCCGCAGCGATGCGCACGAGCGCCAAGCTGGATGGTGATCACTATGTCCTCAACGGCGGCAAGGCCTTCATCTCCGGCGGCGGCGTTTCGGACATCTATGTCGTGATGGCCCGCACGGGCGGCGAGGGCGCAAAGGGCGTCTCGGCGTTCGTAGTCGAGAAGGGAACGCCGGGCCTCAGCTTCGGCGCCAACGAGCGCAAGATGGGCTGGAACGCCCAGCCGACGGCTCAGGTCAATTTCGACAACTGCCGCGTACCGGTCGCCAACCGCATCGGGCAGGAGGGCGAGGGCTTCCGCTTCGCCATGATGGGGCTGGACGGCGGTCGCCTGAACATCGCTTCGTGCTCGCTGGGCGGCGCCCAGTTCGCGCTCGACACCGCCAAGGCCTACCTCGAAACCCGCAATCAGTTCGGCCGACCGCTCAAGGACTTCCAGGCCCTGCAGTTCAAGCTCGCCGATATGGCCACGGAGCTGGAGGCGGCCCGCCTGATGGTGCGCCGCGCGGCCCATGCGCTGGACAGCAAGCACCCTGAGGCCACCAAGCTGTGCGCCATGGCCAAGCGCTTCGCGACCGACGCCGGCTTCCAGGTGGCCAATGACGCCTTGCAGCTACATGGCGGCTACGGCTACCTCCAGGACTATCCGCTGGAGCGCATCGTGCGCGATCTGCGGGTGCACCAGATCCTGGAAGGGACCAACGAAATCATGCGCGTCATCATCGCCCGCGAGATGTTCAGGCAGTGACCGTCGGATGATCTTTCTCTGTCGCCACGGCCAGACCTTTCACAATCGCGAGGGGCGCCTGCAGGGACGGACGGAGTCTGACCTGACGCCGCTGGGCGTGCTGCAGGCCAAGGCCATGGGGACGTTGCTGCGCGACCTCGTGCGGCGCGAGCCGCCTGCGCCTTGGCGGCTTGTCTCCAGCCCCCTCCGCCGGGCTCGCGCGACGGCGGAAGCGATCGGTGAGCGGCTGGGCCTTGAGGTCGGTTTCGATGAGCGTCTTGTCGAGATCGATGTCGGAGAATGGTCCGGACGCCTGCGCGAAGACGTGCATGGCGAGAATCCGCATCTGGTGGGCGACGACGCCTGGGGCTTCCAGGCGCCGGGCGGCGAGACCTATGAGGCCATGATGGCGCGTCTGATGTCGTGGTTGGGCGAGCAGATCGCCGAACCCGACCGGCGCCTCATTGTTGTCAGCCATGGCGTCGCAGGCCGGCTGCTCCGCGGCGCCTATGCCGGCCTGAGGCGGGAAGAGACGCTGCGGCTCGATATTCCTCAGGACGCCATCTATCGCCTCGCTAACGGCCAGATCGACCGCTTCGACTGCGCGCCGATCGACGAACCCGCCTAGGACCTGCCATGACCGACGATCCAGAAGTTCTCATCCGCGTCGAGAAGAATGTTGGGCGGATCACCCTCAATCGCCCGAAGGCGCTGCACGCTCTGACGTTAGGGATGTGCGAAACCATGATCGGCGCGCTGCTGGATTGGCAGGATGATCCCGAGATCTACATGGTCCTGATCGACCACGCCGGCGAGCGCGGCTTCTGCGCGGGCGGCGATATCCGCATGCTGGCTGAAAGCGGGGCCAAGGACGGTGTCGAGGCGCGACGGTTCTTCCACACTGAGTACCAACTCAACCATCTGCTGTTCACCTACGAGACGCCCGTTGTCGCGATCATGGACGGCGTCGTTATGGGCGGGGGCGTCGGAATTTCGATGCCGGCCCACATCCGCATCGCCACCGAGCGGACCACTTTCGCCATGCCGGAGACGGGCATCGGCCTTTTCCCTGATGTGGGTGGCGGTTGGTACCTGCCGCGCCTGCCCGGGAAGGCTGGGCTTTGGCTCGCGTTGACCGGCGCCCGGATCAAGGGCGCTGACTGCATGCGGCTCGGCATTGCCACGCACTTTGTGGAGTTCGGTGCGGTTGAGGGTCTGAAGAAGGCGATCGTCGCCGATCCGCGCCGCATCGAAGAAACGTTGCGCAAGTATCGCGCCGACGCGGGCAAGGCCTCGCTCCTGGGCTTCGAACAGGATCTGAATCGGCTGTTCGTGGGCGAAAGCGTTGAAGAGATCTTCGAGTTCCTGACCCTCGACTCCAGCGACTGGGGCAAGGCGCAGCTGGAGGTCATGAAAGCCAAGTCGCCCCAGACCCTCAAGGTGGCCTTCGAGCAGCTCAAGCGCGGCGCGGCTCTGGAAGACTTCGCCGAGAACATGGCAATGGAGTACCGGATCGGCTCTCGCGTGGTGATGAAGCACGACTTCATCGAAGGC
The DNA here is from genome assembly GCF_056313785.1 of Caulobacter sp. DMC95. Lineage (NCBI taxonomy): Bacteria > Pseudomonadati > Pseudomonadota > Alphaproteobacteria > Caulobacterales > Caulobacteraceae > Caulobacter > Caulobacter sp. DMC95. Next base: position 489,220 of record NZ_JBQUZP010000001.1, on the reverse strand, counting down.
GTGCGGGCCGTCATCGTCGACAAGGACAACGCGCCGCGCTGGTCGCCGGCCCGTGTGGAAGACGTGACCGAAGCGGCGCTGGCCGAGATCTTCGCGCCGCTTCCGGCCGAAGAGGAATGGACACCGCTGACGTAGCGGACGTCGTGCGCTAACGTGCCCGCAAAGAAGAACACGTCGGTTCGGAAGGATTGCCATGCGTAAGCCGCTTCTAAGTCTCGTCGCCGTGCTGGGTCTGGCGGCCTGCGCGAGCCAGCCGATGATGGAGCCCCCGCCGCCACCGCCGTCTGGGCCCGTCGCGATCGCGCTTCCCGCCAATATCGCTGCGGCGCTGAGCGATCCTTCGCGGCCCGCCGCCGACATGATCCGCGACAAGGATCGTCATCCTGGCGAGATTTTGGCCTTCGCCGGCGTGAAGAGCGGCGCGAAGGTGGCTGACCTGATCCCGGGCGGCGGCTACTTCACGCGGATCTTCTCGAAGGCTGTTGGGCCCAAGGGCAAGGTCTACGCCTACGTGCCCGATGAGCTGACAAAGCTGGCCAAGCGCGAGCCTGCTGTGAACGCGATCGCGCGCGATCCGGTCTATTCAAACGTTCAGGTGATCCTCAACACGCTTCCGAATTTCGGGGCGCCCGAGAAGCTGGACTTGGTGTTTACGGCCCAGAACTATCACGACATGCACAACAAGTTCATGGGCCCCGCCGACCTGGGCGTCGTGAACCGCCAGGTGTTCCGGGCTCTGAAGCCGGGCGGCGTCTATCTGGTGCTGGACCACGTCGCAAACGCCGGCTCGGGCTTGCGGGACACGGAGACGCTCCACCGCATAGATCCTGCAGTGGTCAAGGCCGAGGTGACGGCCGCCGGCTTTGTCTTCGAGGGCGAGACGCGGGTGTTGCGTAACACCGCCGACCCTCGCGCCGCCAACGTCTATGACGCAGGCATTCGCGGGAAGACCGACCAGTTCGTCTACAAGTTCCGCAAGCCTGTTCGCTAAGAAAGCCGAACAGGATCAACGATAAGAGCCGCGCCCATGAGGCGCGGTTCGCTTTTGCAGGGAGTTCCGGGATGACGCGTATCGCCTTTATCGGCCTAGGCAACATGGGCGGCGGCATGGCCGCGAACCAGGCGAAGGCTCAGCATCAGGTCCGTGCTTTCGACCTTTCGGCGACCGCTGTCGCGCGCGCCGTGGCTGCGGGGTGCCTTGCGGCCGATTCGGTCGCTGAGGCGGTGGCGGACGCCGAGGTGGTCATCACCATGTTGCCGGCGGGGCCGCATGTGCGAGTGGTCTATGGCGAGCAGATCCTCGCCCATGCGCCGAAGTCCGCCTTGCTGATCGACTGTTCGACGATTGATGTCGACAGCGCCCGCGCTGTAGCCAAGCAAGCCGCTGAAGCCGGCTTCCGTTTCGCCGATGCGCCGGTATCTGGCGGGATCATGGCCGCCGAGGCCGGGACGCTGGCCTTCATGGTTGGCTGCGCTGCCGAGGACTTCGCCGCTGTCGAGGCCGCCCTGGCGCCGATGTCGCGAGTGACCATTCATGCTGGCGATCATGGAGCGGGCCAAGCCGCCAAGATCTGCAACAATATGCTGTTGGGCGTCTCCATGCTGGGGACCTGCGAGGCCTTCGCCTTGGCGGAGAAGCTCGGCCTGGCGGCCGATCGCTTCTTCGAAATCGCCAGCAAGTCTTCAGGTCAGTGCTGGTCAATCACGTCCTATTGTCCCGTTCCGGGCGTGGGGCCTCAGACGCCAGCCGATCGCGGCTATGAGGGGGGCTTTGCCTCGGCGATGATGCTGAAAGACCTGAAGCTGGCTCAGGAAGCGGCGGCCCGCGCCGGCGCCTCCACGCCCATGGGCGCACAGGCCGAGGCGCTGTACGCGCTATTCGACGCCAACGGCTTCGGCGGCAAGGACTTTTCGGCCGTCATCGAGTTACTGCGCGGAAGGGTGGCCGATCTGCATTGAATCGGCCATGCGGCGATAACTTAGGGCGTGTATTGAGAAACTCGATGAGGGCCATCAGGCCTTTCGATTTGCTAGGTAAACGCCCTTAGATGGACACTGCGGGCGACTGGTGCGAAAAGCCGAGCCTGGACTTAGGGGACCGCCGACCCGCCTGGGCGGTGGTTTAGAGATCGACATGGACTACAAAGCCGCGTTCCGCAGCGCCGTTGAGCAGATCCGCGAAGAGGGTCGCTACCGGGTGTTCGCCGACCTGAAGCGTCAGCGCGGCCAGTTCCCGCGCGCGACCTGGACACGCCAGGACGGCTCCGAACAGGAAGTCGTTGTCTGGTGCAGCAACGATTATCTCGGTCAGGGCCAGAACCCGGTCGTGGTGGACGCGATGAAGGCCGCTGTCGATGAGCACGGCTCGGGTTCGGGCGGCACACGCAACATTTCCGGCACCAACCACGACCACGTCCTGCTGGAGCAGGAACTGGCTGACCTTCATGGCAAGGAAGCCGGTCTGCTGTTCACCTCGGGCTACGTCTCGAACGAAGCGACGCTGTCAGTCGTGCAGAAGATCCTGCCCGGCCTGATCATCTTCTCGGATGAGTTGAACCACGCCTCGATGATCGCGGGCATCCGCAACGGCGGTGGTCCTCGCAAGATCTTCAAGCACAACGACCTAGCGCATCTGGAGCAGCTGCTGGCCGAAGCGCCGGCCGACGCTCCGAAGCTGATCGCCTTCGAGAGCGTCTATTCGATGGACGGCGACATCGCCGATCTCGCCGGCACTGTGGCGCTGGCCAAGAAGTACGGCGCGATGACCTATCTCGACGAGGTCCACGCGGTGGGCATGTATGGTCCGCGCGGCGGCGGCGTCGCCGAGCGTGACGGCCTGATGGGCGAGATCGACATCATCGAAGGCACGCTGGGCAAGGCGTTCGGTGTGATGGGCGGGTACATCACTGGCGACGCCGAAGTGATCGACGCGATCCGCCTGATGGCGTCGGGCTTCATCTTCACGACGTCCCTGCCGCCAGCCTTGACGGCAGGCGCGCTGGCCAGCGTCCGCTGGCTCAAACAGCATCCGGAAGTGCGCGAAATTCATCAGGAGCGCGCCGCGACCCTGAAGGCCATGTTCAAGGCTGCGGGCCTGCCGGTGATGGACAGCGTCAGCCACATCGTGCCTGTGCTGGTCGGTGATCCGGTGCACTGCAAGATGATCAGCGACATGCTCCTGGCCGATTTCGGCGTCTATGTGCAGCCGATCAACTACCCGACCGTGCCGCGCGGTACGGAGCGTCTGCGCTTCACGCCGACGCCGTTCCACACCGACGACATGATGCGCAAGCTGGTCGCGGCGATGGAGAAGCTCTGGGCTCACTGCAACGTCGCCCGGATGGGCGGCTACGCGGCCTAGAGGGGAAGACGAGCACTTTCAGCTTCCGACGCGCCCAAAGCCATAGAAACCAAGAACGCCGCTGGAGGCCAGCGGCGTTCTTTTTCGTATCTCGTAGCTCAACTGCCTCGCCGCACGCCCTTGCCAAGACCGATTTGCTTGGCGAAGTCCGAACGTCGAGCCGCGTAGGCCGGCGCCACCATCGGATACTCAGGCGGCAGGCCCCATTTGCGACGATAGTCTTCAGGGCTCATGTCGTAGTGAGAGCGCAGATAGCGCTTGAGCATTTTCAGCTTTTTGCCGTCCTCGAGGCAGACGATGTAGTCGTGTTGCACGGAGCGGCTTACGGGAACAGCGGGCTTAGCTTTTTCTGCGGGGCGTGGCGCCTCAACCCCATTGTTCAGCGTAGCCAGCGCCTCGTGAACAGTTCGGATCAGGTCTGGGATGGCCGCTTGAGCGACTGTGTTCTGACCGACATAGGCCGCCACGATCTCCGCGCTGAGCCCCAGAATGTCGACGTCGTTGCTGTTCGCCGCATCTGTGCTTCCGCCGCCCTGAGACGCCATGAGATACCCCACTCCTGTTGTTATCGCCGCCGTTCGTGCAGGGGCGAGACGCGCCCTGCGGCACGACAACGCGCAACATCCCGAGTGGTTCCGAGATTGATCGCTGCGCCTATCCCGTTAAAGAGGGCGCCTCTGCCGACTCCCCGCAACGCCAGGAGAGCGTGATGACCCAAACTGACCTCAGCGCCTTTTTCGGCGCGGACCTCGCCACCGCGGACCGCGACATCTTCGATCGCATCGGTCGCGAGCTGGGTCGCCAGCAGAACCAGATCGAACTGATCGCCTCGGAGAACATCGTCTCCAAGGCTGTGCTAGAGGCTCAGGGCTCGATCCTGACCAACAAGTACGCCGAGGGTTATCCGGGCAAGCGCTATTACGGCGGCTGCGAATATGTCGACGAGATCGAGACCATCGCGATCGAGCGCGCCAAGGCGCTGTTTGGGGCGGCCTTCGCCAATGTGCAGCCGCACTCGGGCTCGCAGGCCAACCAGGCGGTCTTCATGGCGCTGCTGCAGCCGGGCGACACGTTCCTGGGCATGGATCTCGCCGCCGGCGGCCATTTGACGCACGGCAGCCCCGCCAACCAGTCGGGCAAGTGGTTCAAGCCGATCTCGTACTCGGTCCGGCAGCAGGACCAACTGATCGACTACGACGGCGTGGCCGAGATCGCGCAGCGTGAGAAGCCGAAGCTGATCATCGCCGGCGGCAGCGCCTACAGCCGCGAGATCGACTTCGCCAAGTTCCGCGAGATCGCCGACTCGATCGGCGCCTACCTGATGGTGGACATGGCGCACTATGCGGGCCTGATCGCCGGCGGCGCCTACGCCAACCCGATCCCGCACGCCCATGTGGTGACCACCACGACGCACAAGACCCTGCGCGGTCCGCGCGGCGGCATGGTGCTGACCAATGACGAAGCGATCATCAAGAAGGTCAATTCGGCGGTGTTCCCCGGCCTGCAGGGCGGTCCTCTCGAGCATGTCATCGCGGCAAAAGCTGTGGCGTTCGGCGAGGCGCTGCAGCCTTCGTTCAAGGACTATGCGCGACAAGTTGTCGCGAACGCTCGGGCTCTGGCCGAGGCGCTGCTGAAGTCGGGCGTGAACATCGTGTCTGGCGGCACCGACAGCCACCTTATGCTAGTCGACCTTCGTCCGAAGGGCGTGACCGGCCGCGACGCCGAGCACAGCCTCGAACGCGCTTACATGACCTGCAATAAGAACGGTGTTCCGTTCGACACCGCGCCGTTCACGATCACCTCGGGGATCCGCCTGGGAACGCCCGCCGGGACGACGCGCGGCTTCAAGGAAGCCGAGTTCACTCGTGTCGGCGAACTGATCGGCGAAGTCGTGAATGGCTTGGCGGTCAATGGTCCTGACGGCAACGCATCGGTTGAGGCCAAGGTCCGCGAAGAAGTGCTGGCCTTGACGGGCCGCTTCCCGATCTACAACTAATTGGGTGATTGCGCCGCGGAGGGGGCTAGATCATGCGTTGCCCGTTCTGTGGCCATGCCGAGAGCCAGGTCAAGGATAGCCGCCCGTCGGAAGACGGCGCGGCCATCCGTCGTCGTCGGATGTGTCCTGAATGCGGAGGTCGCTTCACGACTTTTGAACGCGTTCAGCTGCGCGAACTCATCATCGTCAAGCGTTCCGGGCGGCGGTCGCCGTTCGATCGGGACAAGCTCGTAAGGTCGGTGGGTCTCGCAACGCAGAAGCGTCCGGTGGATCCCGAACGCGTCGAACGCATGATCAATGGCATCGTTCGCCAGCTTGAAAGTATGGGCGAAACGGAGCTTCCGTCTTCGACTGTGGGCGAAATGGTGATGAAGGCGTTGAAATCTCTCGATGACGTCGCCTATGTCCGCTACGCGTCCGTTTACCGGGATTTCAAGGAAACCAGCGACTTCGCCAAGTTCCTGACCGAGGAAGGTCTGAGCGACGGCGGCGAAGAAGAGCCATAATCCGTTAATCCAGATGTGTGTTTGTAAGGTCACGCGGCGCGCGTGGCCGTGGAGAGTTGAGCTAGATGGTTGAAGAGAATATCCGCCTGCTGATCGTGGAGGGCCGAAGTCATTCGGGTATCTCCGACGAACTGCTGCGCGGAGCCACACAAGCCATCGAGGCGCAGGGCGCAGAGTACGACGTGATTACCGTGTCCAGCGCGCTGCAGATCCCGACCGTGATCGCCATGGCGGAGGACGCGGGGCACCGGCCTGTCGGCGTGCGCTATGACGGTTACATCGCCTTGGGTGTCGTCATCCGGGGCGAGACCTACCATTTCGAGCTGGTCGCCAATGAAACCGCCCGAGGCCTGCAAGACCTGGGTGTCGCCAAGCGGATGCCCATCGGATTTGGCGTGCTGGCGGTTGATGACGAAGCCCAAGCCTTGATGCGGGCGCGGGTCAGCGAAGGTGATCGAGGCGGGGCGGCGGCCAAGGCCTGCCTGGAGACAATCGCCCTGAAACGTCAACTGCTGGGGCAGACTCGATGAGCGGCGCACGTATTCAACCGCGCTCTGTAGCGCGTCTCGCGGCTGTGCAAGCCCTCTATCAGATGGAAGTTTCGGGCGCTGGCGTCGACTCCGTCATCCGCGAGTTTGGCGAGCATCGCTTTGATCGGGATGTCGAGGGCGAACAGCTCGCGGCGGCCGACGAGACCTTCTTCGCCGACCTCGCGAGAGGCGTCGTGGCGAATCAGAACAAGATCGATCAGGGCATCGTTAAGCGCCTAGCCTCGGGCTGGCGGCTTGAGCGGCTGGATGCGACGGCCCGCGCGGTGCTTCGCGCCGGAGCGTTCGAGTTGATGTACCGACCCGACGTTCCGACCGAAGTGGTCATCAATGAATATGTAGAGATCGCGAAATCCTTTTTTGAGGGTCCCGAGTCAGGCTTCATCAACGGCGCCCTCGACGCGATCGCCCGTGATGCACGAGACTGACGAAGAAGACTGGTTCGCCGAAGACGACGCTGCGGCCCCCGCAGCGGCGCCGGCGACTGAATTCGATCATATCGCGCGGTTGTTGCGGCCGCTGACGCGGGGCGACCCTGTCGCGCTGGATCTTCTGGACGACGCAGCCGTGCTGCCGTCCAGGCCGGGCTACGACCTGGTCATCACCAAAGACGCGATGGTCGCGGGCGTTCATTTCCTCGCTGATGAAGCGTTGGACGTGGTGGCAAGAAAGCTTCTGCGCACCAACCTGTCTGACCTCGCCGCCAAGGCCGCCGAACCCTACGGCTATTTCCTGGCGGTCGGATGGCCCTCCGGCTCTGACGTGGCCTCCCGCGAGACGTTCGCCAGGGGACTGGCCGAGGACGGAGCCGCCTTCGATATCTCACTTTTGGGGGGAGACACCGTCACGACGTCCGGTCCCCTGGTCGTCTCCGCGACCTTCTTGGGGTGGGCGCCGCAGGGCGAGACTATCCTTCGCCGCGGCGCTAAGCCCGGCGACAGGTTGATGGTTTCTGGCACGATCGGCGACGGCTGGTTGGGCCTTCTGGCGCAGTGGGGCGAAGTGGTGGATGCGGACGGGACGATGCTGCGCCGCTATCGCCAGCCCGAGCCGCGCGTGACGTTGCGCGACGCCATGCGGGTGCACGCGAAGGCCGCCGCTGATGTTTCCGATGGGCTGCTGGCGGACAGCAGCCATATCGCCAAGGCCAGTGGTTGCCGGGTCCGTGTCGATCTGGAGCGCCTGCCGCTGTCGCCGGGCGCTCAGGCCTGGCTGGATCAGCAGCCCGAACAGGTCGAGGGGCGGATCTCGCTGGCGTCTGGAGGCGACGACTACGAGATCGTCTGCGCCGTCGATCCCAATGAGGCCTGGGCCTTTCGCGTCGCCGCAGCCGCCGCAGGTGTGAAGGTCAGCGAGATCGGTGAATTCGTCGAAGGCGAGGGGGTTTCGGCCTACTACAAAGGCCGCGACGTCACGCCCTCGCGCCTCGGTTGGCTTCACGGCTAGCGCCGCGATTAGGCATATTTCAAGGCCTCTGGCGTAAATGCTGGGCGCATGAGCCTGCGAAACATTTCTAAGCGCCGCATTCTGATGACCGCCGCTTTCAGTGCTGTGGTCATGATGGCTGGTCCCGCCCTAGCTCTGGAAGAGAAGAAGGAGGGCGGCGGACAGGCGCTCGACCCGACCTACAAGCTGGGGTCAATGACTATTCCAGTCATCGCCAATGGCCGGATCGTCAACTACGTGTTCGTGGCCATGACGTTGAAGCTGACCTCTGGCACCGATGCGTCCACTTTCAAGGACAAGGAGCCGGCTCTCCGCGACGCCATTGTGCGTGCGGCTTACAAAACGCCGTTCACGCGCGCCGATACGTGGAAGGAGGTGGACGGGCCTCGTCTGACGACCTTCGTGCTGAGTCAGTGCGCTGTCTTGCTCGGCAAGGGCAAAGTGGCGTCAGTTGAGATCGTCAAGCAGATCCCGCGGCAGCAGTTGATGCCGCCCAAATCCTCCGGCGCGGCTCAGGCTGATAGGGAAGTCTTGCGCCCCTGATTGGGGTTTCGCTTAAGCTTCCACGCGGCAAACGCTTGTTTCGAGCCGGGTTGCGCGCCCCCCGACCATCTGACAGTCTCGTTCGGATGACGCTGTTCCGGGTGTCATTCTAGGGAGCATCGAGGGGGTACGAGGCCAAAGGCCCGCCCGTCGATCAGGGTGGCGGGTTTGACATGCGTCATTCCTCCGGCGCTCGGATCGACGTCCCCTCGTGATTGAGAAACGCGAAGGGGCGAAGAACTAATGAGTCTTTGGCTTTATCTGGCCATTGCGGCCGGGCTTCTGGCGGTGCTGTACGGCGCCGTGCAGACAGCGAGTCTAATGCGGGCCTCAGCCGGCAACGCGCGCATGCAGGAGATCGCCGCAGCGATCCAGGAAGGCGCGCAGGCCTATCTGAACCGCCAGTACACGACGATTGGTATCGTCGGTGTGGTCGTCGTCGCCGCTTTGGCGTTCTTCTTTAAATCCTGGGAGCAGCCGGTGGGCTTCGCGCTGGGCGCGGCGCTGTCAGGCGCAGCGGGCTTCGCAGGCATGCTGATCTCGGTGCGCGCCAACGTCCGCACCGCCCAAGCCTCCTCCGAGAGCCTCGCCAAGGGCCTGTCGATGGCCTTCACCTCCGGCGCCGTGACCGGCATGCTGGTGGCCGGCTTCGCCTTGCTCGGCGTGGCGGGCTACTACTACGTCCTGCTCTCGACCGGCCACGAGGCCACCGATCGGGTCGTGGTGGACTCGCTCGTCGCTTTGGGCTTCGGGGCTTCGCTGATTTCGATCTTCGCCCGTCTGGGCGGCGGCATCTTCACCAAGGGCGCCGACGTGGGCGGCGACCTGGTGGGCAAGGTAGAAGCCGGCATTCCGGAAGATGATCCGCGCAACGCCGCAACGATCGCTGACAACGTCGGCGACAATGTCGGTGACTGCGCCGGCATGGCCGCTGACCTGTTTGAGACCTACGCGGTGACCACGGTCGCCACGATGGTTCTGGCGGCGATCTTCTTCCGCGGGACCGAAGCCGTCAGCGCGATGATGCTGCTGCCGCTGGCCATTTGCGCGGTCTGCATCGTCACCTCGATCATCGGCGCGTTCTTCGTTCGCCTGGGCAAGAGCCAGAACATCATGGGCGCGCTTTACCAGGGCCTCATCGTGACCGGTGTGTTGTCGATCCCGGCGGTCTGGTACGTGATCCACCAGCTGGTCCCGAACGCTGTCGAAGTGGACGGCCGCTCCTACGGCGCTGATGCGCTGTTCTACTGCGGCTTGGCCGGCCTGGTCGTCACCGCCGCCATCGTGATGATCACCGAGTACTACACCGGCACAGGCTTCCGCCCGGTCAAGTCGGTGGCCCAGGCGTCGGTCTCCGGCCACGGCACCAACGTGATCCAAGGCCTGGCGATGTCTCTTGAGGCTACGGCTCTGCCGGCCCTCACGATCATCGTCGGCATCGTGGTGACCTATAATCTCGCGGGCCTTTTCGGCATCGCTATCGCCACCACGACCATGCTGTCGCTGGCGGGCTTCATCGTCGCGCTGGACGCCTTTGGCCCGGTCACCGACAACGCCGGCGGTATCGCCGAAATGGCCGGTCTGCCGCCGGAAGTCCGCGTCACCACCGACGCGCTGGACGCCGTGGGCAACACCACCAAAGCCGTCACCAAGGGCTACGCGATCGGTTCGGCCGGTCTCGGCGCGCTGGTGCTGTTCGCCGCCTATACCGAAGATCTGAAGTTCTTCTCGGCCAATGCTGCGCCTGGCAGCTTCTTCGACGGCATGGGCGCGGTGACCTTCGACCTGTCCAACCCATATGTCGTTGTGGGCCTGCTGTTCGGCGGTTTGCTGCCGTTCCTGTTTGGCGGCCTGTCGATGACCGCCGTCGGTCGCGCCGCCGAGTCGGTGGTCGCCGAGGTGCGTCGTCAGTTCCGCGAAAACCCCGGCATCATGACGGGCGAGGTCAAGCCGGAGTACGGCAAGGCCGTGGACATCCTGACCAAGGCCGCCATTCGCGAAATGATCGTGCCGAGCTTGCTGCCGGTCGTCTCGCCGGTGGCTCTGTTCTTCGTGATCCAGGCCATCGCTGGCAAGGTCGACGCCTTCGCGGCCCTCGGCGCCATGCTGATGGGCGTGATCGTCACCGGCCTGTTCGTCGCCATTTCGATGACAAGCGGCGGCGGCGCCTGGGACAACGCCAAGAAGGTCATCGAAGAAGGCTTCACCGACAAGAACGGCGTCCTGCACAAGAAAGGCGGCGAGACGCACAAGGCCGCCGTCACCGGCGACACCGTCGGCGACCCCTACAAGGACACCTCTGGTCCGGCCGTGAACCCGATGATCAAGATCACCAACATCGTTGCCCTGCTGCTGCTGGCGGTCTTGGCGCACGGCGCCTGATTTCTCTGAGAGTAGTCTGAAACGCGAACGCCCCGGAGCTCGCTCCGGGGCGTTCTGCTTTGATCCGCGACGACAGCGACTGCGCGCACGCTCAGTAGATGTCTTCGAGGTCCATCTCTTCAAGCGCGTCCTGGACAGCGGCTGGCGCCGCGCCACGGCGCTCTGCGCCCTGGAAGTCGTGGTCGATCCTGCGGCGTCGGCACGGTCCGAAGTACCCGCTGACGCGCACAAAGGGGCGCGGATTGTTGATGATCTCGTTGATCCTGTGCATCACGCCCCGTGCGGTCAAAGGCTTCGCGAGAAACTCCGTCACGCCAGCCATCCGCGCCTCGTTCAGGGTGCGCTGCGTTGCGTGGCCGGTCATCATGATGATGGGCACGAAGTGGTTCGGGCTCGCGGTGGACGTGCGCACCCAGCGGATAAACGCCAGGCCATCCACCGGCTGCATCATCAGGTCGGTGAAGATGATGTCGATTTCCTGGGTCTGAAAAATCTTCAGGCCTTCGAGACCGTCGTTGGCTTCACGAATCCGACGGACCCCGGCCGCCTTCAACATCGTGCCGACCACCTTGCGCATGTTCGCGTTGTCGTCGACCAGCAGGACCGACACATCGCGGAAATCCATTCCCTCCACAAAGCGCCTCCCTCGTTATCGTGAATTCGAGCCGTGAAATCTTGGCGGCTGGAGTCGAGGAAACATCGGATTGAGTTGATAGAGTCTTTCAACTGCCCCTTGGGACTCGAATTGGGGTGGTGAAACGCGCGTTGAGAATAAAATCCCGCGCCTCATCTTGCCATTTTGAGTGGTGCTTCTGAGTTATCGATCACCAGCGCGCGAAAAAGGCCGCCTACCAGACGGTGGGCGGCCTGTTCTACAGTCGACTTGTCGACTTTGGTCTATCGATTGCCGGGGCGTTGGCCTGGAGCGGTATCGTCCTGAGGTAGCATGCCGCCGCGTCCGACGTTCCCGAGCAGCTGCTCGAGAATGGTCATCTCGCGACCACGGGTCGGCGTCTCGCGGCCGTTGTAGGCGATGACCTTTCCGTCCTGCAGCGTGTAGGTGTCCACCGAGGCGACCTTCTCGTCGGCCGGGTTGAACTTGATCGCCACGACATCGCGCTTGATCACGCGGGGCATGTAGAAGGCCACACGATCCGTCGTTTGCGAGATGTAGTACCAGGTGTTGTTGTCAAAGGTCGAAACCGCCGACGGCGAGCCAAGCTTCTCCATGAGCGTGGACTTGCTGTCCTCACCGACCTTCATCTCGGCCGGCTTGGCCTCGATGGCTTGGAATCCGGAGTAGCTTGTCAGCGGCGTGCACGCCGAGGAAGCGAGCGCCAAGGCCAGGACGGCGGCGGCGAAAACGGCGGGGCGAGACATCAAGGCTCCGAACCGGAAAAATGCAGACTTTGACCTATCGCCCGCGCGGGCTTAGTTCAATGCCCGCGTGAACGCGGACTCTGCGGATAGCGGTATGTCGCGGCGAAATCGAGGCGTTTGAATGTTTCTGGACAGGTGGCTGAAGCCGAGACCCGCAAAGCTGGCGGGGGCTAAGCTCTATGCGTCCGCGGTTGGGCAGGCCCGATCCGCGACCTTCTATCGCGACTACGGTGTCCGTGACTCGCTGGAGGGGCGCTTTGAGCTCTTCAGTCTTCACGTCATTTTTTTGATCGAGCGCTTGAAGGGGCAGGGCGATGCGGCGGCCGAGACCTCGCAGGCTGTGTTCGACGCCTATGTTAAGGGGCTCGACGACGCGTTTCGCGAGATCGGTGTGTCCGACACTTCCGTTGGAAAAAAAATGAAGAAGCTTGCGGGCGCGTTCTATGGCCGGTTGAAGGCCTATGACGAAGCGGTCGAAAGTCTACCGGATACGGTTGCGACCTCCGGGCTGATGGCGCGGACCGTGCTGGAAGAGCGCGGGGAAGGCGAAGCGGCGGCGCTGACCGCCTACGTGGCGAGAACGCGCGAAGCGTTGACGGCCCAGCCGCTGGACGCCTTGCTACAAGGAGATGTGACTTGGCCAACCCCGTGACCGCCCCCTGGCCCTGCGAGATTTCTTTGGCTCAGGTGGATCGCGGCGCGGTCAGCCTGCGGCTTGAGCCATCGGCTGATCAGCGCAAGGCGATCGCCAGGCAACTCGGTTTGGTCAGGCTAGAGGCCCTCAGCGCGGAGGTTCATCTTGCTTCATGGCTTGATGGCGCCAGCATCTCGGGCGTGCTTCGCGCGCGTGTGGTCCAGACTTGCAGCGCAACAGCCGACGACTTCGAGACGCCGATCGATGCGCGTTTTTCCCTGAAGGTCCTTCCTGCGAACAGCGAGAACGCGCCGCAGGAGGAGTTCGGTGACCTCGGCGCGGATCCCGATGGCGACGATCCGCCGGATGTCCTGGAAGGCGAGGCGATCGATGTCTCGGGCTATGTCGTCGAGCATCTGGCTTTGGAGCTGGACCCGTTTCCCCGCAAGCCAGGCGCGGTGTTTGTCCAGCCCCCGGAGCCGACGGAAATCTCGCCCTTCTCGGCCTTGAAGGGGCTCAACCTTAAGAGCGAGGAAGACTGACGTCGCCCGTGAAAGGGCCGCGGCGATTGGGCCGCGCGACGCCTCTTGAAGGGGGCGGTCCTGCCTCCTCGGGCGGGTTAGGTCCGACTCGCCTGCTTGCGTGATAATCACGCGGATGTATCGTCCGCCGCCTTGAGGGCGGCGCGACCGCCTGCCGGAGCTCAAAGCGCCACGTGTCACAATCCCTCGTCATCTCCGTCGACGCCATGGGCGGCGACCACGGCCCTTCCATCGTTGTCCCCGGGATCGCTCAAGCACTGAGAGCTCTTCCAGGCGTACGCTTTCTGCTCCACGGCGATAGCGCTGCGATCGAGGCCGAACTGGCGAAGTGTCCCGCCGCCAAAGCGGTGAGCGAGGTTCGCCACTGCGACAAGGCTATCGGCATGGACGAAAAGCCGGCCCAGGCCATGCGCCGGGGCAAGGGCTCCAGCATGTGGAACGCCATTGAAGCCGTTCGCGAGAACCAGGCCCAGGCCTGTGTGTCCGCCGGCAACACCGGCGCCCTGATGGCGATCTCCAAACTGATCCTGCGTATGGGCGCCGAGTTGGAGCGGCCGGCGATCGTCGCCAACTGGCCGACCATGAAAGGCGTCACGACCGTCCTGGATGTCGGCGCCAATGTGGAGAGCGACGCTTCCCAGCTCGTGGAGTTCGCCATCATGGGGGCGGCCTTCCACCACGCCGTTCACGGCGCCAAAAGGCCCACGGTCGGGCTTCTGAACGTGGGTTCCGAGGACCAGAAGGGCCATGAGGAGGTGCGTGAGGCGCACGCCATTCTGCGGGAAACCACGCTGGATTTTGACTACCATGGCTTCGTCGAGGGCAACGACATCGCTCATGGCACCGTCGATGTGGTGGTGACCGACGGCTTCACCGGCAACGTCGCCCTCAAGACCGCCGAGGGGTTGGCGCGCTTCTTCTCGAACGAGATCAAGTCGACCTTGACCTCCGGGCCGTTGGCCATGTTGGGCGCTCTGATCGCTTCAGGCGCGCTGAAGAAGATGCGCCACCGCCTTGACCCCAGCCGCGTAAACGGAGCGCCGCTGCTGGGCCTGAACGGCATCGTCGTAAAAAGCCATGGCGGCGCGGACGCCAGTGGCTTCGCCTCGGCCCTTCGGGTGGCGACCAACCTCGCGCGCAGTGATTTTCGCGCCGAGATCGATAGAAATCTCAAGCGCCTGACCGCTACGGCGGCCATAACCACGCCCGCGGACGGGCAGGGCCCTGGCGCAGACGCCCAAGGAGCGGCCGAGTGAGCGTAGTGCGAAGCGTTGTAACGGGCGTCGGCGCCTATCTGCCGCCCAAGGTCGTGACTAACGACGATCTCGCCAAGTTCGTCGACACCAGCGACGAGTGGATCGTCGAGCGCACCGGCATTCGCCAGCGCCACCAAGCGGCGGACGATCAGCCCGTGTCGGATTTGGCGTTCGAGGCGGCCAAGGAAGCGCTGGCGGCGGCGGGCAAGACGGCGGCCGATCTCGATCTGATCATCGTCGCCACGACGACGGGCGACCTGACGTTCCCGGCTACGGCTACGATCGTTCAGCGCAAGCTCGGCGCACCGGTGGGTGTCGCCTTCGACGTCCAGGCCGTCTGCTCCGGCTTCGTCTATGCGTTGAGCGTGGCTGACGGCTTCGTCGCGCGCGGCCATGCCAAGTGCGCGCTGGTGATTGGCGCCGAAGCGATGACGCGTCTGATGGACTGGAGCGATCGCGGGACTTGCGTTCTCTTCGGCGACGGCGCTGGCGCTGTTGTGCTCGAACCGAGCGAAGGCGAGGGGACCACTGACGATCGCGGCATGCTTGGTTTCGCCCTTCGCGCGGACGGGACAAAGCAGGATCTCCTCTATGTCGACGGCGGACCGTCGACGACCGGGACCGTCGGCAAGCTGCGCATGCTGGGTAATCAGGTGTTCAAGCACGCGGTCGTCAATATCTCCGAAGCGATCCGCGCGGCCGCCGACAAGGCAGGCGTGGCCGTCGCCGATGTCGACTGGTTCATCCCGCACCAGGCCAACCAGCGCATCCTTCAGGGCGTGGCCCATCGCTGCGGCATTGACGAGGAGAAGGTCATCTCCACCGTGGCGATCCATGCCAACACCTCCGCCGCCTCGATCCCGTTGGCCTTCGCGCACGGGATCAAGGATGGCCGAATCAAGAAGGGCGACCTGCTGCTTCTTGAGGCGATGGGCGGCGGGCTGACCTGGGGCGCTTGCGTCATCCGGCTATAGGTTGATCTGAAGTCGTTATCGCCTTGCGCGATCCTCTGTCAGGGCATGAACTCCTGGCGTTGAGTCTTTGACTTCATGCGGTAATCGCGGCATGAGGTCGTCGGTGAACCTACGCGCGGTCAGTTGAGGGCGGCCGCACGACTCCAGGGTTCGCCGCGAGTGCTCCATCTAGAGCGGCCGCTTGGTCGCTGCGATACGCGTGAAGGGGGTTGCATGAAGGGCGCTACTTTGACCCGAGCCGACCTGTGTGAGGCGGTTCATGAGGAAGTCGGGCTGACCCGCCAGGATTGCGCAGGGCTGGTCGAGCGCACTCTCGATCTCGTCGCTGAGGCGCTGGAGCAAGGCGAGACCGTCAAGTTGTCAGGTTTCGGGGTCTTCCAGGTTCGCGCCAAGCGCGCTCGCATGGGGCGCAACCCTAAAACCGGCGAACCAGCCGAGATCGAACCGCGTCGCGTGATCGGTTTCCGCGCTTCTCAGGTCATGAAGGCGCGTATCGACCGCGCTCTGGGCGACTAGGGACTGTTTGCGGTGGCGAAGGGGCCTAACGCCTTCCGCACGATCTCAGAAGCCGCCGAGGAGCTTGGCGTCCCTCAGCACGTGCTTCGCTTCTGGGAAACAAAGTTTTCTTTCATCCGACCGATGAAGCGCGCCGGCGGGCGCCGGTTCTATCGGCCCCAGGATATCGCCGTGCTCAACGGCGTCCGCGCGCTGCTGCATAGCGAAGGCCTGACAATCAAGGGCGTCCAGAAGCTGCATCGCGATCAAGGGCTAGCGCACGTCATCGCCGCAGGTCTGGGTTCGAACGGCTCGGCGAGCCTGGACTCCGGCTTTGACTATGAGACGCCCCGTGGAGAGGCGGCCAGGGTCGATGAGCGGCGTGATCGATTGGCCTTCGCGCTAGCTGACCTCACCGCCATCAAATCCCGCCTCGACGGACTTTTGGCGCGCGGTTGATTTCTGCCCAAATCGGTGTTGCCCAAGGGCAGGGCGGCGCCTATAAGGGCGCTCCTTCCGCGTCGGAGCGTGGCGCAGCCTGGTAGCGCACTTGACTGGGGGTCAAGGGGTCGCAGGTTCGAATCCTGTCGCTCCGACCATTTCCTTCGGGAAAGCGTGGAAGATCAAAGGCCGCCCGTAAGGGCGGCCTTTTTCGTATGCCGTGCTATCGCACGCCGGTGTCGAGAGGCTGGTCCGCCTTGCCCATCCAGCTGATGAGCGGGATCACCGGCATTATCCAGCCCATACCCAGGGCCACGAAATAGACCAGATGTACGAAGCGGTTCTGCGGCAAGTGGTCGTAGAGGCTGGTGAAGATCCAGATCCACGCGAACAGAATCACCATGACGCCGATCGAGCCGATCAGCTTCCGCAGGCGTGCGGGAATCAGGCGGGGAGGATTTGAGGGGGCGTTCACGTAGGTCTCCGAACGAGGCCAAGAATGGACAGGAACAGGATCGCGCCGACACTGGACACGATCAGTTCGCCGACGAACCCCGCCAGATGCAGGTCTATCCGCGAGGCGATGAAGGCTCCGATGAATGAGCCAACGACGCCGATCAAGAGCTTGATGAACAGCGAGTGGCGGCGCGCCAGGACGATATCCGCGATCCATCCCGCCAGAATGCCGATCACTGCAGCCGCGAAAACCCCCATTCCGCTCATCGATCGCTCCGCAATGTCCGCGCCTTGCGTTCTTTCGCACGAAGCGATGGCCCCGTCATGTCGGGCCACAGAGAGATTGATGCAGTCCATTCTCAGGCGTAGGGAGAGAACCGCCGCAATTCGGCCCACAAGTGACGCTTTTCCGACCCCATGACGTCTTTCCTGCGTTCCGACCGCTCGCGACCCGTTGCGATCTGGCTCTTCATCGTCGCCGCAATGGTGTTCGCCATGGTGGTCGTTGGAGGAGCCACCCGCCTGACGGACTCAGGCCTCTCGATCACGGAGTGGAAGCCCATCATGGGCGCTCTCCCGCCCATGTCGGAACAGGCCTGGCGCGAGAGCTTCGAGCTCTACAAGCAGATACCGCAGTACCAACTGGTGAACCCCGACATGACCCTTGAGGCGTTCAAGGGCATCTTCTGGTGGGAATGGGCGCATCGCCTCCTTGGGCGCGTCGTCGGCGCGGCCTTCGCCATTCCCTTTGTCGTGTTCCTGATCCGCAAGGCCATTCCCCGGCGCCTGATCTGGCGTTGCGCAGCCATGTTGGGGCTGGGCGGTCTGCAGGGGCTGGTCGGCTGGTGGATGGTCTCCAGCGGGTTGTCGGAGCGCGTATCCGTGGCTCCCGAACGGCTGATGACCCATCTGGGCCTCGCCCTCGCCCTTTTTGTTTTGCTGATCTGGACAGCGTTGGACGCCTGGAACGGCTCACCGCGCGTCGAGGAGCGCAGTCCCTGGCGGGGATGGGCGCTGGCCTTTCTGGGCGCGGTGTTCTTCCAGAGCCTGCTCGGGGCGCTCGTCGCCGGCAACGATGCTGGGTTGGTGTACAACGACTGGCCGTTGATGAACGGACGCTTGTTCCCAAGCGATTATATCGGCGCGGGTTTCTGGGGCACGCTGGCTCACAGTCAGGCGGCCGTCCAGTTCAACCATCGAGTTTTCGCCTACGCGCTGCTGGTCGCAGCGATTCTGATGGCGGTTGTGGCCAAGCGTGACCGGCTGTTGGTCGCCGACGCCAAGGGGGTCGCGGTCGCCGTCGCCGTCGTGGTCTGTCTGCAGGCGGCCCTGGGCGTCTGGACCCTCGTGGCGGCCGTGCCCATCAGCCTGGGCGTGGTGCACCAGGCTGGCGCTGCAGTGTTGCTGGCGGTGGCGACCACCTTCGCTTGGCGGGTCCGCCGCCCGTAAGAGCGTCGGCGCCGCGAGCAAGGCTTGCGGCGCTGTTTGGATGCTAGACCTTAACGGTGGCCCAAGGACCGCTGATCGCCAGGGTGATGCCGGGCGATTGAACATTGACGAACAGCGTGGTTCCATCCGGCGAGAAGCATGCGCCGGCGAATTCGGAATTGCCGGCGAAGACGTTGCGCCCGAGGGTGTAGACCTTTCCGCTGGGCGTCACGCCGCGCAGGTGGTTGCGTAGGGTGTCCGAATAACGATCCTCGCAGATGATCAGGTGGCCCCAGGGGGCCACCGTAAGATTGTCGGCGTAGTCCAGCACGCGGTCGTTCTGACTTTCGACGAACAGTTGCAGCTTGCCCGGCTGATCGTTCTCGCCGACCTGGCCCTCCGCAGGCGAGGGAACATAGCGGAAGATCTGCCCCGAGCCGGCTGCGCCGCCGGCCGTCGCCGTAAAGTAGACCTCGCCCGCGCCGAAGTGGACGCCTTCGCCTCGCGAGAAGATCGCCGCGCCCGCCCGATGACCTCGACGTCGCAGATCGTCATAGGGGTTGTCTACGCCATCGAGATCGATCCAGCGGACCGCCTTCCAGCCATTGATGGGGAAGCTCTTATCCTCCTGGTTCCGCGTATCGCCGCCTTCCTGTGCGTCGACGAGGCCAAGAGCCTGGAGGCGACCGCCGGCTGCGAGGTTGCGACGGTCATTCGGGAGGAAGCGATAGAACAGCCCGTCGGCGACGTCCTCGGTAAGGTAGACGACGCCGGTACGCGGATCGATGCAGGCCGCCTCGTGCTTGAAGCGCCCCAGCCCCTTCAGCGCAACCGGCTCAACCAGCCCTATGTGCGTGGACGGCACCTCAAAGACATAGCCGTGATCCTTGCCGACCTCGAGGCCAGCTTCCAGGGTCGTCTCTTCGCAGGTCAGCCATGAACCCCAAGGGGTGACGCCGCCGGCGCAGTTCACGATGGTTCCGGCCAGGCTCATGTGCTGGCGCTCAGTCTGGCCGGTCTTGAGATTGTAGAGCTGCGTGGTCGTGCCGCCGGGCAGGGGGACTTCCCCATTCTGGAAATCCCAGACGCGGTTTCGGTCGATGCGATCAATGAGGCGCTGCGAGAGGCCGAATGGGCCGTCATGTATGTCGCTGACGGACAGCTCGTGATTGCGGACGAGCAGAACCTTGTCTTCACCCGCAGCGAAGCAGCCCATGCCATCGAACTTTCCGGGGACCAGAAGGCCGTCGTTCATGGTCTCGCCTGCCTGGGCGATCACGCGATAGCGGAAGCCCTGCGGCAGATCGAGCAGGCCCTTGGGGTCCGCGATCAGATCGCCGTAGCCCTCGACCTCGTTCAAATAGGTTTCGGCCTCCAGGGCCTCATCCTGCGCTCGGACGGAAAAGCCGCTGAACGCCAGGCTGGTGGCGGCGGCTCCCAGGAAGCTTCTGCGTGAAAAGGCCATGGTCGAGGTCCGTGGGGCTGTTGATGGCATGCCTATGCCCAAGGTTCGTGACGGTTCGAACACAGTAGTGCGGTATTATGATACCTCTTAACATAAGGCACTGTAATTATTGACTATTGTAAGTTTTTGGCTGTGCAGTTGTTGACAGCGCCCGGCGCCTCCCGTACATGCCGCGCCTCACACGGACGAAACCGGTTTTCTCGGGTTCGGACGCCCAGAAATTACGGATCAATCCCATGCAGAAGATCACGGCTTCCTTGAAGCCAGCCGAGGTCGAGAAGAAGTGGATCGTGGTCGACGCCGAGAACGCCGTTGTCGGCCGTCTGGCGACGTTCATCGCCATGCGTCTTCGCGGCAAGCATCGTCCTGACTACACCCCGCACGTCGACTGCGGCGACTTCGTCGTCGTCATCAACGCCGACAAGGTGAAGTTCACCGGCAAGAAGATGGACGACAAGGTCTACTACCGTCACACCGGTCACCCGGGCGGCATCAAGGAAACCACCCCGCGCAAGGTGCTGGGCGGCAAGTTCCCGGAACGCGTCCTGGAAAAGGCCGTTGAGCGCATGCTGCCCAAGGAGAGCCCGCTGGCTCGCAAGCAGCTGACCCACCTGCTCATCTACAACAACGGTGAGCACCCGCACCAAGCGCAAAACCCCGAAGTCGTCGACTTCGCCGGTCGCAACGCCAAGAACATCCGGAGCCTGTAAGCTATGACCGACGCTCAAGGCTTTGACGCGCTGGCCAGCCTGTCCAGCAACCCGGAAGCTGCCGCTCCGGCCGAACCCAAGATCGACGCCCAAGGCCGCGCCTACGCGACCGGCAAGCGCAAGAACGCCATCGCGCGCGTCTGGATCAAGCCGGGCAAGGGCTCGATCACGATCAACGGTCGTGACCAGGAAGTCTACTTCGCCCGTCCGGTGCTGCGCATGATGATCGCCCAGCCGCTGGAAGTGACCGATCGTCTGGGTCAGTTCGACGTCGTCGTGACCGTGGAAGGCTCGGGCCTGTCGGGTCAGGCCGGCGCCATCCGTCACGGCCTGTCCAAGGCTCTGACCTACTACGAGCCTGGCCTGCGCCCGGTCCTGAAGCCGCACGGCTTCCTGACCCGCGACAGCCGCGTCGTCGAGCGTAAGAAGTACGGCAAGGCCAAGGCCCGCCGCAGCTTCCAGTTCTCGAAGCGCTAATCGCGACGATTACGTCTACGGGAAAGGGCGCTTCGGTTCGGCCGAAGCGCCCTTTTTCTTGTCCTGTCTCTTGTTCGGATTGGAGTCCGCCATGGCGAACGCTCCCAAGGTCTTCATCGACGGCGAAGCTGGCACCACGGGCCTGCAGATTCGTGAGCGCTTGGTTGGCCGTACCGATCTGCAGCTGATCTCGATCGATCCGGACAAGCGCAAAGACGCCGAGGCGCGCGCTGCGATGCTCAACGATGCGGACGCGGTGATCCTGTGTCTGCCCGACGACGCCGCGAAAGAAGCCGTGTCGCTGGTCAGCAACCCGAACACGGTGATCATCGACGCCTCGACCGCCTATCGTACGGCGGAAGGCTGGGCCTACGGCTTTCCGGAGCTGGACAAGGAGCAGCGTGGCAAGATCGCTGCAGCGAAGCGGATCTCGAACCCGGGCTGCTATCCGACCGGCGCGATCGCCCTGACGCGCCCACTGGTCAGCGCCGGCATCCTGCCGCCTGAACTGCCGGTCTCGTACAATGCTGTCTCGGGTTACAGCGGCGGCGGCAAGGCGATGATCGCCGAGTTCGAGGACGACAGCGCGGCCAACTTCACCAAGGTCCCTTTCCGGATCTATGGGCTTTCCCAGGCTCACAAGCACGTTCCTGAAATTCAGAAGCACGGCGGTTTGTTGACCCGCCCCTTTTTCGCCCCAGCGGTTGGGCGTTACATGCAGGGCATGCTTGTCGAGATGCCCCTGCATTTCGTCACGCTTCACGGCACGCCGTCGCTGCGTGCGATCCACGAAGCGCTGGCGGATCACTACGCCGGTGAGCGGTTCGTCGAAGTCGCCTCTCTGGACGAGGCCAAATCTGTGACGACGCTCGATCCGGAAGGCCTGAATGGGACCAACCGGCTCAAGCTGTTCGTGTTCGGTTCGGGCACCAGCGGTCAGGCTCGCCTGGTGGCCTTGCTCGACAATCTGGGTAAAGGGGCGTCCGGCGCGGCGGTTCAGAACCTGAATATCGCGCTGGGGCTGGATGAGGCCGCCGGGCTTTAGATACGCGCCTCAGACCCGCCAGCGGTAGTGGCCGGCGGGCTTGTGGAGCTTGAAGCGCCACAGCGGCTCCTCCTTGACGCCGTCGCCGATATTGTGCGCGACGCGAACGGGTTCAGCGCTGACCGCCACGCCGAGATGGGGGCGGCCGCCCGCCAGCCGCCAGGTCAGGATATCGCCGGGCGCGACATTGTCGAACGCGTCGCCGCCGAGAAGACGCGAGCCGGGGAGGGGGAGTCTGGCCTTCTGCCGCGCAAGGAACACCTCGAGGTTCAGAACCCGCCTATGATCGATATTGGCGTCGGGCGCGGCTAAGCCCCACTCTCGGCGGGACGGATAGGCGTCGAACGCCGCTTTCATATCTTCATGAATTCGCTGCTGCAGGTCGATGTCCCAAGCGTCGCGCGCCGCGCGGATCAAAACATCAGAGCAAACGCCGCTGGTTCTAAGCACATCGCCATTCGGGTAACCGATCGAGCGATAGCTGGCGTCGTAGGTGAGGGTGACGCCGATCTGCGCCCGGGCGGCGGCTGCCAACTTTCGCCCTGCATCCGGAATGAGGGCGTGACCGATGTCCGCACGCGCCAACAGGGGCGTTGCGGCGAACATTCCCAAGACTGTCCGGCGATTGAACGTGAGCATGCGCGGAAGCTTGGCCACGATCCTGGCGACTTTTGGGCGAACGGGGTTCGCTTTTTGGCCGTGGCGAGGTTGTCCCTCGATAGCCGCTACGGTTGTGACTTTACGAGCACAAACGAGCCCGGTGCTTCCTCCAGCGGTTTCAGCTTGCCCTTGGCCGGATCGCGGGCCGGAACCTGCTCGCCCGAGCGCGCTTTCAGCCACTTCGACCAGTGCGGCCACCAGGATCCGGGATGCTCCTGCGCGCCTGCGATCCATTGTGCGACATCGGTAGGCAGCTGGTCATTGGTCCAGTGCTGGTACTTCCGGGCGTCGGGGTGGTTGATCACCCCGGCGATATGGCCAGAGCCCGCCATCGTGAAGGTCACCGGGCCGCCGAAGGCCTTGGCCCCGCGATAGACGCTGCGGTACGGGGCGATGTGGTCGTCTTTCGAGGACTGCACATAGATCGGGATCTTGACCTTAGAAAGGTCCAGCCGCTCGCCACCCAGGCTCAGCTTGCCGGTTGTCAGGGCGTTGTCCTTATAGAAATTGCGCAGATAGAACAGATGCAGGGCTTTGGGCATGCGCGTCTGGTCGGCGTTCCAGAACAGCAGGTCGAACGGCCGCGGCTCTTTGCCCATCAGGTAGTTGCTGACGAAGAACGACCAGATCAGGTCGTTGCCACGCAGGGCGTTGAAGGTGTCCGCCATGGACTGACTGGGCAGGAAGCCGCCCGCCTGATCCATCTGCTGCTCGATCGACTGCAGCCATTCCTCGTTGGTGAACAGCAGCAGGTCGCCGGCCTCGGCGAAGTCCTGTTGAGCGGCGAAGAAGGTGGCGGAGTTGATCCGCTTGTCGCCCCGCGCGGCCATGTGCGCCAGAGCGACCGAGAGCAGGGTTCCGCCGATGCAGTACCCGACCGTGTTGACGCGATCGACGCCGCACTGGGTCATGACTTGTTGTGCGGCGTCGTAGATGCCCTCGAACATGTAGTCTTCGAAGGTCTTGTCCGCGAGCTTCTGGTCCGGATTGACCCAAGACGCCACGAAAACCGTGAAGCCTTGGCCGGTCAGCCAGCGGATCATCGAGTTCTCGGGCCGCAGATCCATGATGTAGAACTTGTTGATCCACGGCGGGAAGATCAGCAGGGGTATCTCGCAGACGGTCTCCGTGATTGGGTCGAACTGCAGCAACTGCAGGATGTCGTTCTGATAGACGACCTTGCCGGGCGCAGTCGCCACGTTCTCGCCGACCTTGAACTTGGCCAGGTCCGTCTGGCTGATCGCCAACTGGCCGCCCCCACGCTCGAGATCGGCCGCGAAGTTTTCCATGCCGCGCACCAGGCTCTGCCCTTGCGTCTGGACGACTTCGCGAAGTGCGGCGGGGTTCGAGATCAGGAAGTTTGACGGCGAGAATGCGTCGGTCAGCATCTTGGTGAAAAACTCGACCCGACGCTTGGTGGCGGGGTCGACCCCGTCCACCTCGGCGATCAGGCCGTTCAGCCAGTTCGACGACAGCAGATAGGACTGCTTCATGAGGTCGAACATCGGGTTCGACGCCCAGTCGGGGTCGTTGAACCGCTTGTCGCCTGCGGCCGGGGCGACCACAGGCGCGACGTCTTCGCCAGCGGCGCGACGCGCTGCGGTCTGCCACAGCTCCATGTACTGGCCAAAGAGGTCAGCCTGAGCTCGCATCAACCGATCGGGTTGCGCCGCAAGCCGCGTCATCACCTCGTTTAGGGCTGGGGCCACGTGGAAGGGATCGGGCGTCAGGGCGGCGGGACGGTCTGCTTGGCGCAGCGCCGCCTCGGCGATCGCGCCCTGAGCGGTGACGGCCGCGCGCGCAAGATTCGCTGACAGGGTCTCAACCATCTTCAGCTGGTCTGGCGACAGCATAGACTCAAACGGTGGGAAGGCCGCTGCTTCCGCTTCTGGCGGCGGCGGCGGCGCAGCGCGCGGCGAATCGCCTTGGGGCGGAGTTTGGGCGGCTTCAGGCTTGGCCTTTGACTTGGCCGCCTTGGCGGCGGCTTTAGGTTTTGCGGCCACCTTGTCGGTCTTGACGGCCTCATCGGCCTTGAGCGCGGCCTTCTTTCGAGGCTTGGGGGCGGCCTTCGCCGTGGCCATGAGGTTTCCTCCGCGAGTCCAAAGCCGGGTTGAGAAAAGCGCTGGACGCCTTTCGCTCGCCGCGATCATCGCATAAGACCAGAAACAAGATGAACGGCGAAACCCGCAAAATCGTACGCATTGGTTTGATCCTCGGCTTCGCGGCCGGAGTGACCGCGTGCGCCAGCCCGTTCTCATCTGGTCAGGTCGACCCGAGTTCTCCGGTCGCGGCGGCCGCGACAGCGGCAGCCAAGGTCAAAGGGCCCCGCCGGAAGTTCGCTGACATCCCCGCTATTCCGACGGACGTGCCAACGGATGATCAGATTCGAGCCAATGTCGTGCAGCAGCAAGCCGCAGGCGCGGCGCTGAACAAGGCGACCGCGCCGAACACGTGGGAGCTCAAGGACTCCGAGTCGTACGCCGCCAGGGCGCGCCGGGACGCTAACCCGCCCGCGCTCGCCGCGCCGACCGAGGCCGACCGCGCAAACACCGAAGCCTTCGCCCGCGCAGCCCGCGGCCGAGCTAGCGCGCCTCCGTCCCAGCCCCAATAGGGCGACGGAGGCATAATCTTCCTTCAGCTGGCTTGGCTTGGCCCCGCTTGGGGTCTATCCATGCCCGACTTTCGCTCCCAAAGCGCCGGAGCGGCGCATAGAGCCCTCATGAGCACCGATTTCCACCGTATCCGTCGCCTACCGCCCTACGTCTTCGAGGAGGTCAACAAGATCAAGGCCCGCCTTCGCGCCGAAGGCACTGACATTATCGACTTCGGCATGGGTAATCCCGACATGCCGACACCACAGCACATCGTGGACAAGCTGATCGAGACCGCGCGCGACCCCAAGGCCGGTCGCTACTCCGCCTCGAAGGGCGTGCCGGGCCTGCGCAAGGCGATGGCCAACTATTATGGCCGCCGGTTTGGCGTGAAGTTGAACCCCGACACTGAGGTCATCGCCACGCTGGGCTCCAAGGAAGGCTTCGCCAACCTCGCCCAAGCGCTGACGGGGCCGGGCGATGTCATCATCTGCCCGAACCCGGCCTATCCGATCCACGCCTTCGGTTTCATCATGGCGGGCGGCATCATCCGCCACGTGCCCGCGCTGTCGCCGGAGGAGTACCTCTCCAACATCAGCCGCGCGGTGAAGCACTCGGTGCCGCCGCCCAGCGTGCTGATCCTGTCCTATCCGTCGAATCCGACGGCCCAGTGGGTGGATCTCGACTTCTACAAGGACGCCGTCGCCCTGGCGAAGAAGCACGATCTGCTGGTCATCAGCGACGTCGCCTACGGTGAGATCTATTTCGACAACAACCCGCCGCCGTCGATCCTGCAGGTGGACGGGGCCAAGGACATCGCCGTCGAGGTCAACTCGCTGTCCAAGACCTACGCCATGGCCGGCTGGCGCGTGGGCATGGTGGTTGGCAACGCCCGCATCTGCGCGGCGTTGGCGCGCGTTAAGTCGTATCTCGACTACGGCGCCTATACGCCCGTGCAGGTGGCCGCCGCGACGGCCCTGAACGGGCCTCAGGACTGCGTCGATGAGATCCGGGGCATCTACAAGAGCCGCCGCGACACGCTGATCAAGTCGATGAAGGCCGCAGGGTGGGATATCCCCAATCCGCCGGCCTCGATGTTCGCCTGGGCCAAAATCCCGGAAGCTTATCGCGAGGCGGGCTCGATGCTGTTCTCGCGGTTGCTGATCGAGGAGGCCGGCGTCGCCGTCGCTCCGGGTATCGGCTTTGGCGAGTATGGCGAGGGCTATGTGCGGATCGGTCTGGTCGAGAACGAGCACCGGATCCGTCAGGCCGCGCGCAACGTGAAGAAATTCATCGCCAACGCCGACTCCATTCTGGCCAAGGCCCACAACAAGATGGAACAGGCCTAACAAGGCTGCGTCGGACGGCGTAACGAGGATTCGAAGATGACGAACAAGACCTGGCGCATCGGTGTCGCCGGCCTGGGCACGGTCGGCGGCGGTCTCCTGCAGTTTCTGGCGGAGCGTCCCGGATTCGCGCCGGCCGGTGACCAGGCGGTCGTGACGGCGGTGTCCGCCCGATCGAAGTCGCGGCCGCGCACGGTCGACATTTCGAATCTCGTCTGGTTCGATGATCCCGTGGCCCTGGCCGCCTCGCCGGAGATCGACATCTTCGTCGAGTTGGTCGGCGGCTCGGATGGCCCTGCCAAGGCCGCCGTTGAGACCGCCCTTAAGGCGGGCAAGCCGGTGGTCACGGCCAACAAGGCCCTGATCGCCGAGCACGGTTCCGAACTCGCCGCCCTGGCGGAGGCCACCAACACGCCGCTGCTTTTCGAGGCGGCGGTGATGGGCGGCGTTCCGGCCGTAAAGATGATGCGCGAAGCCCTGGTGGGCGACGACATCATCTCGGTCGCCGGCATCCTCAACGGCACCTGCAACTTCATCCTGTCGGAGATGGAGAAGACGGGCCGCTCATTCGCCGACGTGCTGCGCGAAGCTCAGGGCCTTGGCTACGCCGAGGCTGATCCGACGATGGACGTCGGCGGTTTCGACGCCGGCCACAAGGCTAGCATCTTGGCCGCGCTGGCGTTCGGCTGCGCGCCGAACTTCGCCGCCGCCGAGATTGAAGGCATCAGCGAGGTCGATCTGCTCGACATCAAGCTGGCCAAGGACCTGGGCTACCGGATCAAGCTGATCGCCGGGGCGGCCAAGTCCGACGACGGCGTCGCGGTGAAGGTTCATCCTTCGCTGGTGCCGCTGGACCATCCGCTGGCCCAGGCCGGCGGCGCGCTCAACGCCTTGTTCATCGAGGGCAAGCGGATCGGGCGGATTTTCGTGCAAGGCCCTGGCGCGGGCGCGGGCCCGACGGCGGCGGCTGTTGCGGCCGACATCGCCGACGTGATGACCAAGGCCGTGCGTCCGGTGTTCCAGGTGCCTGCTGGCGACCTAAAGCCGTTCGTCTCGATCGATCCGTCCAAGGCGGTCGGCAAGGCCTATCTACGCGTGATGGTCCAGGACCAGCCCGGCGTGATCGCCGCCATCTCGGAAACCCTGGCCGAGTGCGGCGTATCGATCGACAGCTTCCTGCAAAAGCCCGTGGAAGGTGCGGGTGGCGTTCCGATCGTGCTCGTTACCCATGCGACGCCGGAATCGAACCTCCTGGACGCGATTAGCCGCATCGAAAAGCTGCAGACCGTGCTAGAGCGTCCCCGCCTTCTGCGCGTCGCGCGCATCTAACGACCCGAAAAACTGGGCGACGAGGGCGACATTGGGAACAAGGCCGCCTCGTCCGGGGCGGTCGGGAGAAACGGATGAGTTCGAACACCCTGGACCGTGCTCTGGTCCTGGACGCCGTTCGCGTGACTGAAGCCGCCGCCATCGCCTCGTGGACCATGTTGGGTCGTGGCGACGAGATGGCCGCCGATCAGGCTGCGGTCGACGCGATGCGCAACGCTCTCAACGAACTGGATATCGATGGCGAGATCGTCATCGGCGAAGGTGAGCGCGACGAGGCGCCGATGCTCTACATCGGCGAGAAGGTCGGCACGGGGAAGGGGCCGCGCATCGATATTGCGCTGGATCCGCTGGAAGGCACGACCCTGGCGGCCAAGTCCCAGCCCAACGCGCTGACGGTGATGGCCTGGGCCCCCAAGGGGACGCTGCTCAACGCGCCCGACACTTATATGGACAAGATCGCCTGCGGCCCTGGCCTGCCGGCTGGCGTAATCGACCTGGATCGCTCTCCAGCCGAGAACATTCAGGCGGTCGCAGACGCCAAGGGCGTAGCGCCGTCCGAGATCACCGTGTGTGTTCTCGACCGACCGCGCCATGCTGAAATCATCGCCGGCGTGCGCGCTGCGGGCGCGCGAATCCACCTGATTACTGACGGCGATGTCGCGGGCGTGATTAACACGACGGACCCCTCGACCGGCATCGATCTCTATCTTGGATCTGGCGGCGCCCCCGAGGGCGTGCTGGCCTGCGCGGCGCTGAAGTGCGTTGGCGGTCAGTTCCAGGGGCGTCTGCTGTTTCGCAACGCCGACGAACGCGCCCGGGCTGCGCGCTGGGGCGTCACAGACCTCGACAAGAAGTACGACCTGCATGAGATCGTCCGCGATGAGGCGATTTTCGCCGCGACGGGCGTCACGCGCGGCGGACTGCTGGACGGCGTTGTCTATCGCGATGGCTGCGTTCACACGCACACACTGGTGATGAACTCCTCGACCGGCACCGTCCGCGAGGTCCGCATGAAGCGGAAGGTCTGAAACCTTTGTGTCATGGCCAGCGCCTAGATGGGGCGCTCTGATTTCGGTTTGAGGACGAGAATGACCGCTTTTGTCGACCTGGCCGCCCGGCTCGCGGCCGAGCCGGCGGACGCCGCCCTGAAAGACGTGATTTTAACGCTCGCTGAGACCTGCGCGCGGATCAGCCGCGTCGTGGCCTCCGGCGCGCTGTCGGGCAGCCTGGGCGCGGCGGGCAGCACCAATGTGCAGGACGAAGAGCAGAAGAAGCTCGACGTCATCACCAACGATATGTTGAGCGACGCGCTGAAGGCCTGTGGTCCTGTGGCCGGCCTGGCCTCTGAGGAACTGGAAGAGGTCGAGCCCACGGGCCGCGTCGGCGGTTATCTGGTGACCTTCGATCCGCTGGATGGCTCCAGCAATATCGACGTCAACGTCTCGGTCGGTACGATCTTCTCGGTTCTGCCCGCGCCGGCCGGCCATGCGCCGACTGAAGTTGATTTCCTGCAGCCGGGTCGCAACCAGGTCGCGGCGGGTTACGCGGTCTACGGGCCCCAGACGATGCTGGTGGTGACGCTGTCCAGCGGCGTCAACGGCTTCACGCTGAGCGCCGATGGCCGCTGGCTGTTGACCCACTCCGATCTGGCGATCAAGGCCGATACGGCCGAGTTCGCTATCAATATGTCCAACCAGCGCCACTGGGCGCCGCCGGTGCGCCGCTACATCGACGGCTGCCTGCAGGGCAAGGAAGGCGCGCGGGGCAAGAACTTCAACATGCGCTGGGTGGCCTCGATGGTGGCTGACGTCCACCGGATCATGATGCGCGGCGGGGTCTTCATGTATCCCTGGGATGCGCGTGAGCCGGACAAGCCGGGCAAGCTGCGCCTGATGTACGAGGCAAACCCGATGAGCCTGCTGGTCGAACGGGCGGGCGGCAGGTCGATTGAAGGGCTGACCGAGATCCTGGATATCAAGCCCAGTAAGCTTCACCAACGCGTGCCTGTTGTCCTGGGCTCAGCGAACGAGGTCGAGGTCATCCGCGCGGAGATGCGCGCTGGCTGACCGACGTCCGCCCTTGTCGTGTCGGCGCCGCATGGTTCGAATCCTCGCGACAAGCTAGGCTCGTCCGATGCCCGCCGATGGTGTCACCTCTATTTCCTCCAGCGCTTTCTTGGGCGTTGAACGGTCGCTGAGCGGCCGCAGCTGGCGCGAGCGGCCGGCTGACATGGCGGTTGTCCGTGAAATTCAGCAGCGCCACGGCCTGATCGAGCCGTTGGCCCGGGCGCTGGTGTCGCGGGGCGTGACGCTCGAACATGCCGAGCACTATCTGCGCCCGACCCTCAAGGCGCTGTTTCCGGACCCATCGCTGTTCACCGACATGGACCGGGCGGCCGAGATCCTGATCGACGCCCTGGAGCGCGGGCGACCGACCATGGTTTTCGCCGACTATGACGTCGACGGCGCCACCAGCGCCGCGCAGTTGGTCCGATGGTTCCGCCATATGGGCGTAGAGCTGCCCATCTACATTCCAGACCGCCTGACCGAAGGCTATGGCCCGAGTCCGGCGGCGTTCCGCAAGATCCGTGACAGCGGCGCTGAGCTGGTCGTCACTCTCGACTGTGGCGCGGCGGCTTACGATGCGATCGCCAGCGCTGGAGATATTGGGCTTGAGGTCGTTGTGATCGACCATCACCTGATGCGCGAGGACCCGCCGGCCGCCGCAGCCGTGGTCAACCCGAACCGGCCAGGCTGCCAAAGCGGGCAGGGCGTGTTGGCGGCTGCCGGGGTCACCTTCGTGCTGCTGACGGCGCTGAATCGCGAAGCGCGTAAACGGGGCCTGTTCACCGAGGATCGACCGCAGCCCGATCCTCGCCAGTGGTTGGATCTCGTCGCTCTTGGCGAAGTCTGCGACGTCACCCAGCTGGTCGGCTTCAATCGCGCGCTGACGGCGCTGGGACTGCGCGCCATGGGCAGTTGGGCCAACCCAGGCCTGAAGGCGCTCTTCGATGTCGGCAAAGGCTCGGGTGATCCTTCGGTGTTCACCGCCGGCTTTATACTAGGTCCCCGCATCAACGCGGGGGGGCGGATAGGTCGGTCCGATCTCGGCGCGCGCCTTCTGTCCACTGACGATCCGCTGGAAGCGCGTGCGCTGGCCGAAGAGCTCGACAGTCTCAACACCGAGCGTAAGGCGGTCGAGGCCGCCGTGGTCGAAGAGGCGGCGGCGATGCTGGAGCGCGGCAGCAATTTCAATCCCGACGCGCCAGTGATCGTGGTCGCCGGCGATGATTGGCACCCGGGCGTGATCGGCATTGTCGCCGGCCGTCTGCGCGAACGTTATCGCAAGCCCGTCGTGGTGATCGGGATCGATCGCGCGGCCAATGTCGGCAAGGGATCTGGTCGCTCCCAGCCGGGGGTGAACCTCGGCAAAGCGATTCAGGCGGCCTTCGAGTCGGGCCTCCTCATGGCCGGAGGCGGCCATGCGATGGCCGCCGGGCTGTCGATCCGTCCCGAGATGATTCCTGAGTTGCGCGCCTTTCTGGAAGAGCGGCTGGCGGGCGAAATGGAGGCTGTTGGCGTCGAGGCCGTGGAGGTCGACGCCTTGGTTCAGCCGCGGGCGGCGAATCGTGCGCTGCTGGACGACTTCCAGCGCTTGGCGCCGTTCGGTCCCGGCAACCCCGAACCCTTTTTCGCGTTGACCCAGGTCCGGCCCGACCGCGTCTCTGCGTTGAAGGGCGGGCATGTCCGGATGGACCTGGTTAGTCCGACGGGAGATCGCTTGAAGGCGATCAGCTGGCGGAGCGCCGAGACTCCTCTGGGGCAGCGACTGCTGGCGGGCGGCGGTCCGCTGGATGTGGTCGGCAAGCTCAAGCCCGATGACTATATGGGCCGTAACGGCGTGCAGCTCGAGATCGAGGACGCCCATGATCCGCGAGCGCGTTACGCGGGCTAACTTGCGACCGGACATGAAGCTGAGCGCGGGAAAAGTACGCACTAAAAAAAGTACTTTGGAGCGGGTTGCGCACCCCAAACGGTGCGGCTATACACCCGCTTCCTCGCGGGGCCGTGGTCCCTTCGTCTATCGGTTAGGACGCCAGATTTTCAATCTGGAGAGAGGGGTTCGACTCCCCTAGGGACTGCCACCCGCGAGGCCATATATCGGCTATGTTCCGCTTCGGCGGTGATGTGGTCCCTTCGTCTATCGGTTAGGACGCCAGATTTTCAATCTGGAGAGAGGGGTTCGACTCCCCTAGGGACTGCCATCTTCGGCTGTATTTCAGAATTGTTTCCACATTGTGGCTGCGACGAAATGTCGCGGAGCGTGCTTTCACGCGATTTTCGCGCGATTCCGCCATTGACGGCTCTCCTCACGCGAGAACACTGTTCTTGTAGTGCTTGCTCCGATGGGCTGATTGGGCAAGCCAGAGGGGTGGGATGTCTGGTTACGATTTTGAGGACGCTGCGGCGCACGAGGAGTTCGTGCGCATCTGCGGCAAGGTGAAGTGGTTCGACGCCGGCAAAGGCTATGGGTTCATCGTACCGGATGATCCCGGGCAGACCGGGCTCAAGGACGTGCTTCTGCATGTGACGTCGCTGCGCAATTGCGGGCGCGAGACCGCCATGGAAGGCGCCGTGATCGTGTGCGATGTCGTTCGTCGGCCGA
The DNA here is from genome assembly GCF_056313785.1 of Caulobacter sp. DMC95. Lineage (NCBI taxonomy): Bacteria > Pseudomonadati > Pseudomonadota > Alphaproteobacteria > Caulobacterales > Caulobacteraceae > Caulobacter > Caulobacter sp. DMC95. Next base: position 456,544 of record NZ_JBQUZP010000001.1, on the reverse strand, counting down.
AAGGCTGGCAGGTCAGCGAGGTCGTCAATCTCGACGAGAGCAGCGCGCCGTCGCCTCTGGAGCGTCAGAGGCGCACCTTCGCCGAAAGTCCCGTTCGGCGGGATGGTCTGCGCGACGGCCATGGCCGAGGCGCTCTGGCGCCGGAAGGTCCCGCCGAGCACGCCAAGGTGAAATGGTTCAACCGCACCAAGGGCTATGGCTTCGTCATCCGTGACGCTGAACCCGGCGATATATTCGTGCACATTGAGACGCTCCGACGCGGCGGCCTCGAGGATCTGCAGCCGGGTGATGACGTTCTGGTGCGCTTCGCGCGCGGTCCAAAGGGGCTGGTCGTCGCCGAAATCACCGCCAGCGACGCCTGACTTTCGCCGTTCGCCTCGGGAAGCTAACCTCGGCAGAGGCTGGCTTTCCGTGAGGCGATGCGTGACCGAGTCGATGATCCACAGACGAACCTTCTTGACCGCAGCGGCGCTCGCCGCCAGCGGCGGGTCGGCGTTCGCCGCGAGCAAGCTGGAGACGGTCGAGATCGTCACGAGCCGTGGTCGAACGCGATTTCAGGTCGAGATCGCCGCTACGAAAGCCGAGCAGGAGCGGGGCCTTATGTTCCGCAAGTCGCTCGCGCCGGATCGCGGCATGCTCTTTACCTACAATCGCCCCCAACCGGTCGCCTACTGGATGAAGAACACGCTCATCCCCCTGGATATTCTCTACATCCAGGCCGATGGCCGGGTGCTGTCCATCGCCCGCAACGCCCGCCCGCACGATCTGACCCCGCTGGCGTCGGGCGGTCCGGTGCTGGGGGTGCTGGAAATCGCCGGCGGTCGCGCCGCGCAATTGGGCATCTTGCCGGGTGACCGCGTGCTGCATCGCATCTTTCCGAAGTAAACATGCGCGCGCCTTTGTTGATCCGCGCGCCGAACCCCTGTAGAGCAGCCGCCTGCCGATGTTTCGGAGCGTAGCGCAGCCTGGTAGCGCATCTGTTTTGGGAGCAGAGGGTCGCAGGTTCAAATCCTGCCGCTCCGACCATCGGTAAGGTACTTTGGGAGAGGTCCATGCTGGCCCGCATCTATCGCCCCGCCAAGAACGCCATGCAGTCCGGCAAGGCCAAGACCAAGGACTGGGTGCTGGAGTTCGAACCGGCCAGCGCGCGCAAGCCAGATCCGCTGATGGGATGGACGACCTCCAGCGACATGAACGGGCAGATCCGCCTAACTTTCGAAACGCGCGACGAGGCGATCGCCTACGCCCAGCGCCATGAAATCGCCTTCCAGCTTTTCGAGCCCAAGACTCCAAAGCGCATCCTGAAGGCCTACGCCGACAACTTCGCGGCCAATCGCAAGCAGCCCTGGACCCACTAGGACTGCCGCGTCCCGAGCCGGCGAGCGCGCGCCCTTAGCTCAGTTGGATAGAGCATTCGCCTTCTAAGCGAACGGTCGCAGGTTCGAATCCTGCAGGGCGCGCCAGTTGGGCGCGGGCGAGAATAGATTCAGAAAATCAATAATTTGCCGGATCTTCGTTTTGGCGTCTCGCCTGTTGCGGCGTTGGCTGCGTTGTAGTCGGCGCCAGCGCGGTCGGATCGCGCGCCTTGGCCGTCTCCGGCGACGAGGCCCACCCCGCCAACCTGGGGCGGCTATGTTCCAAGGGCGCGGCGCTAGGCGCGACCGTCTCGCTGGCGGGAAGGCTGCTGGAACCGACAATCCGCGGGCGCGCCGCCAGCTGGTCCGAGGCTACTGCTCTGGTCGCGCGTCGGTTCAAGGAGACTATCGCCCGGCACGGTCCTGACAGCGTGGCTTTCTACGTCTCCGGTCAGCTGCTGACCGAGGACTACTACGTCGCCAACAAGCTGATGAAGGGCTTCATCGGCTCGGGCAATATCGACACCAAAAGCCGTTTTTGCATGGCCTCGGCGGTGGTCGCCCATAAGCAAGCCTTCGGCGCCGACCTCGTCCCGGGCTGCTACGAGGATCTCGACCTGGCGGACCTCGTGGTGTTCAGCGGCCACAACGCCGCCTGCACTCATCCGGTGCTGTTCCGGCGGATGGAGGCGGCCCGGGCGCGGGGCCAGAAGCACGCGGTCATCGACCCGCGCCGCACCGACACCGCCGAGGGGGACGGATCTTCACCTGGCCCTGGCGCCGCAAAGCGATGTGCGGCTGTGGAATGGGTTACTGGCCGATCTGATCCGACGTGGCGTGATCGACGCGGACTTTCTGCGCGACCATGTCGACGGCTATGCGGAGGTGGTCGCGGGCCTCGCCGGGGACGACCAGTCGCCAGCGGCGGGGTTCGCTGTTCATGCCGATGCACTGGACTGACGCTTTCGCCCCGGCGGGGCGCGAAGCCTGGATCCGAGACGACACGCTGGTCGCCGTCCTCTACATGACCGAGGCTGACCGTTTGCCGCCTTGTGACTGGTTGGCCGATCTCTTCGCCGCGCCGTTGACGCCTGAAACGCGCGCAACCTTGCTGCACGGTTTCCCGCCAGGCGCGCCGGTCAACAAGGGGCCGATGGTTTGCGCCTGCCTCAAGGTCGGCGGCAAGGCGATCGAGGCGGCCATCGCCGCCGGAGCCTCTACGATTGACGCGGTCGGCGCCGAAACCGGTGCAGGCACGAACTGCGGCTCCTGTCGCCCCGAGATCAGCCGCATGATCCGCATCTTGGCCGACGCCAAACGGGAGACTGCCGACGTCCTCTAGCGTTCAGCCAGGACAGGTTCTGTTGGTCGGCGCGGGGCCTGGTCCTGTCGATCTGATGACGGTCCGGGCGATGCGTGCGGTCCGGGAGGCTGGGGCTCTTTTGTACGACGCCCTGTGCTCGGAAGAGGCGGTGGCCTTGGCGCCGCCCGGCTGTATTCGGATCCAGACCGGAAAGCGCGCTGGGCAAACCCAGCATGACTCAGAGCGACATAAACCGGATCATGCTGCGCCTGGCGCGCCGCGGACTGCGGGTGGTGCGGCTGAAGGGAGGAGACCCGTCGATCTTTGGCCATGTCGGCGAAGAGTCGGCTTTCCTCAACGCCCATGGTGTCACGCCCGAAGTAGTGCCCGGCGTCACGGTGGCCTGCGCTGCTGCGGCCCAGTTTGGGTTCCCGCCGACGCATCGTGGATAAGCGCGGCGGGTGGTCTTCACGACGGCTCGGGTTGAGAACGGTGCGATGGCGCATGATTGGCGCTCGGGCGCCGATCCCGAAGCGACCATTGCGGTCTACATGGAGGGGGGGCGAGGCGGCGCCCGATCTCGCGAAAGCTCTGATCGCTGCGAGGCGCGCAATCCCAACGCCTGTGGCCATGATCGAACGGGCTGGCGCCGCCCACGCACGACTGACCACGACATCCCCAGGTGCGCTGACGTCAGGGCCGATAACGACGAATGGCGGCCCTTTGCTCATCGTCGTCGGCGAGGTCGTCGCCCAGGCGCAAGCCCGAAACGCCGGTGACTGCTTTCGGGAGCGCGCATCGTGAACGCGCTTACCGCTGACTCGCTTGCGCTCATGACGCACTACTTGTCCGCCGAGAATAGCCTGTTCGACTTCGAACGCGAGGCCTCTGGATCTTTGCGCCGCACCCCGATGGTAGTGCGCTTCAAGTTGGATCGCGTCGGGTTGCAGCTCTTCCTCCAGCAGTGGCGTCAACTCAAGCCGGCTGAGCGCGCGCGGCGGTGCTCCAGCTCTGTGAGTCATTCGAAGAGGTCTCGGCTTATCGTCCCCGATTGATTGCGGCTCTGTTGGCTCAGGCTGATCAGCCGCCGGAGCTGTTCTCACCAGACCCCTCGCCAGACTGATCTGGCCCGGAGGTCGTCGCCGACAGGGTCACGGCTTGGTACGTGGGTCCTGACCTTTAATCCCCCGGGTCGGCGTGCTAGGCGCGCCTGTCGCCGCCACAGCATTTCACCATGACCAAGCTCAGCCGCTCGGGTCACAAGAACGATAGTTTTCTTGTCGCGATGGTCGAGTTCGGGCTGCTAGAGGCGCCTTATGGATAAGTATCGCGTTTCGCGTTCGGTCGTTTGGTTCTGGATCGCTGGGCTGGCGCGGGGCGACGAGCCCCCCGGACGATGATCCGACCTTGATGTTGGCTCGATCATACCGGCGGTTGCGGACGCTCCTCAGTGCTTCGAACACTAAACTTGCATCGTCGCGTGACACATTTCTAACGGCAACCCGATGGTTCGGCGCGCCTGCTGATCCAAGGTTCGACCATGTGTGTTAGTGCTTCCGGATCACGGCTTGAGCGCCGTCCTTGACCTTCCACTTGTAGAAGGTCGCCGAGCTGAGCCCATACTTGCGGCAGAGGTCCGCCACCTGCACGCCCGCTTCCTGCTCACGCAGGATCCCGATGATCTGCTCTTCCCTGAACCGTGATCGCTTCATCTGTCCGTCCGTTGGTCAGGGCGGACTCTAGTTATTTCTGGAGGAGTTTTAGGGGAGCATGTCACTGCCGCCGGCATCGTGATCGGCAAACTCACCGATCACGATGCGGTAAAGTTAGAGCAACTCGTACGCAGGAATCGTCAGGAATTCTTCCAGACCGTCCGACAGTACCATCCTAGTGAAGATATGCGCGGCATCCTCCAGGCGTGGTGAGGCGAAATCCCGCCGAAGGTCGATCATTTCCTGGGTGAACAGGCTGACGAACAACTCGGGGGTCAACACGCGGCCATCGTCAAGCGCGGCGCCGAGGCGGACCCACTGCCACAGTTGCGTGCGGCAGATTTCGGCGGTGGCTGCGTCCTCCATCAGGTTGTAGAGCGGCACCGCGCCGCGACCTTCGATCCAGGCCTGGGTGTAGCGGACGCCCACCCGAATGTTTTCGCGGATGCCGGCCTCGGTGCGCGAACCCTCGTGCAACTCCAGCATCTGGGCCTGAGTGATCGAGAGATCGTCAAGCTTGCGGTCGCGCTGGTTCGGCGTCGGCATCAGGCGGTCGAAGACCTCCATGGCCACCGGAACGAGGTCGGGGTGCGCCACCCAGGTGCCATCATGGCCGGCCCCGGCTTCCCGCTCCTTGTCTGCGCGCACCTTGGCGAAGGCCGCTAGGTTGGCGGCCTCGTCGCCCTTGACCGGGATCTGCGCCGCCATGCCGCCCATCGCGAACGCGCCACGGCGGTGACAGGTCTGGATCAGCTTCAGCGAATAGGCGCCGAGGAACGCCTTGCCCATCACCATGGCCGAGCGGTCCGGCGTCAGGAACTCGGCGCGGCGGCCCAGGCGCTTGATGAACGAGAAGATGTAGTCCCAGCGGCCGCAGTTGAGGCCCACGATGTGGTCCTTCAGCTCGTAGAGGATCTCGTCCATCTCGAAGGCGGCGGGGATGGTCTCGATCAGCACCGTGGCCTTGATCGTGCCGACCGGCAGGCCAAGCACCTCTTGGGCGCGGACGAACACGTCATTCCATAGCCGGGCCTCAAGATGGCTCTCGAGCTTGGGCAGATAGAAGTACGGGCCCGAGCCTTGGGCGATGGCGGCCTTGGCGTTGTGGAACGCGTAGAGGCCAAAGTCGAACAGGGCTCCGGCCACGGCCTGACCGTCGACCTCGACATGGCGTTCCATCAGGTGCCAGCCGCGCGGGCGGATCTTCAGCACGGCCGGGGTTGGCCCCATGGCGTAGGCCTTGCCCGACTTGGCGTCGACGTGAGTCAGTTCGCCTTGCCAGCGGTCTTTCAGATTGATCTGGCCTTCGACGACGTTGGCCCAGGTCGGGGCCGTGGCGTCCTCGAAGTCGGCCATGAACACCTTGGCCCCGCAGTTCAGGGCGTTGATGATCATCTTGCGGTCGACCGGCCCGGTGATTTCAACCCGGCGATCGAGCAGGTCGCTGGGGATGGCTGCGACCGTCCAGTCGGCGCTGCGGATCGATGCGGTCTCATCGAGGAAGTCGGGCAGTTCGCCCGCGTCAAAGCGCGCCTGGCGCGCTTGGCGGGCTTCCAGCAACTGGCGACGACGCGCGTCGAAACGACGGTGCAGGTCTGCTACGAAAGCCAGGGCTTCAGGGGTGAGTACTTCCGCAGCTCGGCCTTCAACGGGACCGGTGACCTGGATGTTGGCGGCGATGTCGAGCGGCATGGGAAGCTTTCCGTAGGGTGGGATCGGCTCCCCGGAGGTCCGGGGAGCCGTCATCGGGACTCTGGTCGGTTCTTGATGGTCAGGCGCTCTTTTCGGCGCCTTTTTCACGAACGGTCGGGACGATCTGATCGCCCCAGTTGCCCGCGCCGTCATGATGGCGCGAGGTGCGCACCAGCTCCACCGAATAGCCGGCGGCGATGGCGCGACGCACGGCGTCGTTCAGGCGGTGCGAGGCCTCGGCGAGCCGTTCGACGGCGCGCCTTTCCTCATCGGCGTCGGGCATGGTGGCGGGAGAGAATGCGGTCATGGCTCTGCTCCTGGGCTTGATGTGTCCGGCCTATTCGGCCGCGAACTGGTTCATGGTGTTGGCGTGGCCGCCGGCCTTCAGGGCGCGTTCGCCGGCGACCATCTCCTTGAAGGTGTCGCCGAGATCCGAGCCGACCTCGTGCTGGTGCTTCACGGCTGACACGCCGCGGCGGATTTCCTCGCGCTGCACCGTGTTGACGTAGGCCTGCATGCGATCCTCGCCGAAGTAGCCCCGCGACAGCTCGTCCACGCTCTTGGCGGTCAGGTGGAAGGTCGGCAAGGTGATCAGGTTGTGGAACACCCCGGCGCGGGCGGCGATGTCGACCTGAAAGCGGGCCAGACGCTCATCGGCCTCGCGGCCCAGGTCGCTCTTGTCGTACTCGGCCGACATCAGCGCATTGCCGTCCGGGTAGCTGTCCTTATGGATCTTGCCCTCGGCGATCCACTGGTCGCGCACCTGCTTGCGTAGATTGAGCGTCCAGTTGAACGACGGCGAGTTGTTGTAGGTCAGCTTGGCGTTCGGCACGACCTTGCGGACCTCGGCCACCATCGAAGCGATCTCGTCGACATTCGGGGTGTCGGTTTCGATCCACAGCAGATCGGCGCCGCCCTGGGTCAGGTTGGCGATGCAGTCCTCAATGACGCGCTGGCGGCCGGTGCCGTCCTGGAACGCGAACAAGCCGTTGGGCATGCGCACAGGCTTGACGAAGGCACCGTCCTTCATGATCGCCAGCTCGCCATCGCGCAGCGGGTTCTCGGGCGTGATGGGCTCGGTCTTCAGCCACTTGATGTAGTCGGCGGCCAGATCGCCTTCGCCCTGGCTGACCGGGATCTTCTGGGTCAGGCCCGCGCCCAGGCTGTCGGTGCGGGCGACGATGACGCCGTCGTCCACGCCCAGTTCCTCGAACGCCAGGCGGCAGGCGCGCAGCTTCTCGATGAAGTCTTCGCGCGGCACCGTGACCTTGCCGTCCTGGTGGCCGCACTGCTTGGCGTCGCTGACCTGGTTCTCGATCTGCAGGCAGCAGGCGCCGGCCTTGATCATCTCCTTGGCCAGCAGGTAGGTGGCGTGCTCGTTGCCAAAGCCCGCGTCGATGTCGGCGATGATCGGCACGACGTGGGTCTCGAAGTTATCGATCGCCTTGATCGCCGCCTGCTCGGCGACCTGATCACCGGTCTTGCGCGCGGCGCGCAGGGTTTTGAAGAGGTCGTTGATGGCCACTTCGTCGGCCTGGCGCAGCGAGACGTAAATCTCCTCGATCAGGTCGACGACCGAAGTCTTCTCGTGCATCGACTGGTCGGGCAGGTGGCCGAAGCGATTGCGCAGGCCCGCGACCATCCAGCCCGACAGATAGACATAGGCGCCCTTGGTCGTGCCGCGCAGGCGCTTGACCGCCTTGATCATCTGCTGGGCGTGGAAGCCCGACCAGCAGCCCAGCGACTGGGTGAACTTGGAGCTGTCGCGGTCGTACTCGGCCATGTCGGCGCGCATGACCGGAGCCATGGCGCGGGCGATATCCAGGTGGGTGTTGAAGGTGTTCTGCAGCTTCAGCTGGATGATGTCGTCGACGTCGACGCCGCCCGGCGTGACGCCTTGCGGGTAGCGCTTAAGCAGGGTGTCGCGGAGTTCGGCATAGGTCTTGCGCTGCGTCATGGTCGTTCGATCCCACTACAGTGGCCGAGGCGGTGAAGCCTTGCGGGTCCAGGAAAACTCGTGATCGAGAGCTAGCGCTGCGCTGCGGGATCGGTCGAACCTATTGAAGGCAAATTGTCAAAGATCGACTTTGTAATTTCTGTAAAGTTATGACAAATTGACGAAATGGCGGCGCTCGACAAGAAGCAGAACGACAAGAAGCTATTCCTCGGCGGACGGCTGAAACGGCTGCGGCGCGACTTGGGCGTGACGCAGGCGCGTATGGCCGAGGAGCTGGGCGTCTCCGCCAGCTATCTGAACCTGCTCGAACGAAATCAGCGGCCCGTGACGGCGCAGATCCTGCTGCGTCTGGCCGACGCCTACGATCTGGACCTCCGGAGCCTGTCGGCCGACGATCCTGGCGGCGGGGCCGGGCTGGAGGAGGTCTTGGCCGACCGGATGTTCGCGGACCTAGCCGTGTCCCGACACGAGGCGGCCGAGGTCGCCGAACTGTCGCCCGGGATCGCCGAGGCGATGTCGCGACTCTATCGCGCCTATCTGGATCGCGGCCGCCTGATCGATCTTGGCGCGTTCGAACGCCCGGACGGCGCGGGGCCGGCCTCGGATCTGTCGTCGCCGACCGACTGGGTGCGCGATCTGGTCGGCGCGCAGCGCAACCACTTCGCCGAGCTGGAGGCCCTGGCCGAGTCGATTGTCCGGCAGTTGAAGGCCGACCCGCAGGACCTGGGGCCGGCGGTGCGCGAGCGTCTGCAGAGCCGGTTCGGCGTCCAGACCCGGATCATGCCCCTCGAGGTCATGACCGGCTCGTTGCGCCGCTACGACCATCACCGCAAGCGACTGATGCTGTCCGAAACCCTGGCGCACGCCAGCCGGACCTTCGGGATGTGCTACCAGCTGGGTCTCATGGAAGGCGGGGAGGTGCTGACCGAGCTGACCGACCGCTTCAAGGCGCCCGATCGCGCCACGCGCCAACTGCTCAAGGTGTTCCTGGACGGCTATCTCGCTGCAGCGATCATGATGCCCTACGAGCCTTTTCTCGCGGCCATGGAAAGCAGCGGCTACGACATCGAACGCGTGCGCTCGCGCTTTGGGATCAGCTACGAGCAGGCGGCCCAGCGGTTGACCACCCTGGGGCGCGCGGGTTCGCGCGGCGTGCCCTTCTTCATGATGCGGCTGGACGCGGCCGGCAACATCTCCAAACGCTTCGCCGCCGGTCCCTTCCCGTTCTCGCGCTTTGGCGGCGCCTGTCCGCGCTGGAACGTCCACGATAGCTTCAAGACCCCCGGCCGGATCGTCACCCAGGTGATCGAGACGCCCGACGGCGAGCGCTATTTCACCCTGTCGCGTACGGTGCGGCGCACCTCGGGCCTGCAGGCCGGGCTCGAGGACGAGCTCGTGGTCGGTCTCGGTTGCGAGCTGAAATACGCCAGCAAGCTCGTGCATGCGCGGGGCCTCGACATCGCCAATCCCATCGCCGTGGAGATCGGACCCTCTTGCCGGATCTGCGAGCGCCCAGCCTGTCCGCAGCGGGCGGCGGCGCCCATCAACCGGACCCTGATGGTCGAGGAAACCAGCAAGGCGCTGTCACCTTTTCCGTTCGTCCGGTAGCGAAGCGCCCGGCCATCACGCCGGGCGCTTCTGAGTTTAAGCTAGTCCTTCCAGTCCGGCAGGGCGGCCAACTGGGCCTTGGTCAGCTTGGTGCGGACGATATGGTCGTCGTGATCACCCGGTTCAGGAGCGACCGACACGTCTGCAAGCGCCACGACGACCTTTTTATCCGGGCCCATGCGGTCGATCTCAAGGACGACCGCCGTTGGCTTGCCGGCGGTGTCGAGTAGGACATGCTCGACTTCGCCTGCCTTGCGATTGGCCGAGTCGATGACGTCGGCGTCCTCGATCTGGCCCACAGTGAACACGCCCTTGGCCGCCTGGGTCTCATTGCGGGCGATCGTAGTCTGAGCCAAGACGCTGGTGGCCAAGGCGGCGAACGACAGTCCCAGAACAATGCTCTTCATCGGCTTACTCCTTGTGACATGGGCTCAACTAACGTGAGCCACGCGGCACGGTTGCGCTCCAATGAACAAGGATCCGTCGTTGGAGCACTTGCGCGGCTCTCAAGGTCCGCCTTCGCACCTGACACGCCGCTGACGGCTCGACGCGAGTTTGTTGAAGGTCCTTGTTCTGTGGAGGCGCCAATTCAGCCATGGCGCAGCGCCGCCGCAGAAGTCCCGTCATTCACTGTCGAGAACGGGATGGGCCTTCGCGGATAGCCTCGTTGGTCGGTCGACGACACTTCGACCTTGCAGCAACAGTTATCCTTGAGATCTACCGTGTCTGAGCCATCCGCATATAGCTTGGTCAGCATGGGTTGGCGGTAGATCGGCTACCTCTGAATAGAGCGCTTCCTGACCGCTAGCGTGGACGTAAAAGGACTTGTCACGCCCAGGGGTTGAGCGGAAGATGTTCGTGTTGGCGTGGGGCGTTGGGCCTTGATCGCGAGTCGAGGCGGTTACGGGGGCGTGAAGGTTTCGGGGCAGGCGGCCGATGGCTCGGTCGCGTCGGCGCATGAGCGTCTGGCGCGCGAGGGCGGTTTTCAGTTCGACCATGCTGTCGTCCCGCCACCCAAGGTTCCCGGTTGGTTGGCTTGGTTGGGCGAGGCTTTGAAGGCCGCTGCGCCGGTGCTCAAGGTCGTGTTCTGGATCGGCCTTGCGGCGCTGGCCGTGCTGATCATTGTGGCGATCGTTCGGGAAATTATCCGGCTGAAGGCGCCGCCGGCCCGCGCCGAAGGCCCCGAGCTCACGGCTGATCCTGTCTGGAGGCCGGACGCCGCCGCGGCCCGCGACCTCCTGTCGGCCGCCGATCAATTGGCCGGAGACGGACGCTTCCTGGAGGCGGCGCACCTGCTTTTGCTGCGCAGTGTCGAGGACATTCAGAAGCATCGACCCAAGGCCCTGCGTGTGTCCTACACCGCGCGGGAAATCGCCCTGCTGCCCGCCCTGCCGGACGCCGCGCGATCCGCCTTCGCCGGGATCGCCGGCGTCGTCGAGCGCGGTCTGTTCGGCGGTCGGCCCGTAGACGCCGAGGACTTCGCCGCCTGCCGCGCGGCCTATGAGGCGTTCGCCCTACCCGAAGGGTGGGCGCGATGAGCGGGCGTGGCGCGACGGGCGCGTTTTCGCCGATGGCGATGATCGTCATCGTGCTGGTGGGTGTGGTCAGTCTGGCGGGCCTCGGGGTGCTGTCGGCCTATGCGCCCGAGTTGAAAAAGGGCGACAACGGGGGCGCGCACGCCCTGTCGCGTTCCTCGGTGGGCTATGCTGCGACGATGCGTCTGCTGCAGACCTCAGGACGCGGCGCGCTGGTCGGCCGAGGGCCCCTGCCGGCCTCGGCGGAGGAGGGGCTGCTGGTGCTGACCCCGGCCCTGGGCGCCGGCGCGGTGAACCTCGAGGACTTCGATCATCTCGGCCCGAAGCTGGTCGTGTTGCCCAAGTGGGCGACGATGGCGGATCCGAACCGTAAGGGCTGGGCGGTGGCCACCCGTATCGTCGACGGCAAGACCAGCCTGGCGGTGCTCCCCGCCGACCTGCGCAAGGGCCTGACGCTCCGCGCGCCCCCGCCGGAGGTCGGGCCTCTACGCCTCTACCGTCCCAACGGACAGGCCTTCGGCCGTCAGCCCTCGGTGCGCGCGCCGCGCAGCCTGGAGGGGAAGGGCTGGACGCCGGTGCTGACAGACGAGGACGGTCGCATGGTCCTGGCCATGCACACCGAAAGCCAGACCTATGTCCTGGCCGAACCCGACCTTGTGAACACCAGCGCGCTGAAGACGCTGGAGGGCGCGCGGACCGCCGTGGCGCTCTTGGACCTGATCCACGCCAAGGACACCCCGGTGGTGTTCGATGCGACGCTGCACGGCTTCGCCCGGTCGCGCAGCCTGCTGCGCCTTTTGCTGGAGCCGCCGCTGGTCGGGGCGACCCTGGTGCTCGTCGCGCTGGCGGGGTTGGCGGGGCTGCAGGCCGGCGTGCGCTTTGGCCCCGCCCTCAAGCCGCGCCGCGCCGTGGCGCTGGGCAAGCTGGCGCTGGCCGACAACACGGCGGGCCTGATCCGCCTGGCGGGGCGCGAGGCGCGCATGACGCCGCTGTACGCCCAATTGATCCGGGCCTCGGCCGCCCGCGCCATCGGCGCGCCGCGCGGGATGGATGATCCCGCCCTAGACGCGTTCCTCGACCGCGTCAGCGTCATCGTCGGCGCGTCCAGCACCTTCACCGCGCTCGCCGAGCGCGCCCGCGCCGCCACCGTCTCGGACATGATGCAGGTGGCGCGCGACCTACACCTTTGGAAGCAGGAGCTGATCCGTGGACGGCAATAGGATGAACGTCGGCGACGTGGGCGTGCTGGCCGGGCGGATTCGGGCCGAGATCGGCAAGGCGGTCGTCGGCCAGGACGAGGCGGTGAACCTGCTGCTGGTGGCCCTGTTCGCCGGCGGCCACGTTCTGCTGGAAGGTCCGCCCGGGACGGCCAAGACTCTGCTGGCCCAGAGCTTCGCCCGCAGCGTCGCCCTCGACTATGGCCGCATCCAGTTCACTCCCGACCTGACGCCCGGCGACGTGATCGGGGCCAACCTGTTCAACTTCCAGACCTCGACCTTCACCCTGACGCGCGGTCCGGTGTTCTGCGAGCTGCTGCTGGCCGACGAGATCAACCGCACGCCGCCCAAGACCCAGGCGGCCCTGCTGGAGGCCATGCAGGAGCGGCAGGTGACGATCGATGGCGTCTCCCACCCGCTCAGCCCCCGGTTCACGGTGGTGGCGACCCAGAACCCCATCGAGCAGCAGGGCACCTATCCGCTGCCGGAGGCGCAGCTGGACCGCTTTCTGTTCAAGCACGTGCTGGACTATCCCAGCATCGAGCAGGAGCGGGCGATCGTGGTGGGACATGGTCAGCGCACGGGCCAGATGGATCCCGCCGCCTTCGGGGTGGAGCCGGTTCTGGATCGCGAGGCGATCGATGCGGCCGTCGCCACGGTCGCGCAGGCGCGACTGACCGATGAGGTGGTCGGCTACATCGTCGATCTGGTGCGGGCGACCCGCGACTCCACCGATATCGAGAGCGGCGCCTCGCCGCGCGCCGGCGCCATGCTGGCGGTGGCCGCCCGCGCCGCCGCCGTGCTCGACGGCCGCGACTATGTCGTGCCCGACGATGTGAAAGCCCTGGCGGTTCCGGCCCTGCGCCATCGCCTGATCCTGTCGCCGGCCGCCGAGATCGAGGGCCGCAAGATCGATCAGGTTCTCAAGGGCCTGATCGAGCGGGTGGCGGCGCCCCGGTGATCTATCCCACCCGCCGCGCCGTGATCGCCATGGCCGCCGGCCTGCCGCCGGCGCTGCTGGTCGGCGTGCTGGTCCCGGCCGGCTGGCTGACGGGCTTGGCGTGGATCGGCCTAGTCGTCCTGGTCCTGGTGGCGGACGCCCTGTCGGCCGCCTCGCGCGGCGGCCTGACCCTGGAGCCGACCGACACGCGGGCCTTTTCCGTGGCGCGGCCCGGTCAGGCGCGGTTCGTCGCGACCTTCGCGCCGGCGCGCACGCCCTCGCGCGCGTTCGCGGCGCTGGAGGCCGACGAACGGCTCGGGCTCGCGAGCGCCTTCGTCGACGCCCCGGTCGAGGCGGGCGTCGCGCGGTTCGCCTTTCCCCTGACGCCCGAGCGGCGCGGAATGGGCAAGCTCGCCCGGCTGTGGGTGCGCTGGACCGGTCCGCTGGGCCTGGCCTGGAAGCAGAAGGTCTTTGACCTCGATGTCGACGCGATGGTCGGAACCGATCTGGCGGGCGTCCGCGAGGAGGCTGTGAAGATGCTGGCCCGCGACGCGGCGATCGGCGCCAAGACCCAGATCGAGCGCGGCGAGGGTTCGGAGTTCGAGGCGCTGCGCGAGTTCAGGGTCGGCATGGACCGGCGCGCGATCGACTGGAAACAGTCGGCTCGGCACATGCAGTTGCTGGCCAAGGAGTTCCGCACCGAGCGCAACCACCAGGTCGTGATGGCGATGGATTGCGGCCGGGCCATGTGCGAGCCCGTCGGCGGGGCGCCGCGCATCGATCGGGCGATCCACGCGGCCCTACTGCTGGCGCTGGCCTGTCTGCGCTCGGGCGACCGGGCGGGCTTCTTCACCTTCGACGCCGCGCCGCGACTACTCACGGGCGTGGTCGGCGGGGCCGACGCCTTTGGTCAGTTGCAGCAGGCCGCCGCGCGGATCGACTATTCGACCGAAGAAACCAACTACACCCTGGCGCTCAGTCATCTGGCCGCCAAGCTGGGGCGTCGGTCGCTGGTGGTGGTGTTCACCGACTTCACCGATCCGACGGCCGCCGAACTGATGATCGAAGCTTCGGCCAGGCTCCTGACGCGGCATCTGGTGCTGTTCGTGGTCATGCAGGACGAGGAGCTGGAGACCATGGCCGCCGCCGACCCCGCCGAACCGGCCGACGTCACCCGCGCGGTCGTCGCCGCCGGCCTGTTGCGCGAGCGTGAGGTCGTCATCGCCCGCCTTCGCCGGCTAGGCGCCCATATTGTCGAGGCCCCGGCCGCCCGGATCGGTCCGGCGCTGATCAACGCCTATGTCGACCTGATGCGGAGGGAGCTGCTGTGATCGAGGTCAAGGTGGATCCGCGCCTCAAGAGCCAGCGCTTCCGCCAGGAGCGCGAGGCCGACTGGCGGCGCCTGGAACGGCTGATCGGCAAGGTCGAGAAGGGCTCGATCGCCGATCTGTCCGACGAAGACCTGCTGGCCGCCCCCGTCCTGTACCGGTCTGCGCTGTCGGCCCTGTCGGTCGCCCGCGCCACCTCGCTGGACCGGGCGCTGATCGCCTATCTGGAGACCCTGTGCGCGCGCGCGTACTTCTTCGTCTACGGCTCGCGCGAGACCCTGAGGGGGCAGCTCAAGAGCTTCTTCGCGGGCGGCTGGTCGGCGGCCGTGCGCGGACTGTGGCGCGAGACCCTGGTCAGCGCGGCCCTCATGGCGCTAGGCGTGGCGATCGCCGCCTGGCTCGTCGGGCATGATCCGGACTGGTTCTACGCCTTCGTGCCCGGCGAACTGGCGGGCGGACGCGATCCAGCCGCCACGACCGAGGCGCTGGCGGCCACCCTGGGCGGCAAGGATGCGAGCGGGCTTACGGTCTTCGCCACTTTCCTGTTCACCCACAACGCCCAGGTCGCGCTTCTGGCCTTCGCCCTGGGTTTTGCGCTCTGCGTCCCGACGGCGGGTTTGGTGCTCTACAACGGCGCGATGCTGGGGGCTTTCCTGGCCCTGTTCGCCAGCCGTGGCCTGGGACTCGAGCTCGGCGGCTGGCTGCTGATCCATGGCGTCACGGAGCTGTTCGCGGTGATCCTGGCCGGCGCGGCCGGGCTCAGGATCGGCTGGGCGGCGGCCTTTCCCGGCGAGCGGCGGCGCCTCGACGCCCTAGCCGAGGCGGGCCGTCACGCTGCGGCGGTGATGGGCGGGGTGGTGGTGATGCTGTTCCTGGCCGGCCTGCTCGAAGGCTTTGGCCGGCAGCTGATCACCGACACGGCGGCGCGCTACGGCGTAGCGGCGGCGACCGCCCTGATGTGGGGCCTCTATTTCTACGGACCGCGTCGTCATGGCTGAAGCCAAGTTGACCCGCGCCTTCGTCACGCCCGAGGGCGTGGATCTGCGGCTTGAGCTGGGCGAGGCCGGTCAGCGGGCCGGCGCCTTCCTGCTGGACGCGGCGATCATCATCGGCGTGCTGATCGCCGCGACGCTGCTGCTGGGCTTGCTCGGGATCGGCGCGATCGGCGCCATGGGCCGCGGCGGCGGCGAGATGATGGCGGTGATCTGGCTGCTCGGCTTCTTCCTGCTGCGCAACTTTTACTTTGTCGGCTTCGAGCTGTCGGCGGCGGCGGCGACGCCGGGCAAGCGCGCCATGGGCCTGCGCGTGGCCGCCCGCGACGGCGGCCGTCTGCGTCCCGCCGCCATCTTCGCCCGCAACGCCATGCGCGAACTGGAGGTGTTCCTGCCGCTCAGCATCCTGCTCGCGCCCCAGGGCGACGGCGGCGTCGAGAGCTGGGCGTATCTGCTGGGCTTCATCTGGGCGGGGATCTTTGTGTTCTTTCCCCTGTTCAACGCTGATCGCCTCCGGGTCGGCGATCTGGTCGGCGGGACCTGGGTGGTGCGCACGCCCAAGCAGAGCCTCGTGCGCGACATGGCCGATGACGGCGCCGAGCGTCTGGCGCGCTACGACTTCACTGAGGCCCAGATCGACGCCTACGGCGCCAAGGAGCTGCACGTGTTGGAAGACGTGCTGCGTCAGCGCGACCGCAAGACCATGCGGGCCGTCGCCGCCCGCATCGCGCGCAAGATCGACTGGACCCTCGGCGCGATCGACGACGATCACGACTTCCTCAGCGCGTACTACGCGGCCCTGCGCAAGCGGCTGGAGGCGCGGCTCTTGATGGGCGTGCGACGCCGCGACAAGCACGACGTCTGAGCCGGAGCGTCAGAGCATTTTTGAACGAAGTGGTTCCGGTTCGCGTGAAGAAAAATGCGCCAAAACAGAAGATTGGAGTTCACGGCCTGACGCGGTCAGATCGTGAACCCTAGTCGAACACCGCCGCCAGCTGGTCGGGCGCGGCGCCCTCCTTGCCGGTGCGCAGTTCGTAGTAGATCGCCGCCGCGCCGGCGGCCGAGATCACGCCCTGGACGGCGTTGGTCAAGGCGCTGACCAGGACGGCGGCCAGCGCCATCAGCGAGGGCGCCTGGGTGGCGGTCAGGAGGCCGCTTTGGGCCGTGGTCACGCCCGCCGTGGCCGCCAAGGCCTGTACGGCGCCGCTGATGATCATGGCGAGCACGAAATAGATCACCAGGAGGCCAAAAATGCTCCAGCGGTGGCCGCGCGTCAGGTCGCCGCTGCGGCCGAAGCTGGCCTCGACGCTGCGCTTTTCCATCACAAGCACGGGCGCGGCGACGGACCACGCCGTCATCAGCATCAGGCCCGGCACGATCAGAAGAAGGATACCCAGGGAGACGCCGAGCGTCTGCAGAATGCCAAGTCCGAGCAAGGGGAGAGCCTTGCTTGCGCCCACACCGAGGGCCTCGCCCAGCCGTATCGATCGGCCGTTGAGACCCGAGATGGCGCTGTGAACGACGACGCCCTGCATCAACAGGCTGCCGACAAAGGCCACGATCCCGCCGACAACGCTGGCTAGGCCGATGACCCAGAGCTCCGGATAGAGGAAGCCAACCACGCTCGCCGCGAAGACGGGCAGGGCGACCAACACCACGCCGCTGATCGCGAACAGGCTAAAGTTGTCGCCGATGACCTTGAAGGTCCGCTGCATCACCCGGCCCAGCTCGAAGGCGCCGCCGGTCGTTTCCATGGTCGTCATGTGAATCTCGCTTCTCGATTGAGCGACCCTAGAATGCGACCTAAGCCTTTAGCAATGCGCAGTACGACCGGCGCGAGGCCTTAGCCAGTTTTGGCGCAACTGCGCCTGGATGGCCTCGATCATGGCCTGGAAGGTGGGGCGCTTGTCGTCGCTGTCCGTGGCGTCGCGCTTAGAGAATTCGACGACCATGGGTCAGGCCTGGGTCTCGGCATAGGCAAGCGCTTTTCGGCGCAGATCAGAGGTGGTGAGGTCGCCCTCGCTCGCCGGCCGGTGGAGACGCGAGGATAGAGCGAGACCCGGCAAGGGAAGGGGGTGAGTGTGGAGCGTTGGCGATCCATGCGACGTCCTCAGGAGGAGGTGTTGGGCGATGGATCTAAGGGGCGCTCGGTCGCCACAGCTGGCAACCAAGGGCGAAGGGGGCTTCCGGAAATGAAAAAGAATGAGGCGGCCGAGCGCTTGGTGGTAGCATCCATTGCCTGGATTTGGCATCAACCAAAGCGAGTTCAGCGCACTTGGCTTGTGGGAACTAGTTGCAAGTCCGATAACTTTCGTACGCACTGCTGATTTTTGGCATATTGAGTGCGGGCGCGGCTGGCGGGGCTACTTGCAGGTGGCGCGCTATCGCGAGCGCCAAGCGCTGACCGGTCAACAAGCGCATTGATCCGAGCGAAACTGTTCGGATAGCTATGGCGACCCCAGTTCCAGATGTGATCTCCAACTATGCGCGCGACGATCAAAGACGTTTCGGCACACGCTGGCGTCTCGACCAAAACGGTCTCGCGTGTTCTCAATCGCGAAAAGTACGTGTCCGACGATGTTCGCCGGCGCGTCGAAGAAGCGATTGAGAAGCTGAATTTTCAGCCCAGCGCCGCAGCGCGGACCTTGGCGGGCAAGCGTAGCCACCAGATCGCGCTGATCTATGACAATCACAGCCCGCACTACATCCATCAGATCCAGACCGGCATCTGGGAGCGTTGCATCGAGGAAGGCGTGCGTTTGCTGGCCCAGCCCTGTGACGCCGCCTCGCCGACCCTGGCGGCCGAGATCGGCGGGCTGATCGACCAGACCCATGTCGACGGCGTGATCCTGTCCTCGCCGGTCACCGACGCGGTGTCGGCGCTGGAGGAGCTGGATCGGCGCGGCGTGCCCTATGTGCGGATTTCGCCGGGCACCGATCATGGGCGTAGCCCTTCGGTGTCGATGGACGACGCTCAAGCCGCCGACGACATGACCGCCCACCTGATCGCGCTGGGCCACAAGCGGATCGGCTTCATCATCGGCCACCCGAACCATACGGCCAGCGACCTGCGGCTGTTCGGCTATCGCCGGGCCCTTGATCGCGCGGGGCTGCCCTATGAACCGCGGTATGTCCGCCAGGGCCTGTTCGACTTCGCCTCGGGCGAGGCGGCGGCCGACAGCATGCTGGATCTCGTCAATCCGCCTACGGCGATCTTCGCCAGCAATGACGACATGGCCGCCGGGGTGCTGACGGTCGCGCATCGGCGGGGGATTCCGTTGCCCGGCGGGCTGTCGGTGGCGGGCTTCGACGACACCGCCTTGGCCAGCCAGCTCTGGCCGCCGCTGACCACGGTGCGTCAGCCGACCCGGCAACTGGCCCATGCGGCGGCGGGGCTGTTGTTCGAAGGCGTCGAGACGCCGGTGAACCGGCGCCTCTCGCACGAGCTGGTGCTGCGGGCGTCGACAGCGCCGCCGCCTAGCCCGCAATAAGGATCTTGGCTGCGGCCGCCGACAGCAACAGGGCGACCAGGGTGGCGATCAGGATCGGGAGCAGGGCGCGCAAGCCGGTCGACATCAGCGACTGCATCTGGGAGCGCAGGCCCGTAGCGGTCACCGCGCAGGCCAGCAGCGCGGTCGCGGTATGGCTGGCGGTGTCGGAGACGGTCGCGGGGATCACGCCGATCGAGTTGAAGGCGGCCAGGCCGAAGAAGCCGATGACGAACCAGGGCAGCAGCGGCGCGGCGACCTTGGCCTCGGCGTCCTTGGGCAGGAACAGCGCCACCACCATCAGGGCGGGCGCGAGCAGGGCGACGCGGGCCAGCTTGACGATCGCGGCGGTCTCGCCCGCCAGGGGCGAGACGCTGTAGCCGGCTCCCAGCGCCTGGGCGACGTCGTGGATCGCGGCGCCCAGCATGTAGCCCGACTGGACCTCGCCAAGATGCAGCTGATGGGCGATGGCCGGGTAGAGGGTCATGGCGGTGGCGCTGCACGCCGAAATGCCCACCAGCACCAGGGTCAGCTGCGCCTGGCTGGTCCGCCGCTCGCCGAGCAGGCTGGCGAACGCCATGGCGGCCGAGGCTCCGCAGATCGCGACTGCGCCGCCGCACAGCGCCCCGAATGCGCCCGAGAACCCCAGCCGGCGCGCGGCCAACACGCCAACGCCCAGGGTCGCTGCGACCGTAAGGCCGATGGCGGCCAAGGCGGCGGGACCCAGGGCTAGGATCTGTCCGAACGTGACCCGGCAAGCCACCAGCACGATCCCAAGGC
Source organism: Caulobacter sp. DMC95 (assembly GCF_056313785.1). Taxonomy (NCBI): domain Bacteria; kingdom Pseudomonadati; phylum Pseudomonadota; class Alphaproteobacteria; order Caulobacterales; family Caulobacteraceae; genus Caulobacter; species Caulobacter sp. DMC95. The sequence goes on along the minus strand of NZ_JBQUZP010000001.1, from coordinate 436,637 downwards.
GGAGGAAGGTCCGCGACACGAGGTCGAGGCCCGGATCAAGCCGGGTGTCGGTGCTCAGGAAATTCAGCGACAGACCGAACAGCAGGCACATCAGCGTCAGGGGCGCGCCGTAGTGGTCGGACACATAGGCCGCCGCGAGGGTTGCGAGGACGGCGAGGGCGATTCCGGGGGCGTACTGACCGATGCGCTGCATGAATAGGCCTTCTTTCCCGGGATTTCGCCGAATTTCGCGCTGTCTGCGATCTGACACCGTTATCATATTCGACATGACGCGCAATCGGCTCGCTGGAGTCTCGCTCAAGCGGTGTGGCTAAAAGTTTAGTAAAATCAACGAATATTGATAACCTTCAGCGACATCATGATTATCGCAAGGTAAGGGGGTGGCTCGAAAATTCGGTTGCGCGCCCAAAAAAGCCAAGCAATATGACAACGATGACATATCTCGACCCGCCCGCCCTGACCCGTCCGCTTGGCCCTAACGGTCCCGAGGTTTCCTCGGTCGCGTGGGGCATGTGGCGCTTCCGTGGAGACGACGTCGGTCAGGCGCAGGCTCTCGTTGAGGCGGCGCTGGACGCGGGCGTCACCCTGTTCGACACCGCCGACATCTATGGCCCGGACAATGGCGAGGCGTTCGGCGCGGCCGAGGCCCTGCTGGGTCGCGTGCTGGATCAGTCGCCCGCCTTGGCCCCGCGCATGGTGATCGCCACCAAGGGCGGCATCATTCCGGGCGTGCCCTATGACAGCAGCGCGACCTATCTCGGCGCCGCCATCGACGCTTCGCTCAAGCGCATGGGCGTCGAGCGCGTGGCGCTGTGGCAGATCCACCGTCCCGACATCCTGACCCACCCCGAAGAGATCGCTCGCGCGCTGGAAGCGGCTCACGCGGCCGGCAAGATCGGCGCGGTCGGGGTGTCCAATTACCTGCCGTCGCAAGTCGAGGCGCTGGCGGCCTATCTGTCGTTGCCGATCGTCTCGTGTCAGCCCGAGTTCTCGCCGCTGGCCATAGCACCCGTCTCCGACGGGGTGCTGGACCAAGCTCTTGCACGCCGGATGGCGGTGCTGGCCTGGTCGCCGCTGGGCGGCGGTCGCCTGGCCAAGCCGTCGACGCCGCGCGAACAGGCCGTGTGCGCGATCCTCGACCGTGTGGGCGAAGCCGCCGGCGTCTCGCGTGCGGCCGCCGCCTACAGCTGGATCATGGCTCATCCCGCACGGCCAATCCCGATCGTCGGCACCCAGTCGATCGCGCGCATCGCCGAGATCCCCGACGCCTTCAAGCCCCGCTGGACCCGCGCCGACTGGTACGCGGTCCTGTCCGCCTCGATGGAAGCTCCCCTGCCATGACCCAAGCCCCCTGCGAGATAAGCTGGTTCTCGGCGCTCTGCGACGACGACTACGAGTTCCTGGGCGTGCCGGACCCCAAGCTGAAGTCCAGCTGGGAGCATTGCCGCGACATCGTGCTGCAAGCTGAATCTGGCGGGTTCGACAACATCCTGCTGCCCTCGGGCTATGAACTGGGCATCGATACGACCGCCTTCGCGGCCGCCATTGCGCCGATGCTGCGTCGGATGCGCCTGCTGATGGCGGTGCGCATCGGCGAGATGTGGCCGCCGCAGCTGGCGCGCCAGATCGCCACGATCGACCGGATCCTAGGCGGACGTCTCGCCGTCAACATCATCTCGTCCGACATGCCCGGCGAGAAGCTGGCCTCGGGCCCACGCTACGCCCGAACGGTCGAGGCGATGCACATCCTCAAGACCCTGCTGAACGGCGACAGTCTGGATCACCAGGGCGAGTTCTGGAACCTGAAGCTGGATCCGCCGCGTGTGGGCATGCTGTCGGGCAAGGCGCCGCAGCTCTACTTCGGCGGCCTGTCCGAAGACGCCCGCGAGGCCGCCGCCAAGGGCTGCGACGTCTATCTGATGTGGCCGGACAAGCGTGAGGTGGTCGCCGAGATCATCGCCGACATGACCGCCCGCGCCGCAAAGTATGGCCGCACGCTCCGTTTTGGCTACCGCGCCCACGTGGTTGTGCGCGACACCGAGACCGAGGCGCGCGCCGCCGCCGATCGCCTGCTTAGCAAGCTGGACGCCCAGGCGGGCGCCGCGATCCGGGCCAAGTCGCTGGACGCCACCTCGGTCGGCGTCCAGGCCCAGGCGGCCCTGCGCGAGAGCGCCAGCGAGGACGGCTACGCCGAGGCCAACCTCTGGACGGGCGTTGGCCGGGCGCGGTCGGGTTGCGGCGCGGCGATTGTCGGCGATCCGGACCAGGTGCTGGCCAAGCTGAACGACTATCGCAGCATGGGGATCGACGCGTTCATCCTGTCGGGCTACCCGCACGCCGCCGAGGCCGACCTGTTCGCGCGTCACGTGCTCCCCCGCATCGATCACGGCCCGTTGGGCTGAGACGAGGGGAGGGCCTCATGTCCGGTCATCGACCCTTTGTCGTCGGGCTTGGTGGGGTGGCGTCCGCGCCGTCCTCGACCGAACGCGCGCTTGCGGTGACCCTGGGCGCGATCGAGGCGCGCGGGGTCGAAGTCCGTGCCTTTGGCGGCGACTTTCTGGGCAAGCTTCCGATCTATGCGCCGAAATCGGCGCACCGCACACCCGAGGAACTGGAGTTCCTAGCGGCCGTGCGTCGCGCCGACGGCTTGGTGATCGCATCGCCGGGCTATCACGGCGGCGTCTCGGGCATGGTCAAGAATGCGCTCGACCTCTTGGAGGAGACCGCGAAGGACGCGCGCGTCTATCTCAGCGGCATGCCCGCGGGCCTCGTCGTCACCGCTTATGGCTGGCAGGCGACCGGAAGCACGATCGCGGCGCTGCGCTCGACGGTTCACGCCTTGCGCGGTTGGCCGACCCCGATGGCGGCGGCGATCAACAGCGCACAGTCGAAGTTCACTGAAGACGGCGGGTGCGATGACGCCGCCGCCGTCAGCCAGCTCACGCTCGTTGGTCAGCAGGTCGTCGAGTTCCTAAGCCGCAGCCACCGCGCTCCCTCGGAGGCGCTGGTCGCAGTGTAGGCGCACTCAGATTTTCTCATGAAACCAAACCACCCGGGACGGCTCATTAAAGTCGATCGATGAGGTGGGAATTAAACGGGAGGGTACTAAAATGCTTGCGGATCGTAAGTCTCTACTGGCGGCGGGTTCGGTCGCCGCCATCCTTGCCTGGGCCGCTCCGGCCCTGGCCACGGCCCAGGCGCAGGACGCCCCGGTGATCGAGGAGGTCATCGTCACGGCCCAGAAGCGTTCCGAGAACGTCCAGAAGGTGCCGATCGCCATCAGCGTCGTCAGCGGCGAGGCGATGGAGCGGGCCAACATCAATTCGGCCGAACAGCTGATCCAGGCTGCGCCATCCCTGACCTTCAGGAAGGGCAACACCAACAAGGATTCGGCCCTGACGGTCCGCGGCGTTGGCACCATCTCGTTTGCGTCGGGCGTTGAGCCTTCGGTTTCGACGGTCGTCGACGGCGTGGTCTACGCCCGCAGCGGCCAGGCCACCGCCGACTTCCTGGACCTGGAGCGCATCGAAATCCTGCGCGGTCCGCAAGGCACGCTGTTTGGCAAGAACGCCTCGGCCGGCGTTATCAGCATGATCACTCGCGCGCCGACCCAGGAGAAGACCGGCTACGTCGACGCCTCCTACTACGAGGGCAACGAGTACCGTATCCGCGGGTCGGTCTCGGGTCCGCTGTCGGACACCCTGGCCGGCTCGCTGGCGGGCTTCTTCAGCCACTTCGACGGCAACGGCAAGAACGTCTTCGACGGCAAGGACATCAATGGCTACGAGCACAGCGGCCTGCGCGGCCGCCTGCGCTGGACGCCGAACGAGGACCTCAGCGTCGACCTGATCGCTGACTACTCGCACAACGTCGACAACGGCTATGCCGACAGCATCGGCACGGTGTTCTCCAGCCCCTACAACGACAACGTCTTCCTGCCGTCGCTGAGCCCGCTGAAGCCCGGTCCCGGCAACAAGGACATCGACAACGACCAGTCGCCGATCACCAAGGACATCAACAGCGGCTTCTCGGCCCAGGTGAACTGGTCGGTCGGGGAATACTCGCTGACCTCGATCACCGCTTATCGCAACTGGAAGAACCAGCAGGTCCGTGACGGCGACTTCCGTTCCGACGCGCCGACCTACGTGCTGGCCGCCGACATCCGCAGCCATGACTATGGCCGCCTGAACTTCGATCAGTTCACCCAGGAACTGCGGATCGCTTCGCCGCTGGGCCGCTTCTTCGAGTATGTCGCGGGCGCTTATTACTACCACACCTGGGAGAGCAACTACTTCAACCGCACGGTCACCAACTGCACCAGCTCGACCCTGGCGCCGGTGACCTTGGGCACGCTGGGCACGGTCACGCCCTGCAAGCCGGGCGCTTCGACCTACGCCTCGAACGCGGGCATCGGCGAGTTCGCCGCCACGCTCGAGAACTACGCGGTCTTCGGCCAGGGCACGCTGAACTTCAGCGACCGCTTCCGCGGCATCGTCGGCGCGCGCTGGACCCAGGACAAGATCGACTTTGTCCACCGCCGCGTGCGCACGTCCGGCGCGGCCGCGCTGAGCGGCGTCAACCCGACCTTCTCGGCGACCGGCGGCACCAAGGCTGACGGCTGGTCGGGCAAGATCGGCGCCCAGTACGACGTGACCCCGACCGTGATGGCCTACGCCAGCTACACCCGGGGCTACAAGGGCCCGGCCATGAACGTGTTCTTCAACATGCAGGCCAACGACAACTTCGGCATCGCGCCGGAAACGTCCGACTCCTACGAGGCGGGTCTTAAGTCGCGCCTGCTGGATGGCCGCCTGGTGCTGAACGTGTCGGTCTTCGACACGACCTACGACAACTTCCAGGCCAATAATCAGGACATGATCGGCACCACGGTCATCACCCGCCTGACCAACGCCGGGACGGTCAAGTCGTCGGGCTTCGAGACCGACTTCACCTTTGAGCCTATCCGCAACCTGCGCTTCAACGGCGGCTACGCTTACGTCGACGCCAAGATCGACCAGTTCAAGTGCCCGACCACCGGGACCTGCGCGGCCCTGGCGATCAACGGCAAGCCGCTGCCGTACTCGTCCAAGCACAAGCTTTCGGTGAACACGAGCTACTTCGTGCCGCTGGAGGGCCAGGCGTTCGACCTCGATTTCAATGTCGGGGCGCAATACCAGAGCAAGATGGGCTTCGACATCAACCAGAACCCCAACGCCGTGCAGAAGGGCTACTCGACCCTCGACGCCAGCGTCTCGGTGATCAGCAAGGACGAGAAGTTGCGCCTGTCGCTGATCGGCAAGAACCTCACCGACGAGCACTTCGTGATTAACCGCATCCCGAACGGCACGTCGTTCCTGCGTCAGATCACGCCGCGTGACGGCGAGCGCTACTTCGGCGCCTCGCTCCGTTACACCTTCAACTGACGTTCCCCCTGCGGGTCCGGTTCCCCGGCCGGACCCGTTCTTTTTGTTCTTTGTGACCGAGCTCGGCCGGTCGCATCGGAGGCGCTGGTGCTCGATTACGTCTCTCTCCCCGACGGTTTCGCCCTAAGCGCGGCGGGACGGGAAATCCTGCGCCATACCGCCGATGCGCCCTGCCTGTTCGTCGGCGTCGGCCAGCCCGACGTAAAGATGGCGCGCGGCAATTTCGACATTTCCGACTACGTCGTCGAGCGCGTGGCGCTGCGGGCTGCGCATGTGGAGGTTCGCCCCGACCGGGTGCGCATCGGCTTCGCCGCCGAAGCCGGATTGCCCGAACGGCTGGCGATTGAGGTCTTCGCCAACGGCCACATCGTTTTCGACGGCGCCGCCGCTTCGGTGAACCGGCTGTGGCTGCGCCTTGTCAGCGAGGCCGGCGAGCACCTCTGGGGCGGCGGCGAGCAGATGTCCTATTTCGACCTGCGCGGCCGTCGCTTTCCGCTCTGGACGTCCGAGCCGGGCGTCGGGCGCGACAAGTCTACTCAGATTACCTGGATGGCCGACCAGGTCGGGGCCGGCGGCGACTATTTCCACACCAACTATCCGCAACCGACCTATGTCTCCTCGCGGCGCTACGCTCTGCATGTCGAGACCACGGCCTATGCGGTGTTCGACTTCCGCCACGAGGCCTTCCACGAGATCGAGGTCTGGGAGGTCCCTGAGCGTCTGGAGGTCTTCACCGCCGACGCCTTCGTTGACCTCGTCGAGGCGCTATCGGAGCGTTTCGGCCGTCAGCCGCCGCTGCCCGACTGGGTGCTGGACGGCGCGATCATCGGCCTGAAACAGGGCGAGGAAAGCTACCGGCGGCTCGAAAACTTCGTGGCCGCCGACGCAGCGGTCTCGGGCCTGTGGTGCGAGGACTGGGTGGGGCTACGCATCACCTCTTTCGGAAAGCGCCTGTTCTGGAACTGGAAGTGGAACGAAAGCCGCTATCCCGGTCTTGATCGCAAGATCGAGGACCTGGCTGCGCGGAACATCCGCTTCCTGGGCTATGTGAATCCGTATCTCTGCATCGACGGCGACCTCTATCCGGTGGCGCGCGACGCGGGCTATCTTGCCCTGCGCCTGGATGCGGACGAGCCCTACATTGTCGACTTCGGCGAGTTCGACTGCGGTGTCGTCGATTTCACCAATCCGGCGGCGGCCGAATGGTTCGCCGAGGCGGTGATCGGCCAGCAGATGCTGGACTTTGGCCTCTCAGGCTGGATGGCCGACTTCGGCGAGTATCTGCCGACCGACGTGCGCCTGGCCAATGGTGTCGACGGCATGCTGATGCACAACGCCTGGCCGACCCTGTGGGCCAAGGTCAACGCCGACGCCGTGGCCTCGCGCGGCAAGACCGGCGACACGCTGTTCTTCATGCGCGCCGGTTACAGCGGCGTGCAGCGCTATTGCCCGCTACTATGGGCTGGCGATCAGTCGGTGGACTTCTCGCGCCACGACGGCATCGGCACGGTGATCGTCGCGGCCCTGTCGTCGGGCCTGCTGGGCAACGCCTACCATCACAGCGACATCGGCGGGTACACCAGCCTGTTCGGCAATGTCCGCTCCGCCGAGCTCTTGATGCGCTGGAGCGAGATGGCGGCCTTCACCGCCGTGATGCGCTCGCATGAAGGCAACCGCCCGGACGACAACCTGCAACTGGACCAGGACCCCGAGGTGCTGGCGCACTTCGCCCGCATGACCCGGATCTATCGCCACCTGGCGCCCTACATCCGGAGCCTGCGCGACGAGGCCGGCGCGCGCGGATTGCCGCTGCAGCGTCCCCTGTTCCTGCACCACGAGGACGATCCGGCGACCTATGCCGAGCAGACCCAGTATCTGTTCGGCCGCGACCTGCTCGTCGCGCCGGTGATCGAGGAGGGCCGCAAGGCCCGCGCGGTCTATCTGCCCGCCGGCGCCGACTGGGTGCACGCCTGGTCGGGCCAGGTCTTCGCCGGCGGTCAGACCGTCGACACCCCGGCCCCCTTCGGCAAGCCGCCGGTCTACTATCGGAGCGACGCGGCGGACGCGGCGCTGTTTCGCGACCTGCGGGCGCTTTGAGGATCTGCCATGACGCTCAAGTTCGACCGCCGTTTCCTGCTGGGCCTGCTGATCGTCGCCAGCATCCTCAACTACGCTGACCGGCAGATCATCGCGATCCTCAAGCCGATGCTTCAGGAGGATCTGAACTGGACGGACGCCGACTACGGCCATCTGGCCGCGACCTTCCAGTTCGCGGCGGCGATCGCGTTCATGTTCACCGGCTGGTTCACCGATCGCGTGGGCCTGAAGATCGCCAACCCGTTGGCCGTGGGTTCGTGGAGTCTGGCGGCCATGGCCCATGGCTTGGCCCATACCGTTGCGCAGTTCACGGTGGTTCGTGCGCTTCTGGGCGCGACGGAAGCCATGGGCACGCCGACGGGCATCAAGACCATCGCCTCGGTCTTCGACGCCAAGTCGCGCTCGCTGGCGCTGGGCTTGCTGAACGCGGCAGGCAATATCGGCGCGGTGGTCACGCCGCTGTTCGTGCCGTTCCTGGCCGAGGCGGTGGGCTGGCGCAACACCTTCGCCATCGTCGGCGGCGCTGGCCTTGTCTGGGTGGCCGTCTGGTACCTTGGTCGCGCCAACAGGATGCTGGACGACCATGCCCGCGCGGCCCGCGAGGCCAAGGCGGCTGAGGCGGCGCTGGACACCACCGATCCCGTCGCGGCCGTCGCGCCGACCAAGGTCAGCTGGCGTGAGGTTTTCACTGACCGCGCGACCTGGGCGGTGATGGGCGCCAAGGCCCTGTTCGATCAGGTCTGGTGGTTCCTGCTGTTCTGGACGCCGGACCTGTTCCACCGGGTGTTCGGTCTCAGCATGAAGCAGTTCGCCCTGCCGCTGGCGAGCATCTACCTGATCGCCGCCACCGGCTCCTTGGTGGCCGGCGCGGTGGTCAACCGCCTGCTCGCCAAGGGCTGGAGCGTCAACCGGGCTCGCAAGACGGTGATGCTGGTCTGCGCCCTGTTGGTCGTGCCCGTGCCGCTGGTGCTGCACGCCCCGAACGCCTGGGTGGCCGTGGCGCTGCTGGGCCTGACCCTGGCCGCCCATCAGGGCTTCTCGGTCAATGTGTTCGGCATCATCACCGACGTCGTGCCGGCTCAGCGGGTCGGCACCGCCACCAGCCTCGGCGCCCTGGCGGGCAACCTCTCGGGCATGGCGGTGTTGCAACTGGCGGGCATGCTGCTGACCAACGGGGTCGGTTACCTGCCGCTGTTCCTGATGGCCTCCTGCGCCTACCTGCTGGCCCTGGGCTGGATCCATCTCTGGCTGCCCAAGCTGCGTCTCGCCAACCTCTGACCTGGAAGCGTCTGTCCCGTGTCTGATCTGAGTTCCGACGCCGTTCTCGACCTCGTTATCATCGGGGGCGGCGTCAACGGCTGCGGCGTCGCCCGCGATGCGGCTGGTCGCGGCGCGCGCGTCGCCCTCATCGAGCAGGGGGACCTGGCCGGCGCCACCTCCTCGGCCTCGACCAAGCTGATCCACGGCGGCCTGCGCTATCTGGAGCACTACGAGTTCAAGCTTGTGCGCGAGGCGCTGTTCGAGCGCGAGCGGCTATGGGCGATCGCGCCGCATCTGATCCAGCCGCTGCGGTTTATCCTGCCGCATCACCGCGACTTGCGGCCGGCCTGGATGCTGCGGATCGGCCTGTTCCTGTACGACTATATTGGCGGCCGTAAGCGCCTGCCCCCAACCCGCACTCTGGATCTCCGCGTCGATCCGGCGGGCGCGGTTCTGAACCCGATGTTCCAGCGCGGCTTCGAGTACTCGGACCTCCAGGTCGACGACGCGCGCCTTGTCACGCTGAACGCCCTGGACGCCGCCGAGCGCGGCGCGACCGTTCTGACCCGCACGCGGGTGACCTCCGTCCGGCGGGAGGGCGAGCTCTGGCGCGTGCAAGCGCTCGACGCCGGCGGCGGCGAGATCACGCTGTCGGCCCGCGCTCTCGTCAACGCGGCTGGGCCCTGGGCTGACGGGGTGGCGGGCATGACGGCCACCCATGCGGACGCGCGCCTGCGCCTGGTGCGGGGCAGCCACATCGTCATTCGCCGGCGTCTCGATCCGCGCGCCTTCATCTTCCAGAACGGCGATGGCCGCATCGTCTTCGCCATTCCGTATCAGGACGATTTCACCCTGATCGGCACCACCGATGTCGACCACACGGCCGGCCCGGCCGAGGTCCTGGCGACTGACGCCGAGGTCGACTACCTGATCGACGCCATCGGCGAGTACCTGGTCCAGCCGGTCGCACGCGATGAGATCGTCTGGCGCTGGGCCGGCGTGCGGGCGCTGCTCGACGACGGCGCCGACAGCGCTCAGGAAGCCACCCGCGACTATGTGCTGTCGCTGGACGCCGAGGGCGGCGCAGCGCCGGTCGTGCATGTCTTCGGCGGCAAGATCACAACCTATCGCCACCTGTCCGAGGCGGTGGTCGACAAGCTGGCGCCGCATGCGGCCTGGGCCAGGGCGCCCAAGTGGACCGCCCGCCAGCCGCTGCCGGGCGGGGATCTGGGCCCCAAGGGTCTTGAGGGCTGCATCGGCGATCTGATGGCCGCCTATCCGTTCCTTTCCCCCGATCTCGCCCGCCGTCTGGCCAAGGCCTACGGCGCACGGGCCCACGCCGTGCTGGGCGACGCGCGCAGCCTGGCGGATCTTGGACGCGACTTCGGCGCGGGCCTGTTCGAGCGCGAGGTGCGCTACCTGACCGCGGTCGAATGGGCGCGCACGGCCGACGACGTCGTCTGGCGGCGCAGCAAGCTGGGCCTGCGCCTTGAGCCCGAACAGGTCGTCGCGCTCGACGCCTTCCTGTCCGGTCGCGAGCTTTAAGATGCGCCAACACATCCTCGTCCTCGACCAGGGCACCACCTCGTCGCGGGCCATCGTCTTCGACGCCGAGCTTCAGATCGTCTCGGTCGCCCAGCGCGAGTTCCCGCAGCACTTCCCGGCGCCCGGCTGGGTGGAGCACGATCCGGAAGACCTGTGGACCAGCAGCCTGACCGTCTGCCAGGAGGCGCTGGCCAGGGCCGGTCTCGTCGCCGCTGACATCGCGGGCATGGGCCTGACCAACCAGCGCGAAACGGTGGTGGTCTGGGATCGGACGACCGGCAAGCCGATCCACAACGCCATCGTCTGGCAGGACCGCCGTACCGCGCCGCTGTGCGACAGGCTGCGGGACGCCGGTCACGAGCCGATGATCGCCGGGCGCACTGGCCTGCTGATCGACCCCTATTTCTCGGCCAGCAAGATCGCCTGGATCCTCGACAACGTTCCGGGCGCGCGCGACGCGGCGGAGGCTGGCAAGCTGGCCTGCGGCACGGTCGACAGCTTCCTGCTGTGGCGGCTGACCCTGGGCGCGACCCACGCCACCGACGCGACCAACGCCGCGCGCACCCAGCTCTACAACATCCATGACGGCGACTGGGACGAGGCGCTGCTGGCGCTATTTGACGTACCGCGCGCGCTGCTGCCTGAGATCTGCGACAGCTCCGGAGACCTCGGCCGGACGTCGCCGGAGTGGTTCGACGGCGCGATTCCGATCTGCGGCGTGGCGGGCGATCAGCAGGCCGCCCTGATCGGCCAGGCTTGCCTGGCGCCCGGCATGGCCAAGGCGACCTATGGCACCGGCTGCTTCCTGCTGCTCAACACCGGCGACACGCCCGTGGCCTCGCGGCATCGTCTGCTGACTACGGTGGCGTATCAGCTTGACGGAAGGCGGACCTACGCACTGGAGGGCTCCATCTTCGTGGCTGGCGCGGCGCTACAATGGTTGCGCGACGGCCTGAAGGTTCTGCCCGATGCGGCCAAGGCGGACGTCATGGCGGGCCGCGCGGCTGGTGGTGAGGTTCTGATGGTGCCGGCCTTCGTCGGCCTGGGAGCGCCGGACTGGCGACCTGAGGCGCGCGGGGCGATTTTTGGGCTGACCCGCGCGACAGGTCCCGATGAACTCGTCAGAGCGGCTCTGGAGAGCGTCTGTCACCAGACCCGCGATCTGCTGGAGGCGATGCGGCGCGACCTTGACGAAGCGATTGATCTGGCGCGCCTGCGCGTTGACGGCGGCATGAGCGCTTCGGACTGGATGCTGCAGGCGTTGGCCGATACGCTCAATGCGCCAGTTGATCGCCCACTGGTCCGCGAGGCCACGGCGCTTGGCGCAGCCTGGCTAGCGCAGAGAGTAACGTTTCCAGAGGCGCGGGAAGCCGAGTTTTGGAGCCTGGATCGGACGTTCGTTCCGGACGGCGACGAGATCCATCGCGCTGCGGCCGCCGCACGATGGCGCCGAGCTATCGCCGCCGTGATATCTTTGGAGGGCGCCGACTAGGGCCACCTGCGTGTTTGGGCGATGAGCCTCATGGTCTCGCATCTCATAGGAACGCTCCACGCTTTTTGCGACAGGCTGTGGGATGCCTTGAACCGCCTTGCGAGGCGCGTGCCTTGTCGGGTAGGGCGGTCGTCGAAGAAGAGCATCTCGAACTTGGGGTAGCGCCGCCGAGCAAGTGAGTCGGAAAGGCGGGGCCTAACTCCCGCCGCGTTACAAAGACGCCGCCGGCTCATTCCTGGAGGCGTCGCGCGCGTCCAGTTGCTGCCGAATGGCGTCGTGGGCGGCCTTGTCCATTTTATGGCCGAATATCAGGGCCGCCCCTGCGAGACCCAGCAACGCGGGCGCCAAGGAGAAGGCGCTCGACAGTGCGGCTAGGGCGGTCGGATCATTGTCGGCCCCGAGATCGGCCCGGAAACCCATGGCTTCGATTGCTGTCACCGCCGCGAAGACCGCAAGAGCGGACCCGATCTTTACGGAGCCGCTGAGCAGGCCAAAAAGCAGGCCGCTGCGGTCGACCCCGCTGTGCAAGCGCTCCTCGTCGCTCAGATCCGCCATCATCGCCCGCAGAAGGATCGGGCCTGCGCTGTAGGGAAGACCGGCCAGCGTCATGGTGACGATCGCCCAGGCCAATCCGTGCGGCGCGATCAGCACCGTCATCTGAGCGATCGAGTAGGCGATCGCGGCGATGGTCAGGGCGCGGTGCTTGCCGAACTTGCGGCCCAATCGTGACCAGAGCGGCGCGCCGGCGAGGCCGCCAACGAAATACAGCAGTAGCAACAGGCCCGCTTCAGAACGGTCCCAGCCCCGAACGGCCTCAAAAAAGAAGAAGAACAGCGTGCCTGCGATGACAGGACCAGTGCCAATCAAGATATCCGCACCGAGCAGCCGCAAGACAGATGGCCGACGCAGCAGGGCCAAGTGTTGTCGCCAATCCGACGTGTTGGCGTTGGGTGGGGTGAAGGGCTCGCTAACGGCCATGAGGGCGACAAGGATGGCGACCGGCAGGGCCAACACCACGAACCAGCCCATCGCGCGAACGCCAGCGGCGTAGTCGAGCCCAAAGACGCTCTTCATCAAAGGCGGCATCGTCAGCACGATCAGCGTGCCCAGCACAGTGAACGCCTGCCACCAGCCGAATACTCGCGTTCTCTGGCTGTATTCCGGAGCGATCCGCGCGGCCCAAGCGACATGAGCCATGGACGCCATCGACTGTCCCAGAAAGCCCATGATCAGCCACAGAAGAAGATAGCCCCCGCCAACGCCCGGCTGCGCCATGAATAGCATCCAGACCGCGAGTACGGCGATCGGAAGACCGGTCAACAACCAAGGTCTGAAGCGGCCAAGCCGGGTGTTCGTCTTGTCGATGGCAAATCCGAGGGTCGGATCCAGCCACAGATCGAAAAGTCGAACGATCGCGAAGGCAAGACCAATGGAGCCAAGGTCTAAGCCAAGGTCCGTGGCGTAGTAGTTTGGCAGATAGACCACCACGGGCATCAGCATTGCGGCGACCGGAACACACGGCAGCGCAAAGGCGGCGAGTCGCCATGTGCTCATCGGCGCAAGGTCGCCTTTTCCGTTCCCCTGGCTGATGGCGGCCTCCCAGCTTAGTTCTTGTTGTCCGCTCACATTCAACGACGTGGAAAGTCGACGCAATCCAGTTCGAAGTGTCCAGCCGGGCGCACCGAAGGACCGTGGTCGCGTTGAGGCCCAGCCTAGGTTCAGAGGCTCTTGGCCCAGACGACCCCGCGCCTGATCGTGCGGGCCTGCTATTCATGCACGGTGAAACTGTCACAACCGCAGGCTAGGACGCCGCTATGCCGATGATTTCTCGTAAGACGCGCCAAGGCCTTTTTGGCGCCGCGGTGGTGATGGCCCTTTTGGCGGACGTCATGACGACGACCGCCTTCGCCCATCCTGGACACGCGGTCGAGCCGGTCGCCCCGGCCCACCCGAAGTCACCGCCCGTCAAGGCCTCCGAGCGTCGGTGGCTGGCGGGGGATCATCACGTGCATAGCTGGTTCAGCGTCTCGTTGAAGCCCAGTGCTGATCCGTCGCAGCCTCCGATCCTGGTTAAGGCGGGCGACGCGGTGAACCCAATCACCGTCAACGCTCGCATGGCCGCCAAGCATGGCCTGTCGTGGATGGTCGCCACCGATCACGGCGGCCCGAACCATTCGAAACTGAACCGCGATGAAGCCTATCCCGAACTGCTACGTGCGCGCGTCGAGACGCCGAGCGTCCTGCAGTTCTGGGGTATGGAGCTCGATACGCCCGCCGCTGAGCATTCCAGCTTGATCATCCCGCATTCGGCGGGGGAACGGGACGCGTTGTTTGGGATCGAAAGCCGCTACAACCGGCGCGAGCCCTGGCCGGCCGATCCAGCGCGTAATCAGGAGGCCTTCATGCTGGAGGCCTTGAGGCACATGAAAGCTTTGGCGGAGCCCCCGATCGTCATCGCCAACCATCCGTCGAGGTCGGCGACGGGCGTGGGCCAGTATGGGGTGGTGTCACCCGGCGAGCTGCGCAATTGGAACGACACCGCCCCCGACGTCGCCGTCGGCATGGAAGGCGCGCCGGGGCACCAGGCGTCGAGCCTGAAGCCGGACGGCTCGCTGAAGCCGCAGGGCGATCGCGGCGGCTACGGGCGCGCGCCGACCATGGGGGGATTTGACCAGATGACCGCCAAGCTGGGCGGCTTCTGGGACGCTATGCTGGGCGAGGGCCGTCGCTGGTGGGTCACCTCGACCTCGGACTCCCACCGCCACTACACGGATGGCGGAGAGGACTTCTGGCCCGGCGAGTACTCCAAAACCTATGTGAAGGCTGCACGTACTTACGACGATGTCTTGGACGGTCTGCGCACCGGCCGGATCTTTGTGACGTTGGGCGATCTGGTCTCGGAGGTTGACGTCACCGCGACCGCCGCCGGGGCCAAGGCCGAGATCGGCGGGCGACTGGAGGTCCCGGTTGGTTCGGACGTTACGATCGTGATCCGCGTGCGCGATCCCGCCGGCCAGAATTTTGGTGGTTTCTCGCCCAATGTCGCGCGCGTCGACCTAATTCAAGGCGACATCCTGGGGCCAGCAAGCGACCGCACCCTTGACGTCAATCCGACCACACGGGTGGTCCGCGCCTTCGCGCCGTCTTCCTGGGCGCGGGACGGTGAGACCCTGTCGATGGTCCATGTGCTCAAGAACGTTCGTGGCCCAACCTACATCCGCGTGCGCGGGACGAGCGGCGCGGAAGGCGAACCCCTGCCGGATCCTCTGGGCGAGGATCCGTGGTCAGACCTGTGGTTCTACGCCAACCCGATCTTCATCGTCACGAAGTAGGAAAAGCGGGGGTGAGCTGCGGTCCGAGCAGACGTTCCCCTTAAACCGCGGTGGCCTTGCGGACCGGCCGAACCCCCGCCTCGCGGAGCGCGGCGATCGTCGGAAAGCCGTCCACGGCCATCAGCAGGTCAAGCTCAGCGAGGATGCACTTCAGGACGTGAGCGACTCCGTCGATACCGCCGACCGAAAGGCCGTAGGCGTAGGGGCGACCAATCCCGACCGCGCGCGCGCCCATCGCCAGCGCCTTGGCGGCATCTGAACCGGATCGAATCCCGGAGTCGAACAAGACGGGCGTAGCCCCGCTGGCCGCGACCACGTCTTCAAGGAGATCGATCGCGGCTATCCCTCCGTTGGCCTGGCGACCGCCGTGGTTCGAGCAGAAGACGCCATCGACTCCAAGGTCCACGGCGCGACGCGCATCGTCGGGGTGACAAACTCCCTTCAGCACGATCGGCAGTTTCGTGACCGATCTCAGCCACGGCAGGTCCTCCCAGGTCAGGGTCTTGCCGAAGAGGGCCCCCCAAGTGCGGATCGCAGTGGCGGGATCTTCGGAGACGGGCTTGCCGAGAAGCGCGAGGAAACGCGGATCGGTGAAGTAGTTCTGCAGAACATGGCCCCTTAGCTGGGGAAAATTGGCGTCGTTGAGATCGCGCGGCCGCCAGCCGGTCACCCAGGTGTCTAGGGTCACCACCAAGGCCTTGAAGCCGGCGGTCTCCGCACGCCGGATGAGGCTTTCGGCCAGCTCCCGGTCCTTGGGCGTGTACAGCTGAAAGAAGCCGACCCCGTCGCCCAGCGCCGCGCCGACCGCCTCGATGGGGTCGTTGGCCAGGGTGGACGCCATGACCGGCACGCCCGTGCGCTGGGCGGCCATCGCAGTGGCGATGTCGCCGTGACCGTCCTGGGCGCACATGCCAATCACGCCGATGGGGCTCATGAACAGCGGGGTGGGCAGCTTGAGGCCAAAGAGCTCGATCGACAGGTCGCGCTTGGACGCATCCACCATCATCCGCGGCACGACACCCCAGTCATGAAACGCCTCGGCGTTGCGTCGCTGGGTGAACTCGTCGCCACAGCCGCCCTGCACATAGCTGAGCAGGTCGGGCGACATGGCGGCGGTGGCGCGCGCTTCCAGGGTCTTGAAGTCGACCGGCCACTTGGGGCGTACGCCCTGCAGGCCGGCCCCATAGATCTCATTCTGGTAGTCGCCGTAGTGAGCCATGGACCCCGCCTCCCGCATATCTTTGCTTTGACTCACTGTAGCGCGCCGAACGCATGTTTGAAGAGGCGTTCAGCGCGACAGCGCGGACTTGTCCAGCGTCCTGAACGCCCCCGACGCCATTCAAGTCGCGGGCGTCTGAGCGCTAAGCGCCGCGGGCCAGCCGGCCAGCCCGCACCGCTTGCGCCAGATCATCCAGAAGCCGCACCGAGGTGTCCCAGTCGACGCAGGCGTCAGTCACCGACTGGCCATAGGTTAGGGCCTGTCCGGCCACGATGTCCTGACGACCCGCGATCAGATTGCTCTCGATCATCACGCCCATGATCGGCGAGCCACCGGTCGCGATCTGGGCGCAGACGTCGGCGATCACGGCGGGTTGGTTCTCGTGGTTCTTGCCGCTGTTGGCGTGGCTGACGTCGACCATGATGCGCTGTGGCAGCCCGGCCTTGGCCAGGACTTCGGCGGCTGCGGCGACGCTGGCGGCGTCGTAGTTCGGGGTCTTGCCGCCACGTAGAACCAGGTGGCAGTCGCCATTGCCGGTCGTTGTGGCGATCGCCGCGCGACCCTCCTTGGTGACCGCCAGGAAGTGGTGCGGTTGGGACGCGGCCATGACGGCGTCGACCGCGATCTTCACGTCGCCATTGGTGCCGTTCTTGAAGCCGACCGGACACGAAAGGCCGGACGCCAGTTCACGGTGGATCTGGCTCTCGGTGGTGCGGGCGCCGATCGCGCCCCAGGCGACGAGGTCGGCGATGTACTGTGGGGTGGTCACGTCCAGGAACTCACAGGCGGCGGGCAGACCTTGGGCGCTCACGTCCAGAAGAACCCGACGCGCCAGACGCAAGCCATCGTTGATCCGGAATCCGCCGTCGAGGCCCGGATCATTGATCAGGCCTTTCCAGCCCACGGTCGTGCGCGGCTTCTCGAAATACACGCGCATGATCACTTCCAATTCACCCGCATGCCGCTCGCGCTCGGTCGCCAGGCGGCGGGCGTAGTCGATCGCCGCCCTCGGGTCGTGAATGGAGCAGGGGCCGATCACCACGACGAGGCGATCGTCTTGACCCTGAAGGATCCGATGGACGGCCTGGCGCGCTCCGCCAACGATGTCGGCCACCGACGATGTGGCCGGCGCTTCGCCAATAACCTGGGCGGGCGGGCTCAGGGTTTGTAGCTTCTCGATCCGCAGGTCGTCGGTCGGGACGGGGAGGTTGACGAGTTGGGCGGCTGAGGTGGAAGGCATTGGCGCGACTCCGGAAACTGGGAGGTCCGGCGGCCATTGAAAAAGCCGCCCGGGAAACCCCTGGCGGCTGGTGAAGATATTCGATGGCCCTAATCTCAGGCCAAACGATCCCCTCCCGGCGCCAGAGGCGTCGGATAGCTAAAATACCAAAACTGCTGTTGGCAGGCGGCGAGGGTCATCGGATCCGAGCCTAAACACAAGATCGGCGGATGTCACGCCCCCAAGTTCGCTTTGCTGCGCGAGCGTCTTGAGGGCGCAGGAGAACCCGCCGCATGGCGGGTTCTCGGCCAGATTAGGGTTTGGCCGACAGCGCCTTGAGATCCGCGTCGACCTTGGCGACCATCTCGTTGGTGATCTGCCCATCGGCGTAGGCTTGCAGCTCCCGCAGGCTCATCGACTTGAACTGCTCGAAAGCCGGATGCTTGGCGAGCGTGGGCAAGGTCTTTTCGAGAGCCGCCTTGGCGGCGGGGTCGGCGACCACAGCCTGCAGGGGGGTGTCGGCGGAGAAGGCGCTCGCCGCAGCGGCCGCCGGCGGCGGCGATGCGTTCTGAGCCAAGGCCGGCGTGGCCAGAAGTGCGGCGAGGACGAGGCCGGTCGCGATACGCATCGAGGAGCTCCATTTCGAAATAGGACCCGCACAGGACAGCAGTCCGCCGCCAACGGTCAAGTCCAGTCGACACGTTTCGAAGACCGGCGGCTTCAAGCGACCGTCACGGGAATCAAGGTCAAACTAGGTAGTCGTGCGTATGCGACAAACTGCGCGCGATCGCACGGAAGTCACTGGCGGTTAATCCATAGATTGAATGCTTGTCCGACTTTTGTAGGGGCGGCCATGATTGAGTTTGACAGCATTGAAGCGCAGCGGCGCACGGGCGGGAAGCTTGTCCTGGCTTGCAATGCGGCGATGGTGGTGTTGACGCCGATCGCTAGCCTGGTTGCGGGCAATCCGATCCCCCCGTTGGCTGGCGTGGCGACCGCCCTGGCGCTGGTGGCGTTTGTCGCCTACCGGCTTGCAGCGGATCACTTTGGTCAGCGACTTGTCTCGGCGCTTGTTCTTGTCGCCCAGGTCGGTCTCTTCGTCCTCGCGTTCAGCGGCAGTCCCTTGCAGGGAGAGGCGCGAATGGCCTTCCTGGCTGCGCTGGCCTTGCTCGTGGCTTATGGCGAGTGGCGGATCATCGCCGCAGGCGCGCTCGCCGTTGCGGGGTGCCATGGCGCTGCGGAGCTTATCGCGCCCCATGCGCTGGGCGGCGGCGGCGGTCTGATGGCCACAGCGTTTGCAATCGGCGTCACGGCCGCCACGGCTTGGTCACTGATCTGGATGACTGCGGGGGTGTCGCGCCTGTTCTTGACGGTTTCGGCGCGTACGCAAAACGCCGAAAGAGCGGCCGAACAGGCTGAGGAGGCCCGTGAAGCGGTGGTGGCCGAGCGCAACGCGCGTGAGCAGTCCGTCGCCGAACGCGCCGCCCTCAAGGCCGCGATGGAAGCCGAGCAGAACCTAGTCGTCGCCGAGTTGGACGCGGCGATCACCAAACTGGCCGATGGTGATCTGACCTGGCGTCTGAACCAGAGCTTCGCCGAACGCTATGAAGGTCTTCGCGCCAACTTCAATCAGGCTCTTGAACGCCTGGAGGCGGCTATGGGCGATGTGACCACGCGCGCTTCGACCATGAGCGCTGGGGTCAATGACATGAGCCGCGCCTCGGACGAGCTGGCGCGCCGCACCGAACAGCAGGCCGCCAGCCTGGTGCAGACCGCCACCGCGCTCGGCCAGGTGACCGTCGCGGTCAACGAGACCGCCGAGAATGCGCGGCAGGCCAACGCCGCCGCCGAAGGCGCGCGCCAGGAGGCGGAACGCTCTGACCCCGTCGTGACAGAAGCGGTCGACGCCATGACCCAGATCGAGACCTCGTCCGGCCAGATCAGCCGGATCATCGGTGTAATCGACGAGATCGCGTTCCAGACCAATCTTCTGGCGCTGAACGCCGGTGTGGAAGCCGCACGCGCGGGCGAGTCGGGCAGGGGCTTCGCCGTCGTCGCCCAGGAAGTCCGGGCGCTGGCTCAGCGGTCCGCTAGCGCAGCCAGCGAGATCAAGACCTTGATCAGCGCCTCGACGGCCCAGGTTTCGGCAGGGGTTGAGCGCGTGGCGCGAACGCGGGAGGCGCTGCAGAGGATCGTCGCGCGGGTCGCCGAGATCGATAGCCAGGTCAACGCCATCGCTCGCTCCGCGAACGATCAAGCCCAGAGCCTGCGCGAGGTGAACACCACCGTCGGCGAGATGGACCGTGTGGTGCAGCAGAACGCGGCCATGGTGGAGGAGACAACGGCGGCCGCGCATGCGCTCCGCTCCGAAGCGCAGGATCTGAGTGACCGCATGGGTCTCTTCAAGATCGCAGGAAGCGTGGGCGGTGGCGTCCGACGAGTCGCCTGACTCGGCCACAAGGGGGAGGCCGTTGACGTCTCCGCCTCCGCGCCAGACCTCTGCGGCGCCAAAGCTATGGCGCGAGACGGCTTGGCGCGTTCATGAGTCTTTTTAGATCGCGGTGACGCGAGCCGCCGCTCGCGCAGGGCTGCGAAGGCGCGCCGTAGCAAGACCGATGGCCACCATGGTGAAGCCGACGGCGACGTAGCACGCAGGGCAGTGCCCGGCGAACGCCCAAGCATCTTGGCTGGACGCGCAGAGGGGGCCTGTCAGGAGGCGAGGCGCGGCTTCACCCAAGGCCACCGCCCAGCTAACCAAAGCCAAAGCGCCGGCGAGCGGAACGCTGTTGCGGACCAGGACCTCAAGATGGGGCACGTGATCAATCTCCCATGACGTGGACGCACCATGGCTCGTGATTGGGGAGGGGGCTTTGATGCGTGTCAAAGCCGGAGGAGTCGGAGCGTGACATCCAGGGGCGAGGTTCGCCCCAGGGAGTCCGTATGTCCGCAACCACACTTAGAAGCGCCGGCCCGCCAGCGGGCTCCGCGGCGCTTCTCGCCATCTCCGTCGTCGGCGCCTTCCTGGCGATCCTCGGCGCTGGTCTCACCCATGATCCGATGTTCCGTCTGCAGATTGGAACATTCGCGCTGGCTGGCGTCCTCGCCGCCTTCGCCCTGAACGCCGGTCTGGCGGGAGGGACGCTCCAGGATCATCCCGATCAATATTCAGATAACGTGGTCAAGGCGGGCGTCATCGCCACCATGTTCTGGGGCGCGGCGGGCCTTCTGGTCGGCGTGATCATCGCCGCCCAGCTGTCCTGGCCGACAATCTTCTATTTCCCGGACCTGGGCTTCCTGAACTTCGGCCGTTTGCGGCCGCTGCACACCTCGGCGGTGATTTTCGCGTTCGGCGGCAACGCCCTGATCGCGACGTCCTTCTATGTCGTCCAGCGCACCTGCAAGGCGCGTCTGGCTGGCGGCATCACGCCGTGGTTCGTGTTCTGGGGCTACCAGCTGTTCATCGTGCTGGCCGCCACCGGCTATCTGATGGGAGCGACCTCGGGCAAGGAATACGCTGAGCCCGAGTGGTACACCGACCTGTGGTTGACCATCGTCTGGGTCGCCTATCTGCTGGTGTTCCTCGGCACGATCTGGAAGCGCAAGGAACCCCACATCTACGTGGCCAACTGGTTCTACCTGGCGTTCATCGTCACGGTCGCGCTGCTGCACCTCGTCAATAACGCCGCTGTTCCGGTCGGCCTTCTGAACCACAAGTCCTACGGCGTGTTCGCCGGTGTGCAGGACGCCCTGGTCCAGTGGTGGTACGGCCACAACGCCGTCGGCTTCTTCCTGACCGCCGGCTTCCTGGCCATGATGTACTACTTCGTGCCCAAGCGCGTTGAGCGTCCGGTCTACAGCTATCGTCTGTCGATCGTGCACTTCTGGGCGCTGATCTTCATCTACATCTGGGCCGGCCCGCACCACCTCCACTACACCGCGCTGCCGCAGTGGGCGCAGACCTTGGGCATGACCTTCTCGATCATGCTGTGGATGCCCAGCTGGGGCGGCATGATCAACGGCCTGATGACCCTGTCGGGCGCGTGGGACAAGCTGCGCACCGACCCCGTCGTCCGCATGATGGTCGTCTCGATCGCCTTCTACGGCATGTCGACCTTTGAAGGCCCGGTGATGTCGATCCGCGCGGTCAACGCGCTGAGCCACTACACCGACTGGACCATCGGCCACGTGCATTCCGGCGCCCTGGGCTGGGTCGGCTTCATCAGCTTCGGTGCGATCTACTGCCTGGTGCCATGGCTCTGGAAGAAGCCTGGGATGTACTCGAACAAGCTGATCGAGTGGCACTTCTGGATCGCGACCACCGGGATCCTGCTCTACATCGCCGCGATGTGGGTGTCGGGCATCATGGAAGGCCTGATGTGGCGGGAATACACCCCGCAAGGCTTCCTGGCCTACAGCTTCATCGAGACGGTCTCGGCCAAGCACATCGAGAACGTCATCCGGACGGT
Source organism: Caulobacter sp. DMC95 (assembly GCF_056313785.1). Lineage (NCBI taxonomy): Bacteria > Pseudomonadati > Pseudomonadota > Alphaproteobacteria > Caulobacterales > Caulobacteraceae > Caulobacter > Caulobacter sp. DMC95. The sequence goes on along the minus strand of NZ_JBQUZP010000001.1, from coordinate 414,584 downwards.
CGGCGGTCTCATGTACCTGAGCGGCGCCCTGATCATGATCGTCAACATGTGGAAGACGATCGCTTCGCCCTCCGCTGCGCCGGCCGACGCTTCGGCTGCTCCCGCCAACGCGATCGCCTGAGGTCTCTGATGTCCATCTGGAAGCACCACGCCAAGTTCGAGCGGCATTCGCTGCTGCTCGTCGTCGGCATCCTCCTGGTCGTCTCGATTGGCGGCCTCGTTGAAATCGCCCCGCTGTTCTGGCTGCAGGGCACCATCGAAAAGGTCCAGGGCGTGCGCACCTATACGCCCCTGGAGCTGGCCGGGCGCGACATCTATGTCCGCGAGGGCTGCTATCTCTGCCACTCGCAGATGGTCCGCCCGCTGCGCGACGAGGTCGAGCGTTACGGCCACTACAGCCTGGCGGCCGAGAGCATGTACGACCACCCGTTCCAATGGGGGTCCAAGCGCACCGGTCCTGATCTGGCGCGTGTCGGCGGCAAGTACTCCGACAGCTGGCACCGCGACCACCTGATCGATCCGCGCTCCGTCGTGCCGGAGTCTGTGATGCCGCCGTACAAGTTCCTGGCCACCAATGACCTAGACTACAGCGACATCGCCGCCCGTATGAAGGCCCAGAAGACGGTCGGCGTGCCCTATACCGCTGATCAGATCGCCAACGCCGAGAAGGATCTCGAGGCGCAGGCCGATCCGTTCTCGACCGACGCTGTGGCGCTGCGCGGCCGTTACGACGCCAAGGTCGTCAACCGCGACTTCGACGGCGACCCGAACAAGGTCAGCGAGATGGACGCCATTGTGGCCTATCTCCAGATGCTGGGCACGACCGTCGACTTCAAGACGTACAAGGCCCACGCGCCGGAGAACCAACGATGAGCGGTCTCTCCTATGAAATCGTGGCGCGCTTCGCGCAGCAGTTCGGGCTGATCTACTTCGGTCTGATCTTCCTCGCTGGCGTCGCCTACGCCCTCCGGCCCTCCAAGAAGGCCGAATTCCAACACGCCGCGCGCATGCCGCTGGACGACGGGGAGCAACCCTGATGGCCGACCGCAAGATCGATGACGCCACGGGCGTCGAAACCACCGGCCACGAATGGGATGGCATTCGCGAACTGGATAATCCGCTACCCCGCTGGTGGCTTTGGATCTGGTACGCGAGCATCGCCTTCTCGATCGGCTACTGGGTGCTGATGCCCGCCTGGCCGGGACTGAACGGCTACACCAAGGGCTTGCTCAACAAGTCCGACCGGGTCGATGTCAGCCAGGAGCTCAAGGCGCTCGAAACGCACCGGGGTGAGGGCGCGGCCATGCTGCGCACCGCCAGCCTGGAGCAGATCGAGAAGGACCCCAAGCTTCAGGCCTACGCCCAGCAGGTCGGCCAGTCGGTGTTCGGCGACAACTGCGCGACCTGCCACGGCATCGGCGGCACGGGCTCCAAGGGCTACGCCAATCTGCGCGACGACGTCTGGCTATGGGGCGGAAAGCTGGAAGACATCCAGTACACCATCACCCATGGTATCCGTTCCGGCGCTGAGGGCGCACGCGTCTCGCAAATGCCTGCTTACGGCCGCGACGAGATGCTCCAGCCGGCGCAGATCGATGATCTCACCGAATATGTGGTGAACCTGTCGCGTCGCCCGGCGGACGCCGGAGCAGTCGCTCGCGCCGCCCCGTTGTTCGAGGCGCAGTGCTCGGCGTGCCATGGTCCGCAGGGCCTGGGCAATCAGCAGCTTGGGGCGCCGAACCTGACGGACGCCGACTGGCTGTTTGGCTCGGATCGCGCATCGATCCGGGGGCAGATCTACGCCGGCAACGGCGGGGTGATGCCCGCCTGGGGCGGTCGTCTGAGCCCCGAGACCATCAAGGCGCTGAGCGTCTACATCCACAGTAACGCAGGCGGTCAGTAGGGCCCATGCCCACGCTTATCGACAACACTCCTCCTAAACCCGATACCCGCTCGGCGGTTTCCGCCGCTGAGCGGGCCAAGGGCAAAGGCGACGCCAAGGGCGGCCTCTACAAGCCGCGCCAGCCGATCTATCCCAAGCTTGTCCATGGCAAGTGGCGGATGGTGAAGTGGGTGCTGCTGATCGCCACCCTAGGCGTCTACTACATCACGCCCTGGATCCGCTGGGGAAGGCCAGAAGGCTTTCCGCAGCAGGCGGCGCTGGTCGATTTCACCGGCCGCCGCTTCTACTTTTTCGACATCCAGCTGTGGCCGCAGGAAGTCTATCTCTTCACCGGCGTTCTGATCGCCGCCGCGCTGGCGTTGTTCCTCACGACGGCGCTGTTCGGTCGCCTGTGGTGCGGCTACGCCTGCCCGCAGACCGTCTGGACAGACCTCTACATCGTGGTCGAGCGCCTCTTCGAAGGTGATCGCAACGCCCGGATGCGCCTCGACGCCGCGCCGCTGTCCTTCAACAAGGTCTGGCGCAAGACCGGCAAGCACCTGATCTGGCTGGGCATCGCCTTTGGCACTGGCGGCGCTTGGATCTTCTATTTCCACGACGCGCCGACCCTGATCCGCACCTTCTGGATCGGCCAAGCGCCGGCCACCGCCTATGTGTCCTGCGCGCTTCTGACGGCGACGACCTACATCTTCGCGGGGTGGATGCGTGAGCAGGTCTGCACCTACATGTGCCCGTGGCCCCGGATCCAGGGCGCGATGCTGGACCAGCACTCGCTGCAGGTGACCTATCTGCGGGAGCGCGGCGAGCCGCGCGGGGCTCACAAGAAGGGCCAGAGCTGGGAGGGGCGCGGCGACTGTATCGATTGCCGCCAGTGCGTCGTGGTTTGCCCGATGGGCATCGACATCCGCGACGGCTCGCAGCTCGAGTGCATCAACTGCGGTCTCTGCGTCGACGCCTGCGACGATATCCTGGGCAAGCTGGGCCGCCCCACGGGCTTGATCGCCTATGACACGGATGCGGCGGTCGCCGCGCGCACTTGCGGTCAAAAGGCGGTCTACAAGCCGGTCCGCTCGCGGACCATCTACTACGCAGTGGCGCTCGCCCTCGTCGGCGGTCTGACCCTGTGGTCCTTGGTCACGCGTCCGAAGGCCGACCTTCACGTCATCCGCGATCGCAACCCGACCTTCGTGCGCATGCATGACGGCGCGGTGCGCGACGGCTACACCCTGAAGATCACCAACCGCACTTTCGCCGAGCGCCGCTTCGACATCACCTTCGAAGGCGTGCACGGCGCGCGTCTCAGCCAGCCCGGGCAGACCGTCCAGGCCGTGACCCTGATCGTGCCCGCTGACCAGGTGGTCTCGGCCCGGGTCTTCGTCACCGCGCCGGCGGACGCCGACCTGGCCGGCAGCGTGCCGGCCCGGTTTCTCGCCAAGTCCGACGACATCTTGGCCGAGTCCAAGACCGTCTTCCTCTCTGGAGCTGCGAACCCGCAATGACGATCGCCGCGCAATCCGTAACGACCGCGACCTCGCGCAAGGGCCAGATCACCGGCTGGCACGTGCTGTTTGGCGTCGTCGCTTTCTTCGCCCTGATCATCGCCGTGGACGTGGTGTTCATGGTGCTGGCTTACCGGACCTTCTCGGGTCAGGTCGCTTCCAACCCCTATGAGGCGGGGCTGGCCTTCAACAAGACGCTGGCCCAACGCGAGCGCGAAGCCGCGCTGGGCTGGACGGCGGCGGTTGAGACGCAGGGCGGCGGCGCGGTGGTCGTGCGGGTGCGCGATCGCGCGGGGCAGCCGCTTGATCGTCTCTCGGTTACGGGATCGCTCGCGCGTCCAGCCACGGAGGTCGGCAAGCAGGTGCTCGACTTCAAGCCGCTGGGCGACGGCCGCTATCGGGCCACGGCCAAGTTGGACGGGGCCTGGGATCTGCGCGCGACGGCGCGCGACGCCCAGAACGCCTTTGAACTGGAAGCGCGCCTGGTGTCGCAATGAGTCACAGCCTCGCCCTGCATCGTGATCTAGAGGCCTTCGTTCGGCGCGACGACGCCGGGCGGGGGCGGTTCGAACTGCTTGTGCGCGGGGCCCGCTGCGCTGGCTGCATCAACAAGATCGAGAAGGCGGTGCGCGCGCTGCCGGGCGTGGAGGCGGCGAGACTGAATCTGACGACCGGCAAGCTCTCGGTCGAGCTGGCCGGCAAGATCTCTGATCCGGGGCGCGTGCTCGAAGCCGTGGAGGACCTTGGCTATCGCGCCTGCCTGTTCGACCCGGCCGAGGCCGAGGCGGCGCAGGATAAGGAGGGCAAGGAGCTCGCTCTCGCCCTTGGCGTCGCGGGCTTTGGCGCCGGTAACGTCATGATGTTCACCGTTCCGGCCTGGGCGGGCCTGTTCGGGCAGGAGCTGACGCCGGCCACCCTGACCTTGATGTACTGGATGGCGGCGATCGTCGCCACGCCCTGCGCGCTGTTCGCCGGCAGGCCGTTCTTCCGCTCAGCCTGGGCCTCGCTGCGGCGTGGCAAGGCCAACATGGACGTGCCGATCTCGATCGGGGTGATCCTCACCCTGATCGTCAGCTTCTCCGAGACCCTTCTGGGCGGGAAGCATGCCTATTTCGACGCGGCGGTGACGCTGCTGTTCCTGCTGCTGATCGGCCGCTATCTGGATCACCGCCTGCGAGCGGGCGCCCGCTCTGCGGCCCGGGATCTCCTGGCGCTCCAGGCGCCGGTCGCGATGCGCCTTACCGAGGGGGTCGAGCAGGGCGTTCCCGTCGCGGACATCCGCGTGGGCGACCTGCTGGCCGTCACGCCCGGCGAGCGCATTCCGGTCGACGGCTTGGTCGAGCAAGGCGTGTCCGAACTCGACAACGCCCTGATCACCGGCGAGACGGCGCTGGCGCCCGTCGCCGCCGGGGCCCGATTGCACGCCGGCGCGCTGAACCTGTCGGGCCGACTGGTCATGCGAGCCACGGCGCGGAGCGAGGACTCCACGCTCGCCGCCATCGCCCGACTGATGGAAGCCGGCGCCCAGGCGCGCTCGACCTATGTTCGGCTCGCCGATAAGGCCGCCGCGCTCTACGTCCCTGTGGTTCACACGGCGGCGGCTCTGACCTTTGTGGGCGGGTGGGCGTTGGGCCTTGGACCCCGCGAGGCGCTGCTCCGCGCCGCAGCGGTGCTGATCGTCACCTGTCCTTGCGCCCTTGGTCTGGCGGTTCCCGCCGTCCAGATCGCGGCGAGCAGCCGGCTGTTTCGTAAGGGCGTGCTGGTTAAGTCCGGCGCGGCTTTGGAGCGCCTGGCCGAGGCTGATCACGTGGTCTTCGACAAGACCGGCGTGCTGACCGAGGGGCGTCCGGCGCTGATCGACGCGCCGGCGCATCTGGTGACGCTGGCCGCGCCGCTGGCGCGCGCCTCCCGCCACCCTTTGGCGCGCGCTCTGGCGGCCGAAGCCGGCGCCGGACCGGTCGCACAAGACTGCGTCGAGACGGCCGGGCAGGGCGTCGAGGGCTTCATCGACGGGCGTCGGGCCCGACTGGGCCGGGCCGGCTTTGTCGGCGTCGAGGCCGGCGGCGTGCGCGAGACCGAACTCTGGTTCGGTTTCGAGAACGACGTGAAGATCCGCTTCGCCTTCGAGGATCGGCCGAGAGCCGACGCCCGGGACACAATCACCAAGCTTCGCGCTTTGGGTCTGTCCGTAGAGATCCTTTCGGGCGACGTCGAAGGACCGGTCCGCGATGTAGCGCGCGACGTGGACGTCAGCGACTGGCGCGCGGGCCTGACCCCGGTCGAGAAGGCCGCTGCGGTCGATGCGCTGAAAGCCCAGGGCAAAAGGGTGCTGATGGTCGGCGATGGCCTCAACGACGCCGCCGCTCTCGCCAAGGCGCATGCCTCGATGGCGCCGGGCGCGGCGGTGGACGCAGCCCAGAATGCGGCCGACCTGGTCTTCACCGGTGACGAACTGGCCGCCGTCGTCGAGTCCATCGAGACCGCGCGGGAATCGCGGCGACGGGCGCTGGAGAACTTCGGGTTTTCGGCGCTCTATAACCTTGTCGCCACGCCGGCGGCGATGTTCGGACTGGTCAATCCCTTCGTGGCGGCCCTGGCCATGTCAGGCTCTTCGATCATCGTCTTGCTCAACGCGGCGCGTCCGCGTCTCTGGAGTTTCCGCCGATGAACATTGTCCTGTTTCTGGCTCCGGCCTCGATCGGTCTGGGCGCGCTGGGCTTGCTGGCGTTCTTCTGGACGATGAAGGCCGGCCAGTATGATGATCCCAAGGGGGATGCTGAGCGGATCCTCTATGACCATCTCGACGATAAGCCGCCAGCCAGCGAAGGGTGAGCGATACTTAAGGATCCGCCGGCGCTTCTGAGGCTTTCAGGTCTGACACAGGTCAAATACTTGATCGATATAGTCGTCCACATTCCCATCGCGACAAGAAACAAGACGTCGCAGGAATTGGGGATAGACAATGAAGAAGCTCGCTCTTTCGCTCGCCGCCTTTGGCGCGCTCGCCGCCGGCGCCGCCCAGGCTCAAGACTTCACGCCGAACGCCAAGGGCGATCTGATCGTCCATGCTCGCCTGACTCAGGTCGCGCCGGCCAAGGACGCCGCCATCCTGACCGCCGCCGGCGCTAACTCGGGCCTCAAGGCGCATGTCGGAAACGACATCAAGCCGACCCTCGGCTTTACCTACTTCCTGACCGACAAGGTCGCCGTCGAGGCGATCCTGGGCACCACGGAACACAACATCCGCGCTCAAGGTCCGGGCACCGACGTGCTGGTGCACAAGACCTGGGTCCTGCCGCCCGTCGTGACGCTGCAGTACCACCCGCTGCCGGCCTCGCAGGTAAGCCCCTACTTTGGCGCCGGCCTGAACTACATGCTGTTCTACAGCGACAAGAACAAGAACGGCTTCACCGTGAAGGTCGACGACGGTGTCGGCTATGCGCTGCAGGCCGGCGTCAACATCAAGATGAAGAACAGCTGGCTGCTGAACGCCGACGTCAAGAAGGTCTATTTCAGCACTGACGCGAAGATCAACGGCGGCGCCCTGAAGGCCAAGGTCGACCTTGACCCGGTCGTCGCCTCGATCGGCCTGTCGCGCCAATTCTAACCCCCCCCGACGGACGCCCCCGGACGTCCGTCCTCTTCCTCCCCGTCGGTTCGCCGACGGGGAGCTTTTGTTTGTCTGCTCTTATCGGACGTGACGGAGATCGTGGAGGCGATTGATCGGCGTCAAGGTGGCGCTGGCGGTATCCGCGCATACAGCTCGCAAGAAGCCGAGGAGCGCGTCGATCATGTCTCTAGAAGCCCCCGATCTCCTGCGCGTTCGGGCCTTGCCGCTGTTCGAGACTGCGGCTGATGAGGTCTTTGGTCGGCTCATGCGGGGCGCCTTCCTCCAGCGCTTTCCGCGCGGATCGCAACTGACGACCCAGGGGCTGCCGGACAACTTCCTGTTCGTGCTGCTTGAAGGGGCGATCGAGCTAGAGGGGAGCTCCAGCGACCGCGAGTCGACCCTCGCGCTGCTGTGGCCCACCGCCACGCTGGGCCTGGCTTCCATCGTCCTGGACAGCCCGAGCTTGATGACGGCGCGAGCCACGAAGGCAAGCTTGATCCTCATGGTCCCTGGCGAAGCCTTCAGGCATGCGCTGAGCGAGGATGCGGGGTTGGCGCGCGCGGTGGCGGAAGAACTTGCCGGTTGCTTCAGCGGCGCGGTGCGCTCCCTGAAGAACTGCAAACTGCGGACGGCCAGGGAACGGCTGGTCAGCTATCTGTTGGCGCAGCAAGAGCGGCAAGGGGGCGGGCCCGTAGTCAAGCTGCCCTGTCGCAAGCGCGTCCTGGCCTCGCTGCTGGGTATGACGCCGGAAAATCTCTCACGCGCCTTCTCCAGCCTTGGGCCGCATGGGGTCGAGATCGATGGGGCCACGGTCACGTTTCGTCAGTCTGATGGCTTGGCGCAGTTGGCCCATCCCGACGCCATGATCGACAACGATATCGGTGAAGCCTTCAGTCAAGCCGAGCGCGAGCGTCGCCGTGGCGCCCGCACCGCGATGGCGTCGCACTAGCGCTGACGGCCGTACTAGCACCTCTTCACAAAGCATCCGAACCGATGATCACCCAGACCGTTCTCTCGTCCGTTCAGCGGGCGCAAGCCGAGCGCAACCTGCCGCGCTACACGAGCTATCCCACTGCGGTGGCGTTCGACGCCGCGCAAGTCGATCAGGCCGCCAGTTGGTTCGCCCAGACCCGAGCTGACGACCATCTGTCGGTCTACGTCCACGTGCCGTTTTGTAGGCGGCTTTGCTGGTATTGCGGCTGCAACACCTCGATCGCCCACACCTATGAACGGGTCGGGACCTATGCCGAGGTCCTGGCGCGCGAGATCGATCTTACGGCTCGACGGCTTGGGGAGCATGACGGGCTTGCGCATCTTCATTTCGGCGGCGGCAGCCCCAACGCTCTGAGCCCTGGGGACTTCAAGCGCCTCGTGGCGCAACTGGCGACGACGTTCAGGATTCGCCCCGGCGCCGAGATCGCCGCCGAGCTCGATCCAGGAATGCTCTCCGACGCATTCGTAGACGCCGCCGGCGAGGCCGGCTTGACCCGCGTGAGCCTGGGGGTGCAAACCTTCGATCCGGCGGTCCAGGCGCTGGTTAACCGCGTCCAGCCCTTCGAACAGGTTAGCGCCGCTGTCGACCGCCTGCGCGCCGCGGGTATCGACGCGTTGAACTTCGACCTGATGTACGGCTTGCCTGGGCAGACCGTTGATAATGTCTACGCCTCCACGAAGACCGCCTTGGCGCTGAGGCCGGATCGCGTCGCGGTGTTCGGCTACGCCCACGTGCCGTGGATGAAAAAGCACCAAACGATGATCCGCGAGGCGGACCTCGCTGATATTGACGGCCGGTGGGCGCAGGCGGATGCGGCGGACGCAGCGTTGGTCGAAGCGGGCTATGTCCGGATCGGTCTGGACCACTATGCGCTGCCGGATGACGCGCTGAGCCGGGCTGCGGCTGAAGGGCGACTGCGCAGGAATTTCCAAGGCTATACCGATGATCCCGCGCCCGTGCTGGTTCCGATCGGTCCGTCTTCGATCGGCCAGTTTCGGGAGGGCTTTGTCCAGAACCTGACGCCCACCGACGCCTGGGCCTCCAAGATCGCTCGGGAAGAGCTGCCTCTAGGGCGCGCGTTGGCGATCACCGACGAAGACCGACTGCGCTCGGCCGTGATCGAACGGCTGATGTGCGATATGCGGGTCGATGTCGCGGCTCTTTGCACGGCCCATGGCTTTGCGCCTGATCATCTGGCTGGCAGTCTTGCCAGTCTTTCGGCTGTCGAGGTCGCCGGCCTTTGCGTGCTCGACGGCAGCTCCGTCGTGATCCCGGAGTCGGCGCGCCGCCTGATGCGTGTGGTCGCCGCTGCGTTCGACGAACGGCTCCCCGTCGCGGTCAACCGCCATGCCAAGGCTGTCTAAAGCTCTCCACCGATCCGCTCGACCTCTTTGGCCAGGGCTTCCATGTCCAGCACGTGCAGCGAGCGCCCCTTCTGGCGGACGATATTAAGGCTGGCGAGCCGGTTCAGCTCACGTGTGACCGGTTCGCGTTGACTGCCCACCAAAACGGCTAGCTCGGCGTGCGTAGGGCAGGGGTGGATAACGGCCGTCCGTCCGTCTCCCCCCGCCGCCGAGGCTATTCGCAGAAGTTCAATGTCTACGCGGCAGGCGACGGAAATCGCGGTCAGCTCGAACAAGCGATCGGTAAGAGAGCGCGTTAGCGCCGCCATGTCCTCAAGCAGCGCTCGCATGAAGCGGGGTGACGACTCGAAGAGGTCCCGGATTAGACGCGCCGGCAGCCGGACAAGCCGAACATCCTCCAGCGCTACGATGTTCACCGATCTTGGCAGGCCGTCGATCGCTGAGATCTCTCCGAAATAGGCCCCGGGACTCAGGCGACGATAACCGACTTCGCGTCCCGACCGTGCGTACTGGTTGGCCAAGAGCGCACCCTCCAGCAAGAGATAGATCCCTTCATCCTGGTCGTGACGTTGGACGATCATCTCGCCCTTACCATAGCGCAAGGGCTCAAGGCGCTGCATCAGCCCCTCGATCTCTTCCGGTGTCATGTATCGAAACAGTTTATTGTTCCGATGGTCTTCTGGCGCTCCCTCGTTCGGCGTATGGGTCGCGACGCGCTGAGCCGACGGTGGAATCACGGTCATCTGATACGCTCCTGCGCTGTCGATCGGGGGCGATGATGAATAGCCGACAACGGTACAAGGCCTTTATCAGCTATAGTCATCATGATCGCAAAGCCGCCGAGTGGCTCCATCGGAGCCTCGAGAGCTATCGCCCGCCCCGTGGGCTCCGCTCCGGCGGCGCGGAGACGGTTGAGAGTGGTCTAAAGCCGATCTTCCGTGATCGTGACGAGCTGTCAGCGGCCGCCGACCTGAGCGAGGCGATCCGCGAGGCGTTGGATCGCTCCGATGCCCTCATCATCCTGTGCTCGCCCCAGTCCGCCGCATCACTTTGGGTGGACAAGGAAGTCGCTCATTTTCTCGCTTCGAGGGGCGCAGACCATGTGATCAGCGTGATCGCGCCCGACGCGCCAGTGAGCCTCTCCCTCGGAGAGCTTTTGCCGCTCGCCTTGAAAGCTGCGCTGCCGCCGGGCGTCGAGCCTCTGGCGGTGGACTTGCGGCAGGACGCCGACGGCAGGAGGCTTGCCAAGCTCCGGATCGCCGCTCGCCTGCTGGGCGTCAATCTGGATCGGCTGGTGCAGCGTGATGCGCGTCGGCGACTACGCTTGATGGCGGCTTTCAGCAGCTTGGCGCTAGCGGTCACCGTTGGGATGGGCGCGATGACCGTCGTGACGTTGAAGTCGCGCCAGATCGCGCGGGAGCAGCGGGATGAGACCGAAGCCCTTGTCGCTTACATGCTGGGTGACCTGCGTGAACAGCTAGAGCCCGTCGGTCGTCTGGATCTCCTAGACGGCGTGAGCGCGAAGGTCCTGGCCTACTACGCCAAGGCGCAAAGCGACCGGCTGGACGACAAGGCGCTGGCCCAGCGCGCCAAGGCGCAGACCCTTCTGGGGACGATCCGGGAGCAGCGCGGTGACTTGGTCGGCGCGCAGGACGCCTTCGCCCAGGCCGCCGCGACGACTCACGCGCTCGTGCAGCGCGCTCCGAATGATGGTGATCGGGTCTTCGACGAAGCTCAGAACGTCTATTGGCTGGCCTATATGAAATGGCGCCGCGGAGAGGTCGCGGAGGCCGAGCGCGGGTTCAAGCGATACGCCGAGCTCGCCCAGCGACTGGTGGCGATCGACCCCAATCGCGCGGAGTGGCGGATTGAAGGGGCCTATGCCGAGAGCAACCTCGGAACGCTGCTGTTTGAAGAGGGGCGCGCCGAGGAGGCGCTGGTTGCGTTTCGGGCCGCCTTCAGGATCTTTGAGGCCGAACGCCTCAGAGCTTCGAATGACAAGCAGCGCCTGACCGATGCGGCCAACGCGCGCGCCTGGATCGCCGACGCTCTGCTTTTGATGGCCAAACCGCGAGACGCCTTCATTGAGCGCAAGGCCGCCGCCGACTTGTTGGAGGAAGGCGTAGCGGCTTTTCCGAAAGACCAGCGGATGGCGGCCAAGAGTGTCGCGACCCAGCTTGGTCTTGGCAGGCTTGAGATCGACTTGGGTCGGCTTGAGGACTCGCGGCGTCGACTGACCGCGGCGAATATTCGCTTGCGAGAGCTCGCTGCCCTGGACCCGACCAACACGCGTTGGCGGGAATATGTTCTCGTCGGTGAACTCGACCTGATCGACGTCGAGACGCGCTCCGGTGATCTGGCCGCGGCAAGGTCCCGGCATGCCGCCGCCAGCGCGACCTTGGCGCGATCCCGCAAGGGGCAGCAAGCGACGGAGTGGCGAGCCGATCTTGACGGACGTCTGGCTCGGCAGGCGATCGTTCTGGCCTTGAGCGCCGGCGACACCGCAGCGGCCAAGGGCATGGCCGAGCGCCTTGTGGAGCGCCTGGAGTCCTCCAACGGCGATCCCGACACGGCCACCAGCAACTCTGATCTGCTTGGCTATGCGCAGTTCACTGAAGGTAGGCCCGCCGCCGCCATCAAGACGCTATCGCCCCGTCGTAAATCTCTCCCGCCCGCAAGTCTCGACGTCCTGGCGCGCGCCTATTGGGCGGTCGGCCAGCGCGATGAGGCGATGAAGATCGTGCGCAGTCTCAAGCAAGAGGGGTACGCGCACCCTGGGTTTGTTGCGTTTTGGCGAGAGTCGCCCGCAGGTGAAATTCTCAGTCGGGAGACTTGAAATGACCGAACCAACACCCGAAAAAGTTGTGGAGCTCGTCATCGGCTTGGACGAACGATACAACTTCATGAACTTTGTGGACCCGCGGCGGCCCAAACGGCTGTTCCTGGATCTGAGCGAGCGCTGCGAGTTGGTGTTCACTCTAAGCGATCAGCTTATCAATGCAGGCTGGTCATTTCAGCGCAGACCCATCGAAATCCAGCGCGATTTCGGTGTGAACTTCTCAAGCTATGTCTGGGTGCCGTACTCGATCGATGGCGGCGACTTGGCTCCGCGGTCGCGTTTCAAGGTCATCTACGAGGATCAGCGGATGGGCGAGTACACCTACAGCCTCCTGATGCTGGACTCGCACGGCCAGAAGATCGATCTCGATCCCAACATTGATAACGGCGCTGGCCGTATTCCCTGATCCAGGCGGGATGTTTGATCCAGAGCATGTGGTCGCGCTCATACGGCGAGGGGAGGTCCTCGCCGCCTATGACATCGCCCATGCCGCGCTTGAGACAGAGCGGGACGACACGCAGGCCGCCTATCTCGCGGTCCTATGCTTGGCGCGCGCCGGGGCGTTGGATTTCGCCCGGTCGGAGTATGTGCGACTGGGACTGGATCGCGCCGAGGGCCATGACGCCGTAGCCTTGGGCGCGCGTCTGTTGAAGGATGTCGCGCTGGCGGCGCGGGGACCACGCCGTCTTGCGTTCGCCAGGGCCTCGATCCGCCAGTATGAAAAGCTGTTTGGGGCGTACGGTGGCGTTTACGGGGCCATCAACGCTGCGACCATGACGCTTGTGGCGGGGGACGCGTCGAGCGCTGCTGCGCGCGCGCGGGCGGTGCTGGCGATGTCGGCGCCCGCCAGTCTAACCGCCGAGGGGGCCTATTACGAAGCCGCGAGCCGCGCCGAGGCCCGCTTCCTCACCGGAGACCTAGACGCTGCGCGTGACGCCATGACTGAAGCGGTCAGCCTGGCGCCCACCGCCTATGCCGCGCATGCTTCGACGCTTCGGCAGTTGGAGATACTATGCAGCGAGACGGGCGTGGACGCCGCCTGGCTGGAGTCCTTACGGCCTCCCGCCTGCGCGCATTTCACCGGGCATATCCTCGACACCACCGGGGCGGCCCTGTGCGGTTCGGTGCTACGTGAGCGCGTCGACGCTTTGCTCGTGAAGGAGCGGGTGGGCTTTGGCTACGGAAGCTTGGCGGCGGGCGGCGACATCATTTTCGCCGAGGCGCTTCTGGCCGCCGGGGCTGAGTTGCACGTGGTGCTGCCCGTTGAGCAAAGCTCGTTCGTGCGCGTGTCGGTCGCACCGTTTGGCGACGCCTGGGTGGAACGTTTCGAGCGCTGTTTGTCTCGCGCCACATCACTCAGATACGCTTCCTCGGACCCTTTCCTCGGCGATGAGCAGGTCTTCGCCTACTCAAGCCAGTTCGCGATGGGCTGCGCGGTGCTGCGCGCAGAGACGCTGTCGACCAAGGCCGTGCAATTGGCGATCTGGGACGGTCACGCAGGGGGCGGGCCCGCCGGCGTGCACGCCGACTTGAACTACTGGTCGCGGAGCGGCCGACAGCGCGCGGTGATCGAAATTGAGCGGCCGCTTCCAACACCTCGCCCGCCAGGCGCTGGCGCCGACCCCAAGCGCGGCATGAAAGCCATGCTGTTCGCCGACATGCAGGGGTTTGGCGCGCTTCGCGATGATCAGATCCCAGTCTTCGTGGATGCGGTGATGGCGCGCTTGGCGAGTGCGGTTGAGTCGCTTTCCGCTCGCCCGGTTCATCTCGAAACCTGGGGTGACGGTTTGTTCCTGGTCTTTGACGCCCCCATCGACGCGGCGCGCGCGGCCCTGGCGCTGATGGAGGCGCATCGCACTCTGGATCTGAGGGCTTTGGGGCTGCCGAGAAGTCTTGGCTTGCGGATCGCGGGGCACTACGGCCCGGTTCACCTCCGCACGAATCCGATGACGAAGTCGCCTGCGGTGATGGGCGCTCACGTCGTGGTGGCCGCGAGGATCGAACCCGACGTCGCCCCTGGATCAATCTGTGTCAGCGAGGCGCTCGCTGGCGCGTTGGCGACCTTTCACGGCGACACGCTGCGCTGCGGCTATGTCGGGCGCACCCAGGGACGCAAGGGATTTCCGGCGACGCCGATCTTCAGCCTGACCCGAGCTGTCTAGCCGAAATCTCGCCTTGCTCCGGCGCGCTGTGCAAATCCTCACATCCAGACTGCGCTGACTCAAACACAGTTCATGCGTCGACTGCGTCGCGCTTTGCGGGAACGAAACGGCTCGCGCCTCTTGAAGGCTTAGGCCCCTAGGTCCCGACGAGCGTCGCCGCGAGACCCGACTGCGGACCCAGCCACCCGCCGGCTGGGTCCGTCTTTTCAGGATTGGTGGAGCGAGCGGCGCCTCGTGCCGCCGGAGGAGTCGCGTATGAGCCTGGACCGCACCATGATCTCAGAGCCAGCCGTCGTTGCAGGAAGCGGAGAGGACGCCACCGAGGTGGCGAGCACATTTCTTCGTCATGCGGTGAATGTCTGGGCTCGCGAGCACGACCTATCGGGCGAAACCCTTTCGGGCGTCGTCAACGACGTCCTTCAGTACGCCACGACCACGGTTAATGAAGCCCGGTTCGGGCGAGGCGGGGTATAGGTTTCAAGGCTTACAGGGTTGTGGCGATGGACACTCTGGCTGGCGCGGCGCTAGCGCCCCTTCTCATCAAGGCGCTGTGGTTGCTGTCCGTTGCTGTGGTCGCCTTCTGCGTCGTTCGCGCGATATCGGCGCGGGGGCGCTTGGCTGAGACTTTGCGCGTTTTGCAGCTTGTAAGCGATCAACGGGACGAGGCCTTGAGCGCCCTCGAACAGAGCCGTCAGACCATCGCCGACCTTGAGCGCCGTCTCGCCTCTCAAGGCGACAGCGTGCGGCTGAGCATGGCGCTCACCGACGAGCGGCTCGCCGAGGCCTCGCGGGCGAAGGCGCGCGAGGCTCGGATCAAGCGCCTGCTCGCCGCTGATCCTCGTGCGGGGGAGAGCCGCGTGGAGACCGCCAACCGGCTCATTGACGAGGCGCTGAACGAGCCCCGCACGTGGTCTGACCCTAGCTAGCGATCTACGGCTAGACGGAACACCATCGTGTTCCGATAGGTCTGACCGGGGTTGAGCCTCGTCGACGCGAACTGTGGCTTGTTGGGCGCATCAGGGAAGTGCTGGGGCTCAAGCGCGATGCCGTCGCCCTGGCGATACATCTTGCCGCTCTTGCCGACCATCAAGCCATTCATGAAGTTGCCGGCGTAGAATTGAATTCCCGGCTCGGTGGACAGGATCTCCAAGGCCCGTCCGCTCTTGGGATCCGACAACCGGGCCGCCAGCCGCAGCGCGCCGCCCGATGGGCCGTTCAGGACGTAGTTGTGGTCGTAGCCCCGTCCAATGACCAGCTGCGGATCGCTGGCGTCACGGATACGCTCGCCGACTGCTGTGGGCTTTCGGAAGTCGAAGGCGGTTCCCGCGACGGGGGTCACCACGCCCGCCGGGATCAGCTCGGCGTCGACCGGCGTGTAACCGTCGGCCGGAATGGTGAGCACATTGCCCATCGCGCCCTCGGGGGCCCCTTCGCCGGCCATGTTGAATAGGGCGTGGTTGGTCAGGTTCACGATCGTCGGCTTGTCGGTGGTCGCGCCATAGGTGATCGTCAGCTGGTTCTGCTCGTCCAGCGCATAGGTCGCCGTGACCGTCAGCGTTCCTGGATAGCCTTCCTCGCCATCGGGGCTGACATAGCCAAAGGTCACGGAGGCGACTGGCCCGGACTTGGCGTCCAGCACCTTCCAGACGACCTTGTCGAAGCCTTTGACGCCGCCATGCAGCGCGGCGACGCCGTCGTTGTTCAAGGCCAGCTGGTAGGTCTTGCCGTCGAGGGTGAAGCGTCCCTTGCCGATCCGGTTAGCGAACCGGCCGACGCTGGCCCCGAAATAGCTGTTGTTGCTGGCGTAACCGGCCGCATCCGCGAAGCCGAGGGCGACATCGGCGGCTTTACCGTCGCGGCCCGGCGCGATCAGCGACTGCAGGGTCGCGCCGTAGGTGATCACTGTGGCGCTCACGCCGTTTGCGTTGGTGAGAGTCAGAGCCTCGACCGTCTCGCCCGAGGGCAGCTTTCCGAAGGGCTTGCGCGAGAGGTCCGCCGCTTGAGCAGTCCCAGCGAAAAGCAGGGCCGCGCCGCATAGCGCGATGGTCTTCAGCCTCATGGTCCTCTCCCTCGATATCATTATTGGCTGCAAGGTCGCTCTAGAGTGACTTCACGGTCGTCACAGTGGACGCCCCCCGCGCGAGCCGATTGCGCGCGGGATAGTGGAACGGCGGGGCTTCGATCTCGAAAACGTCCCCCTCCTGGGTCAGAAACCCTGAGGCGAACGATAGCGTCGCCGCGCCGAAGAAGTGGACGTGGAGGTCGCCGGGGCGTCGGAACAGGTCGTACTTGAAGTGATGATGTTCGAGGTTCGTCAGGGCGTGGGACATATTGCCCTCGCCAGACAGGAACGGCTGCTCCCAGGCGACCTTGCCGTTCCGGATGATCCGGCTGGCGCCATGAATTTCCTCGGGCAAGCGTCCCGTGAGCAGCTCAGGGCCAAGGGCGGCGTTGCGAAGCTTTGAGTGCGCCAGCCACAGATAGTTGCCACGTTCGACGACGTGGTCGGAAAACTCGTTGGCTAGGCAATAACCCAGACGATAGGGCGTTCCGTCAGGGCCCACGATATAGACCCCGGCGATTTCAGGCTCCTCGCCGCCGTCCTCGGCGAAGGATGGGGAAACCAGAGGCTGGTTGGGGCCAACCAGTTGCGAGCCGTCGCCCTTATAGAACCATTCGGGTTGCACGCCGATCTCGCCGGCAGGCGGCTTACCGCCCGCTACGCCCATCAGGAACATCCGACGGGAATCGGTCAGAGGCTCGTCGGTCCCGGCCTGGTGGGCGAGGGCGGCCTTGTGCATCTGGTCGCGGCTCTCTGCGGAGCCCAGATGGGTCAGGCCGGTGCCGGTGAGCAGCAAGTGTGCGGGATCGGGATGATCTATGGGGGCTAGCACCCGGCCCTCGGCGAGGGCGGCGTCGAAATCAAGGGTTTCACCCAAAGGCCGCGCTTGAGCCGCCTCCGATAAGGTCGCGTCGACGCGGATGGCGACTTGAGCCAGCTCATAGAGCGTATCTGCGACCTCCACGCGGCGCGCACGGCGCGAGTTGTCGATCGCGACAAGCCGCCGGTCGCCTTCCGGTGTTTTCAGCTGCGCGAATCGAAGAACCACCCGTCTGAACTCCAGAGGTCAATAATAGTCAGACAAATAACCGTCCTAACCGCGCTGTCAAACCAGTGTCATCCGGACGGCGGCCGAATTTCCTTGTTGCAGGGCCTGTGACATTCTTAGAGTCCGGCCCCGCAGGTCCATCGCCTGCTAGGCAAGTTGGAGCGATAAGCGAGTGGCGAAGGCGAGGCGCGATGAGGGCGGCGGCGAACCCGAGCGCGAAGAAGCGCCAGGTCGCCTCCACGGGGCGATCGCACGATCGCTCGGCGCGGCGATCGTCTCAGGCAAGCACCAACCCGGTGACGTGCTGACCAACGAGATCGAGGCCAGCGAAAGGCTCCAGGTCTCGCGAAGCGCCTATCGCGAAGCTATCCGAATTCTCGCGGCGAAGGGTCTTGTCGAGAGTCGACCCAAAACGGGGACGCGCGTCAGTCCGCGCGCGCGGTGGCGTCTTCTGGATCCCGAGGTTTTGTCCTGGTTCTTCGAGTCCGAGCCAAGCGAGTCCTTTCTCCAGGAACTCTATGAGCTGCGCATGATCGTCGAGCCGGCTGCGGCTGCGCTCGCGGCGAAGCGCCGGGACGCTGGCCAGCTGGAGCGCATGCGCGCCGCGCTGGTCACCATGCAGCACGAGACGCTCGCGACGGAGGCGGGGCAGGCGGCTGACCGCGACTTTCACGACGCGGTTTTGGAGGCCACGGCCAACGGACCGCTCTTCACGCTCAGCAGCAGCATCGGCGCGGCGGTCCGCTGGACCACGATCTACAAGCAACGCTCCCGCGACCTCGCACGCGACCCCGTTCCGGATCACTGGAAGGTGTTCGACGCCATCGCCGCTGGACGTGAGGACCAAGCCCGTGAGGCGATGGAGCGGTTGGTCACGCTTGCTCTGGAAGACACCCGCGCATCCATGACCGCTTAAGCCTTGTATTGGGGCGGTTTCGTCCTCCCCAAGGCCGAGAGACGCTTGCATTGACGCCCTGTGATGCGGGGTATAGTCAGACAAATGAAAAAGCGAGGCGGTGACGAGCCGGCGTGGTCGTTCCGCGTCGATTTCCGGCGGTCGCAGCCGCCGGTTCCTGGTCATCAAGGGTTGTCATGAGCGTCCCTAAAGTCTCCCCCCGCACGCTCCGCTCGCGGGCCTGGTTCGACAATCCGGACAATATCGACATGACGGCGCTCTATCTCGAGCGCTACTTGAACTTCGGCCTGACCCTCGAAGAGCTGCAGTCGGGCAGGCCCATCATCGGGATCGCCCAGACCGGCTCGGACCTCTCGCCGTGCAACCGTCACCACCTGGTGCTTGCAGAGCGCGTTCGCGAGGGCATCCGCAGCGCTGGGGGCATCGCGTTGGAGTTCCCCGTCCATCCGATCCAGGAAACCGGCAAGCGGCCCACGGCCGGCCTTGATCGCAATCTGTCCTATCTCGGTCTTGTCGAGCTGCTCTACGGCTATCCTTTGGATGGCGTTGTGCTGACGATCGGCTGCGACAAGACCACGCCCGCCTGCCTGATGGCGGCGGCGACGGTCAACATCCCGGCCATCGCTCTGTCGGTCGGCCCGATGTTGAACGGATGGCACAAAGGCAAGCGGACCGGCTCGGGCACGATCGTCTGGAAGGCGCGCGAGATGCTCGCCGCCGGCGAGATCGACAACGCCGGTTTCATCAAGCTCGTCGCCAGTTCAGCGCCGTCGACCGGCTACTGCAACACCATGGGCACGGCGACGACGATGAACTCGTTGACTGAGGCGCTGGGCATGTCACTGCCCGGCTCGGCGGCGATCCCGGCGCCGTACCGAGACCGTCAGGAGAACGCCTATCGGACCGGGCTGCGGATCGTCGAGATGGTGGCCGAGGACCTCAAACCGTCGGACATCCTGACCCGGGAGTCGTTCCTCAACGCGGTCGTCGTCAACTCAGCGATCGGTGGCTCGACCAACGCCCCGATCCACCTGAACGCCCTGGCGCGTCATATGGACGTGGAGCTCAAGCTTGAGGATTGGGAGGTCGCCGGCAAGGACGTGCCGCTGCTGGTCAACCTGCAGCCCGCCGGCGAGTATCTCGGCGAGGACTATTATCGCGCAGGCGGCGTGCCGGCGGTGTTCGGTCAACTGATCGAGCAGGGCCTGATCCACGAGGATGCGCGGGCGGTGTCGGGCCAGAGCATTGGCGAGCAGTACCGCGGCGCCGTCATCGAGGATGAGGACGTCATCCGACCCTTTTCGCGTCCGCTCGTCGAGCGCGCTGGCTTTGCGATCATGCGCGGCAATCTGTTCAACTCGGCGATCATGAAGACCAGCGTGATCAGCGATGAGTTCCGCGCGCGCTACCTGTCCAATCCAGAGGACCCAGACGCCTTCGAAGGTGACGCGATCGTCTTCGACGGGCCCGAGGACTATCACCACCGGATCGATGATCCGGCTTTGGGGATAACGGCCAACTCGATCCTCTTCATGCGCGGCGCGGGCCCGATCGGCTATCCCGGCGCGGCCGAGGTCGTGAACATGCGTGCGCCGAACTACCTGATCAAACAGGGGATTCATCAATTGCCCTGCATCGGGGACGGACGCCAATCGGGCACGTCCGGGTCGCCGTCTATCCTCAACGCCTCTCCTGAGGCGGCGGCTGGCGGCGGGCTCGCCCTGCTGAGGACGGGCGACCGGGTTCGCTTTGATCTGCGCAAGTCGCGGGTGGACGTGCTGATTTCCGCTTCGGAAGTCGTGGAGCGTCGCAGGGCTTTGGAAGCCGCGGGCGGCTACGCCTATCCGGAAAGCCAGACGCCCTGGCAGGAGATCCAGCGCGCCGTTGTCGGACAGATGGATACCGGAGCGGTGCTCGAGCCCGCCGTGAAGTATCAGCGGATCGCCCAGACCAAGGGCCTGCCGAGGGATAATCACTAGAGCCGTCGTCGACTCCGACCTTCGTCGAACGTCGATCTGGAAACAATATTGTCGGACAAATAGTCCGCTGCTATGGACTCCTTAACGACGGAACGTTGATTGGGAGGGAACCATGGGCGGCAAGTGGTGGGGCGCGGCGATCGCGCTGCTGGCCATGGCGACGGGCGCGCAGGCGGGTGAAATCACCGCCACCGCGACGTTGAGGGGCGACCAGACCGGTCCCGCGATCTCGCGCTACATTTACGGTCAGTTTTCCGAGCATCTGGGCGCCGGCGTTTATGACGGCATCTGGGTCGGGCCCGACTCGAAGATTCCCAACGTCCGAGGCGTTCGCAGCGACGTCGTCGGCGCGCTGAAGGCGATCAAGACTCCGGTGATCCGCTGGCCGGGCGGCTGCTTTGCTGATGAGTACCACTGGCGCGACGGCATTGGCCCGCGCGACAAGCGTCCCTCTCGCAAGAACAACTGGTGGGGCGGCTCGCCCGAGACCAACGCGTTCGGCACCCACGAGTTCATGGACTTCGCCGAGCAGGTCGGCGCTGATCCGTATGTCGCGGTCAATGTCGGTTCGTCCAATCCGACCGAGATGCGCGAGTGGATCGAGTACATGACCTCGCCGGGTGACGACACCCTGGCCCAGGAGCGCCGCGCCAACGGTCGCGACAAGCCGTGGAAGGTGCCGTTCATCGGCATCGGCAACGAGAACTGGGGCTGCGGCGGCGAAATGACGGCGGACTACTACGCCAACGAGTACCGCCGCTTCTCGTCGTTTTTCCACAAGAACAGCGACAATCCGGCGGTTCGAGTGGCGTCGGGCGCCAATTCGTTCGACGTGAACTGGACCGACGTCCTGACCAAGGCGGCGGGCAAGCAGATGGACGCCATCTCGCTGCACTACTACACGATCCAGACAGGCGACTGGAACAAGAAGGGCGCGGCGACTGGCTTCGACAAGGCCGCCTGGGGCAAGTCGTTCGCGCAGACCCTGCGGATGGACGACCTGCTTCGCCAGCACATCGCGGTGATGGATCGCAATGATCCCCAGAAGCGCATCGGGCTCTATGTCGACGAGTGGGGGACTTGGTACGATCCTGAGCCGGGCACGAACCCTGGCCACCTCTACCAACTGAACACCTTGCGCGACGGCGTGCTGGCCGCAGCGAACTTCAACATCTTCCATCAGTACGCCGAGCGCGTGCGGATGGCGAACATCGCCCAGACCATCAACGTCCTTCAGGCTGTCATCCTGACCAGGGGCGATCAGATGGTGCTGACCCCGACCTACTACGCCCATCAGATGTACGTGCCGTTCCAGGACTCGACGGCGATCCCCCTGGAGACCAAGGCGCCGGAGATCGATGTCGCCGGCAGCAAGATCCCGGCCTTTAACGCCTCGGCGGCCAAGGGCAAGGACGGCAAGGTCTATGTCGCGATCGCCAACATGTCTCCAGATGACGGCGTCAAGCTTAGTCTCGCGCTGGCGGGCCTGAAGGCCAAGTCCGTGAGTGGTCAGGTCCTGACGGCCGACAAGATGGACGCGATGAACGCCTTCGGCGCCAAGCCCGCCGTGGTTCCGGTCGACTTCAAGGGCGCCAAGCTTTCCGGTGACCGTCTGACCCTGGATATCCCCTCGAAATCCGTGGTCGTGGTCAAACTGGACTAGGGGGCGAGCGTGGCCGCAGAGCTCACCCGCCGTGGCGCTGTCGCGGGTCTAGGCGGCGCCGCGCTCGCCGGCGGCGCGCCCACATTGGCGCGCTCGACTGAAGCGCTGACGGATCGTCTCTGGTACCGGCAGCCTGCCGTTGAGTGGGTCGAGGCCCTGCCGGTCGGCTCCGGCAAGCTTGGCGCGATGGTCTTTGGCGGCGTGGCCGCCGAGCGGCTGCAACTCAATGAAGACACGTTGTGGGCGGGCGGTCCGTATGAGCCGATCAATCCCGAGGCCCGCGCCGCGCTGCCGGAGATCCAACGCCTGATCGCGGCTGGGGAGTACGCCAAGGCCGAAGCCCTGGCGGACGCCCAGTTCCTGGCGCGGCCCAAGCATCAGATGTCCTACCAGACGATCGGTGACTTGCGGCTGGACTTTCCGGGCTTGGCCCAGCCGGTCTCGGACTACAGGCGAGAGCTGGATCTCGATGGGGCGATTACGACGACGCGCTTTCGGCTTGGCGGCGTCGCGCACCAGCGCGAGGTGTTCGCCAGCGCGCCGGACGGGGTGATCGTGGTTCGTCTGTCGGCCAGCCGGGCTCGGGCGATCTCGGTCGAGCTGAGATTCGCCTCGCCGCTCAAGGCCGATGTCGCCGTTGAGGGGGAAGAGCTGATTCTGTCGGGCGTCAACGACAGTCAGCAAGGCGTACCGGCGCGTCTGCGCTTTGAATGCCGTGTCCAGGTTCGCGCCAAGGGCGGGCGGGTCATGGGTGGTGAGGGCAAACTGCACGTGGAAGCGGCGGACGAGGTCGTCTTGCTGATCACGGCCGCAACCAGCTTTCACCGCTATGATGATGTGTCGGGCGATCCGCGCGCGCTCAACGTGGCGACGCTGGCGCGCTCGGTCGGCCGGTCGTGGCCCCAGTTGCTCGAACGACATCAAGCTGATCATAGGGCGCTCTTTCGGCGCGTGGACGTCGATTTTGGTCATACGCGGGCTGAGCTGGCGCCGACCGACGAGCGAATCCGTCGCTCGCCCACGGCGGACGATCCGTCATTGGCGGCGCTTTACTTCCAATATGGCCGCTACCTGCTGATCGCCTGCTCCCGGCCCGGTAGTCAGCCGGCCAACCTGCAGGGCGTCTGGAACGACAAGACCTCTGCGCCCTGGGGCGGCAAGTACACGATCAACATCAACACCGAGATGAACTACTGGCCGGCCGAGCCTACGGCGCTGCCGGAGCTGGTGGAGCCTCTGATCGCCCTGGTCGCTGATATCGCCCAGACCGGCGAGCGTATGGCCAAGGCGGTGTATGGCGCACGCGGCTGGGTCGCCCATCACAATACCGACCTGTGGCGCGCGACCGGCCCCATCGACGGCGCCAAGTACGGGGTTTGGCCGACCGGAGGGGCTTGGCTCTGCAAGCACGTCTGGGATCACTACGACTATGGGCGTGACCTGAGCTACCTGGCGCGGGTCTATCCGCTGATGAGGGGCGCGGCGCGGTTCTTCTTGGACACGCTGGTGGTGGATCCAGCGTCCGGCGCCCTCGTGACCAGTCCTTCGATCTCGCCCGAGAACGAACACGGCCGCGGCGCCGCCCTGGTCGCCGGCCCCACGATGGACCAGGCCATCCTCCGCGACCTGTTTGACAACTGCCTGAAAGCCGAAGCGATCCTTGGGCCGGACGACGCCTTTGTCGCCGAGCTGAGGTCCGCCCGCGCCCGCCTGGCGCCGTACAAGATCGGCAAGGACGGGCAGCTGCAGGAATGGCGCGAGGACTGGGACGCCGATGCGCCGGACATTCAGCATCGTCACGTTTCGCATCTCTACGGTCTGTTTCCATCCGACCAGATCGCGATCGACCAGACACCAGCCCTGGCGGCTGCGGCGCGTAAAAGCCTCAAGACCCGGGGCGATTTGTCGACGGGCTGGGCCATCGCCTGGCGGCTGAACCTCTGGGCTCGGTTGGGCGAGGGAGATCACGCCCACCACATCCTGAAGCTCTTGCTTGGGCCTGAGCGCACCTACCCCAACATGTTCGACGCCCATCCGCCGTTCCAGATCGACGGCAATTTCGGCGGTGTCTCGGGCATGACCGAGATGATCCTGCAGAGCCGCAACGATCAGATCCACTTGCTACCAGCCTTGCCTTCGGCGTGGCCGACGGGGCGCATGACGGGCCTGCGAGCGCGAGGCGCGGTAGGCGTCGATGTCCGCTGGCGCGCTGGACAGCTTGAAGACGCGGTCATCCGGGCCGGGGCGGATGGCCCCGTTCGTCTCGTCTGCGGCAGCTCGAGCCTGTTGCTCGACCTCCGAAAGGGCCAAACTCGACGCGTCGTTCTGCGCGAAGGTCGTCTCGTCCTGACCTAGGTCCTGGATGGCGCATCGGCCGCGTTCCGGCTAAGAGGCGCATCATGCTGCGTATTTCGGAATTGAAGCTGCCGCTCGGCCATGCGCCGGACGCGATGGAGCCCGCCATCCTGGCGCGTCTGGGCGTGCCGGCCGGTGACTTGGTGCGTTTTGCTGTGGCCCGACGCGCCAATGACGCGCGCAAGAAGTCCGCCATCCAGATGGTCTATTCGGTCGATGTCGTCCTGCGCGACGAGGCCGAGGTGCTGCGCCGGTTCGAGGGCGACCACCATGTGCGGGTCACGCCGGACACCGGCTATCGCTTCGTCGCCAAGGCCCCCGAAGGCTTTTATGGGCCGCGCCCGGTCGTCATCGGCGCGGGTCCTTGCGGGCTGTTCGCCGGCCTGATCCTGGCGCAGATGGGCCTGAAGCCGATCATCGTCGACCGCGGCAAGGTCGTGCGCGAACGCACCAAGGACACCTGGGGCCTCTGGCGCCGCAGCGAGCTCAATCCGGAGTCGAACGTCCAGTTCGGCGAGGGCGGGGCAGGGACCTTCTCAGACGGCAAGCTCTACAGCCAGATCAAGGATCCGCGCTTCCTGGGCCGCAAGGTGCTGACCGAGTTCGTCAAGGCCGGGGCGCCCGAGGAGATCCTCACTGAGGCCCATCCGCACATCGGCACCTTCCGCCTTGTGCACATGGTCGAGAACATGCGCGCCCTGATCGAAAGCCTGGGCGGCGAGTACCGCTGGCAGCACCGGGTCGAGGACTTCGATATCGCGGTGGGCGAGGACGGCGTGCGGCGCGTGAAGGGCCTGCACATCGCCGGCCAGCCCTATCTGCCGGCCACTCACGTGGTCATGGCCTTGGGCCATAGCGCTCGCGACACCTTCCAGGTGCTGTACGATCGCGGCGTCCATATCGAGGCCAAGCCCTTCTCGATCGGCGTGCGCATCGAGCATCCGCAGTCGTGGATCGATCGGGCGCGCTTTGGCGACTGCGCGGGTCACAAGGACCTGGGCGCGGCCGCCTACGCCATTTCGCATCACGCCAGGAACGGGCGGACAGTCTACAGCTTCTGCATGTGCCCGGGCGGCACCGTCGTCGCCGCGACGTCCGAGCCGGGGCGCGTCGTGACCAACGGCATGAGCCAGTATTCGCGCAACGAGCGGAACGCCAATTCCGGCTTCGTCGTCGATATCGATCCCGCGCGCGACTATCCGGGCCACCCGCTGGCCGGAGTCGAATTCCAGCGCAAGTGGGAGAGCCTGGCTTTCCAGGCCGGCGGCGGGACCTACCAGGCGCCGGGCCAGTTGGTCGGCGACTTCCTGGCGGGGCGTCCCTCGACCGCGTTCGGCGCGGTGACGCCGTCGTACAAGCCGGGGGTCCATCTGACGGACCTGGCGCAATGCCTGCCCGACTTCGCCATCGAGGCCATGCGCGAAGCGCTGCCGGTCTTCGGCCGACAGATCCCCGGCTATGACCATCCGGACGTCGTCCTGACGGGCGTGGAGACCCGGACCTCCTCGCCGGTGCGGATCACGCGCGGCAAGGACTTCCAGAGCCTCAACACCGCCGGCCTATACCCAGCTGGCGAGGGCGCGGGCTACGCCGGAGGAATCCTCTCGGCGGCCGTCGACGGGATCAAGGTCGCCGAGGCCGTGGCCAAGCAGTACGTCGCCGAAGGGCTTATCAGCGCCGCCTGAGGGAGCGTCACGCGTCCGCTGCGTGCAGGGCCTCAAAGCCCCGGCGCAGGTCGGCCTTGAGGTCCTCAAGGCCTTCCAGACCGATGTGGAAACGCAGGAGCGGCCCTTCCAGCCTCACAGGGATGGATCGCGCGCCAAGCTGCGGGTCGCAGTGCAGCGCGAGGCTTTCATAGCCGCCCCAGGAGAAGCCAAGGCCAAACAGCCTCAGGCTATCCATGAAGGCGTGCACCGCCTTCTCCGAGCAGGGCTTTAGGACCACGCCGAAAAGACCGCAGGCGCCGGTGAAGTCGCGCTTCCAGATCGCGTGGTCGGGACCGCCGGGGAGGGCGGGATGCAGCACGCGTGCGACCTCGGGACGCTCCTGCAGCCAGCGCGCCATGGCCAGACCGTTCTCGGCGTGGCGGGGCAGGCGCGTCGACAGGGTGCGCAGGCCGCGGAGCATCGTGTAGGCGTCATCAGACGACACTGACCAGCCGATGTCCCACATGGCGTCGCTCAACAACTTGGCGACTGTGTCGTCTCGGGTGGCGACCGATCCCATGAAGCAGTCAGAGTGCCCGCCGACGTACTTGGTCAGCGCCTGGACGCTCAGGGTCACGCCGTGCGCCAACGGCTTGAACAGCAGGCCGGCCGCCCAGGTGTTGTCGATCAGCGTCAGCACGCCCCGAGCATTGGCCGCTGCGGCGATCGCCGGGACGTCCTGCATCTCGAAGGTCAGCGACCCAGGGGCCTCCAGGACGATCAGGCGCGTGCTCGACGTCACCAGGGCCATAAGCGCGTCGGCGGAGAGCTTGGGATCGTAGTAGCGCGTGGTGACGCCGTAGCGGCCCAAAACCCGATCGCAGAACCTGCGCGTCGGCTTGTAGGCGCTGTCGACGACCAGCACCTCGTCGCCGGCCTTCAGCACGGCCAGCATCGCCCCGGTGATCGCCGCAAGGCCCGAGGGATAGAGCGTGACGTCCGTTGCGCCCTCCAACTCGGCCAGGGCGCGCTGCAGCGCCGTGGGCGTCGAGAGGCCTGTGATGCCGTAGGTGAGCTGATCGTCGTCGTAGAGCGAGGCGGCGTCCGGCAGCAGCACGGTCGAGCCCCGCTGAATTGGCGGATTGACCGTCCTTCCCAAGCGAGCGGGCTCAGAGCCCGTGTGGATCAGGCGGGTTTCTTCATCCATGGCGGGTCTCGACGGTAAGGCGGGCTACTGGGCCGGTCCCGTGGCGACCGGCGTATCCGCCAAGCCGCCCCATTCCGTCCAGGAGCCGTCATAGACCGCCGAGCGCGGCTTGCCCATCCGCGCCAGCGCCAAGGCGACCACCGAGGCGGTGATGCCTGAACCGCAGGTCGAGACGACGGGTCTGGTGATATCCACGCCGGCGGCCTCGAAGACGGTCTTCAGGTTCTCGGCCGATAGCATGGTCCCATCCGGCGCGATCAAGGCCGACAGGGGGATGTTGCGAGCGCCCGGCATGTGGCCGCTGCGCAGGCCGGCGCGCGGTTCCGGATCGACGCCCTCAAAGCGTCCGGCGGCGCGCGCATCGACGATCTGCTCGCGACCGCTGGCCACGACATCGCGCATCTGGTCGAGCGAGCGATAGACATCGGCCTGATAGCGCGGCGTGAAGTGCCGTTCTTGCGGAAAGACCGGACCATCTTCGATCGGGCGGCCCTCAGCTATCCACTTGGGAAGACCGCCGTCCAGCACGACGACGTCCTCGTGACCCATGGCCCGGAAATGCCACCACACGCGCGCGGCGGGCAGAATGCCCGTGCTGTCGTAAACGACGAGGCGCGAGCCGTCGCCCAGGCCCAGCTTGCGGACCCGCGAGGCGAACTTCGTGGGCGACGGGATCATGTGCGGAAGATCGCTGGTCTCGTCGGCGATCTCGTCGATGTCGAAGAACACCGCGCCTGGAATATGCGCCGCCAGGAACTCCTTGTGCGGGTCGCGCTGGGCGGCCGGCATGTGCCAGGAAGCGTCGACCACGCGCACGTCAGGAGCGTCGAGATGCTGGGCCAACCAGGCGGTGGTGACCAGCGGATCGGACGGAGTGCTCATGGGGCGCCTTTCGGGGTCTGACTCGCCACGCTGGGGGGCGGGCAACATCGCCCCCACGCGCTGCGATCGCAAGCTACATCCACGGCGGCGTCGGCAGGCCCTTTTCCTTAAGGAAGCCGGGGTTGAAGAGCTTGGACTGGTAGCGGGAGCCGTGGTCGCAAAGCACCGTCACGATGGTGTGGCCCGGACCCATCGCCTTGGCCAACTTGATCGCCCCGGCGACATTGATCCCCGCCGATCCGCCCAGACACAGGCCCTCGTACTGCACGAGGTCATACAGCACCTGCAGCATCTCCTCATCGGAGACACGGAAAGGATCATCAATCACAAGACCCTCGAGATTGGCCGTGATCCGTCCCTGGCCGATACCCTCGCTGATCGACGAGCCTTCCGATTTCAGCTCGCCGTGCTTGTACCAACCGTACAGCGCTGCGCCGAAGGGATCGGCGAGACCGATCCTGACGCTGGGCTTGCGTTCCCGTAGCGCCGCCGCGACACCGGCCAGGGTGCCGCCCGATCCTACGGCGCAGATGAAGCCATCGACCTTGCCGTCTGTTTGCTCGAAGATTTCCGGCCCCGTACTACGGTAGTGCGCGTCGCGGTTAGCGGTGTTGTCGAACTGGTTGGCCCAGATCACGCCGTTCGGTTCGGTTTCGGCAAGTTCCTCGGCCAAGCGCCCGGAATAGCGAACGTAATTGTCCGGATTGGAGTAGGGGACGGCGTCCACCTCGACCAGTTCGGCGCCCAGCAGGCGGATGGCGTCCTTCTTCTCCTGGCTCTGGGTGCGGGGTATGACGATGGTGGTCTTGTAGCCCAGCGCCGAGGCGACCATGGCCAGGCCAATACCCGTATTGCCCGCCGTGCCCTCGACGATGCGACCGCCGGGCTGAAGCAGGCCTTTGGCCTCCGCGTCGCGGATAATGGCCAGCGCCGCCCGGTCCTTCACCGATTGGCCGGGGTTCATGAACTCGGCCTTGCCAAGGATCTCGCACCCGGTGGCTTCGCTTGCGCGGGCCAGACGGATCAGGGGCGTGTTTCCGATCGCGTCGAGGACGCTGGGCAGGACGGACATGGCGAGCCTTGGGGCAGTTTTCGGATCGCTGGTAGATCGTGTCGCGCCGCTCGTGCGCAACCCCAGTTTTCCTGAAGGCGTAACACGTGAACGGGTAAAGCATCAGTGGGTGCGGGTGGTTATGCCCTTATCCACAAGACGCTAGATGGGAAAACTAAGCCAAAGGGCTTACCGATTACGCTCGGCTCAGGCCAAGCTGGATCACGTTCGTCCGTTCCGTCCGAAAGCCCGCTTCGCAATAGCTGAGATAGAACCGCCATAGGCGCCGAAAGCGCTCGTCGAAACCGTCCTTGCGGATTTCGCTCCAGGCGGCTTCGAAGCGACGAGCCCATTCGGCCAGGGTGTCGGCATAATTCTGCCCGAAGCGCTTGAGATCGCTCCATTCTAGGCCTGCACGCTCGGTCTCTTCCTTCAGGCGGGCCTCGCTGGGCAGCATACCGCCCGGGAAGATGTAGCGCTGGATGAAGTCGGTCTGACCGCGATACTCGTCGAACAGTTCGTCACGGATGGTGATGATCTGCAGGCCCGCGCGCCCGCCGGGAACGAGCACGTCTCGCACCTTGCCGAAATAGGCCGGCCAGTACTCCTCGCCCACGGCCTCGAACATCTCGATCGAGGCGACGGCGTCGTAGCGGCCTTCGACGTCCCGATAGTCGACGAGGCGAATGTCGGCTCTTTCGGAAAGGCCCTGCTCGAACAGCCGCTTGCGAGCGAAATCATATTGAGCCTGGGAGATGGTGATGCCAGTGACCTTGGCCCCAACCTCCTTGGCGGCGAACTCCGCGAAGCCGCCCCAGCCACAGCCGATCTCCAGCACATGTTTGTCAGGCGCCAGGTCGATCGTTCGGGCCAGCGCCGCGTACTTCGCGCGCTGGGCCTCGGGCAGCGGCTGACCCGGGCGCTCATACAGCGCCGAGGAGTAGGTCATCGTCGGGTCCAGCCACCGCGAGTAGAAGCTGTTCCCCAGGTCGTAGTGAGCGTGGATGTTCTTCTTCGAGCCTGAGCGGCTGTTGCGATGCAGGAGATGGTATAGGCCGTGAATGGCCCGCATCAGCGGATTGCCCGACACCAAGGCGCCCAGCTTGTCAAAGTTCAGCGAGAACGCCTCCAACACGGCCGACAGGTTGGGTGTCTCCCACTCACCGGCCATGAAGCCCTCGGCGAAGCCAATCGCGCCGGACGTAAAAGCTCGTCGCATGAAATTGTAATCATTGACTTTTAGAGTAGCGTCAGGACCCGGGTTGGGGCCCGTAATCGTCATCGACTTGCCTGTGGGCAAAATCCAGGTGATCGAGCCCGCGTCCCAATTGCTGGCGACGACACGCAAGGCCGCGCGGAAGGCCGTGGGGGCGGTTCGCAAATCGGGATCGTTCCAGAGCGCAGTTTCCAAGGCCAAGCCTCGCATCCGGTTACGCGTTCATTAACGCCTTCGACAACCGCTCCGTAAACCCCCGCGCTCAGCTAGAGGCTGTGATAAGCCTCCAGAGCGCGTTCCCGCGCCTTGGCGTGGTCCACGATCGGTCGGCTATAGAGACGTTTGGCGCCGGCGGTCAGATGCAGAGGCTTGGTCCATGGCTTGTGGATAACCTCGTCAGGCATGCTGCGAAGCTCGGGAACCCAGCGTCGGACATAGTCGCCTTTCGGGTCGAATTTCTCGCCCTGGGCGATTGGATTGAAGATGCGGAAGTAGGGCGATGCGTCTGCTCCGCTGCCAGCGGTCCACTGCCAGTTGCCCACGTTGTTGGCGAGGTCTGCGTCGAGCAGCGTGTCCCAGAACCACGCCTCGCCCTCACGCCAGTCGATCATCAGGTGCTTGATCAGGAACGAGGCCACGATCATGCGCACGCGGTTGTGCATGAAGCCCGTAGTCCAAAGTTCGCGCATCCCGGCGTCGACGATCGGGTAGCCAGTCTCGCCCTTCTTCCAGGCCTCCAGCGCGCCCTCGTCCCTGACCCAGGGAAAGCCATCGAACTCCGGCTTGAAGTTTCGGCTGGGCATCTCAGGCCAATGGAACAGGATCGAATGGTTGAACTCGCGCCAGCCGATCTCGGACAGGAACTTGTCGGCTTCCGCACCAGGAATGTCGCCATGGTCCGCCGCATTGCGGGTCGCCAGCCACACCTGACGGGGGCCGATTTCGCCGAAGTGCAGGTGCGGCGAGAGCTTGGATGTCGCCTCCACGCCCGGAATGTCGCGCTGGTCGCCGTATCCGGCGATGGGCCCCTGCAGGAAAGCGTCAAGGCGGGCGCGAGCGCCGGACTCGCCCGGCGTCCAGAAGTCGAAGCCTTTGGACCAGTCCGGTTTCGTCGGATGGAGACCCCAGTCGGTCAGGCTCTCACTTTGCGGAACGCGATCCGGGGCTAGCAGCCGCTGAGGTGCCGCCGCCACCTCGACCTTGGTCATATGTTCGCGCGCCGCCCGCCAGTAGGGCGTGAAGACCTTGTAGGGCTGGCTGGATCCGTTCTTGACCGTCCAGGGCTCGTTCAAGAGGCTTGCGTTGAAGCTCTGGCACTCGACACCACGCACCTTGAGCGCCGCCTTGATCGCTGCATCGCGATCGATGGAGGCCTGGTCGTAGAGCCGGTTCCACAGGACGCAGCTCGCGCCGGATTGCGCGATGACGTCGTCTAGCACCTCGGCCGCGACGCCTCTGCGGAGGATGAGCCTGTTCCCCAGGGCCTCAAGGCTCGCAGCTAGGCTCTTGAGCGATTTGTCGAGCCACCAGAGCGAAGCGCCGCCCATCGGGCGCACGCCGGGGGTCTCGTCGAGGATGTAGAGCGGGATCACCGGCCGCCCGCTCTCCGCAGCATGGCGTAGAGCTGGATTGTCGGCTATGCGCAGGTCCTTGCGAAACCACACGATGACGGCGTCAGAGCCCGCCTTGCTGTCGCCAGAGTCGTTCCGCACTTGCACCATCTCGCCCCAAGGGTCACCTCTGGGGCGCCCGAAGCCCTAATACGCTGGAATTGCCGCCGTGGATCAGCCCAAAGCCGTCGCCCCCAACGCCGTCGTCGAGATCAAGACGCCGACCGGCGCTCCCGTTCGCATCGGCAACGGCGAAAAGCTGTCGATCATCGCCGGCCCCTGCCAGATGGAGAGCCGCCAGCACGCCCTGGAAACGGCGCATGCGCTGAAGGAGATGGCGCAGCGTCTCGGCGTCGGGCTGATCTACAAGACCTCCTACGACAAGGCCAATCGCACCTCGGCCAACGCCCAGCGCGGCATCGGCCTGAAGGACAGCCTGGCGATCTTCCAGGAGATCCGCGAGGTCACGGGCCTGCCGACCCTGACCGACGTGCACGAGACCAGCCACTGTCCGATCGTGGCCGAAGCCGTCGACGTCATCCAGATCCCGGCCTTTCTGTGCCGCCAGACCGACCTGCTGGTCGCCGCCGCCAACACCGGTCGCGCGATCAACATCAAGAAGGGCCAGTTCCTGGCCCCCTGGGACATGAAGAACGTGATCGCCAAGGTCACGGGCGCGGGCAACCCCAACGTCATGGCCTGCGAGCGCGGCGCCTCGTTCGGCTACAACACCCTGGTCAGCGACATGCGCGCCTTGCCGATCATGAAGGAGATCGGCTGCCCCGTAGTGTTCGACGCCACCCACAGCGTGCAACAGCCGGGCGGGCAGGGCACGTCCTCGGGCGGTCAGCGCGAGTTTGTCCCAACCCTGGCACGCGCCGCCGTGGCGGTGGGCGTGGCCTGCGTCTTCATCGAGACCCATCCCGATCCGGACAATGCGCCGTCAGACGGTCCGAACATGGTGCCGATGAACCAGTTCGAGGCCCTGGTCGCCAACCTGCTGCGCTACGACGCCCTGACCAAGGCGGCCTGAGCATGAGCCGCCGCATCGTCCTGGTCACCGGCGGCGCCGGCTTTATTGGTTCGAATATTGTCGCGCGGCTTTGTGAGGACCCGGCGCTCGACGTTGTGGTCTGCGATCGCTTGCGCGACGCGGCCAGCGGAAAGTGGCGCAACATCGCCAAGCATCCGATCGCCGACTTTGTCGCGCCTGAGCAGCTTTTCGACTGGCTGGGGCGGCGCGGCGCCGAGGTGGAACTGGTGATCCACATGGGCGCAGTGTCCTCGACCACCGAAGTCGACGCAGACAAGATCGTGCAGTCCAACTTCGTGCTCTCGCGTGACCTGTGGGACTGGTGCGCCCAGCACGGCAAGCGGCTGATCTACGCTTCGTCCGCCGCCACCTACGGCGATGGCGGCCTGGGTTTCGACGGCAAGGATGATCTGGCGTCGCTGCAGGCGCTGCGCCCCTTGAACGCCTATGGCTGGTCGAAGGCCCTGTTCGACCTCTACGCCGTGAGAGAGGCCCAGCGTGGCCGCGCACCTGCACAGTGGGCGGGTCTGAAGTTCTTCAACGTCTATGGGCCCAATGAGGACCACAAGGGCGGTATGAAATCGGTGGTGGCCCAGATCTGGCCGCGCATCGCGGCGGGGGAGGGCGTGAAGCTCTTCAAGTCGCACCACCCCGATTACGAGGACGGCGGGCAGTTGCGGGATTTCGTCTATGTCCGCGACGTGGTCGACGTCGTCAACTGGCTGGCCGCGAGCCCCGCCGTCAACGGAGTCTTTAACCTCGGCTCGGGCCAGGCGCGCTCATTCCGGGATCTCGCCGTCGCGACCTTCGAGGCGGCGGGCAGAGAGCCTGACATCACCTATATCGACATGCCCGAAGTGCTGCGCGGCAAGTACCAGTACTACACCCAGGCCGACATGAGCCGCTTACGCGCCGCAGGCTACGACGCGTCGATGACGACGCTGGAGGACGGCGTGGCCGACTATGTGGCCGGCTATCTGAACACCGACGATCCCTACCGCTGAGCACGTCCCGCTAACGTCGGGGCACGGTTGCCGTCCATTTCCGCGAGCGTAAGCTGAACGCCGATAAGTCGGGTCGAGCCCGGCAGGCAGGGAGCGAGAAATGGTCGGCATCGCCGCCTGGGGCGCCTATGCGCCGCGATTGCGTTTGAGCCGCAAGGCCGTCACCGAGGCCAACGCTTGGGTCGCGCCGAACCTCAAGGCCAAGGGCAAGGGCGAGCGGTCCATGGCCAATTGGGACGAGGACGCCCTGACCATGGCGGTCGAGGCGGCGCGCGACGCGCTCGGACCCGGTGATGATCGTTCGCAGATCGCCAGCCTCTATTTCGCCTCGACGACAGCGCCGTTTGCTGACCGCCTGAACGCGGGGATCGTGTCGGCGGCGCTGACCTTGGAGAAGTCGATCACGGCCAGCGACGTCACGGGCTCGCAGCGGTGCGGGCTGACGGCGCTGGGTCAGGCGCTGGTTGCGGGCGGAACCTCACTCGTCGCGGTGGGCGAACACCGCAAGGCGCGGGCGGTCTCAGCCCAGGAGCTGGACTTCGGCGACGGCGCGGCGGCCTTCGTGGTTTCGGACGGCCCCGGCGCGGCCGAGTTCCTTGGGCGCGGCAGCGTCACCGACGACTTCGTCGACCACTTCCGCGGCGATGATGGGGGCTTTGACTACTACTGGGAAGAGCGCTGGATCCGCGACGAAGGGATCGTCAAGCTGGTTCCGCCGGCGATCCGCAGGGCGCTTGAGGTTTCAGGGCTAAGCGCTTCGGATGTCGATCATTTCTGCTTCCCGTCGACATTCGCCGGCATGGCCGCCACCGTGGCGAAATCGGTCGGGATCAAACCAGAAGCCGTTCGCGACAACCTGGCCGCCGTCATGGGCGAGGCAGGCTGCGCGCATGGTCCGATCATGCTGGCCCACGCGTTGGAGCAGGCCAAGGCCGGCGAGACCATTCTGGTCGCCCAGTTCGGCCAGGGCGCCGAGGCCCTGTTGTTTCGCGCCACCGGCCAAGGGCAGCGTCCCGCGCGCGGGGTGACCGGATCTCTGGCCGATCGAGAAGTCGAGACCAACTATCTGAAATTCCTGACCTTCAACGGACTTGTCGACTGGGACAAGGGCATGCGGGCCGAGAAGGACAACAAGACGGCCCTGACCACCCTGTATCGCAACGAGGACATGATCCTGGGCCTTGTGGGCGGTCGCTGCCGCGAGACGGGGGTTATCCAGTTCCCGCGCACCCGCATCTCGGTGGCCCCGAACAATCCCGCCGTCGACACCCAAGAACCGTACAAGTTCGCCGAACGCCGCGCGAGCATTCTCAGCTACTCCGCTGATTATCTGACTTTTTCCATGGCTCCGCCTAACCACTACGGCATGGTTGTCTTCGAGGGCGGCGGTCGGATCATGATGGACATCACCGACGTTTCGCCGGGCGACGTCGAGACCGGCCTGCCGGTGCGGATGGTGTTCCGCATCAAGGAGGTCGACGAGAAGCGCGGCTTCGTCCGCTACTTCTGGAAGGCGACGCCCGACCGGGCCGCCATCGCCGCACAATCTGCCC
Source organism: Caulobacter sp. DMC95 (assembly GCF_056313785.1). Taxonomy (NCBI): domain Bacteria; kingdom Pseudomonadati; phylum Pseudomonadota; class Alphaproteobacteria; order Caulobacterales; family Caulobacteraceae; genus Caulobacter; species Caulobacter sp. DMC95. The sequence goes on along the minus strand of NZ_JBQUZP010000001.1, from coordinate 378,988 downwards.
AAGCCGCCGAATAGGGAGACCGATATGCCTCAAGGTATTCGCGACAAGGTCGCCATTCTCGGGATGGGCTGCAGCAAGTTCGGCGAGCGCTGGGACGCCGGCCCCGACGACCTGATGGTCGAGGCCTATCTGGAAGCCATGCAGGACGCCGGCATCGAGCCGACCCAGCTGGACGCCGCCTGGTTCTCCACTCACATTGACGAGATCGGCTCGGGCAAGGGCGGCACGCCGCTGGCGATCGCCCTGCGCCTGCCCAACATCGCCGTCACCCGCGTCGAGAACTTCTGCGCCTCCGGTTCGGAAGCCTTCCGGGGCGCGGTCTACGCCGTGGCGGCCGGGGCGGCTGACATCGCCCTGGCGGTCGGGGTCGAAAAGCTGAAGGACACCGGCTATGGCGGTTTGCCGGTAGCCAATCCTGGCACGCTCAGCCCACAGGTGATGCCGAACGGCTCCGCGCCTGGAAACTTCGCCCAACTGGCTAGCGCCTATCGCGCCAAGCACGGGGTCTCGAAGGAGGATCTCAAGCGCGCCATCGCCCACGTCTCGGTCAAGAGCCACGCCAACGGCGCCAAGAACCCCAAGGCCCACCTGCGCAAGCCGATCACCGAGGAGCAGGCGCTGAACGCGCCCCTGATCGCCGAGCCGCTGGGCCTGTTCGACTGCTGCGGCGTGTCGGACGGCGCGGCTGCGGCCATCGTCACCACGCCGGAGATCGCCCGGGCGATGGGCAAGCATGACCTCGTCACGGTCAAGGCTCTGCAGCTCTCGGTCTCGAATGGCTACGAAAGTCAGTATAACGGCTGGGACGGCAGCCACTTCCACACGGCCCGCATCGCCGCCGGCAAGGCCTACAAGGAGGCCGGTATCGAGCGCCCGCGCGAGCAGATCTCGATGATGGAGGTGCACGACTGCTTCTCGGTCACCGAGCTGGTGACGATGGAGGATCTGTTTATTTCGCCGGAAGGCCGGGGCTGGCGCGACGTGCTGGACGGCTTCTACGACGCGGACGGGGGCGTGCCCTGCCAGATCGACGGCGGTCTCAAGTGCTTCGGCCACCCGATCGGCGCCTCGGGCCTGCGGATGCTCTACGAGATGTATCTGCAGCTCCAAGGGCGCGCGGGCGAGCGGCAGTTGGCCAACCCTATCTTTGGCATGACCCACAACCTGGGCGGCGCGCCGGCCAGCAATGTCTGCTCCGTCGCGATCATCGGCCAGGAAGGGGCTTAAAGCCGTCCAACGCTTGGTGTAACCCAGGCGCATGGGCGGATCTTTCCAAGGCTTCAAGCGCTGGATTTTCGCGGGGGCGGCGCTGTTTCTGACGCTGATCCTCGCGGCCGCCTTCATCTGGCGCTACGACATCCTCAGCAACGCCCTGGATCCCAAGATCCCGTTCCTGACCTACAAGCCGCCGCCGGCGCCTGACTATGGCAAGCGCGAGGCCTGGGCCCTGCTGCCCGCCAAGGCGGAGGCTCCAGGCGCAGAAGCGTCGCCTGTCGATGTGTTCTTCGTCCATCCCACCACCTTCGACGGCGGGCGCGACTGGAATGGCGGCATCGACCAACCGAAGGCCCAGCGCTTCCTGTCACGGGTGGTGCTGCCGAACTATGCGGGGCCGTTCGAGCGTGTCGGACGGCTCTTCGCGCCGCGATATCGGCAGGCCAGCCTCTATACCTACCTCACCTTGCGAGATGACGCCCGGGACGCCCGTCGTTTCGCCTATGGCGATGTGCTTCAGGCCTTCCGCGCCTATGTCTCACGCTACGGCCAGGAGCGTCCTTTTGTGATCGTCGGCGTGGAGCAGGGCGGATCTCTGGTGGCGCGGCTGCTGCGCGAGGAGATCGCGGGCAAACCCGACCTCAAGCGCCGCCTCGTCGCAGCCTATCTGATCGAGGCGATCGTTCCCGCCGACGAGTATGGCCCGTCAGCGCCGCTCGGCGCTTGTCTTGGGCGTGGACAGACCGGCTGCGTGGCGGCCTGGGCCTCGGCGCAGGAAGGTGATTTCCGCGCGGCTCAGGAACTGACGGGACGCTCTCTGGTCTGGGACGGCGCGGACCAGCTGGTGAACCTCGAACATCGCCAGCCGCTTTGCTTCAATCCGCTGCTGGGCGCTGTCACGACCGAGCGCGCGCCGGCGCGCATGAACCTGGGCGCGGCCAACGCCACGGGCCTCGACTGGGGCGCCCGTCCCGCTTTCCTGCAGCGTCAGGTCTCGGCGCGATGTGAGAACGGACTGCTGCGCACCAGCCGGCCCAAATCAAACGCGCTCCGCGACACCGGGTCCTGGGCGGATCGGCGCAAGGTCGACGCGTTCAATCTATTCTATGCCGACATCGAAGCCGATGCGGCAGCGCGCGCCGAGGCCAAGATCGGCCGCGCGCTAAGCCCCATCGCCGCTGGCCAGCAGGGCGGCTAACCCGCCGTAGGTCGGTTGGTCGATGGCGATCTGGCCAATCGCGGTCGCCTTCAGATGGGCGAGAACCCGAGCGTCCAAAGGTGATACCCGACCGCTTCTCAGCGCCAGGCAGAGTTGATTGTTGAGCGTCGCGAAGTCGCCGGTCGCCTCCAGCAGTTCTGTCAGCCGCGTCGTTGCTTCAGCCTCCAGAGCGGCGCCTCGCTCGGCCTCGCGCGCCAGAACGGCGCGAGCGTTGTCGGCCACGCGCGACAGGAAGGCATGGCGTGCGTCGCCAGGCGCGGCGGATTCGGCGTCGAAAGCGGCGACGGCTCGCTCTAGCTCGGCGGCGGTCGGATGAGTGATCACGCCGCGCTCTCCATCAAGGTCACCAGATCGATCTCGGCTTCGCTGGTCCGCCGCCCGATCATTGCGCGTTCGACCGAGGTGTCTGCGCCGGTCGCGAAGCTCTGGTACATCATCAGGCACATCACCGCCCATTTCAGCGAGCCGAGCGCCTGCCAGAACCGGACGCGGTCCAGAACGATCTCACCGCCATAGCCCGCCAGCAGCTCGGCATAGTCGCCAAAGCCGCCCACCGGCTTTCGCCATTCCCCGAAGCGCCACGAGTTGACGCAGATCCATCCCAGGTCCTCAGCCGGGTCGCCCAGGTGCGCCAGCTCCCAGTCGAGCACGCCCACCAGACCCCGATTCGGATGGATCATCAGGTTACCGTTTCTGAAATCGCCATGGACCAGTACGGGCCGCTCGGGCGGCGCTGGCGCAATGGCCTCCAGCCACCGGAATGCGGCCTCCAGGATCGGCCGCTGCGCATCAAGGTCCCGATAGACGCCCTCGTAGCGGGCCAGTTCGCCGTGCGCATCCGAAGTCGCCAGTGGCGGCAGATGATCGGTCGGGGTCGCATGGATCTGGGCCAGCACCTCGCCGCAACGCCGGGCGAGCCCTGGACGAACTGCGGCGAAAGCCTCATCGCGGACGATGCGACGACCCAGGGTTTCGCCTTCGAGCCGATGCATCACATAGGCTTCGCCCAGTTGGTCGCCCGGCTCACAGAGGTGGGCGACGCCAGGCGTCGGCGCGCCTGCGGCTCCAGCGGCGCGGATCAGGGCGGCTTCGGACGCTAGGGGCAAGGCGGTTTCGCGGGGCAGGGCGCCATCCGGGCGACGACGCAGGATCAGGGGCGTGCCGTCGCTCAAGTCGAAGGCCCAGGTCTCGAGACTGGCGCCGCCAGAAAGGCGCCGCGCGTTAGCGACGCCGGTCGCTGCTGGCGACAGGCGAGGGGCGAGCAGGTTAAGAGCGCTGACGACGTCCATGGAAAGATGGTTCCTGGCCTAACCTTGCGTCACGCAAGAGGCTCCGCGCTTTACGACAGGCGCGGCGCGCCTTACGCACGAGGCGTTCACGCGCTTGAAACAGGATCTCCCATGCCCTCCGGCCTTGCCGCGCTGCTCGACGACGTCGCGGCCATCACCAAGCTCGCCGCCGCCTCGCTGGACGACGTCAGCGCCGCTGCGGGGAAGGCGGGCACGAAGGCGGTCGGCGTGGTCGTCGACGACGCCGCGGTGACGCCCGGCTACGCCATGGGCTTCACGCCTGATCGGGAGCTGCCGATCGTCTGGAAGATCGCGGTGGGGTCGCTTCGCAACAAGCTGATCTTCCTTCTGCCGGGGGCGCTGCTGTTATCGGCTTTCGCGCCTTGGGCGGTGACCCCCATCCTGATGGTCGGAGGCGCCTATCTCGCCTTCGAGGCGACAGAGAAGGTCCTGGAGGCGTTCACTCCGGAAGCCGAAGGCGAAGCGATCGAGGATTTGGCGCTCAGCGGTCCTGATCTCGAAAAGCAGAAGGTGGACGGCGCGATCCGCACCGACCTGATCCTCTCCGGCGAGATCATGGCGATCGCCTTGGCCGAGGTCTCGCACCTCAGCCTGCCGCTGCAGGCCGGCGCTTTGGCCTTGGTGGGCGTGCTGCTAACCGTGGTGGTCTACGGCGCGGTCGCACTGATCGTGAAGATGGACGACATCGGCCTGCATCTGTCCCGCCACTCGAACAGGGGCTCGCAGGCGCTTGGACGCGGCTTGGTCAAGGCCATGCCCGTGACCATGGAGGCTCTTACTGTGATCGGCACGGCGGCCATGCTCTGGGTGGGCGGCGGTATTATCGTGCACGGTCTTGAACATTTCCATCTCACGCCGATCCCTCACTGGGTGGAAGGACTCTCGCATTGGGCGGGACAAGCGCCGATCGTGGGGCCTGTCACCGGCTGGCTGGCGTTCGCCCTGGGCTCTGCGGTTGTCGGTCTGGTGATCGGCGGCGTCCTGGCTGGGGTCTTGCACCTCTGGCATCACCGCAAGGGCGCTGCGGCGCACTGAGCGGACGACTAGCCCGCCTCGTTCAGCGCCGAGGTCGGCTTCCAGTCGAAGAGTTCCTGGAGCATCCGCAGCGCTTGGCCGCGGGGCGAGGTGAGCGCTGGGTCGCGCGCCAGGATCAGGCGGGCGTCGTCGGCCGCAACGGCGATCAGATCGCGGTGCGCGACGGGATCGGCCAGGCAATAGGCCGGGAAACCGCTTTGCTTCAGACCTAGCGGGTCGCCGCCGCCTCGAAGCTCAAGATCCTTCTCCGCAATCTCGAACCCGTCGTCGCTGCGCCGAAGGATGTCCAAGCGCTGTTGGGCCACCTCCGACAGCGGCGGGTCGTAGAGCAGGACACAGGAGCTCTCGCGCGTTCCCCGGCCCACCCGCCCGCGCAGTTGGTGCAACTGGGCCAGCCCAAACCGGTCGGCGTGCTCGATGACCATGATGCTGGCGTTGGGCACGTTCACGCCCACCTCGACCACGGTTGTGGCGACCAGGACGCTGACCTCGCCGTCGACAAAACGCTGCATGACCGCGTCCTTCTCCGCCGGCGGCATCTGGCCATGAACCAGGCCAACGCCCGGCAGATGCTGGGCGAGATCGGCGGCGCGGTCCTCGGCGGCTCGCAGGTCGACCTTGTCCGACTCTGACACCAGAGGGCAGATCCAAAACGCCTGGGCGCCGCCAGCGATCGCGCCGCGCAGACGTTCGACGATCTCCGGTACGCGCGGTGTCGGCGCGGCGCGGGTGGCGACGGGCGTACGACCTGGCGGCTTCTCATCGATACGGGATACGTCGAGATCGCCAAAGACCGTGAGTTCAAGCGTCCGGGGAATAGGCGTGGCCGACATGGCCAAGAGATGCACGCCATCGCCTTTTTCCTGGAGGCGGCGACGCTCGTTCACGCCGAAGCGATGCTGTTCGTCGATGATGGTCAGGGCGAGCGAACGGAAGCTGACGTCGTCCTGAAACAAGGCGTGGGTTCCCACGGCGATGTGATGGGTTCCCTCGGCTAGTCCAGACAGCTTCGCCGCCCGACCTCCGCCCTTGTCGCGGCCGGTGAGCAGAATCACCGACAGGCCTAAGGCTTCCAGCGGCGCGGCGATGGTCTCGAAGTGCTGGCGCGCGAGGATCTCGGTGGGGGCCATCAGCGCGGATTGGAAGCCCGCGCTGGCGGCGTCGGCCATGGCCAGCATGGCGACGACAGTCTTGCCGGAACCGACGTCGCCCTGCAGCAATCGGCTCATGCGCTCGCCCGACGCCAGGTCGCCTCGGATTTCTGACAGCGCGCGGATCTGTGCGCCGGTCAGCTTGAAGGGCAGGGCCTTCTCGGCCGCGTCTGACAGCGGGCCCGCCGGGACACGCGGGCCAGGGTGGGAGCGCCGGGCGGCCTTGCGCTGCGCCAACGCCAGCTGATGCGCCAGAAGTTCATCATAGGCCAAGCGTCGGCGTGGCCGCGCCAGAGGGGATAGGTCTGCTTCGCTCGCGGGCGCATGCAGCGCCGCCAGGGCCTCTCGCCAGGTCGGAAGCTTTTCGCGCTCGCGCCAGGCCGCGTCCTGCCATTCCTGCAGTGCGGGCGCGCGCTCCAGCGACTCAAGCGCGAATTTTCGAAACGTCCGCGAGGGCAATCCATGGGTGGCCGGATAGACCGTCTCCACGAGTGGAATGTCGCCGGCCTTGTCCTCGGCGACGATGTAGTCGGGGTGGGCGATCTGGAGCTCGGAGGCGAATCCTTCTGGCCGCTCGACCTTGCCGCTGACGGCGCGGCGGGCGCCCTTGGGGTGTTGGCGCTCCAGATGCGGGCCGTGACCCTTGAACCAGACGAGCGTGAGAAAGCCCGTGCCGTCCCAGGCTCTGATCTTCCACGGCTGCCCCAGCCGATGCGGCGGCTGGTGACCGTCGATGGTGACGATGAAGGTCTGGACCTGATTCTCGATCGCTTGGTCGACCGTCGTGGTCGTGCGCCGGATCAGGCCCGACGGTGCGGTGAACAGCACGTCTCGCACGATCGGTCCGGCCAGCTTTTCGACCAGCGGCGCGACGCGCGGTCCCACGCCCTTGAGCGTGGAAACGGAGCTGAACAGGGGGAAGAGAATCTCCGGGCGCATGCGTCACGACCTTAGCCGCGTCACCGCCCGGCGGGCGAGCCTAGAGCGCGTTAGGTTTGAGAGTAAGCGGCTAAACCCCTCGAACGCGCTCTAAGTATATGAATTAGAGCCTGTTTCTCTAGTTTAAATGATTCCATCTAAACCAGACAGGCTCTAGTCGGCCTGATTCATCACAGGCTGAAGCGCGATCACCAGATCGGAATACTCCTCGGCGCGCGAGGCTCCCGAGACGTTGAGACGCGTGTACAGGCCCGTAGCGCCGTGGCGGGTATAGGCCTCGACCCAACGCGCCTTAGCGTCCACGAGATTGTTGGCCTGGCCAGCGAACACGACCGCGCCCTTGGCGTCGAGATAAACGAAGTTCCCGGCGATCGTCGTCCCAGGTTCGCCGTTCTCGGCCAGCTTATAGCGGTATACGGCGCCCGAGGCGCCCTTGAGTTCGATGTAAGGCTTCACGCTGTCCTCGCCATAAAAAGCCACCCGGCGTCGGCGGTCAGGTCCTGAAGCGTCCCGTGGGCCAAATTATGGCTGCAGAACGCCCGATCTGGCCAGAAACCGCCGAGTCCGCTCTTCGCGCGGCGAGGCGAGGAGCTTGCGGGATGGTCCTTGCTCTACGATCACGCCGCCGTCCATGAAAATCGTTCGCTCAGCGACGTCGCGGGCGAAATCCATCTGGTGGGTGACGATGACCATCGTGCGTTTCTCTGCGGCGAGGTCGCGGATAACGGCCAGAACCTCGCCGACCAGTTCGGGATCCAGGGCGGAGGTGGGCTCGTCAAAGAGAATGACCTCAGGGTCCATCGCGAGGGCGCGGGCGATGGCGCAGCGCTGTTGCTGACCGCCGGACAGCGCCGAGGGATAGGCGTCTGAGCGATCGGCCAGCCCGACCTTCTCCAACAGGGAGAGGCCCCTGGCCCGCGCCTTGCCGGGATCTTCCTTGCGAACGACGATCGGGCCCTCAATGACGTTCTGCAGGGCCGTGCGATGCGGGAAGAGGTTGAAGCTCTGGAAGACGAAGCCGACGCGTCCATTAAGGGCCTTGGCGAGGGGCGTCTTGGCGTCGGCGTTCACCCCGGCGATGGTCAGAGCGCCGCCGTTGATAGGCTCAAGACCGGCCAGGCAACGGAGCAGGGTGCTCTTGCCCGAGCCGCTGGGACCAATGATCGCCACCACCTCACCCGGCGCGACAGTCAGGTCCACGCCAGCGAGGACGGGTGTGTCGCCGTAGCTCTTTTTCAGAGTTCTGACGTCGATCGCGCTCATCGGCGACCCTCCGCGGCGCGGCGTTCAAGGCGCGTCTGAACGGCGGCCAGGATCGTGGAAAGGATCCAGTAGATCGCGGCTGCGGCCAGATACATCGTGAAGATCTCGTAGGTCCGAGCGGTGATCAGCTGCGCTTGTCGGAATAGCTCCGGCACCTGGATGGTCGCGGCCAGCGAAGTGTCCTTCACCAGGCTGATGAAGCTGTTCGAGAGGGGCGCGACGGCGGTGCGCGCGGCCTGGGGCAAGATCACGCGACGCAGGGCCTGGCCGCGGCTCATGCCCAGCACGCTGGCGGCTTCCCACTGCCCCTTGTCGACGGCGGCGATGGCGCTGCGCAGAATCTCGCAGCTGTAGGCGGCGACGTTGAGCGAGAAGCCGATGCCCGCCGCCATCAGGGGCGGCATCTCGATCCCGAACTCGGGCAGCCCGTAGTAGATCAGGAACAGCTGGACCAGCAGCGGCGTGCCCCGAAACGCCGACACATAGACAGCAGCGGGCCATCGCAGCAGCGCCGATCCCGAAAGGCGCATCAACGCCAGGACAAAGCCCAAGACGACCCCGATGCTCATGCCGATAACGCTCAGGATGATCGTGTAGCCCGCACCTTTCAGCAGGAGCGGGGCGGACTGGCGCAGCAGGTCGAGGCCGGTGTCCATGGCGCTATTGGGTGACGTCCATGCCGAACCATGTTTGCGAGATCGCGGCGAGTTTGCCGTTGGCTCGCAGGGCGTCGATGGCCTGGTTGATCACGACCTTCAGGCCCGGATCCTTCTTCATGGCGACGCCAGAACCTTGCGCGGCGAAAGGCTGGCCAGAGGCGACGAACTCCGGGGAGGTCTTCACGAAATCGGCGGCGACCAGACGATCGTTCAGCACTGCGTCGATCCGGCCGGCGCGCAGGTCCTGATACTTTGTGGGGTCGTCCTCGTAGCTGCGCACGTCCGCGCTGGGCACGTTGGCGCGGAGCCACTGCTCGTAGTTGGTTCCGAGACCGACCCCGACCTTCTTGCCTGCGAGGTCTTCAGGCTTGCTCGGCGCCGGCTTGCCCTTCAGCGCAATGATCTGGATGCCCGAGACGGTGTAAGGCTCGGAGAAGTCGTACTTGGCCTGCCGGTCGGGGGTGATGGTGATCTGGTTGATGACCACGTCGACGCGGCCCGACTCCAGAGCGCCCAAGAGACCGGCGAACGGCGCTGGGCTGAACTCGACGGTAAGGCCCAACTGCTCGGCCAGAGCCTTGGCGAAATCGACCTCGAACCCCGCCAGCTGGCCCGACTTGTCCTGGAAGTTGAACGGCGGGTAGGTGCCCTCCAGACCGACGCGCAACTTGCCCGACGCCTTGATCCGGTCCCAACCGCCAACATCGGCCACTGGCTTCTTGCCGCACGCGGCGAGCAGGGCGAGGCCAAGACCGGAGAGGACGGCGCGGCGGGCAGGGAATCGCATCGAACGGACCTTACGGCGAAACAATGTCGCGCATTTCTATACAGGCGCACGCGGTCCGCTAGCCTGCTTCTGGAGAAAGGGGGCGCATACGCCCCCGCAGGTCCAGATCAACGCTTGCGGACGAACACCGTGCCTGCCGAATAGCCCGCGCCGAAGCTGCAGATCAGGCCCGTCTCGCCAGGGGCAAAGTCGTCGTTCGCTGAGTGGAAGGCGATGATCGAACCGGCCGAACTGGTGTTGGCGTACTCGTCCAGGATGATGACGTTCTCGCCCGGCGCCGGATCGCGACCCAACACCTTGCGGCCGATCATCTCGTTCATGTTGATGTTGGCCTGATGTAGCCACAGGCGCTTGAGGCCCGTCGCATCGACGCCCAGGTCCTGGGCGTGCTGCACGATCATCTCGCTGACCATCGGCACGACCTCGCGGAAAACCTTGCGGCCTTCCTGAACGAAGAGCTTGTCCTTGGCCCCGATCCCTTCCGGCGCGGCGCGATTCAGGAAGCCGAAGTTGTTGCGGATGTTGTTCGAGAACTGGGTCTTCAAGCGCGTGCCCACGATCTCCCAGCCGCCAACGGCCTGGTCGGCGTCCTCAATGATAACCGCAGTGGCGACGTCGCCGAAGATGAAGTGGCTGTCCCGATCCTTGAAGTTCAGGTGACCCGAGCAGATTTCGGGATTGACCATCAGCACCGCCTTGGCGCTGCCGCTTGTGACGAAGTCGGCGGCGGTCTTGATGCCGAAAGTCGCCGACGAGCAGGCGACGTTCATGTCAAAGGCGAAGCCCTCGATGCCCAGGGCCTGCTGCACCTCGATGGCCATGGCCGGATAGGCGCGCTGCATGTTCGATGCCGCGCAGATCACCGCGCCGATCTCCGAGACGGGCTTGCCCCAGCGCTCGATCGCCTGCTTGGCCGCCTCAACGGCGATTTCGGCCAGGATCGAGATCTCTTCGTTCGGGCGCTCAGGAATGACGGGCCGCATCAGGTCGGGGTCGATGATGCCGTCCTTGTTGACGACGAAGCGCGACTTGATGCCCGAGGCCTTCTCGATGAATTCAGGCGAGGAGGGGGCCAGGGCCACAACGTCGCCGGCGGTGATGGCCTCTGCGTTGGCGGCGTTGTAGCGCTCGACGAAGGTGTTGAAGGCCTCGACCAACTCGGCGTTCGAGATGCTGTGAGGCGGGGTGTACAGCCCCGTGGCGGCGATGACGGCTTGCGGCAAGACGACGGTCCCGATGATGCGCGCGGACCTCGCTCCTGAGGGAGACGGGCCCGCGTTCTGACGCTTGTTTGAACCCGTAGATAGCACGGTTGGCGGCCTCGTCATCCACCCTCGGTCGGGCGATCGACACGCAATGGCCCCAAACGGGGCCGTGAACCGCCGCATGGTCGCCGCGTTATGATCCTAGCAAGGGATGGCTGAGTGGGCTGAAGACTACGCGTAGATTAGGAGTAAAAAAATGAAAACTCTCATCGCCACCACCCTGGTTGCTGGTTCGGTTCTTGCGGCCCCGATGTTTGCTCAAGCTCAAGCCTCGCCTGACATCTATGGTTTGGTGAACTATGGTCAAACTCGAACCAAGGGCGCGGACACTGGTGCAATTCAGGGGCGCGTCGGCGCCAAGATTACGCCTTATTTCGGCGTCGAGGGCGAGGTCGCTGGCGGCGTCGATAGCGACAAGGTCTATACCCCCGGTGGTCCGGCTCGCGTGAAGATGGAGCATCAGGTCGCTGGCTACGCCGTGGGCTATCTCCCGGTGAACCCGAACTTGGACCTGACCGCGCGTGTGGGCTACGGCACGACCAAGTTCAGCACCAACAATCCGGCCGCAACGCAGTTCGACGGCAGCCGTGACAGCTGGAACTATGGCGTCGGAGCCGAGTACAAGCTGGACGGCAAGAACGGCATTCGCGCCGACTGGACGAAGTCGGAGTACACCAAGAGCGACCTGAGCTCGAACACCGTGTCGGTCGGCTACGTCCGCCACTTCTAGTTTTACGGGTTCCCCAGCCCTGAGCGTGGCGCGTCCTTAGGGGCGCGCCATTCTCTTTGGGCGCTTGACGATGGTCCCCCGGTCGTCAATCTGAACGGCAATAAGTTACGGGGGAACGCGTCGGTCTTGGACAAGGCGATGTTGATTCAGTTAGGCGGCTCTGTTGTCGCCGTGACGCTGTTGGTGGCGTTCGTTCGTTGGCTGGGCGTGGCTCGCCCGACGCCGCCTCTGGACGCCGAGTCAGCCAAGGCGCTGCTTGATGTCGAATTCCCAGATCATCATCCCAAGGCGACCTGGATCGCGGCCGATGGTGCCGGTCTGATCGCTCGTGCCGCGGACCTCGCGCTGATCCTTTATCGGCGTGGCGACGGTTATGTCGCGCGCGACCTCCCCTGGAGCGCCGTCGCGGCGCTGAAGCCGACGGGCGGCCGCTTGGCTGTTCGCGTTTCCGACGCGCGCCCCACCTTCGCCGTCAACGACGACGCCTGGCCGCCGAAAGAGCTCGCCTGATGCTGAAAGCCCCCTTCGACCCCGTCCAGCTGGCTATTCCGTTCTTCGTGCTGGCCATCATCCTGGAAATCCTGCTGGGCCGCTTCGGCAAGGCCAAGGCGAACTATGAGACGCGCGATACGGCCATGTCGCTCAGCATGGGCCTGGGCAGCACCGTGGCCGGGATTCTGTTCGGCGGCGTGATCTTCGCAACCACGGTCTGGGTTTATCAGCATCGCCTGTTCACGATCCCGATGACGGCGGTCTGGGCCTGGGTCGCGGTCTTTTTTCTGGAGGACCTGACCTACTACTGGTTCCACCGTTTGGCGCACGAGCGGCGGTTCTGGTGGGCCAGCCACGTGAACCATCACACCTCGACCCACTACAACCTGTCGACCGCCCTGAGGCAGACCTGGACCGGCGGTGTGGCCGGGACCTGGCTGCTGTGGTTGCCGCTCACCTTCCTGGGCTTTCCGCCAGCCATGGTGGCGATCCAGAAGGGGATCAGCCTCGTCTACCAGTTCTGGATCCATACCGAGGCGGTGGGGCGCATGCCGCGCTGGTTCGAGGCGGTGTTCAACACGCCCTCGCATCACCGCGTCCACCACGCTCGCAACCCGCGCTATCTGGACGCCAACTACGCCGGCATCCTGATCATCTGGGACCGGATGTTCGGCACCTTCATCCCCGAGGTCGACGAAGAGCCCTGCCGCTATGGCACGGTGAAGAACCTCGGCAACTTCAACCTGCTGCATAACGTCTTCCACGAGTGGGTCGGCATCGCCAAGGATGTCGCCGGCTCAAAGTCGCCGAAGGAAGCGCTGGGCTATGTGTTTGGTCCGCCGGGTTGGAGCCCGGACGGCTCACGGGACACCTCGCACACCCTCAAGGCCAAGTGGCGGGCGCGGGTGGAGGCTGAGTAGCGAGCGCCCCTTTCGGGGCGCTCCACCTGTCGAGGTTACTTCACCTCGGTGACAAACTGGTCGCGCGGGCGGCGGACCTTTTGCAGATCGACCAGCCAGTCGCCCTCGGCCTGACGGTAGCCCAGCGGGGCGATCGTCACCGAGCGCAGGCCGCGCTCCCGGAGGCCGAGGATCTCGTCCAGAGCCTTGGGATCGAAACCTTCCATCGGGGTCGCATCGACGCCCTCGAAGGCCGCTTGAGCCAAGGCGAGGCCGAACGCGATATAGGCTTGGCGGGCGGCGTGCTCGAAGTTCGTCTCGGCGTCGCGCTGCGGATACGTCGACAGAAGCATCTGGCGATAGTTTTCCCAGCCTTCGTTCCGGAAGCCGCGAACCTCGTTGACGAGATCGAACATGTGGTTGATCCGCTCGGCGGTGTAGTTATCCCAAGCCGCGAAGACCAGCAGGTGCGAGCCGTCGGTGATGGGGCTCTGGTTCCAGCCGATGGCCTTGATCTTTTCGCGGACCTCGGCGTTGGTGACGACAATGATCTCGAAGGGCTGCAGCCCGCTGGACGTCGGCGCCAGTCGCGCGGCTTCCACGATCCGCTCGACCTTGTCTTCGGAAACGACCTTGGTCGGATCCATCTTCTTGGTGGCGTAGCGCCAGTTCAGTTTTTCAAGCAGCACAGGAAACCCTCGTTTGCTCCGCCCGAAGCGGTGAGAGCCCGGATGTGGCGTCGCGGATCGAAATCGCAACCGGTTCGGTTTCAAAAAACTCAGCAATCGGGCGCGTGGGTAAGGACCCGGCGCTGTCGATAAGGGCGCTAGTCCCGAAGCAGCGGCAACGACAGTCCTGTCGCCTGGCGCGTCGCCAGCATCTCGCGGCGGAAGCGGAACAGCTCGGCCGGGCGGCCGCCGGTTTCAGCGTCCAGGCGGCCCAGGCCTTCGACCAGCTCCTCGCGCTCGACCACTCGGCGGAAGTTCTGCTTGTGCAGCGGCACGCCGGCGATGGCCTCGACCGTGCGCTGCAGGGTCGAGAGGGTGAACTCCTCGGGCGTCAGTTCGAACACGACCGGGCGATACTTGATCTTGCCGCGCAGGCGCGACAAGCCGGTGGCCAGGATCCGCCGGTGATCTGAGATCATCGGCTCGCCCAGCGCCGCCGAAAGGGCGGCCGGCTCGGCGGGGTCCTGGCCGTCTGCGCGGGCCCGGTCGCGAGCGGCTTCGGGGGCTAGGCCGGCTTCGTAGAGCAGCTCATAGCGCTCCAGCACCCTTTCCTCGTTCCATGGCGCGCCATCTAGGGCGAAGGCCAGGCGCGCGCGGGACCACTTGCCTGCGTCGTCAGCGGCCCAGCGTTTGAGCGCAGGCGCGATGGCGTCGTCGAGCAGGGCGGGCCGGCCGGCGCGCCAGTCCTCCCACGGGAAGAACCGCGTCCACGGCGCCCAGGCGGTGTCGGGGGCGTCGGTGTCGACCGCCTTGGGGGTCAGACCAAGATAGCCGACCGAGACCACGCGCGCCGCGCCGGCCCCGACCTCGGCGCGCGGGGCGTCACGGCCTTTGTCGCCGAAGGTGTAGAGCTGCTCGACATAGCCCAGCTGGAAGCGCGTCTGCTGAGTGACGAAAGCTCTCAAACCGAGCTCGAAGGTGCGATGGGCCTCGGGATCGAACGGACCGAACGGAAGGCCCGACAGTGGTGAGGCGATGTCGGTGATCGCGTCGTGCGGTCGGACGGTCAGGACAACGGCTTCGCCGTCGCGGATCGCGACGACCACCGCCGACAGACCGATGACGACCGCCGTGTTCATCGCGCCCCGCTACTCGGTTTCGAACGCCGCGTCGGGCGCGGACTCATAGCCCGCTGCGCGCGACAGCACGTGGAAGCGTTGCACATAGCGCGTCTGGGCCTCGAAGGGCGCCAGCGGCGTGATCTGCAGGTCATAGCCCGCCGGCGGCGCGCCGAAGATCGCCAGCGACTCTGCGTGCTCGAAACCCGCCAGCTGGGTGGCCTCGAAGAAGGCGCAGGCGCGGTCCGCCTGCTTGATCAGTTTCTTGATCGGGGCGGGGGTCTTCACCGGCAGGCCGAAACGGATGTGGATCGCGTCTTCCAGCCGGGTCTCGAAATCCTTGTAGCTGACGCCGAGCGCCGCCTTGAACGGGCTGATCATGTCGCCGATCACATATTCGCTGGCGTCGTGCAGCAGCGCGGCCAGCCGCCAGCGTGGTTCGAGGTCGGGCTTAATGTGCGCGGCGATCTCCTCGACGACCAGACTGTGCTGGGCGACCGAAAAGCCATGCTCGCCCACGGTTTGGCCGTTCCAGCGCGCCACGCGCGCCAGCCCATGGGCGATGTCTTCAATTTCGATGTCCATCGGCGACGGATCGAGCAGGTCGAGCCGACGTCCGGAGAGCATTCTTTGCCACGCGCGGGGCGGTCCGCCCCTTTGCAGCCCTTTGGCCACGAGATCGTTCCTCACGATGAAGTCGGTTGACTGGCGCATTGGTTGCGAAAGATCAATGAGGGCGTCGCCGTCATCTGTGGAAATGCCCTCGAAAGGGAGTTCGATCATGAGTTGGGCGAGAATTATGGTTCCGCTGGCCGGAACCCCGAACGACCAAGGCGTCCTGACTTCCGCCGCAACCTTGGCGGCCGCCTTCGAGGCGGAATTGGCCTGTGTCCACGCGCCCGCCGACATGGCCGACCTGATGCCCTGGATGGGCGAAGGGTTCATGGGCGGCGTGCAGGTCACCGCGCTTGAAAGTTTGAAAGAAGCCGCCCAGGAAGGGGCCAAGGCTGTTGGCAAGTTGGCCGCCGATCTCAGCTATGGCCGTACGCGCGTCATAAGCTTGGATTCCCCCGTCTGGGCCGGTTTGGCGATGGAGGGCCGGCTCTCTGACGTCATCGTGTTCGACGACGCTGCGGCGCGCGGGAAGGGGCCCTTGGCCGAGTCCTTCCAGCAACTGGTGGCCGACGAGCAACGTCCCACCCTGGTGGCGCGTCCCGGCTTCAAGACGGATGGAGTGGCCTTGGTCGCCTGGGATGGCGGCAAGGAGGCCAGCCGCGCGGTGCGGACGGCCTTGCCGCTTTTGGAAAAGGCGAGCGCCGTGGTCGTGGCCGGCGCGCCGGCGGCCTCGTCGCGGGCTTTCGAGCTTGATCGCCTCGTCGAATTCCTCGCCGCGCGTGGGGTCAAGGCCAGCGTGCGGGCGCTGGAGGGAAGCGGCGACGCAGGATCGCTCCTGCTGGGCGCGGCCAAGGACGTGAACGCTAACCTCCTGGTCGCGGGGGCGTTCGGTCATCCGCGACTTCAGGAGTTCATCTTCGGGGGCACCACCCGCACCTTGCTGAACAGCGACGGTCCGTCTCTGTTTCTGTCGCACTAAGAATCTGAAATTTCATAAGAAAGGGAGGCTTATGTCTCTTTCCCGGATCGTCATGCGCTTGGCGCGTAATCCTGGCACCGAGTTCGCCGGCGGCGATGATCATCGCGGCTACGCCCTGACCGCGCCGTTGACCGAGGACGGTCACATCGACGAGGGCGAGTACGCCAAGATCAAGGCGTCCTGCAGCGTCCGGCGCTTCTCGCCTGACGAGGACGCCGTCGACGGTCGTTTGAACAAACGCGGTCAGCGCTGGTTCTTTGACTATGACGCGGCTGAAGAGACCGACGACGAGCCGTTGCATCGCCTGGGCGAACATCGCTTTGCGCTGGGCGAGTACGTCACCGTGACGGATGAGGACGGGCGCCCGCTGACCTACAAGGTCATGGAGGTCACGCCGCTACCGTAGGCGTAAGTTCCAGCGTGTTCAGAACACGAACCCCGGCCGGGCGATCGCGCGGCCGGGGTTTCCTTTAGGGTCAGCCGCCGACGTTGTGGCGGACCAGAGCCTTCATGTCCTTGAACAGGTCATGATCGTCGGTGTTCCGGTCCTTGGCCTTGACCACGGCGACGGCCAGGGGGCCGCCTTTCGGGCCCCGGGCTTCGTAGCCCGCCACGCGATAGCCATTGGGCGCCTTGTCGTTGGCAAGGATCAGAGTGGAGCGCACCGCGTCGCCGCCCTTCAAGGCGCGGATTTCCGCACCATTGTCGTTGGCCTTGATGGTGACGTCACCTTCGTGCTCGTCCTGAGCGCTGACATTGACCAAGGCTTGGCCGCCGTCGCTCTTGATGTTGACGTTCTTGTTGACCTTGACCTCGGCGGTCCCGCCATCGCTGTTGATGGTCAGGTGGCCGATCCGGATGTCTGCGGTGTCTCCGTGAGCATCGATCGAGACGCCCGGCAGATGGATGCTGGTCTTGTTCTTGTCGTTCTTGCCGTCCTTAGCTTCAGGCGGCGTCGGCGGGGCTGCTGGCGTCGGGATCACGCCCTTCAGTTCAGCCTCGATCGGGGCCAGAGCCGCTTCGGCGTCGCCGCCGTTCAGGCGAACGAGGCGAAGATCAACCGTCCCTTCGCTCGACGTGTACGAACATGACTGACCGTCCGCAGCGGCGCTGACGCGGGTAAGTCCGCCTTGGCGTTCCGGGCAATCCAGACGCGCGATCGCGCGGACAGCCTCGCGACCCAGGCGGCGCTCTGCGCGCGCCTCCTTGTCCGACGCCGCAGGCTGACAAGCGGTCAAGGCGGACGCGCCAGCGCCGATTAACAGCGTCGCGACCAGCCATTTTGAGTGACGCATGGTGTTCCCTTGGCCTACCCCGGATAGCGGGGAAGGTGGCCGCGCGTCTGACGCGCGTCCAGTGAAATCCCGGTAAGGGCCGTTTCGTCGCAGCCTGGTTACTGGCCCGGACGCGCGCCCGAGCCTTCGCGACGGGCGAGGAAGGCCAGACGCTCGAACAGATGGACGTCCTGCTCGTTCTTGAGCAGCGCGCCATGTAGCGGCGGGATCAGCTTGGTGGGGTCCTTCTCGCGAAGCACTTGATCGTCGATGTCTTCGACCAGCAGCAGCTTGAGCCAGTCGAGCAACTCCGACGTGGACGGCTTCTTCTTCAGGCCCGGCACCTTGCGCATGTCGTAGAAGATACGCAGCGCCTCTGCGACCAGCTTCTGCTTGATGCCGGGGAAGTGGACGTCGACGATGGCCTGCATCGTGTCGGCTTCCGGGAAGCGGATGTAGTGGAAGAAGCAGCGGCGCAGGAACGCGTCCGGCAGCTCCTTCTCGTTGTTCGAGGTGATGATGATGATCGGCCGGACCTTGGCCTTGATCGTCTCATTCGTCTCGTAGACGTAGAACTCGTTGCGATCGAGTTCCTGCAGGAGATCGTTCGGGAATTCGATATCAGCCTTGTCGATCTCGTCGATCAGCAGCACCGGACGGACTTCGCTCTCGAACGCTTCCCAGAGCTTGCCCTTCTTGATGTAGTTCTTCACGTCTTTGACGCGTTCATCGCCCAGCTGGCTGTCGCGCAGGCGGCTGACGGCGTCGTACTCGTAGAGGCCTTGCTGGGCCTTGGTCGTCGACTTGATGTGCCAAGTGATCAGCGGCGCGCCCATCGCTTTGGCGACTTCGTAGGCCAGGACGGTCTTGCCGGTGCCGGGTTCGCCCTTGATTAGAAGCGGGCGCTCAAGCGCCACGGCGGCGTTGACCGCGACCTTGAGGTCGTCGGTGGCGACGTAGTCAGAAGTACCTTCGAAGCGCTGGCTCATGCCTATCTCCGCCGGAATCGGATCCGGTTCGAACAGTTGTTCAAATTCAGCGGACCAAACTACCGGCGCTCGCGCGCTTGGCAAGGGTGTCGATAGGGAAGGCGGCCCTAGGCCGCTCGGCAGGCGGCGGGCGGGATGTCGTATCCCTTCGCTCGAAGCCGCTCCGCCATCGCGTCGCGTCGCGTCGCCCAGTCGCTGGCCAGCAGCCCCAGGCCAACCACGTCGATCTCGTGGCCCTGCTTCATTACATGTTGCCGAAACAACGCCTCGCGCTGGAAACCGTAGAGCTCGTGCAATCGCCAGACGCTCTCGTTCGAAACCAGCACCTCACACCAAAGCTTGTTGAGGCCCAGTTTTCCGAACACGTACTCGATGACCTCGAACTCGACGAAGGACCCTACGCCAAGGCCCCGGACCTTCGGGCTAGCCAAGTAGTAGGCCCAGGCGCAGCGCCGGTGGACGAGATCGATATCGGCCAAGTTCGCCAAACCTACCGGCTCGCCATCGGCCTCGATGATCCAGTAGCGACGCCGCGGGTCGTGCCGAGCGACGTCGAACCAGTGATCGTGCTCTTCGTGACCGATCTTGTGATCTGAATACATGTAGGCCGAGACATCTGGGCTGTTGCGCCAGGTCAGAAGCCTCTCGCGATCCTCTTCTGCGACACTGCGCAGTTTCACCGCCACCATTGTCCTGAACTCCGGACCAGCGCGCCGGCTGAGCGCGCATGTGCAAGCACAGGGACGACACCCCAGCGCCCGTCCAGTCTGTCCTGTTCAAAGGCTCAGGCTTTGATCCGCCTCAACGGAGGCGGTCGGTCACGGTGCGGCGAAATCGCGCAGCGCGTCGGCCACGCGGCCCATGGTCGGCTCCCAGACGCCGTACTGCTCGGTGACGAAGCAGCGCACGCTTGGGTACCAGGGATAGTAGTCCGTCCCCAGGCGAGTCCAGGACGAGGCTCCGGTCAGCATGAAGATCGGCGTCCCAACTGCGCCGGCCAGGTTGATGGTCGCGTTGGAGAAGCCGATGACCAAGTCGACCGCCGCGCACAGCGCCGCGACATCATCAAGATCAGCCTTCAGGTCGATTTCTTCGGGCTGCCAGATCTCGACGCCAAGTTCCTCCTTGGCGAACGCGATTTCTTCGTCGCAATCACCGTATTGCAGGTTCACGAAAACCGCGCCGGGGGTATGCAGCACGGGCTCCCACAGATGGAACGGCGAGAATTGCCGCGCCCGCTCGGCGTTCAGCTTCAGGCTCTTCCACAGAAGGCCGACCTTGGGGCCCGGGCCAAGCTTCTCAAGCTGGGTCTTCCAATGCGCCACACGCGCCGGATCCGGCTGGAGGAAGGCTTGGCGCTTGGGAAACGCCGCGGCGGAGGCGCGAAGGCTCGGCAGGAAGTCGCCGATCGCCGCCCAGTAGTCGAAGCGGTCCCAGTTTTCGATGTAGGGCGCAGCGCGGAACACGCGGCCCTCATAGGCGACCGTCCGGTGAGCGGTGACCTCCACGTTCGGGAACGAGCGCTCGAACAGCGGCGTCAGGCGGCGTTCGACCGCCAGGGACAGAGATCCGTCCGGTCCAAGCGCCTTGAGGATATCCGGCAGCATGTTGGCGAACATGACTTCATCACCGAGACCCTGCTCGGTGGTGATCATCAGCGACTTGCCCTTGAGCTCCTGTCCCGACCAGCGGACGCCGGGGATCTGGAACCGTGGCGCATCGCTCAAGGCTGGCGAGAAGCGAGACTCGTAAGCTTCCCAGCCTTCGGCCACGCGGCCCAGCGCCAGGAGAATGGTGGCGCGGGCGAACTGCATCATCGCCAGATCTTCGGGCGAACCCGGGTTGCGCATGGCGGCCTCGCAATCGGCCAGCGCGCCTTCGATATCGCCAAGGTCCAGCTTGGCGAACGCGCGGTTGTGATAGGCCTTGGCCAGATCCGGCGCCAAGCGAAGGGCTTCGTCAAAGAACACGATCGAGCCTGCGCCATCGCCGATATTGCACAGCACCGTGCCCAGTGTGTTCCAGAGCACCGCCGCTTCGGGGTTGGCGCCGAGCGCCGCCTTAAGCACCTCGATCGCTTCGCTTTCGCGGTTCAGTTCGCGGAGCGCGCACGCAAGGTTATTGGCGCCTTCGACGTCGTCTGGCCGGGCCAAGCGGTAGTGGGCAAAGAACTTGGCTGCCAGCTCCGGCATGTTCATCCGGAAGGCGAGGCGGCCAAGGTCGCCCGCGACGGGGCCGTGGTCGGCCAGCAGGGTCAGCGCCGCTTCGTAAGCACGGAGCGACGAGGCGAAGTCTCCGGTCTTTTCGCGCGCGATCGCCAGGATGTGCCAGGCCAGGCCCAGGCGCTCGTCCTTCTCGAGGAGTTTTAGAGCTAGTTTGTCGGCCTTGGCGTAGTCCTGCAGTTGCACGGCCTGGATCGCGCGCGCTAACGCTTTGGCGTTGTCAGCGTTCTTGGTGTCCTGCGCCGCGCGCTTCAGGCGATCCAGCGCTTCGCCTGAGGCCGAATCGCCCATCGCACTGGCGATCACGCCGGGATGGATGCCCGATGCGCCAACATCGGCCTGGGCGAGGACGCTTGCTGAGGATTCCAGAGCGCTTTTACGGGACATGGCGGAGGCCTCAGACTTTGCTGTTAACCATGTTTTGAGGCGGTATGCTTAATTGAGTCCTAAGCTGCGTCTTACGGTCGCAAACGCGGTCGTCGGGGGTGGCAAGGTGGCGTTAACATGTGTTCGCCTAGCTTGCTGTCGAAGTCGTCGTCTTGACGGATCCGGGCTCGCAGCGTCAACGAAAGGGAGCGGCATCAAGTGCCTTTGAAGCTGTCGCTGAAGCCTGGAGAGAAGTTCGTTCTCAACGGCGCCGTGGTCCAGAATGGAGACCGGCGCGGTGTTCTGGTGCTCCAGAACAAGGCCTCCGTCCTTCGTGAGAAGGATATCATGCAGCCGGACCAGGTGACGACGCCCGCGCGTCACATCTATTTCCCGGTGATGATGATGTATCTCGATGAGAGCGGCGCTGAGAAGTTTTACGAGGAATTCGCCACCCGCCTTAACGAATTCATGGGCGTTGTGCGCAACCCTGCGGTCCTCCAGGACTGCATCGCCATCTCCAAGCACGTGATGGCGCGAGAATACTACAAGGCTCTGATGTTGAGCCGGAAGCTTATCGAGTACGAAGACGAGAGGTTGGGGCATGTCTCTTCGGGCGTATCAGCAGGCGGCGACGCGGGCTGAGAATCCCCGTGAAATGGAGTACCGCCTGTTCGGGCAGGTGACGCGCGCCCTGATGGACGCGTCGCAAGCCCCGGCGGACGACATCGCCACGCGGATTGACGCGCTAGACTGGAACCGAAAGGTCTGGTCCGCGCTTGCGACCGACTGCTCGCTTCCCGAGAACCAGCTTCCGATGGAGCTGCGCGCCAGCATCATTTCGCTGAGCCTTTGGGTCGGTCGTCACTCCAGCGCGGTGATGCGCAAGGAGGAGGATTTCGAGCCCCTTATCGAGATCAACCGTATGATCATGCAGGGCCTGGCTGGGCGCGCTGACGCCGCCTGATTCTGGCCTGCGTGCAAGACTGAACGTCTTGCCTAGCGTCTTTCGGAAAAACCTGCCGCCCGGCGAATAATGCATTCGCCGGGCGGTTTTCGTTTGAACGCCAACCTGAAAAATCTCCAATAAAATCAGCATGATAAAAGGGATTGGCGTTTGGCGCCGAGTTGGCCCGCCGCTTGCGATGGTTCGCGCGGGCAAAACGCCAGCCCGGCAATACGCCGGAAAAATCCCACCAAAACGGTAGGTATCAAATGCTGAATTCGATCAACACCAATCCTGGTGCGCTGCTGGCGCTCCAGAACCTCAACGCAACTAACACGGAGCTCGCCGCCACTCAGGGCCGTATCAACACCGGCAAGAAGGTCGCTAACGCCAAGGACAATGGCGCGATCTGGTCGATGGCCAAGATGCAGAGCGCGACCGCGTCATCGTTGAACTCCGTGAAGGACTCCCTCCAACGCGGTCAATCGACGATCGATGTGGCGCTCGCTGCAGGGGACACCATCACCGATCTGCTCACGAAGATGAAGGAAAAGGCTCTCGCCGCTTCCGACACCTCGCTGAACACCGCCTCGTTCAACGCTCTCAAGGCGGACTTTGAGTCTCTGCGCGACCAGCTTCAAAAGGCCGCGGAGAACGCGAAGTTCAACGGCGTCAGCCTCGCTGACGGCAGCACCACGAAGCTGTCCTTCCTCGCCAACGAGGATGGCAGCAACTTCACGGTGACTGCCCAGACTTTGTCCCTCACGGGTATCGGTCTGACAGCGGCTTCGACCTTCACGGACGCTGCTACGGCCAAGACCATGATCGCGACGATCACGACTTCGTTGCAGACGGCCACGAACAAGCTGTCGTCTCTCGGTACGTCCTCTGTCGGTCTGGATACTCACCTGACCTTCGTGGGCAAACTGCAAGACAGCCTGGACGCCGGTGTCGGCAACCTGGTCGATGCGGATCTGGCGAAGGAAAGCGCTAAGCTCCAGTCGCTGCAAACCAAGCAGCAGCTGGGTGTTCAGGCTCTCTCGATCGCCAATCAGACGCCGCAGTCGATCCTGTCGCTGTTCAAGGGGTGATCCCGATACGCCGGACGGCCGTCAAAAGCCGTCCGGCGCCTCTTTCCTGCTGGGTGCGCAGATAGTGCCCGGCAACAATTTCCCATGGCGAAAGGCTCTCGGCAGAAATTGCCGGGAGCCTTCGTCGTTAACGGAACTATAACGTATATTTTTCAGTGACTTAGCGACGCGTTGCCGGTGGGCAGAATTGGCCCGGCAATTGCTTCTGGTCCTTCCGAGCAAAATGCTCCCGGCAGCCAAAATGGCGTCGGACACCTTGAAAAGGACTCTTTCGTTATGGCGCTGAACAGCATCAACACGAATTCGGGCGCTCTGATCGCCCTGCAAAACCTCAACAGCACGAACTCCGAGCTGACGACCGTTCAGCAGCGGATCAACACCGGCAAGAAGATCGCCAGCGCCAAGGACAACGGCGCCATCTGGGCGACCGCCAAGAACCAGTCGGCCACCGCCAACAGCATGAACGCCGTGAAGGACTCGCTGCAACGCGGCCAGTCGACGATCGACGTCGCGCTCGCCGCTGGCGACACCATCACCGACCTGCTGGGCAAGATGAAGGAAAAGGCTCTGGCCGCTTCCGACACCTCGCTGAACACCGCCTCGTTCAACGCCCTGAAGTCGGACTTCGACTCGCTGCGCGACCAGATCGAAAAGGCGGCGACGAACGCCAAGTTCAACGGCGTCAGCATCGCTGACGGCTCGACGACCAAGCTGACCTTCCTGGCCAACTCGGACGGCACCGGCTTCACCGTCAACGCCAAGACCATCTCTCTGGCGGGTATCGGTCTGACGACCACCTCGACCTTCACCACGGCCGCCGCCGCCAAGACGATGATCTCCACCATCGACACGGCTCTGCAGACGGCCACGAACAAGCTGGCCTCGCTGGGCACCAGCTCGGTCGGCCTGGACACCCACCTGACCTTCGTCGGCAAGCTGCAAGACAGCCTGGACGCCGGCGTTGGCAACCTGGTGGACGCCGACCTCGCCAAGGAAAGCGCCAAGCTGCAGTCGCTGCAAACCAAGCAGCAGCTGGGCGTGCAGGCGCTGTCGATCGCGAACCAGTCTTCGTCCTCGATCCTGAGCCTGTTCCGTTAAAGGGCAGGGACGGGGGCGAGCCACCCGGCTCGCCCCCGCCTTCTCCGGTTCGGTTGCGGGGCAAGCCTCAACAGAAATGGAGGGCCGACCCAAAAAACGTCGGCAACTAAGATATGGAACCTAAAGCCGCACTGTCGGCCATCAGAGACTTTATTGCCCCTGTCGCGCCGTCGAACGCCCCGGATGTCTCCGAGGGCGCAAAGTCCGTTGTGGATCAGGCCGCGAAGGTCGCGGACGCCGAGGCGGCGCTGAAATTTGATCGCAACCAGGTCGCTGAGGCCGAGAAGCCGGTTGATGACGGCCCGCAACCTGGCGATCTGCGCCTGGTGATCGAACAGGACGACGCCTCCGGCGCCTTTGTCTACAAGACGGTTGATCGCCGGACGGGAGAGACGCTGCAGCAGTTTCCTCGCGAGGAGGTCCTGAAGATGCGTGATGGTCCCGACTATGAAACGGGCGACGTTTTTGACGGGCAGGCCTGAGGTCGACCGTCGGCCGAACAACTAGGGCGTCGTGCGGCTGCGGGTCGCAGGCGTAAACGGACATGGTTTATAAGCGTTAACCATAATCTTACTTTCTAGGGTCAATCTCGGCGGCGATTAGATCGCTCGCCGAATCGCGCGCGATCGCAACCAACGGCAAAATCGCCGATCGGAGGCCGCGCATGGCGCTTAGCGTCAACACGAACCAGCCCGCGCTGATCGCGCTGCAGAATCTCAACCGCACCAACGACGACATGCAGGCGGTGCAGACCCGTATCAATACGGGTGAGGCGATCTCGACCGCCAAGGACAACGCCGCTGTTTGGTCGATCGCTCAGGCGCAGCGCGCCGATATGAGCGCTCTCGGCGCTGTGAAGATGAGCTTGGACCGGGCCACGTCGATCGCCGATGTCGCTCTGGCGGCCGGTGAGTCCGTCTCCGACCTGCTCAAGCTGATGCGCGAGAAGGTTGTCGCCGCCAAGGACACCTCGCTCACCACGACATCCCGCCAAGCCCTGAACGCCGACTTCCAGGGGTTGGTGAAGAACCTCACCCAGGTGATCCGAAGCGCGACGTTCGACGGCGCCAATCTGCTCGACGGCAGCCAGGCCGCCGACATGAACTTCCTCGCTGATGCGGACGCGGGCCAAGCTATCACCCTGACGCTGCAGAACCTGTCGCTGGGCGGTACGATCAATACGCTGACTGCCACCGACGACATTCTGGACCCAACGAACGCTGGAAATGTTCTCACGCGCCTCGACGCGACGCTGAGCGCCGTCAACCAGGCCGTCGGCAACATCGGTACTCAGGCTAAACAGATCGACGCGCACAACACCTTCGTCTCGAAGCTCAATGACGTGCTGGAGACCGGCGTCGGCAACCTGGTGGACGCCGACCTCGCCAAGGAAAGCGCTCGCTTGCAGGCTCTGCAGGTCAAGCAGCAGCTTGGCGCCCAAGCCCTGTCGATCGCCAACGGCGCGCCGCAGATCATCCTCTCCCTGTTCAAGGGTGGCTAGGGCTAGGTCCCGCAGCGCCCAGGGTCTAAGCTGCCGCTGGGCGAACCGGGGATTCGGCTACGGGCATGATCGAGCTGCGAGACTTGTTGGACGAGGACGAGGCGATCCTCTTTCAGTGGCGGTCCGAACCCGAGGTCGACCGCTGGATGTCCGACGCCGATCTGCCTAGTCGAGAAGCTCACGCTGTCTGGTTTCAGGCGCTACGCAACGATCCGGACATGCGCGGCTGGATGATAACTCGCGGCGGAGCGCCGATGGGTCTTCTGACGCTGACGGGGCTAACCAGCCACCATCGTCGTGCAAGTTGGAACTGGTTCCTTGGCTCGGCTGAAGCGCGAGGCAGGGGCGTTGGTCGCGCCGCCCAGGTGCTGGGCCTGGATCGCGCCTTCCAGGAGCTTGGACTGCACAAGGTTTTCGCCGAGGTCATGGCCGACAACGACGCCGCTCTGAAGGCGCAGTCGACCGCAGGTTTCCGCCGCGAGGGCTACCTCCGCGGACACGTATTGAAGGGCGGCCAGCCCCGAGACGTCGTTCTGCTCGGGATCTTGGCGTCGGAGTGGTCCGGGCTGCGTGAGGCGGCTCGGCGTGCGCTCTCGGACGCGCACCTTATCGCCGCTTAATCTCAAGTCTTAACGAGTCGTCAGCGATCCTGAGGCAAGGGTAACAGCGGGGAGATTCGCGCCCCGGCCAGGACTCGCCGTGATCACTTTCGATTCCAGCGCGCTGCTCAGCTACTATCAGGCCCGCACGGGCCTGACGGGCGCTGGCGCGTCGAGTGTTTCGACCTCGCCATCGCGGTCCAAAGCCGTGGTCCCGAGCGCGCCTTGGCTCAGCAATGCGTCTCCGCCCGCCAGTGAACTGGTGCGATCGGCGCTGGCGGGGCGCAAGCTCATCGACGAGGGCGCCAACACTTCGAGCCTGAAGGGCGTCAGTCCCGACTACAAAAAGCTGTTCGCCACGTATCAGGCGCTCAACACCCTTTCCGCGATCGCAGCGCGTGCCGGTGAGAAGGGCGTGACCGATGGCGAGGTTTCGCGGTTGCAGACAGCCCTCACCAAGGGACTTGGCGAGGTCAGCAGCTACGTCCAGAACCTGTCCCTCGACCAGATGCGCCTGACGACCGGCGCTGTCATGACCAGCGACAAGGGCACGGTTGGCGTGCCTAAGGCCACCTACAGCTACACGACTGACACGCTGTACAGCGGCCAGGTCGATGACGAAGTCCCGAGGTTCCAGGGCAACGTCTCGTTCGACATCTCTGTGAAGAGCTTCGGCGTCACCTCGACCGTCACCATGAACTTGGCCGACATGGGCGCGACGCCGCGGACCATGTCGAACGTCGTCAGCTACATGAACGACAAGATGAAGGCGGCGGGTTTCAACACCGACTTCTCCGTACAGCGCACGGTTGGCGAGGAGCGCACCGTTCAGGTGAACGGCAAGCCCGTGAAGTTGCCGGCTACCGGCGATGACTTTGCTCTACGGGTCAATGGCGACTCCGTTGAGCAGTTGACCTTCAGTGCGCCGACCACGGCGCCGGCGGTCTATGTCACCACCCGGGCCGGCGATCCGGATCCCGACAAGAAGGCCGAGACCGACGACGGCGTCTTCGAAACGACCTTGACCAAGTACAGCGCCGCCGGAACCGCTGGCGGGCCCGGCGCAGGCGCGCCTGGCGGCAAGGTCTTCAGCGAGACGCTTCAAGGCACGATTTCCAGCGTCCGCAAGTCGGTCACCGGCGCGGACGGCTCGATCTATATGCTGGCGGACGTCGCCACCGAGGTTGACGGCAAGACCGACATCAATGGTCAACCGATCAAGGGCGAAAGCGATGTCGCGCTGCTCAAGTACGACAGCGCGGGCCACCTTCTGTACGCGCGCTCGTTGGGCGCCACTGACAACGCCAGCGGCTTGTCGCTGGCCGTCGCCGATGACGGCAGCGTCGCCGTGGCCGGGTCCGTCAGCGGCAGGCTGCAGGGCGCGGTCAACGGCCCAATCAACAACAGCGACAGTTCGGACACCACCGACAGCTTCGTCACGCGTTATGACGCCAAGGGCGACGAGCAGTGGACTGTCCGTCGCGGCGGTTTGCAAGAAGATGAGGCCACGGCCGTGGCTTTCGGCGCCAATGGCGTTCTGTATGTGGGCGGCCGCAGCAAGTCGGATCTGCCGGGGTCGGTGGGAACGGACCCCGCCGGCGGTTGGGACGCCTACCTGACGGCATTTGCGACGGACGCCAATGGCAAGCCCGCAGCGCTGTTCACCCAGAAGTTCGGGACGGCGGAGAATGACTCCGTTTCGGACATCGTGGTCAACGGCTCCCAGGTCATCGTCGGGTCCAAGGAAAGCGGCCAGGCGATGCTTCGCAGCTTCGAGGTCAATGCGTCGGTGGTGACTGAGAACGTCACCAAGATGAATCAGTACGGCGCCTACGAGAGCGTCCCCGTCACCTACACCAAGACCGCAACCTTGACGGCGGGCGCGACCCGCGACCTGGGCTCGCTGAAGGGCGGCGACATTGTCGGTCTGAAGATCGACGGCGGCCAACTTTATGTGGGCGGCTACACGGCCAACAACCTGATGTCGATCGGCGGCGCGACGACGTCGCCGTCGGGAGGCATGGACGGCTTCGTGGGGCGGATGTCCCTCGATATCTCGGACAACACCAACGACACGCTGACCTACTACGGCGGCACCGGAGACGATACCGTCACGGGCTTCGCCGTCTCCAACGGTACGGCGTGGCTGGTCGGCGCGGCCGGCAAGAACCTGGACGGCGAAGAGACGGTCGGAACCAAGGATGGCTACGTCGCTCAGATCAATGTCGGCACGGGCCTCGTCGATTGGAGCCAGCGCGTCACCGGCAAGGACGGCTATGCCGCCCCGACCTCGGTCGCCGTCTCTGCGTCCGGCGCGTCAGCCCTAGACGCTTTTGGCTTGCCGAGCGGCGCCATGGACTTCAGCCAGTCCAATCGCATCGTTTCCGCCACATCGGCGCGCGCTGGCGACACCTTCCAGATCCGCACGCGCGAACGCGGCGCTCTGACGACGGTCACCATCGACGCCAACGACACGCTGGAAACCCTGGCCGACAAGATCAAGCGCGCGTCGGGTTTCCGCGCCAAGGTGGAGACGGCCTCCAGCGGTAACAGTCGCGTTCTGAAGATCAGCCCTGCGTCGAGCAACGCCACCTTGGAGATCGTGCCCGGAAAGGGCGGAACCGATGTCCTGCGCTCGCTCGGCATCGCCGGCGGCGTCGTGCGAGCCACCAAGACCGAAGACGGCAAGACCGTTTCGGCTGATGGCAGCGGTCCGGTCTATGGCTTGCAGCTCCCGCCCGAACTGGACCTCACGACCGAGGCGGGGCGCAAGAACGCCAATATGGTCATCACCCGGGCGATGTCGCAGGTTCGGTCCGCTTATCGCGAAATCGCTGACACCGCGCTTGGCATCAAGGCGGACAGCGGGTCGAGCTCTGGCAAGACAGGTGGCACGGTTCCAGCCTATCTGAAGAACCAGGTGGCCAATTATCAAGCGGCTCTCAATCGCCTGACCGGCGGCTAACCTGATCTTTTCCACGACCGCCGCGCTTGAAAGCGTCATCGTCGCGTCGTAGCCAAGAGACATGGACCTTCTGAACGATCGACGGATCATCCTGGGCGGCGGCGCGGCGCTTGCGCTTGTCGCGGGTCTCGGCATCGCCGTGGCCCTGATGTCAGGCCATGACAAGAAGCCGGCGGAGGAGCCGCCGGCTGCGCGTGCGGGCCTGATCGTCGAGACCGGTCGCGCTGACGACACCAAGCTGGATCCCGCTCGTCCGCTGCGTTGTTTCGTGGGCGGCGCCTTCGTCGGCGAGATCACCCTGGCTGAGTGCGCCAAAAAGAATGGGGTCGCCACGGGCGCCTTGGATGTGGGCGTCGACGAGACGGGCGCGCTGGCCGCCGCCGATCAGGCTGGTATGGTGCTGACGCCGCTCCCTCCGCCCCCAACGGTCGCGACGCCGCCGGCGACCGCGCCGGTCCAGACCGCCACCCCGACCACGCCGGCGTCCGCCTCTGCGACTGCGCCGCTGGCGGCATGCTGGCGCTATGCCGGCAACGAGTGGCGGCGACTGCCTGGAGACATCACGCTGAACGCCTGCGCCCAGCAACTGTTCGGCGGGCGATGCGAGAAGGCAGGCGGCGCGACCTATGGGCGTTGGGGCGAGGAGACCTTGCGCCTGGTTCCTGGCCGCGTCGAGATTTCGTCGGATAACCGCAGCTTCCACACCGCGTTCGAGCAGGCCGCGAACTGCTCTATCCCGAACGCCGGATAGGTTTATAAGTGTAATCCATGAAGAAGATCGTCCTCGCCGCCGCCGTCCTCTCCGCTTCGGGTCTGGTGCTGGCCGGCTGCCAGAAGCAGACCAAGGCTCCGTTCGAGCAGGGCGTCTGCTTCCACGTCGCAACCAACAAGGACAAGACGCTGCGCTTCAATCCGGTCAGCCGGAACGTGCCGCAGCTGGAGGAATGCGCCGCGACGCTTGAGGGCATGCGCATGCGCTTCGTGCGCTTGGGCCAGTCAAACAGCCGCAGCATGGTCGGGTCGTATCAGGGGTCCTTCATCTTCATCGAGAAGGAAGGGATCTACGTCGGTCAGACCTATGAGGGGCCGCGCTTCATGTCGCTCGTGCGTACGGGCGATGGTCGGTTGGCGGTCCCGGGCGCCATCAAGCGCGTTCCGGCCGAGTAGGGCGCAAAGCCTACAGCGGCGCGGTCTGTCCACAATCGTCTGCCTTGCCCACAAGAACGTTGCAAGAACAAAACTTGCCTCCGGGTTAGTGGGTCGTTAACGTCTTGCCTCAGATTCCGGCGCATGGGTCGCCGGGCGAGAGCAAGGTCCAAGCGATGGCGGGCAGCGTCAACAAGGTCATTCTGGTGGGGAACCTCGGGGCGGATCCCGAGATCCGTAGCCTGGGTTCGGGCGACCGCGTCGCCAATCTTCGCATCGCAACGTCGGAAACCTGGCGCGACCGCAATAGCGGCGAGCGCAAGGAGAAGACCGAGTGGCACCGGGTTGTGATCTTCAACGACAACCTGGTCAAGGTCGCCGAGCAGTACCTGCGCAAGGGCTCCACCGTCTACATCGAGGGCGCGCTGCAAACCCGCAAGTGGACCGATAACACCGGTCAGGAAAAGTACTCCACCGAGATCGTGCTGCAGAAGTTCCGTGGCGAACTGACCATGCTGGGCGGCCGCGGCGGTGACGCCGGCATGTCTTCTGGCGGCGGCGACGAGTACGGCGGCGGCTATTCGGGCGGGGGCGGCTCCAACTTCGGCGGCGGCCAGCGCAGCCAGCCCAGCGGCCCGCGCGAAAGCTTCTCGGCGGACCTGGACGACGAAATCCCGTTCTAGGGCGTGGAGGGACCCCTCGTTCCCTTGCGCTTCTGGAAATGCGCGGCGGATGGTCCGGTGGGGGCATCCGCCGTTTTCATGTAGCGAGAAAGTTACCTCGACATCGTTTCTAGGTTGTGTTTTGCTCTCCGCATCAGCGGAGAGCGACCATGAAGAACGTGATTTTTGGTCTCGCAGTTACAGCCGCCGTGGCGGTCGCGTCGGGAGTTTCGGCGCGACAGGCCGACACCCTCATCGGCGACGCTCGACGTCAAAACGGTCTCGAGGCCGAGATGTCCCGTCTGAGGCAGGCGTCTCCCGGCAGCGCACGCGAAGGCCTGTGCCCGCTGGTTCGCGGCGCGTCCGCAGACGTGAACGCCTATGTCGCCGCGCGCCTGCACCAGGTGGCCAAGCAGGCCGGCGCCGCCTACGCCAAACGCGCTTGTGAACCCAATATCGTCGTCCTGTTTTCGGCCGAGCCGGATCAGCTGATCCTCGAGGCGACGCAGTCTAAGCGCTTCAACTATCGCGGCGTCCCAGCCCAGGCGGCGCAGTCGTTCAAGTCCGGTGCGGCCCCGGTCCGTTGGGTCCATGGCGGCGATGTGCGCGGTTCGGCCGCCGGCGACGCAAGGCCTCACAACGCCTTGATTATCGTCGACGTGAACCAGGCGCGGGACATCAAGGTGTCGGCGATGGCGGACTACCTTGCCCTCGTGTCCCTGGCGGATGTTCGCGTTCGTCCAGCGCCAACAGACTCGATCATGACCTTGTTCGAAGCCGGCGGTGGAGCGCCGCAGGCGCTGACGGAAGCCGATCAGGCCTATCTGCGGAGCGTCTATCGCGCGCGCTGAGAGTCTGATGCGCCGCAGGCGTAACGGACGCCCGTGCGCCAATGTGAGGATCGTCACATCGCGCAGCGTCGGCTGGTGACTATCACGCGAGGTGTCTGCTCTTGTGGGAGTCGGACCGGTGGGGCGATGGGCTTCGTGCGCAATGGCCATCAGAGCCAAAGGCGCGAACCGATCGGGGGTGAGCGACGGATGCCTGAGAGGGTTCCGTCGCTCTCTTCGCGGGAGCCGCCGGCGGTCAGATCAACAAATCCTCTGGACGTGACCATTGGAAGCGGACGACCTCCACTTCACGTCCGCCGGGCGGCGTTTCGCGGTAGCGCGCCACCTCCACCCCGCCTCTTCGCGTGTAGATCCCCAAGGCGTCCGTGTTCGGCGCATAG
Source organism: Caulobacter sp. DMC95 (assembly GCF_056313785.1). Taxonomy (NCBI): domain Bacteria; kingdom Pseudomonadati; phylum Pseudomonadota; class Alphaproteobacteria; order Caulobacterales; family Caulobacteraceae; genus Caulobacter; species Caulobacter sp. DMC95. Next base: position 346,554 of record NZ_JBQUZP010000001.1, on the reverse strand, counting down.
ACCTCCAGGTGCAGCGGCGCGCTCCCGTGCTCATCGCGTAGCCATAGGGCTACCTCGACCAGTAGTCTTGAACCCAGTCCTGCGCCCTTGCGTTCGGGCGCGACATGAAGGTTGTCGACCAGAAGACCCACTGCTGGATTCACGCGGAAAGAGGCGTAGGCGAGGGCGAGCGGCTCTGTGTCCTCCATCGCCGCCAGTATCAGGTCGGTGGTCGGCGCATAGCTCCGGAAGCGCTCACGCCAGATCGCGCGAGAAATCTCGGGAAGCTGATGGTCCAGATAGTGGTCGCCGTAGAGGCCGCGATAGGCGTGCTGACGGCTGCGCGTATGCAGGTCGGCGATGGCGTCGGCGTCCCGCAATAAGGTCCCGAGTCGGATGATCCGTGCCGTCATGGAACGATCGAAGGCGTTTCGCAGCGCGAAGACAAGGCCCTGCAATCTTTCGGTCCAGGTCCAAGTCGAGCGATTGAGCCGGGATTGCCAAGAACATCGCCAGCCGCCCCCGGCGGACAACGTTGTCATTGGAATTATTTGCCGAATTCTCGCGTTGGCGCTTTGAAAGCGAACGGCCAGTGGACGGGTTCTTGACCGAAGTGCTACTGAGACCCCCGGATATTGCACTGCGGGATCGCAACAAAGCAGCGCTGTTCCAAGGCGAGACGACCCCCATAAGAGGGGCGCGGCCTTTTCACTTATCGCAGGGTGAATTCAAAGATGCCGGTTGAGACGCTGACCAAGGCCCAATGGGTTTATGCATTCGGCGGAGGCGGCGCGGACGGCGACGCCTCGATGAAGAACCTCCTTGGCGGCAAGGGGGCCAATCTCGCGGAGATGTCGTCTCTGGGCCTGCCCGTGCCGCCCGGCTTTACGATCACCACCGAAGCCTGCGTCCACTACTACGCCAACGGCAAGCAGTACCCCGCTGAACTGGCCGCTCAGGTCCAGACGGGCCTCGCCAAGATCGAGGAGATCACCGGCAAGCAGTTTGGCGATGTGGCCAATCCGCTGCTGGTCTCGGTGCGTTCGGGCGCTCGGGCCTCGATGCCGGGCATGATGGACACGGTGCTGAACCTGGGCCTGAACGACGAGACCGTCGAGGGCCTGGCCAAGCTGTCGGGCGACCGCCGCTTCGCCTATGACAGCTATCGTCGCTTCATCCAGATGTACTCGAACGTCGTGCTGAACCTCGAGCACCACATGTTCGAGGAGATCCTCGATGACCATAAGGATCGCCTGGACATCCACGTCGATACGGGCCTGACGGCCGACGACTGGGCGGCGGTGATCAAGGACTACAAGGCCGCCGTCCGCGAGCAGCTGGGCAAGCCGTTCCCGCAGGACGCCCAGGAGCAGCTGTGGGGCGCCGTGGGCGCTGTGTTCGCCAGCTGGATGAACGACCGCGCCAAGTTCTATCGTCGTATGCACGACATCCCCGAAAGCTGGGGCACGGCCGTCAACATTCAGTCGATGGTGTTTGGCAATATGGGGGAGACCTCGGCGACGGGCGTGGCCTTCACCCGCAACCCATCAAACGGCGACAACCGCCTGTATGGTGAGTTCCTGATCAACGCCCAGGGCGAGGACGTGGTGGCGGGCATCCGCACGCCGCAGTCGCTGACCAAGGCCGCCCGCGAGGAGATGGGCGACGTCGCTCCCTCGATGGAAGAGGCGATGCCCGAGGTGTTCGGCCAGTTCAAGACGGTCGTGGAGACGCTGGAGCGTCACTACCGCGACATGCAGGACATCGAGTTCACCGTGGAGCAGGGCAAGCTCTATATGCTGCAGACCCGCAACGGAAAGCGCACCGCCAAGGCCGCGCTGAAGATCGCGGTCGACATGGCGGCCGAGGGCGTGATCTCGACGTCGGAGGCCGTCGGCCGCGTCGAGCCCGCCTCGCTGGACCAACTGCTGCACCCGACCATTGATCCGTCGGCTCACCGCGACGTGATCGCCAAGGGCCTGCCGGCCTCGCCCGGCGCGGCCACCGGCAAGATCGTCTTCGACAGCGACGCCGCCGAGAAAGCCGCCGCTAATGGCGAGGCGGTGATCCTGGTGCGGGAGGAGACCAGCCCCGAGGACATCCACGGCATGCACGCCGCCCGTGGCATCATCACGGCGCGGGGCGGCATGACCAGTCACGCCGCCGTCGTGGCGCGCGGCATGGGCCGTCCCTGCGTGTCGGGCGCCGGCGACGTGGCTATCTTCGAGAAGGAGGGCCTGTTCCGCGTTCGTGGCCGTGACTTCAAGGTTGGCGAGATCATCACCATCGACGGCTCCACCGGTGATATCCTGGCCGGCGCGCCGAAGATGATCGAGCCCGAGCTGACGGGCGACTTCGCTACGCTGATGGGCTGGGCCGACGAGGTCCGCCGCCTGAAGGTGCGCGCCAACGCTGAGACCCCGCTGGACGCCAAGACCGCTCGCCAGTTCGGCGCCGAGGGCATCGGTCTCTGCCGCACCGAGCACATGTTCTTCGACGACACCCGGATCGCCGCCGTGCGCGAGATGATCCTGGCCGACGACGAGAAAGGCCGCCGCGCCGCGCTGGCCAAGATCGCGCCGTTCCAGAAAGCCGACTTCGTCGAACTCTTCACGATCATGGAAGGCCTGCCGGTCACGATCCGCCTGCTGGATCCGCCGCTGCACGAGTTCCTGCCGCACACCGAGGAAGATGTTCAGGCTGTCGCCGACGCGACGGGTCTCGACGCCGCCAAGCTGATGCGTCGCGCCAAGGAACTGCACGAAACCAACCCCATGCTGGGCCACCGCGGCTGTCGCCTGGGCGTCTCGTACCCTGAGATCTACGAGATGCAGGTCCGCGCCATCCTCGAGGCGGCCTGCGAAATCGCCAAGTCGGGCAAGGCTGCGCCGGTGCCGGAAATCATGCACCCGCTGGTCGCCAAGGGCGAAGAGATGAAGTACCTGCGCGATCTGACCGACCGCGTCGCCAAGGCGGTGCTGGAAGAGCAGGGTGTCGCGGTGACCTATACGGTCGGCACCATGATCGAGCTGCCCCGCGCCGCCCTGCGCGCGGGCGACCTGGCCGAGAACGCCGAGTTCTTCAGCTTCGGGACCAACGATCTGACGCAGACGACGTTCGGCATCAGCCGCGACGACGCCGGGAAGTTCCTGAACGCCTATATCGAGAAGGGCATCTTCGAGAAGGACCCCTTCGTCAGCCTCGACCAGGACGGCGTGGGCGACCTGATCCGTCTCGCCGCCGAGCGTGGCCGTGCGGTGCGCCCCGACGCCAAGCTGGGGATTTGCGGCGAGCATGGCGGCGATCCCGCCTCGATCGGCTTCTGCGAGAAGGTGGGCCTCGACTACGTGTCGTGTTCGCCCTACCGCGTGCCGATCGCGCGTCTGGCGGCCGCCCAGGCGGCTTTGGCGAGCAAGAAGAGCTAGGTCGACCCGCCGTTTCCGGTTCCCGAAGAGCCCCGGACGTTTACGTCCGGGGCTCTTTCGCGTTCAGGGGGGGGGGCTCGGCTTTGGTCTGTCCAGTCGCGATATTTGGCTAGACCAATTTTGCGCTGCGCGTTACGTCAGCAGGCTGCGGCGTCAACGTCGCATGCGAGGAGCGCCTATGATGTGGAGAACCCTTGTCGCCGCCCTGGCCCTGTCCCTATCCGGGGCCTGCAGTTTCGCCGACGCTCAAGGGCATGCCCCCGGCAAGGGGCTGACGCCTCCGGACCTCCAGGGCCAGAAGCCCCGTGCGGCGATCACTCTCGCGCCGTACCGTTTCAACGACATCCTCTGGGAGAACGACCGCACGGCGCACCGGATCTATAGCCGTGACCTGGAAAAGGCCGAGCCGCCGTCGACCTCGGGCATCGACGCCTGGGGCAAGGGCGTCCGCTGGCCCTACATGGACCGCCAGCTGCGCACCGGCGATCAGCATGCCAACCATGGCGAAGGCCTGGACTTCTACGATGTCGGCACGGCGCGCGGCGCAGGCGGCCTGGGCGTGTGGCACGATAACAAGCTGTGGACCTCACGTAACTGGAGCGACGTGAAGATCCTGAAGAACGGGCCGGATGTAGCTGCGTTCAGCGTGGACTATGCGCCTTGGCCGGTCGATGTGGAGCGTAAGGTCTGGGAGACGCGCGCCTTCACATTGCCGTTGGGCACGAACTTCACGCGCATGGTCTCGACGATCAGTTCCGACAAGCCGGGGCCGCTGGTGGTGGGGATCGGCATTTCCAAACGCAAACGCGCCAGCGGCTCAGGCGTGTTCCGAAAGGACCTCGCTCCCGGCCGCGTGACTTTCTGGGAGCCAGCGGATCCCGAGAAGGGCTCCATGGCCATCGCTCTGATGGTCGACCCGGCTGCCGTGGTCGAGGTGCGGCAGGACTTCGACAACTATCTCGTTCTGGTCAAGGTCGAGGCGGGCAAGCCGTTCGTCTACTACATGGGCGCGGCTTGGGACAAAGGGCTCGACTTTCACAGTCCTACCGAATGGGACGCCTATGTCGCGGCGCAGAAGCCCGACTTCGACCCCGCAAACTGACGGCCAAACGAAAGGCCGCCCCGAGGCGGGGGATCCTCGGGGCGGCGCATGGCCGTCCGCCATGGGGGGGAGGGCGCGGGCAGCCAGTTCGATACAGCGTTAGGCGGCGTCGACCAGCACCAGTTCGGCGTCTTCCAGGGCGGTGACGGTGATCACGTCCTCGTCCTTGATGCCAGCGCCGTCTCGGGCGTTCAACTTGACGCCATTGACCTCGACAGAACCGACCGCTGGCACCAGGTAGCCGCTACGGGTCTTGCCCAAGGCGTAGGTCGTGGTTTCACCAGCCTTCAGCGTCGCGCCCAGAACGCGGGCGTCGGTGCGGATCGGCAAAGCGTCGGCGTCATCCGAAAAGCCGCTGGCCAGTGTCACGAACTTGCCCGAGCGGTCGCCCTTGGGGAACGGCTTGGAGCCCCAGGAAGGCGCGCCGCCGAACGACTTGGGCTCGATCCAGATCTGGAAGATCCGGGTCGTTTCCGGCTCGAGATTGTACTCGGCATGACGGATGCCCGAGCCCGCGCTCATCACCTGGACGTCGCCAGCGACGGTACGGCCCTTGTTGCCCAGGTTATCCTGGTGGGTGATCGCGCCGTCGCGGACATAGGTGATGATCTCCATGTCGCTGTGCGGATGCGGCGGGAAGCCCGTGTTGGGAGCGATCTCGTCATCATTCCAAACCCGCAGCGCGCCCCAGTTCATGTTGTTGGGGTCGTAGTAGCTTGCGAACGAGAAGTGGTGCTTGGCCTTCAGCCAACCGTGGTCGGCGCCGCCAAGCTTGTCGAACGGTTTGCGGTCGATCATGGCTCTACCTTTCAGTCTCTCTGGCGCACCGCGTCGGCGCGTCCTGTTGAGAAGAAAATAGGGCTGGCAGTGGAATTATAAATGGAAACTATGGAAATTTATTGTTTCTAAAAATAGCATATATCCATGTCTAAGCTCCCGGATCTCGAAGGCCTCGCTGTGTTCGCTAAGGTGGCAGAGCTGCGTTCATTCGCGGCCGCTTCAGAGGCCCTGGCCATGTCGAAGGCCACGGTGTCGAAAGCGGTGACGCGGCTTGAGCTGCGCCTCGGTGCGCGGTTGTTCAATCGCACTTCACGCCGGCTCGCGCTCACAGACGCCGGTCAGGCGCTCGTAGAGCGCGCCAGCCGCGTGCTGGCCGAGGCTGAGGCCGCCGAGGAGGAAGCCTCCAGCCAGTCCGCCGCGCCGCGAGGCCTTGTCCGCATGGCCGCGCCAATGTCGCTGGGCGTCGCCAGCCTGGCGCCGGTGTTGCCGGCCTTTCTTGAGACCTATCCGGACGTGTCCATCGACCTGCATCTGTCGGACGCAACCGTCGACCTGATCGGCATGGGGTTTGATCTCGCACTACGCGTCGCGGACTTGCCGGACAGCTCGCTGGTGGCGCGGCGGCTACGGGCGGTCGAGCGTCATGTGGTCGCGGCCCCAGCTTATTGGGCGCGACATGGGCGTCCTGGCCATCCTGCCGACCTCGCCGACCATCGCGGACTGACCTATGGCCACCAGGCCTCGCCAGAAACCTGGCGCTTTCAGCGGGCAGGCGGGGAGGAAGCGGCGGTACGCCCGCGCTCGGTGCTCCGAGCCAACAATGGTGACGCCCTCCTGCCGCCGCTTCTGGCGGGGACGGGCGTAGCCATGCTGCCTGATTTCATCGTCGGGCCTGCGCTCGCCGAAGGTCGTCTGGAGCCCGTGCTAAGTGAATGGAAGGCCGCGCCGATCGCGCTGCATCTGGTCATGCCGCCTGGTGGTCCGCGCCCTGCGCGCGTCACGGCGCTGGCGGACTATCTGGCCAAGGTCCTGGGCCGCTGATCGCGGCTAGAGCATTTTCCGACGAAGTGGATCCGGTTCGTCGTCAGGAAATGCATCAATACAAAGGACTAGAGTATTTCTCCGATCCAAACAGATCGGAAAATGCTCTAGCCAAGGCTCTCGACCTGCGCCGGCGTGAACGCGCCGACCTGAAGCGGCGTCATCGCAGCGATATTGGTGGTCGAGAGCCAGTCCAACTGATTGATCGTCAGGCCCGGGATCTGGGTCGGCGCCAGATAGCCCACCTGGGTCGTAGTCAAGCTGGCGATGACCGATGTCGACAGCGAGCCAAGCTGGCTGGCGTTCAAGGCCTGGACCTGGGTCTCGCTGAGCTGACTGAACGCGCTGGGGGTGATGTTGCGCAGTTGGAAGGAGGACAGCCCCCTGAGCGCTGCGGGCGTCAGGGCGGCATACTGTTCGGCCGACAGCGCCGCCAGATTGGTCACGGATAGCGCCATCATCTGGCTCGCGGTCAGAGCGGCGATCTGGACGGGGGTGAAGTCGCCGATATCGGTCAGGGTCAAAGCGCTAAGCTGGCTCGCGCTCAGGCCTGCAATTTGCCCCGCTGTCAGAGCTTGAAAGGCCGTTCGGTCCAAGCCCGTAAGATGGCGTGTGGAAAGGCCGCCAATCTGGGCCCCGGTGAGCGCGGCGAACTGCGTCGTCGACAGTTCAGCCAGATCGGTATTGGTCAGGCCGCTCATCTGGGTCGCGCTGATCCCCGCCAGCTGGTTGGAAGAGAACGCGTCGATCTGGCTTTGGCTGAGGCTGTTGAAGTTGGTCGTCGACAGCGCCCCGATCTGCTCGCCGCTGAGTCCGGCGACTTGCGTCGCCGTAAAGCGCGCGAAGTCCGTTTCGCTCAGGCCGCCGATCTGGGTTGTGCTGATCGCCGCCAGTTGCGCCCCCGACAAGGCCTGGATCGCGCTGGCGCTCAAACGATTGAAGTTGGTCGTCTCCAACGCCGCCACTTGCGAGGGTGCGAACGCCCTGAGCTGTGCCGAGGAGAGCTTGTCGAAGCCGGTTGTCGAAAGGCCCGCGATCTGGGTCGGTGTCAGTGCTGCGAGCTGCGTTTCGGTCAGGCCCTGGATCTGGGTTTGAGCGATGGCGTTCAAGGTCGTCGTGGCGAGGGCCGCGATTTGCAAGCCGCTCAAGGCCGCCGCCTGATCTGGCGTGAACTCGGCGAAATCTGTTTCGGTCAGCCCCGCGATCTGGGTGATCGTCAGCCCGGCCAGCTGGGTCGCGGTCAGGGCCTGGACCTGACTGGCGTTTAGGCTGTTGAAGGCGCTGGGCGACAACGCGTTCAGCTGGGTTGTGCTGAAGACTTGCACTTGGTCAGGCGTGAAGGCCGCGAGGCTGGTTTCGGACAGGCCGCCGATCTGGGTCCGGCTGAGGCTCTTAAGTTGCGTCCCGGTCAGCGCCTGGACCTGATCACGACCAAGGCTGTTGAGGCTGGTCGGGGACAGAGCGGCCAACTGCGTCGTGGCCAGCACTTCCACCTGGGCCGGTGTGAACTCGGCCAGATCATCGCTGGTCAGGCTGGCGATCTGAGTGGTCGTCAAGGCCGTCAACTGTGTCGCATCGAACACCTGGACCCGATCCGCGGCCAGGCTGTTCAGGCCCGTCGTGCTCAGGGCCGAGAGCTGGGCGGCGCTGAAGTGGCGCATCTGGGCCGGCGTGAACTCGGCTAAATCATTTTCGCTCAGCGCCCGCAGTTGCGCCGGTTTCAGTCCGGCCAGTTGTGTGCCGGTCAGCCCTGCAACCTGCGTCGCCGAGAGCCCGGACAGACCGTCGGCGCTTAGCGCGCCAAGCTGTGTCGCCGTCAGCGCCCCCACCACCGCGTCCGACAGAACGCCAGACTGCGCCGCGGACAGCGCGCCGATCTGAGTGGCCCCCAGCGCTGTCAGGCTTTCGTCCAGGCCTTTCAGCTGGGTCGTCGACAGGGCCGCGACCTGCGTGGCGGTCATGCTCAGGAGCTGGGTGGTGCTCAGCGCTGACAGTCGGTCGCCTTGCAGCGACGGGATGAGATCAGCGGACAGGGCGCTGAGCTGGGTTCCCGTCAGCGCGGAGAGCTTTTCCGGCGACAGCTCTTCAAGGTCGGTCGCGCTGAAGGCGGCGATCTGGGTCGTGGTCAGCTGGGCCAACTGGGTCGTGCTGAGCGCCGCGATCTGGGTCGCATCCAGCGCCGTGAAGTGCGTGGCGTCCATGGCGCCGATCTGGATGGCGCTCAGCGCCTGCAGTCGGTCAGCGTCGAGCTTGGCCAGCTGGGTCGAGGTCAGGGCGTTCAGCTGCGCGCCGCTGAACGCCTGAAGCTGGTCGACATCGAACAAGAGATTCTGGGCGAAGGCCGGGATCTGAGTGGCGGTCAGGCCCTTGACCTGGGTCGCCGAGAGCGCGGAGACCTGACTGGCGTTCAGCGCGCCGATTGCGGTGTCTGACAGCGCGCCGACCTGCGTCTTGGTCAGCGACTCCATCTTGGTGGTGGACAGGGTCTGTATCGTCGTCGTCGCCAGGGCGGCGATCTGAGCGGCGGACAGATACGAAATCGGCACTGGACTCGTTGCCCCACAAGGTCGCGACGCGAATCGTTCGCGTTAACCCTAAGCCAAAGCGCCGGGCGCCACCATGCGGCGAAGAGGGCCTAGCTTGCGCGCATCGTCCAGCGGTCGAGGTCCGCCTCGCGGCCGATCAAAGCCAGGCCCGAGGCGATAGACTCGAACTCGCCACCGGTCTCGATCTTGTCGGCGCCGAAGCGGCGCAGAAAGATCTCGCGCACCGCGGGCACGAACGAGCTGCCGCCGGTCAGGAACACACGGTCGACGTCGGCCTCGGTGAGGTTGGCCTGCTCAAGGGCCTGGCCCACGGCCGTCTCGATCGCGGTCAGCTCGGGCGCGATCCAAGCCTCGAACTCGGACCGCGCAACGGGCTTTTCGATCCGAACTGAGCCGGCTTCGAATCGGAAGGTCGCCTGATCCTGGCTCGACAGGGCCTCCTTCAGCGCCGAGACCGAGCGGTAGAGGGCGTAGCCGTGATTGCCGTCCAGCACCTCGATCAGGGCGGCGATCTTGTCGGGCTCCAGCGCGGTGCGCTCCAGGGCGCGGATGTCGCGCATGTCCTTGGAGGCGCGCAGCAGGGCCAGCTGGTCCCAGCGGGCGAAGGCGGCGTAGTAGCGCTGCGGGATCGGCAGGCTGTTGGAGAACGATCGGTAGTCCGAGCCTTTGCCGAGCTCTGGCGAAACAAGTTGGTCGATGATCCGGTAGTCGAAGGCGTCGCCGGCGACGCCGACGCCCGAACGCGACAGCGGCGTCGAGCGCAGCGTACCGTCCGCCGCGCGTTCGAACCTGACCAGCGAGAAGTCGCTGGTGCCGCCGCCGAAGTCGGCGACCAACACGGTGGCGTCCTGCTTCAGTTGACGGGCGAAGAAGAACGCTGCGCCGACGGGCTCGTAGGCGTAGCGGATGTCGGTGAAGCCCAGGCGCTGGAAGGCGGCCTCATAGCGGGTCAGGGCCAGAGCCTCGTCCGGCGATGAACCGGCGAAGGTTACGGGGCGTCCGACGATGATCCGGGGCGGCAGATCTGAGAGCTGCGCGCCCGCATGGTCGCGCAGGCGCAGCAGGAACGCCGCCAGCAGGTCCTCGAACTGGTAGCGCTTGTTGAGGATCCGGGTCTCGGTGAAGGCGGCCGAGGCGGCGAAGGTCTTGAACGACTGGATGAACCGTGTCTCCAGCGGGTCCTCCAGATAGGCCTCGATCGCCCACGGACCGGCCTCGACCACCCGCTCGTTCGCCGCATCGCCCACGCCCTGGACGCTGTGAAAGCTGAGCGCGGATCGGAAGGCGAAGAGGTCGCGGTTGTCGATCGTAAAGCGCACCAGCCGTGCGTGGTCATCGCCAAGCGTCAACGAGACCACGGTGTTGGTGGTGCCGAAGTCGACGCCGATGGTCGGCGCGCCGGCGGCCGAAACGGGAGAAGCGGCCGTCATGGAGGGGCTCGATCAGTGCAGTGCGGGAGGGGGCGAGCGTCGTAGCGCCTTTCGTCGGAAGGTCAAGCCGATCTCGCCCTCCCGGTCGGTTGACTCGGACCGCCGCCTCCGGTCGAAGGAGGGGAAGCAAAGAACGGAAAAGTCTTGGAAACCTTCGACGTTGTGGTGATCGGCGCGGGCGCGGCCGGCATGATGTGCGCTATCGAGGCGGGCAAGCGCGGGCGCTCGGTGCTGGTGGTCGACCACGCCAAAGCGCCGGGCGAGAAGATCCGCATCAGCGGGGGCGGCCGCTGCAACTTCACCAACACCGGCGCGTCGATCCATAACTTCCTGTCGGCCAATCCGAAGTTCGCGCTTTCGGCCCTGCGGCGCTATCGCCCGCGCGACTTCATCGCCCTCGTCGAGCGGTACGGCATCGCCTATCACGAGAAGACCCTGGGGCAGCTGTTCTGCGACGGCTCGGCCAAGCAGATCATCACCATGCTGCTGACCGAGATGAAGGCCGCCGGCGTGACGCTCCGCCTTGAGACCAGCGTGGGCGAGATCCGCAAGACCGAGGGCGGCTTTGAAGTGGGACTTTCCACTGGCGTGGTCGCCTGCGCCTCCCTGGTGGTGGCCAGCGGCGGCAAGTCGATCCCGAAGATGGGCGCGACGGGCCTGGGCTACGACATCGCCAAGCAGTTTGGCCTCAACATCATCGAGACGCGGCCGGCCCTTGTGCCGCTGACCTTCGAGGCCGGCATGCTCGCCAAGCTCACGCCGCTATCGGGTGTGGCGCTGGACGCCGTGGTCGCGCGCGGCAAGACCAAGTTCCAGGAAGGCATGCTGTTCACGCACCGGGGACTGTCGGGGCCCTCGATCCTGCAGATTTCGTCCTACTGGCGTGAAGGTGATGAAATCCGGGTCGACATGGCGCCCGGCGTTGACGCTCTGGCGGCGCTGAAGACCGCGCGTACAGCCACGCCGCGTCAGGCTGTGGCCACGGTGCTGTCGACCCTGCTGCCCAAGCGTGTCGCCCAGGCGATCGCCGAGGAAGAGGCGGCCGACAGGGGCAACATCGCCGACTGTTCTGACAAGGTGCTGGGACGGTTGGCCACGGCGGTCAACGCCTGGACCTTCAAGCCGGTCGGTTCGGAGGGCTATCGCACGGCCGAGGTCACCCTGGGCGGGGTCGACACCGAAGCGCTCGACTCCCGCACCCTGGAGGCCAAGGCCGTGCCGGGGCTCTATTTTGTTGGCGAAGTCGTCGACGTCACTGGCTGGCTGGGCGGGTATAACTTCCAGTGGGCCTGGGCGTCGGGTTGGAGCGCCGGGCAGTCGGTGTGATCAAATCCTCCCCCGGGTGGGGGAGGCGGCCGAAGGCCGGAGGGGGGAGTGCTGCTGACCCTGCCGCTTCCCCCTCCGTCGTCTCTCCGAGCCGACACCTCCCCCGCGAGGGGGAGGATTTGACTTCAAACTACTTCTTCTTGAACGGCTTCCCAGCCGGCTTGCCGCCGGGCTTGGCGTCGAAGCTCTTGGCCTTGAAGGGCTTGGGGCCTCGGAACGGCTTGGCGGGACCATCGCCGTCGCGTTTGCCGGCATACGGCTTGGCATAGGGCTTGGGGCCTGCAGCGTTGTCGCTGAAGCTCTTCTTGAACGGCTTCTTGGGAGCGTCGCCGTCCGCGCGCGGCGCGCGCGGCTTGTATTCGCGGGGGGCGTCGGCGCCGGCCTCGTGACGCGGCTTGAAGGCGCGCTTGGGCGCGCCGTCCGAGTCTTGCGGCGAGTAGGGACGCGGCGCGTTGTTGTCACGCGGGGCCCGGCGCGGCTTGTAGTCGCCCTTGGGCTCCTCGCCACGGCTATACGGCTTGGCGTTGCTGAAACCGTCTTCGCCGAAGCTGGACGGACGCGGCGTGTGGTCGCGCGAGCCAGGCGCATTGGCGCGCGGCGAGCGCGGGGCGTCTTCACGCGGCCGATCCTCACGCGGAGCGCGCGGCTTATACTCGCGCGGACCATCGTTTTCGCCGCGAGGGGGACGCGGAGCATACTCCCGGCGCGGGCCGGCTTCGCGCGGCGCCGGCGCCGTCGTCGGGGTGATCGAGACGTCCTCGCGCACCGTCGTTTGCACGGCGGCGCCGAACTTCACCGACGCCTCGGCCGAGATCTCGAACTTGGTGTCGTAGTCGAAGATCCGGATCGCGCCGATGTCCTTCTTGGTGATGTGGCCCAGGCGGCAGATCATCGGGATCAGCCACTTCGGATCGGCATTGCCGCGACGGCCAACGCTGATGCGGAACCACTCCGAGCCTTCCATGCTGACACGCGGCTCGCGCTCGGGGCGTTCGCCGAGCTCGCGAGGCTCACGCGGCTCACGCGAGCGCGGACCGGGATCCGCGCCGTGGCGCGGGTCGTCATAGATGTCTTCCGGCGACGGCAGCTTGGCGCGGCGGGTGCGGATCAGCGCGGCGGCGATCTCGACCGGGGTGCGCTTGGCCAGCATGGCTTCAGCCAGGGCGATATCCTCGTCGGTCGAGGTCTCGCTGAAGATCGGGTCCTCGAGCAGGCGCTCCTGGTCCTTCTCGCGGATCGAGTCGGCGCTGGGGGCACCGCCCCAGTCGGCTTCGACGCCGGCGGCGTATAGTAGCTGCTCGGCCTTACGGCGACGGGTGTAGGGGACGACCAGGGCGCTGACGCCCTTCTTGCCCGCGCGGCCGGTGCGGCCCGAGCGGTGCAGCAGGGTCGCCTTGTTGATCGGCAGCTCGGCGTGGATGACGAGGCCGAGGTCAGGCAAATCAAGGCCGCGCGCGGCGACGTCAGTGGCGACGCAGACGCGAGCGTGACCGTCGCGCAGGGCCTGCAGGGCGTCAGCGCGTTCACGCTGCGACAGCTCGCCCGACAGGCCGACAACGGCGAAGCCGCGCTCACGCAGCTTGGCGTGCAGGCTGCGGACGCTTTCGCGGGTGTTGGCGAACACCAGGGCGCCGGGGGCTTCAAAGAAGCGCAGCAGATTGACGACCGCGTGCTCGACCTCGTTCGGAGCCACGCGCACGGCGCGGTACTCGATGTCGCGGTGCGGCTCGTTGCGGCCGATGGTGTCGATGCGGACAGCGTCGTTCTGATAGCGCTTGGCCAGCTCGACGATGTCGCGGGCCAGGGTGGCCGAGAACAGCAGGGTGCGGCGCTCGGGCGGGGCGGCGTCGAGGATGAATTCCAGGTCCTCGCGGAAGCCCATGTCCAGCATCTCGTCGGCCTCGTCTAGGACGGCGACCTTCAGCTTGGAGAGATCCAGGTGTCCGCGCTCGATATGGTCACGCAGACGGCCGGGCGTCCCGACGACGATGTGCGCGCCGTAGTTCAGTGCGCGCTGTTCGCGGCGAGCGTCCATGCCGCCCACGCAGTTGATCACCGCAGCCTTGGCCTCGGCGTACAGCCAAGCCAGCTCGCGATTGACCTGCATGGCCAGTTCGCGGGTCGGGGCGATGACCAGGGCCAGCGGCTCGGCGGCCTGACCGAAGGTTTCGGCGTCGCCGAGCAGGGTCGGTGCGGCGGCCAGGCCGAAAGCGACGGTCTTGCCGGAGCCCGTCTGGGCGCTGACCAGGAGGTCGCGGTCAGCGGCGTCGGCGGCCAGCACGGCGGCCTGGACGGGGGTGGGCTCGGCGTAGCCTTGAGCGGCGAGAGCCCGCTCAAGAGCGGGGTGGGAGGCAGGGAAGGGCATATGGGTCCAATTCACGTCTGCGGCCGCACACAAACACGCGCGGCTCGCGCCATGACCAAATCGGGCCCCTTTGAAGCCTTGAACGCTTCCCTCGGACCGCTTCTTGGTCGAATTCAAACAAAAATAGCCCCCTTCCGCCGCCGAAGCGACACGAAGGGGGCCCGATGAGCGACCTTATGCGCTTGCTGCGGTGCAAAAAGCAAGCGGGGTTGTGCGAACGGCGTTTTTGTCGCGGCTAGGCGAGGTTAGCTTCGCCCTCGCGCCGTGCCGTCAGTTCTCCCGCCAGGCGGGCGACGCCGGCGGTCAGCAGGCCAAGCATGGCCATCATCAGCGCTTCGGCCAAGCCGGGCGCCATGACCGCGAGGCTCGGGGCCGTCCCGAGGTTGGCGATACCCACCGCGCCGGCCAGGAGGGTGTAGGTCGCTGCGGCGAAGCCGAGGGGCAGGGCGCTCTTGTTGATCGCCGGTAGCAAACGTGCGTGCGGACGTAGGGCGGCTAAGATCGGGCTGACGAAGAGTCCGGTGACCAGAAGCAAGGCGATCAGTTGCACGGGCGCGGCGGCGTTCGCGAAGATCGCGATGAGGGTCAAGGACTTGTGGCCCGACTGCGCCAGAGCCGTCGAGGCCAGGGCGGGAGTCGCCAACATCGCAGCGGCGGCCGCGAGGGTTGATAGGTGGCGTAGGCGCATCATCAGCTCCTGTTCGATTACATCCGTAATATGCGGCGGATAATTACGATTGTAATTCTACGTGTCAAGCCGGCGCCTTGTCTGCCTTCATCCCGACCGGAACGCCGGGTGTCAGGGTATGCTAACTCGCCAGGGCCTGATCGATCGCCTGAGCGATGCGCTCTGGGGACTCGGCGCCGACGACCGCGACCTTGCCGGCGAAAATAGCAAACGGCACGCCCGTCACACCGCCCTGCACGGCCATGGCGTGCTCGCGCGCGACGGCTTCCTTGTCGGCCCCTTCGGAGAGCAGTTGCAGCACCACCAAGCGCTCCATGCCGGCCGCCTCGGCGATATCGCCGAGTAAGACGGGGTCGCCGATGTCCTGGCCCTGTTCGAAATAGGCCTGGAACAACGCTTCGACGACCTGATCCTGAACGCCGGCCGTCAGCGCCCAGCGGATCAGGCGATGGGCGGCGTTGGTGTTGGGCGACAAGGCGATGGCGTCGAAGTTGAAGACGATGCCTTCCTCGGTTCCGCCCTCGACCAGTGCGGTGTGGACGGCCTTAAGCTTGTCAGGATCCTTGAACTTCTGCGCCATGTAGGTCTTGCGGTCGACGCCTTCCTCGGGGAGCGTCGGATCCAGCTGATAGGGACGCCAGATCAGTTGCGCCTTCAAGTCCGGGCGCAGGGCGACCGCCGACTTGAGGCGACGCCAGCCCAGATAGCACCACGGGCAGACGACATCGGCCACGACGTCGATGATCATGGCTTGCGGCTGGCTCATGGAGAACTCCAAAGGAAATACCGTCCGCTACAGGACGTGTTCCATATAGGACGCGCGACCTAGAGCCCCAAGCGCCAAGCTTCAGCCGGCCTCGCGCTTGAGCGCGGCGGCCGCCGCACGTTCCAGGGCCTTCACCGCGCCTTCGCCCGGCTGGACCTCGGCCACGCCGATGTCGAACTCGCAGACAAACGGCGCCCGATCCTCGCCGGCGTCGAAGGCGGTGCAGCCGATGACCGCCGCGATCCGTTCGGCGGCGGCGCGCGCCGCGCTTTGATTGGTGGCGGGCAAGGCCAGGGCGAACACTTCGGTCGCCAGACGCGCTGGCGTGTCCTCGACCCGCACCAGGCGTCCCACCATCGAGCCGATCTGCGGAATGGCCCGGTCAAGCCAGCCGTTCTGACGCGCCCAGACGGCCTCCGGCTTGTCGGCGATGCGCAGCACGCAGATCGACAGCGGCCGCGCCCGTTCCCGCGCGGCGCTGGCCAACCGCGCGAGGTGCGCGGCGAAGAGGTCGCGCGTGAAGAGGCCGGTGGCGGCGTCCATCAGGCCCGAACTGCGCGCCTTTTCCAGCGCGCCCCGGATGGCTTCGCCGCGTCGGAAGCTGCGGGCCAGTTCCATGACGCGCATCGCGGTCTCGCTCTCCGGCGTTTCGGGCGAAGCGACGTCGGATACGCCCCGATGAAAGGCCTCCGACATCGTCACATAGCTTTCGGCCTTCAGGTAAAGCAGGGCCGGAATGTGAAACAGGCGCGTGTTGCGCCGCATGCCGGCGGCGATCGACAGGGCTTCCTGCTGGCTGTCGCCGGCCCACAGCACCACCGAGTCGAACGGCCGCTCATGCAGATAGTCGAAAGCGGTGTAGGCCGTGAACGCGCCGACCACCTCGGCGCCGCTGGCTTGCAGGGCGTTGGACAAGGCCAAGAACTGCGGCGCGGGCTCGCCCACGGCCAGGATGCGATAGGGCGCGTCCGACGGTTCCGGCAGATCGAGCCGTCGGCCGCGCTCGCCGAACGTCTCGAGGCGGAGCTCGAACTCCTCCTCGGCGATCGCCGTACGCACCAGGGACTCCAGCCGCAGGGCGGCTTGAGAGGGGTGCAGGGGCGGGGAGAGCGTCAGATCGAACGACTGACTGCGAAAATCGGCGTCGGGTTCGCTGATCGCGATGACCGGCAGGCGGCGCGGCGCGACGGCCGCCTTCAGGCGACGCGCCAGGGTTTGGGTTTCGGGACCGGCGCTGGCCAGATCGACGATCACCGCCTCAATGGGCAGGTCACCCAAGGCGGCGAGCGCGGCGTAGGGGCCGCGCGCGGTGATCGTGCGCCAGCCCAACCGATCCAGCCCTTCGGCCAGCGGTCCGGCGCGAACATCATCGCGCGCCACGATCAGGATCCGGGCGTCAACCGCCAAACCAACCTCCGCCCGAACACACAATGCGGCGACCCTGAGGGGGCGCCGGGATTCGACGCCGCACCATAGCAGAGGGTGAGCGCCATCAAAGCCGCGCAACGCCGCAGGCTGGGGGTGAATCGAAGAACCGCGGCGTCTCGCCGATCCTGGCTTGCCTGACCGAACGTCAGTATCGCTCTACTGGCTCCAATCAGCCAGGTTCATAGGGCTGACAGGGAGATTGCGTCATGGGCCAGGGGCCGCTTTCGGGACTGAAGATCGTTGAGTTCGCCGGCATTGGACCGGGCCCCTTCTGCGGCATGCTGTTGTCGGACCTCGGCGCGGATGTCGTGCGCATCGACCGCAAGGGCCAAGGGCGCGGCTCGCCGGCCGATGTCACGGCGCGCGGTCGGCGCTCGGTGGCGCTGGACCTGAAGAACCCCGAGTCGATCGAGACCTGCCTGAAGCTGCTGGAACAGGCCGACGGCCTGATCGAGGGCTTCCGTCCTGGGGTCATGGAGCGCCTGGGCCTTGGTCCCGATGTGGTGCTCGCCCGCAATCCAAAGCTTGTTTACGGCCGCATGACCGGCTGGGGGCAGACTGGCCCCTACGCCAAGGCGGCCGGCCACGACATGAACTACATCGCCATCACCGGCGCGCTCCACGCCATCGGGACCACCGACAAGCCGGTGCCGCCGCTCAACCTAGTCGGCGACTTCGGAGGCGGGGCGCTCTATCTGGCGTTCGGTCTGCTGGCGGGGGTGATCCACGCCCGGTCGACGGGCCAAGGCCAGGTGATCGACTGCGCGATGAGCGACGGCGCGGCCTCGCTGATGGCCATGTTCTACGGTTTCAAGGCCGCCGGGATGTGGGGCGAAGGACGGCGCTCGAACATGCTCGACGGCGGAGCCCACTTCTACGACACCTACCAGTGCTCGGACGGCAAATGGATCTCGATCGGCTCGATCGAGCCGCAATTCTACCTCTTGCTGCTGGAAAAGACCGGGATCAGCGATCCGCAGTTCCAGCACCAGATGAGCCGTGAAGAATGGCCCGAGCTGCACGACAAGCTGGCCGCCGTCATCGCGACCAAGACCCAGGCCGAGTGGTGCGCGATCATGGACGCCACTGACGTCTGCTTCGCCCCGGTCCTGACCATGGACGAGGCCCCCAAGCACCCGCACAACGCCGCCCGCCAGACCTTTGTCGAGGTGGCCGGCGTCACCCAGCCCGCGCCCGCGCCTCGCTTCTCGGCGACGCCGGGCGCGATCCAGGGACCGCCGCCGAAGATCGGCGGGCACAATGACGAGGCTCTCGCCGATTGGGGCTTTAGCCCCGAGGCGATCGAGGCGCTGAAGGCCTCGGGCGCGCTCTGATTTTGTTCAGGCGCCGTTCAGGCGGGACTTTCTAGGGTGTCAGCGTCGATCGGTCGCCGCGCCCATCCGTCCCTCGAAGCGGCGATCGGTTCTCAGGCAAGTCCTGCGGAGACGCGTCACCTCCCCCAGGTGGCGCGTCTTTGACTTCGCAGGGCCGCGCGGCCATGGTCCGCCGGATGCACGACCCTTTGCAGCGCATCCGCTGGCGCGACCTCGACCTTGATCCAACCCACTGGGTCCGCGAAATCCTCCGCGTCCTGGGCCTCGCCCTGTCTCGGCTCTGGGGGCGCGATGTGATGCTTTACGTCGGCGGGGTCTCGTTTTTCGCGCTTCTGGCCGTCTTCCCGGGGCTGGCGATTCTGATCGGGCTCTATAGCTTCTTTCTCACGCCCGAGACCGCCGCCTGGCAGGCGGTGAAGCTGGCCGAACTGATTCCGGCCGGCGCGCGATCAATCGTGCAGGACGAGCTCACCCGGCTCGCCCACGCGCCCGGCCAGACCATTTCGCTGCAGAGCGGCGTTGTGCTGATCGTCGGCGCCTACGCTGCGCACCGGGGCTTCAAGGCCCTGCTCGCCGGCTTGTCCTTCATCCACGACGAAGAGAACCAGCGCGGATTTCTGGGCTTCAACCTGATGGCCTTGCTCGTGCTGATGGCGGCCTTCGGCCTGCTCTTCATCATGTCGGGTATCTTCCTCACGCTGCGACTGCTTGGCTCGGCCCTGGAGCTGCGGCCGCTGGCGGGCGTCTCATGGATTCAGTCCGAATGGACCTGGGCCAGTTTTGGCATCGTGGTCGGGATGAGCCTTATCTATCGCTACGCCATGTCGCGCGAAGTGGTCGGCTGGCGCGCCTCGATCGCAGGGGGCGTCACCGCCGCAGCGCTCTGCGTTTTCATGTCGTGGGCCAGCGCCTTCTACGTCGAGAAGATCGTGCATCTGGGCGCGACGTACGGCTCGATCTCGGCCGTGATCATCTTCCTGATCTGGCTGTCGTGGAGCGTCAACGCGATCTTTTTCGGCGGGGCGCTGGCCACTGAGGTCGAGATCGCGCTGGACGAGCGGCCGCGGGCGCTGCTGGAAGGCCCACGCCGGATCGCGCTCAAGGCGCCTTCCGAACCCGAATCCTGATCACGCCGCCGCCCAGGTCGGTGACGTCCAGAACCGTCGCCCCGACCTGGCCTGCGAAGTGCGGCGCATCGATCCTGGCCATGGGGTCAGTGGCCAGCAGCACCAGTTCCGCGCCCGCCGCCGCGACCTCATGCGCCTTGCGCAGCTTCAAGGTCGGCACCGGACAGTGGTGCCCCCGTGCGTCGACGATAATCGGCTCAGACATCGGCGAACACCTGCTCGGCTTGCGCCGCTGGCAGAATGCGATGCTGTCCAGGCGTGAGGTCGTCAGGCAGGGCGATGCCGCCGATCCGCTCGCGGTGCAGGGTCACGACATGGTTGCCAACCGCCGCGAACATGCGCCGGACCTGATGGTAGCGCCCTTCGGTGATCGTCAGGCGCGCTGTCCGGGCGTCCACGACGTCCAGCTTGGCCGGGAGCAGGGGCTTTTCCTCACTGTCCAGCATCAGCGCTCCGGCGGCGAAAATCTCACCTTCAGAGCCGTTCAGGGCGCGGTCCAAGGTCGCCAGATAGGTCTTGGGCACATGGCGTTTGGGCGAGATCACCCGGTGCAAGAAATCGCCGTCGTCGGTGATCAGGATGAGGCCGCTGGTGTCCTTGTCGAGGCGGCCGACCGTCGAGAGCCCAGGGTCGCGCAAGCGCCACCGGCGAGGCAGGAGATCGTAGATCTTCTCGCCGTCTTCCTTGTGCGAGCACACCACGCCTAGCGGCTTGTGCATCATCAAAACGAGCGGGGCGGGCGGATCCACCGGGACGCCGCGGATGGTCATGCGCTCGGGCAGGCTTGCGTCGACCGCGATACGAGCCCCGGCGTCCTTCAGCACAGCGCCGTCCAGCATCACCTTGCCGCCGGCGACCAAGGCCTGGACGTCCTTGCGACTGCCATAGCCGAGGTTGGCCAGCAGCCGGTCCAGGCGCGCCATCAGCGCCTTGCTCACTTCTTGGCCTCGAACACCTTGTAGCCGCCGCCTTCGCCGACCAGACCGACCTTGGCGAAACTCTCGGTCAGGATCGCCTCGTAGGGCAGGTGACGGTTGGCCACGATCCACAGCGATCCGCCTTTGCGCAGGGCGTCCGCTGCGGCTCGAATGAAAGCCTGCCCCAAAGCCTTGTCTTCGCCGCCGCCGTCATGAAATGGCGGGTTGCTGACGATGAAGTCGAGATCCTTCAGGCCGGTCTGACGCGCGTCAGCCCAGACGATCTCCGCCCGAGGATCGGTGACATTGCGCCGGGAGACCTCGACCGCGCGATGGTCCAGTTCAACCAGTGTCAGCTTGGTGACCTTCGGCGAAGCCAGCACATTCAGGGCCAGTAGCCCGATACCGCTGCCCAGGTCCGCGCCGACCCCGGAGAAGGGCGGCAGGACTTGCAGGAGCGCATTGGTGCCGGCGTCCAGGCGATCCCAGCTGAAAACGCCGGGCTGGGTCCAGAGGCCGTTTTCGGAAATCTGGCGCGGCGCGCCGGCCGCGATGGCGTCCTCAAGAGCAGTGATAGACCCGGGGCGCAGCGACACGCAGATCCGGTTGTGGCGACGCGCGCTCTCGCCAACCTCACAGCCCAGCGCCTGGAGCTCCTTCTTCAAGCGCAGACCGCCGCGATCCTTGGGTGCGAAGGCCGTCAGGCGGCCGCCGGGCGCCAGGATACGCAGCGCGTGCGCCAGCACATACCGACGCTCGATCGCACCTGCCGGCGCGCGCACCGTCACAGCGTCAAAAGTCTCGTCGGCGACGACGTTGAGATTCGTGGATCCGACGATCAGGGGTGAAAGCTGCACGGCGTCGGAAGCGGAGGGCGCCAGATCATGATCGGGCTGGCCATAGAGCGCGGTTCGGGTCGCCGACATGCTTGTCCTGAAAGCGTTTTCCGCCTGCGCGGAAGCGTCTGGCGGACAGGGTGGGATTCGAACCCACGGTAGGCTTCCACCTACGGCGGTTTTCAAGACCGCTGCCTTAAACCACTCGGCCACCTGTCCGGAGCAGGCGGCTATATCAGCGTGCTCGCGCCTTAACCAGACTTCAAAACAAACCTGCCAACTTTAACGCTCGGAAGGGTGCGGCCCGTCGGACGGCGATCGGATGAACCAGGGTATCGAACAGGTTTGGCGGTTTGCGCGGCGCTTTAGCCTGATGGCTTTGGCGGCCTTCAGCCTCGCCGCCTGCGCCACGCCCAAGTACGAGGTCGGCCGCACGGTGGCGACCAGTACGGGGAGCGCGCCGCGCCCGGGCTCCATGATCGGCCGTGACGGCAAGCCGCTGCGTGGGACGGAAAAGCCCTATCAGATCAAGGGTATCTGGTACTACCCGCACGAGGATAAGGACTACAACGTCACCGGGATCGGGTCCTGGTACGGCGAGCAGTTCCATAACCGCAGGACGTCGAACGGCGAGATCTTCGACATGGATCTGCCGTCGGCCGCTCACAAGACGCTGCCGTTGCCGAGCCTTGTCGAGGTGACCAACCTCGATAACGGGCGGAAGATGATTGTCCGCGTCAATGATCGGGGACCCTTTGTCGGCGACCGCATCATCGACTTGTCCAAGGCCGCCGCCGAGGAGCTGGGTTATCGCCGCCAGGGCGTCGCCCGTGTTCGGGTCAAGTATGTCGGCCCTGCGCCCCGCCGCGCCATCGAGGCTCCCCGCCAGTACGCCCAAGCCGCGCCGCCCCCACCGCCGCGACAAAGACCGTCGCTGCGCAGCTTTGAGGACATCCAGGAGCCGCCGCAGCGCGTTCAAGTCCTGCCGGCGCGCCGCGAACCGACCTGGACTCCCGCGCCGATCCAGCAGTCCGCGCCGCCGATCAATCCTCCAGATCCGGTGTTCGCGAGCAGCAAGTCGGCGTTCCGAATTCAGGCCGGCTCATTCTCAAGTCGCGAGAACGCCGAGAAGGCCGTGAGGCAGCTCACGAGCGCTGGCCGCGCGTCCATCGAAGCGATCGAGCGGGCGACAGGCACGCTGTATCGGGTCACGGTCGCCGCGGGCGAGGACGAGAGCGCGGCCTGGAACCTGCGGCAGCAGGTCGAGGCGCTGGGCTATTCCGGCGCCACCATCCTTAGGCCCTAGGCCTGCGGCCCTAGACAAGCCTCTCAAACCGGTCGAATGGAGACCGGTGACCCAGGGTTTCTTCATCAGTTTCGAAGGCGGGGAGGGGGCAGGAAAGTCCACCCAGATCCGTCGCCTCGCCGACCGCCTCAGTGCGGCCGGTCACGACGTTGTTGTCACGCGCGAGCCGGGGGGCAGCCCCGGCGCTGAGGCGATCCGCGACCTTCTGGTCAACGGCGCCGCTGATCGCTGGTCGCCCGTCACCGAGAGCCTTTTGATGTATGCGGCTCGCCGCGACCACGTCGAGCGCGTGATCAGGCCGGCCCTGGCGCGCGGCGCGGTCGTTTTGTGCGACCGCTACGCGGACTCCACGCGCGCCTATCAGGGGGCGGGCGGCGATGCGCCGGCCAGCCTGATCGCCGCCCTGGAAGAGCACGTGCTTGGCGGGACGATCCCTGTCCTCACGCTGATCCTCGACCTGCCTGCGCAGGTGGGCCTGCAACGGGCTGAAGCGCGAGGCGGCGCGGCGCGGTTTGAGTCGAAGGGCCTAGCGTTCCACGAACGGCTTCGCGCCGGCTACCTGGAGATCGCGCGTCGGGAGCCTGAGCGCTGTGTGGTGATCAACGCCGACGCCGAGCTCGACGCGGTGACGGCGGCGATCGCGGATGTGGTCGCGCAACGCCTGGGCCTGTGATGCAGGCGCCGGCTCACCCTCGCGACGTCTACCGCCTGGACGGCCAGTCGGCCGCCGAGGCGGCGTTTCTGGACGCCCTGGACCGCGGGCGGCTGCACCACGCCTGGCTGCTCACGGGCCCCGAGGGCGTCGGCAAGGCGACCCTGGCCTACCGCATGGCCCGCCGCCTCCTGGGCGCTCGTCCGGACCCGTCGCAAGGCCTGCTAGGGGCCGCGCCTTCGGACGTCGTCAGCCGTCAGGTCGCCGCGAGGTCGCATCCCGATCTGATGGTGCTGGAACGCCTGACCGATGATGGCAAGGCGCGCAAATCCATTCCGGTCGATGAAGCGCGCAAGCTGCCGGAATTCTTCGCCAATTCGCCCGCTGTCTCACCCTATCGCGTGGCCATTATCGACGCCGCCGACGACCTCAACGTCAATGCCGCCAACGCCGTGCTGAAAACGCTGGAGGAGCCGCCGGCGCGCGGCGTGATCCTGCTGATCAGCCATGTTCCGGGCAAGCTGCTGCCGACCATCCGCTCGCGTTGCCGCCGGCTCGCCATTCCCGCGCCGGGCGTGGCGGCCGCCGCCGAGATGGTCGAGCGCATGGCGGACGTTCCGCACCGCGACGCCGAACGTCTGGCGCGGATGGCCCATGGCGCGCCGGGGCGAGCGCTGCAACTGGCGGCCGCCGGGGCGATCGCCATCGACGACGCCGCCAACGAGATTCTGCGCAGCCTGCCCAAGCTCGACGAGGGCGCGCTTTTGGCCATGGCCGACACCTTCCGCGGCGCCGACGGGGCCGCCAGGTTCGAACTCTTGATGGATCGTCTTGCCGATCAGGTCCGCATCTTCGCAACCCAGGTCGCCGCCGACGGCAAGAACTCTTTGGGTCTCGACCGTTGGGCGGCGGCCTGGGAAAGGCTCTCGAGCTGGCCGGCCGAGGCCGAGGCGGTGAACCTCGACCGGGCCGATGTCTTCTGGAGTGTGATCTCGGACTTGCGCGCGGCGGCCAAGACGGCGATGTGAGCCGCATGCTCATCGACAGTCACGTAAACCTGCACGCGCCCCAGTTCGCCGAAGACAAGGACGCCGTCATCGCGCGGGCCCGCGAGGCCGGGATCGCGATGATGGTGACCATCTGCGACAAGGTCTCATCCTTCGAGGCCGTCCACGCCATCGCCATGGCCGAGCCGGATATCTGGTGCACGGTCGGCACGCACCCTCACGAAGCCAAGGAAAACCCTGCGCTGACCGCTGCGACCCTGGTGGACCTAGCCCGGCGTCCTCGTGTGGTCGGCATCGGCGAGTGCGGCCTGGATTTCCACTACGATCTTTCGCCGCGCGAAGTTCAGGCTGAGGTGTTTAGGCAGCACTGCGTCGCGGCGCGCGAGAGCGGATTGCCCTTGGTTGTTCATACCCGGGAAGCCGATGAAATCATGGGCGAGATCCTTGAGGCCGAGCACGCGGCCGGGCCGTTCAAGATCCTGATGCACTGCTACACCAGCGGGGCCGAGCTGGCCGT
The DNA here is from genome assembly GCF_056313785.1 of Caulobacter sp. DMC95. Taxonomy (NCBI): domain Bacteria; kingdom Pseudomonadati; phylum Pseudomonadota; class Alphaproteobacteria; order Caulobacterales; family Caulobacteraceae; genus Caulobacter; species Caulobacter sp. DMC95. The sequence goes on along the minus strand of NZ_JBQUZP010000001.1, from coordinate 321,982 downwards.
GCGCGCCGCTTCGCTGGGCGCCTGGTTCTCGGTCTCGGGCATAGCCACCTTCAAGGCCGCGGAAGAGGTGAGGACGGTCATCCGCGACATGCCGGCCGACCGCATCATCGTCGAGACCGACTGCCCTTATCTCGCTCCGGTTCCGATGCGCGGCCGTCGCAACGAGCCGGCCTTCCTGCCGCACATCTACGACAAGCTCGCCGAGATCCGGGGCTGGAGCCGCGCCGAGACCGAGCAGCGGACCGAAGACGCGTTCTTCGCCTTGTTCGATCGGATCCCGCGTCCATGAGCGAGGCGCTCGAGTTCACGATCCTGGGCTCTGGGTCCTCGGGCGGCGTGCCGCGTGCGGACGGCAACTGGGGCGACTGTGATCCGAGCGATCCGCGAAATCACCGGTCGCGCTGCTCGCTGCTGGTGCGTCGCCGGTCGCTGGCGGGCCCGTTGCACGAGACGACTGTCATCATCGACACCTCGCCGGACCTGCGGCTGCAGACGGCGAGGGCGGGCGTGCGCCGGATGGACGCGGCGCTGTTCACCCACGACCACGCTGATCAAGCTCACGGCATCGATGACCTGCGTCCGTTCTTCCTGAACCAGCGCGCCCGGATCCCCACCTATATGGATCAGGCCACGTACGACGGCCTGACGCAGCGCTTCACCTACATCTTCGTCAGTCAGGGCGGTTACCCTGCGATCTGCGAGCCCCGGCTGATCCCGCCGCTCGGCGTGGACTTCATGATCGAGGGGCCCAGCGGCGACATCGCGGTCCAGACCTTCGACGTGGATCACGGAGAGGTGCGCGCGGTTGGCTATCGGATCGGTGGCGTGGCCTACACGCCGGATGCGCGCGCCATCCCCGAAGAAAGCTGGTCGGCGCTGCAGGACCTGGACGTCTGGATTGTCGATGCGCTGCGCTGGACCCCGCACCCCACACACGCTCATGTCGATCTGGCCCTGGAATGGATTTCGCGCGCCAAACCCCGCCGCGCTATCCTCACCAACCTTCATATCGACCTAGATTATCAGGCGCTGGCGGCGCGTTTGCCGGCGAATGTCGAGCCAGGCTACGATGGCATGCGCTTCAGTGTTTCCGGGTAGCGTTCGGGGCTCAGGGGCGATTGGCGCATCTGCGCGTTTGCACGTATTGTGTCATCATTGCTTACCGCAGAGGCGGCGACATGACGCGTGGTCGCGTAAACCCACCGAAGCGTCGGTTCGGCGAAAACTTGGCCTTACGTAACAGCGTTGAAATAAGCTCGCCCAACAACACCGTCATAGGGACGCGGTAGAGTCATTTTCCCGAGATTCACTCGCCCAAAGACCATGGCCGAAACCGTCACCATCTCGCGCGAAGTGTTCCAACGCCTGCGGGCGCGCCTGCCGGCGGTCACGCGTGAGCATCTGTTTGACTGCTATGCGATCAGCGAAACGACCTGGACGAAGCTGCGCGACGGCAAGCCGGTGAAGCGCTCGACGCTTGATCGGGTGCTCGCCAAGCTGGCCGCTCTGGACGCTCGCGTCGCGGCCTAGGCGCTGCTTTTCCCAGAGTACCGTACGTTATGCGTTGCGCAGCTGAAGCGCGGCGAGTCGATCACTTCTATCACATATTTCCGATAATATATCTTAGGCGAAGTATGGATCATGCTATTCGCCGTCCCGTCTCGTCGGCAATGCAACAGCCTACCGGACCGCCTTGGCGACGACCGCAGCTAGCGCCTCGCCGATCTTCTTGGCGCCTTGGGCGTTGGGATGGATCCCGTCACGCTGCATCAGCGCCGGATCGCCGCTGACCCCCTCAAGAATATTGGCGTAAAGCGGCACGCCGAACGCCTTGGCCAGGCTCGGATAAATGGCGTTGAACTCACGCGCGTAGCTGGCGCCGATCCTGGGCGGCGCCGCCACGCCGACCAGCACCGCTCGCACATTGCGCGCCTTGAGCTTCTGCAGCACGCCGCGCAGGTTCGCCTTGGTCTGGGCCGGATCGACGCCTTGCAGAAGATCGTTGCCGCCCAGCGCCACCACGCAGATTTGTGTGTCTTTCGACACGCTGAAGCCGACGCGGGCCAGGCCGCCGCCGCTGGTGTCACCGGATACGCCAGCCGCCCGAACGATCGCCGATACGCCACGTCGCCCCAGCGCCGCCTGCAGCTGAGCGGGCATCGCATCGCGCGCGGGCAAGCCGAGGCCTGCGGTGATGGAGTCGCCCAGCACAGTGATCACGACCGGCTTTGGCGCGGCGGCGATCTGGCTCAGCAGGCCGATCCCTAGCAAAAAACGTCGACGATTGGGAAAACGGTGTGCGGTCGGGCTCATGCTTTCCTATGTAGTCTAGCTGCCGGCCAAACAAGGACCGGCCCTGCAGGAAAAGCCATGTCCGACGACGTTAAGCCCGCCGCGCCCCTGGTCCTCGACGCCGTCGCCCTGACCCTGCCCTCGACTGCCGGTCCCGTGAATATCCTCCGTGGCGTCGATCTCGTCGTGAACCCCGGTGAACGCGTCGCGATCATCGGTCCGTCAGGCTCTGGCAAGTCGTCGCTGATCGCTGTGGGCGCAGGCCTTGAAGAGCCGACGGCGGGCCAGGTTCGCTTGTTCGGCCAGGATCTGGCCAAGCTGAACGAGGACGGCCGCGCGCGCCTGCGACGCGGTCGCGCGGCCCTGGTCTTCCAGTCGTTCCACCTGCTGCCGAACATGACGGCCGAGGAGAACGTCGCGACGCCGCTCGAGATCGACGGCGCGCGAGACGCGATGTCCACAGCGCGCGACTGGCTCGCCCGGGTCGGCTTGGCCGGTCGCCTCACCCACTACCCCCACCAGCTCTCGGGCGGCGAGCAGCAGCGCGTCGCCCTCGCCCGCGCTCTGGCCGCCCGCCCCGCCCTGCTCTTCGCCGACGAGCCCACCGGCAATCTCGACGGCGCCACGGCGACGTCTGTCGCGGACCTGATGTTCAACCTGGCGTCCGAGGTCGGCGCGGCGATGGTGATGGTCACCCACGATCCCGTGCTGGCCACCCGGGCTGACCGGATCGTGCGGATGGCCGACGGACGGATCGTCTCGTGAGCCGTACGCCCCTCGCCTTCCGCCTCGCCGCTCGCGAACTGCGCTCGGGCGTACGCGGCTTTCGTATCTTCCTGGCCTGCCTGGCGCTGGGCGTCGCGGCGATCGCGGCGGCCGGCTCGACCGCTGAAGCCTTCCGCCAGGGGCTGGCCAGCCAGGCGCGCGAGATCCTGGGCGGCGACCTGGCGTTCTCGATCGAGAACCGCGATTTCACGCCTAAAGAGCGACAGGCCTTCGACAAGCTGGGCGTGACCACCTACGCCGCCACCGCCCGCGCCATGGCTCAGGCGCCGAGCGGCGAGCGGCGACTGGTCAATCTGCGCGGCGTGGACGGACAGTTTCCGCTCGCCGGCGCCGTGACGCTCGAAGGCGCGCCGAACCTGCAGGCCGCCCTGGCCGATCGAAACGGCGTGCCGGGCGCGGCGGTGGAGCCTGCGCTCTTGGATCGCCTGAACCTGAAGATCGGCGACCGGTTCGAGGCCGGCCCCATGACCCTGATCGTGGGCGCGCGATTGACTGGCGAGCCCGACGGCCTGTCGCGGGGCTTCGCCATCGCGCCCCGCGTGCTGGTCAGGGGCGAGGTGCTGGAGCGATCCGGCCTCCTGGCGCCCGGCGGCCTGACCAGCCGGACCGTCCGTGTCGCGCTCTCGCCCGATCAGGATCCTCGCGCCATCGGCAAGGCGGTGCAGGCTTCGCTTCCAGACTCTCGGATGCGGGTGCGAGACCGACTTGACGCCGCGCCAGGCGCGCGCCGGCTGATCGACCAACTCGAATACTTCCTGGGCTTCATCGGCCTCGCCTCGCTGGTCGCAGGCGGTCTCGGCGTCGCGGGAGCGGTCTCCGCCTACCTTTCGGCGCGAGAGCCGGCGATCGCCGTCCTGAAGGCCCTGGGCGCGCAGAGCGGCCTGATCCGCGATCTGCATCTGATCCAGATCGCGGTTCTCGCCTTGCTGGGGATCGCGATCGGCCTTGTCGTCGGCGGCGCCGCGCCTCTGATCCTGGGGCAGCTGGCGGGCTCGAGCCTGCCGGTGCCGGCGCTGTTCAAGGTCTATCCCCTGCCCCTGGCCAAGGCCGCGCTGTTCGGCCTTCTGGCTGCGGCGGCCTTCTCTTTGCTGCCCCTGGCGCGAGCGCGAACCACGCCGCCTTCGGCCCTGTTCCGGCGCGCGCCCAAGGGACGGCTGCCATTTGGCGTCGAGACAATCGGCGCTGCCTTGGCCGGCCTGGGCCTGGCCGCGCTGGCGGTCGTCACCGCCCCGACTGCGATGGCCGCCGCGATCATGATCGCCGGTGTGGCGGTGTCGTTCGGCTTGCTGGCCGCGCTGGGGCGCTCCGCCGCCTGGGCGGCCGGTAAGGCGCGTGGCCTGACCCGAGGCCCCGCCAAGTTGGGGCTCGCCAATCTGGCCGGCCCCCGCTCAGCCGCCCGAACAGCCAGCCCGGCGATCGGTCTGGGCGTGGCGCTCCTAGCGTGCGTTGTGCTGATCCAGTCGGCGCTTCTGGCCCAGGTCAGCGACGTAGCCCCGCGCACCGCCCCGGCCATGGTGTTCACCGAGATCCCGGCCGATCAGGCTGCAGCCTTCGACGCGACGGTGGCGTCCGTCCTCGGTCCGCTGAACGAGGACACCTATCTGCGCATGCCGTTCGTGACGGGCCGCATCATTGCGGTGAAGGGCAAGCCGATCGACCCGAAGAGCGTAAAGCCCTCGGCGCGATGGGCGTTCGATAACGACATCAGCCTGTCGACCCTGGGCAAGGAGCCTAAAAACGCCGGTGTCGTCGCCGGACGCTGGTGGGCCTCGAACGACGCCGGTCCGCCCAAGCTGGCCTTGAGCGCCGAGATCGCGGAAGCCGCCGGTCTCGCGCTGGGCGACACGGTCACCCTGCTGGTTCTCGGACAGGAGATCGAGGCTCGGATCACGGTGTTGCGGAAGGTGGAGTTCGGCGGCTTTGGCCCGAACTTCAACCTGATCCTCAACCCCGCAACGCTGGAGGGCGCCGAACTTCGCAGCGTAGCCATCGCGCGGATGGACAAGGCCCAGGAAGCCGCCCTCACCCGCAAGCTTGGCCAGACCCTGCCGACGGTCAACGTGATCAGCGTGCGCGAGCAGTTGGAGTCGGCCGCCGCCCTCTTCGACCGTCTGGCCCTGGCGGTTCGCGGCGCTGCGGCGGTGGCGGGCCTGGCGGGCCTGCTGGTGCTGGCTGGCGCTATTGCGGCCGGAGCAAGGGCCCGGGCGCGCGAGGCGGCCACCCTGAAGGTGCTGGGCGCCACCCGAGGTCAGATCCTCCTGGCTTACGTGATCGAATATGGCGCCGTCGGGCTGATCGCCGGAGCGGCCGGCGTGCTGTTCGGCTTCGCTGCGGCTTGGCCTGTCGTGGTCAAGGTCTTCGAGGCGACTTGGAGCGTCGACTGGAGCGGCGTCCTGGCTCTGTTGGCGGGCGCGACGGGCCTTGCGACCCTCGGCGGTCTCATCGCCGCCAGCTTGGCCCTTGCGCAAAGGCCGGCGCCGGTTCTGCGGGGCGACTAGCGCTCCGCAGAAGCGGTCTGGCTCACTTCGCCGGAACGACCGTCGCCACAAAGGAGCCGGCTCGGTCGGTCTGGATCACCGGCTTCATCGTGCCGTCGGGATTGTAGCTGAGCGGCTCAACAGTGACCGCACGGCGTCCGATCGCCCCGTTCAGGTCGCCGATCGTCAGGGTCGCGTTGTGCAGGAAGATGTACCAGGCGCCCTTGAACTGCACGATTCCGGGATGGATCGTGAAGCTGTACTTGCCTGAGCCTGTCAGCAGCCCGCGATAGGTCCATGGCCCCGTAATGGCCGGCGCGGTGGCGTAGGACACGTGCTCATCGCGCTGGGTGGACCGATCCAGAGAGGCGTAGGTCAGGTAGTACAGCCCGTCGCGCTTGTGCAGCCACGGCCCCTCCTCGAAATGCGGCGGGGTGATCTCGGTGATCGGGCCGTCGATCTCGATCATGTTGGGCTTGAGCTTGGCGATGTAGCATTGCCGATTGCCCCAGGCGATCCAGGTTGTGCCGTCATCATCGGTCCAGACCGTCGGATCGATATCCTCCCAGCTGTGCGTGCCCTTGGGCGTCATGTCATTGGTGATCAGCGCCGAGCCACGCGCGTCGACGAACGGTCCGGTCGGGCTGTCGGACACCGCCACCGCGATCGCCTTGCCAGGTCGCGTCTTGTCGTGCTCGACGGCGGCGTAGAAATAGAACTTGCCGTTCTTCTGGATCGCCTGCGACGCCCAGGCGTCCTTCTGCGCCCACTTGAAGTCAGCGACCTTCATGATCGGCGGATGCGAGGTCCACGTCTTCATGTCGGTGGTGGAATAGACCAGCCACTCGCGCATGTTGAACATCTCGTCACGCTGCGCTTCGTCACGGCCGACATAGAGATACAGGCGATCGCCGACGACCAGCGGCGCGGGGTCGGCCGTGAACTTGTCGCGGAAGATCGGGTTGGCGCCCAGGGGCAGCCAGCCCCCCTCCTCTGCGGCGAGGCTTGGCCCGCTCAGGCTTGCGATCAAGGCCAGCGTGGCCGCGGCGAGCTTCAGCTTCATCATGCGCCTCCCAAACGACGGTTGACATTTACTCGGACAAATCAAAGCGTCAACGCCAATGGGAAGCGGAGTTGGCGCGACAACATGCACCGAACCTCTGGCGTTTCGCGGATTATTTTGTCAGACATGAATGGATTAGGGGCACGCGCCAGATGACAGCGAACGGTGGCAAACCGGGCTTGGCGCGTGGTCAGCATGCGAAAGGGAGAGACGCATGGACAGCAAGGTGCAGCGCTCGCGCGGGCTGCGAACATCTATGGGTGTGGCTCTGGCCACGTTTGCGTTGTGCGTCGCGACGGCGGGCGCTACGGCCGCCCAGAATGACAAGATGACCCCGATCGCAATTCCGGCGCAGCCGACCGCCATCGCGCTCGGTACGGGTCCCCTGCCCGGCGCGACGGCTGCGGAGTCCTGGCACAGCCAGTATGGCAGCGTCTTCGCCCGCAATGTCACTGAGGCGACGCTGACGCCGTTCCTGCCCGATCCCGCCAAGGCGACGGGCGCGGCGGTGATCATCGCGCCGGGCGGCGGCTTCCGCACTCTGTCGATGGAGAACGAAGGCTGGGACGCCGCGCGCGCCCTGGCCGACAAGGGCGTCGCCGCGTTCGTCCTCAAGTACCGCCTCAACCAGACGCCGCCTGACATGGCGGGCTTCGAGCGGTCGATGCAGGAGATGTTCTCTGGAACGGCCCAACGTCCCCGACCCGATCCGCAGGCGGCGATGGCGGGCCTGGCGCCGCAACTGGCCGACTCTCGCGCCGCCTTCGCTCTGGTTCGCAAGCGCGCAGCCGAATGGCGGGTGGATCCGGACCGCATCGGCATGCTCGGCTTTTCGGCCGGCGCCATGCTGACCCTGGCGACGACCCTGAGCGGCAATGACGCCAAACCCGCCTTCATCGGCCTGATCTATGGCCCGTTGTCGCCGGTCGCGACCCCGGCCGACGCGCCGCCGATGTTCGTGGCGTTGGCCGCCGATGATCCCTTCTTCGCCAACAGCGGCTTTGGCCTGATCGACAGCTGGCGCGCCGCCAAGCGTCCCGCCGAGTTCCATCTGTATGAACAGGGCGGCCACGGCTTTGGCATGTACCCGAAGACCACCACCAGCACCGGCTGGTTCGACGCCTATGTTCGCTGGATCGGCATGCACGGCATGCTGAAGCCCAAGGGCTGAACCGATAGCGCGGCCGGCGCCTTGGGGCGCCGGCCATTGACTACCAGACGAAGACTACCAGACGAAGGTGCCGGCGGACCTTGCGGGCAAGGCCAGTTTGAACCGCGCGCCCGCTGACGCGATGGCGAAGTCGGCTGCGGCGGTCGACACGTTCAAGACGATCAAGACCCGTTGGCCGTCGGGGTTCTGGAACGCGACGGTTCGCAGCCCCTCGACCTTGGCCGGCGAGCCGATCCGCACCGCGCCGGGCTTCACGAAGCGGCTGGCGTGGCCGAAGGCGTAATACTCCTGGGTGCGGGTCACCGCGCCGGTCTGGCTGTTGATCGAGACCACCCCGCGACAGTCGCCGCATCCGCCGGCGTGCGGTCCGAACTTTTCGTCCAGCGCCAGGTTCCACATCAGTACGCCGCGCGCGCCGCCGCGCGTCGAGCCGATGATCAGCTGCTCGACCATCCAAGAGAAGCTCTCGTCGAACTTCGGCGCCCACTCGCCGCCCGAACACTCTGTGAAGAACACCTCCTTGTCCGGATAAGCCGCGCGCACCTTGTCCTGCGCCGAGACGTCGCCGGCGTAGCAGTGCCAGGCCACGCCCGTCAGGAACGCCCTGGCCTTCGGATCGGCCAGCACCGCCAGCGGCTGCTGCGGCTGGTCCCAGTTGTGGTCCCAGTCGAGCACGCGAGTCCTGATCCTCTCGCGCTGAAACGCCGGGGCCAGATGCTCGCCAAAGAACCGCGCGCGGTCCTGAGGGAGCCATCGCATGCCCGGATAGTTCTCGGGTTCGAAATCCGGCTCGTTCTGGACGCTGAGATAGTCGGTTGGCACGCCGACCTTGGCGGCTTCGCGGATATAGCGGGCGAAGAAGCGGGCGTAGACCGGATAGGCCTCGTCCTTCAACTGACCTTTGACCAGCGAGCCGGTGGTCTTCATCCAGGCGGGCGCGCTCCAGGGCGAAGCCATCAGCTTCAGGTCAGGATTGATCTTCAGAGCCGCGCGGACGGTGGGAAACACGTGCTGCTGGGGCCTCGCCAGCGAGAAGTGCTTCAGGTCCGGATCCGGCGCGCCGCCCGGCGTGTCGTTGAGGCTGTAGTGGTCCAGCGAGAAGTCGGACGCGCCGATCGTGACGCGGGTGAAGCTGAAGCCCAGACCGCCCTCCCCGCGTCCGAACAGTTCGCGCAGCAGGGCGTCGCGATCGGCGGGCTTGAGCTTGGTCTGGATCAGCCAGGCCGAGGCGTCGGTGATCGACGCGCCGAAGCCCACCATGGACTGGTGGCGCTCCTGCGCATCGACGGCGATCACCGGCAGTCCGGAGAGCTCCTCGATTGACGAGGCCGCCACAGGCGCTTGCGCGTTCAGCAACTGGCTCCTGTCGCCGGTCGTCACCCAGGCGCGGATCTTGGGCGCGGCCAGGACCGGCGAGGTCGCGGCAAGTGCCGCGACCGTCAGGGCAACAGAGCGCAGGCGCATCAGGGCTTCCTCGACCAGGCCTTCAATTTGGCGCTGCCGGTCAGGACCGGCTCGCCCGCATTGCGGCCCACATACAGGGGATAGGTCCCCGCCGCGATAGTCCAGCCCGGCTTGGCGGTGTCGTAGTCGGCCAGGATGCGCGGCTCGACGCTCAGGGTGACGCGCTGGGTCTGGCCCGGGGCCAGATCGACCTTCTGGTAGCCGGCCAGGCGCAGCATGGCCTTGCGCTGGCCCGAGGTGACATAGAGCTGGGGCGTGTCGGCGCCGGCGACCTTGCCGGTGTTGGTGACGTCGAAGCTCACCTTCAGGTCATCGCCGTCCTCGATCTTGAGGTTCTTGTAGCCGAACGTCGTGTAGGAAAGGCCGTAGCCGAACGGATAGAGCGGCTGGCGCTTTTCCTGGGCGTGCCAGCGGTAGCCGACCGCCGCACCTTCAACGTAGCGCACAGGGAAGCCCTTGATCGGACCCGCCTTCTGGCCGGCCCGGCGGGCGTCGTCGATGGCCGCCTGTTCGGCGAAACCGGGGGCGCTGGCGCGCGGCGCCTGGTCCTCGGTCTTCGGGAAGGTCATGGCCAGGCGACCCGACGGATTGACCTCGCCAAACAGCAGGCGCGCGATCGCTTGCCCGCCGCGCTGGCCCGGATACCACGCCTGCAGCACCGCCCCGACCTTGTCGAGCCAGGGCATCAGCACCGGACCGCCGGTCTCGAGCACGACGACCGCGTTTTTGTTGGCCCCCGACACCGCCTCGATCAGGGCGTCCTGGTTGTCAGGGAGCGCGATCGACGGCGCGTCCTGGGCCTCGGTCTGCCAGTGCCAGGCGAAGATGATGGCCACGTCGGCGCCTTTGGCGGCGGCCGCTGCGGCGAAGGGGTCCTTGCCGTCGACATAGGTCACCTCGGCGCCCGGATTAGCGGCCTTGATCGCTTGCAGCGGCGAGGACGCGTGCCAGGTGACGCGTACAAACGAGGCCGCCTCGCCGCCGTTCAGCGGGATCTCGACCGGCGCGCCGCCCACCGAGCGGACCTGCGAAGAGCCGCCGCCCGAGAGCACGCCGACATCGGCGTGGGCCCCGATCAGCACGATCTTCTGGGCGGTCTTGGCCAACGGCAGCAGGCCGCGATCGTTCTTCAGCAGCACCGAGCCGCGCTCGGCGACGGTCTGGGCGACGTTGGCGTGAGTGTCGTAGTCGATCGGCTGGGCGGTCGCCGGGGTCGGGTTGTCCATCAGGCCCGAGCTGATCACCCCGTGCAGGATGCGGCGAACCATGTCGTCGACACGGGCCTGGCTGACCTCGCCCTTGGCCACGGCGGCCTTCAGGTCGTCGCCGAAGAAGATCTGGGTGTCGAGCTCCTGGCCCGACTGCTGGTCCAGCCCGGCCAGCGCGGCCTTGACCGTGCTGTGCACCGCGCCCCAGTCCGACATCACCCAGCCCGGATAGTTCCAGTCGCGCTTGAGCACCTTGTTGAGCAGGAAGTCGTTCTCGCAGGCCCAGTCGCCATTGACCTTGTTGTAGGCGCACATGACCGAGGCGGGGTTGCTCTTCTCGATCGCGATCTGGAAGGCCAGGAGGTCGCTCTCGCGCAGGTCCGCCTCATCGATCTGGGCGTCCATCACGTGGCGACCGGTCTCCTGGGCGTTCAGCGCGAAGTGCTTGATCGTCGAGACGATGTTGTTGGACTGAACGCCCTTGATCTGTTCGGCGACCATCTCGCCGGCCAACAGGGGATCCTCGCCCAGATACTCGAAGTTCCGCCCCGCCCACGGATCGCGCGTCAGGTTCACTCCGCCGGCCAGCAGCACATTGAACGTCTTGGCGCGAGCCTCGGCGCCGATCATCGCGCCGCCCTCGAACGCCAGTTTCGGCTCGAAGGTCGAGGCCAGGGCCAGGCCCGACGGCAGGGCCGTGGCCACGTCGCCCTTGCGCTGCTCCACCTGATTGGCGACGCCGAGGCTGGCGTCGCTTTCACGCAGGGTCGGGATCTTCAGGCGCGGGACGCCGGGCACATAACCCGCCGAGGGGATCATGTCGGCGGGCGCCGGCTTGGTGTTGGGCGGAAAAAGACCGTGCAGGTAGGTGATCTTCTCGTCGAGCGTCATCTGCTTGACGAGGGCGTCGGCGCGCACCCAGGCTGGATCGTTCGCCCGAGCGACCAGAGGCGCGCTGTCCTGCGTTGGCATCACCTGCGCGACCGCGCCCGACATGGGCAGGAATGCCAGCAACGCCACGGCGGCGGTTGTCCGGCGCAGGATCCGCAAGGCGGATGAAGGCTGGGCGGCGGTCGTCATGGCGATACTCCGGGTAAGCGTGGCTATGAGGTGGGAACGGGCGTGAGCGGCGGCGCTAGGCAAGCGTGCGCGACGAACTCGGCGTGAGAGGGCATCACGTTCAGGCACTTGCCGATGACCCTCTCGATATCGCCGAGGAATTGAGCGATCTCGTCGTCGGACTGGACGCGGACGAGCGGGTCGTAGGCCTGCGGGATGACGCCTTGGCCCAGGAACACCTGGATCCAGCTTTCCTCGGTGAAGAGCTCGTCGTCCTCTCGGAACACGCGGCCATTGGCGCGGAAGAGATCCATTTTCCGCTGCAGCGTGGCGGGGATCTCCATGTCGCGGCAGTAGCGCCAGAACGGGCTGTCGTCGCGCTCGGTGGCCTTGTAGTGCAGGATGATGAAGTCGCGGATCCGCTCGTACTCGAAGTCGCTCTGGCGGTTGAACTCGTCGATCGTCGCCTGATCGAAACCAGCGTCCGGCAGCAACCGCACCATGCGGATCACCGCTGACTGGATCAGGTGCAGGCTGGTCGACTCCAAGGGTTCCAGGAAGCCGCTGGCCAGACCGATCGAGACGCAGTTCTTGTTCCAGATCTTCTTGCGCTTGCCGGTCTTGAACCGGATGCGCAGCGGATCGGCGCGCTGGGCGCCGTCGAGGTTCGACAGCAGGACGCGCTCGGCCTCGTCGTCGTCGATGTACTGGCTGGAATAGACGTGGCCGTTGCCCGTGCGGTGCTGCAGCGGGATGCGCCACTGCCAGCCGGCCGAGTGCGCGGTGGAGCGCGTGTAGGGCGTGAAGTGCTCCGAGCGATCGCAGGGCACGGCGACCGCGCGATCGCAGGGCAGCCAGTGCGTCCAGTCCTCGTAGCCCGTCTTGAGCGCCTGCTCGATGATCAGGCCCCGGAACCCCGAGCAGTCGACAAAGAGGTCGGCGGTGATCACCTCGCCGTCGTCCATCGTCACCGACTGCACGAAGCCGTCGTCTGGACGCAGGGTCACGTAGACGATCTTGCCTTCGCGGCGCTTGACGCCGCGCGCCTGGGCGTAGGTCGACAAGTGCTTGGCGTAGAGGCCCGCATCGAAATGGAAGGCGTGCGCGATATGGCCGATCGGCGAGTCCGCCATATCGGCCCGGGCGCGCATGAACTTGTTGCTCAGCGCCATCGCGTTGTTGATCGACAGGTTGTTGAAGTCGCCCGCCCGGCCCAGCGCCCGCATTCGCAGCCAGTACTGGTGGCAGCGCAGCCAGCCCAGGTCCTGGCCAATGACGCCAAAGCCGTGGAGATAGCTCTCGCCCTGCCGCCACCAGTTCTTGAACTGGATGCCCAGCTTGAACGAGCCCTGCGTCTTGCGCAGGAAGTCGTCCTCGTCCAGCCCGAGCAGTTCGTTGAACTTCTTGATGGCGGGGATGGTCGCCTCCCCCACCCCGACCGTGCCGATCTCCTCGGACTCGACGAGGACGATCTCGTAAAGACCGTGGAACAGGCGCGAGCAAAGCGCGGCCGTCATCCAACCGGCGGAGCCGCCGCCGGCGATCAGAATCTTCTTGAGCGGTTGCAACCACCCGCCTCCCGTTAGGTCGAAGGTCGGGATCGCCTTGCGACGACCCCGCCCCGATAGGTTCTTGCCTGGCGAACAGGTCCGCTGGGGAGAGCGACCCGTTCAGCCCCTTGCCTAGAACCGATAGTTCAAGCCGAACAGGATCTGACGGCCGTACTTTTCGTAGGTTTCGGGCAGCGCGCCGCCGCCGCTGGTCTTGGTCCCGCCGCCATCCAGGCCCAGACGGGTCCGGTACGGCGAGTTGGTCAGGTTGTTGACCTGCAGCAACAAGCCCAGGTTTTCCATCGGCCCGTCCTGGAAGGTGTAGCCGATCTGGGCGTCGACCTGCTTGTCGGCCAGGATCTCGGTGAAGCCGCGCGTGGCGAACAGCTGCACCACCTCGCCCTTGAAGGCCGAGCGATAGCGCTGGCTGATCCGCGCTTGGAAGCCGGCGCGCTCATAGTAACCCGTCACGTTGTAGACCGTGCCTGACAGGCCCGGAATGCGGACCTTCTGCTTGGGGTCGGTGCTGGTGGTCGGGTTCAGGTTCGACTTGGTCAGCGAAAGGCTGCCCTGCATGCCGAAGCCCTTCAGCAGGTCGGCGAACTGGCCAAGGTCGACCGCGCCGCTGAACTCCAGCCCCTTGACCACGCCGCCGTTGCCGTTGGCCGGCAGGGTGATCTGGCCGATCGGGCTGATGGTGATGCCCGGCGGGATCGCCGTCGCCGTTGTCGGCAGCGGGATGCCGGTGAAGTCGAACTTGCCGCTCTGCGAGTAGATGTAGGTGTCGAGCTTCTTGTAGAAGCCGGCCACCGAGACGTAGGTCGCGGGGCTGACGTACCACTCGTAGGCAAGGTCCGCGGCCTTCGCCATCCAGGGCTTCAGGTTCGGGTTACCGCCGCTGGCCGACCACGGATTGACTGTCGTCCCCGGCGCGCAGGGCTGGCCCGAGCAGACCAGAGAGTTGAAGCCCGGCGTCACGTTGGCGCGCATGTCGTCCATGCGCGGACGCGCCATGGTCTTGGACAACGCAAAGCGCAGGCGATGGCCGCCGCCCAGATCATAGATCAGGTTCATGCTGGGCAGAACGTCGGTGTAGTCGTCCTTGACGTTGATCTTGGTGGGCGTGATCGGCTTGCCCGGTTCGGTGCCGTTGATCACGACGCCCGAAGACGCTTGCTCCTGCTTGACCACCTGAACGCCGAGGTTGCCGCGCAGGTCGCCAGCCTGGAAGTTGGCGCGCGCGAAGAAGGTCGTGACCTTCTCGGTGATGTCCCAGGTCTTGTCGTAGTAGTTGGCGTCGAGGATCGGCGCCCAGTTATAATACTTGCGCCAGACGTCGCCGATGTTGACGCTTAGCACCCCGCCGAACCCGGCGAAGCCCAGCTGGGTCGGATCGACGAGATCGGCCGCGTCGACATAGACCTGTTGGCGACCGTTTTTCAGGAACAGGTCGTTGTCCGAGACCGTCTTACCCTTATCGCGCTTGGTGTGGTTCACGCCCGCGCTGACCTGGGTGATGAAGCCGTCCAGCTCGTGTTCGAGGTGAACGTCGATCGTGGTGACATCTTCCTTGACCTGCGGGAAGCGAATGGCGCCGTCGTGGCCCCAGCCGCCCCACGGCGCGCGGTCGCCCAGCGTCACCTTGCTGGCGTCGGCGTAGTTGAAGCCCTCGTCGTACTGCGAGAAACCGTTATCGGCGACCTGGAAGCCGATCTTGTCGAACACGCGGCCGATGTCCGGCGTGCTCGGGGTCACGCCGCCGACGCCGCGGCCGTAACCAGCGTACGTCTCCATGATCTGTTCCTTCCGCTTGTTGGACGAATAGGACAGATCGGCGACCAGCTTGGTGCGCTCGGAGAGCTGGAACTCGTTGTTAAGCCCGGCCGCGAACAGCTGGTCCATGCGGGTGTTGTAGTCGTTACGAAGCTGCGGAACTGCGTTGTTCAGCAGCCCGCTGCGGGCGAACTGAGAGCCGCCCAGATCCTCGGTCTTCACGTTGGTGAAGGTGGCGCCGTCGGCCCAACCGTTTGAGAACCACTGCGCCCCGCGCGTGGTCTCCTTCTGGCGGAAGGTCGAATAGTAGAGGTCCAGCGTCGAATGGATCTGGTCGTTCGGCTGGTACTCGAAGATGCCGATGACGGCGTCGCGCTTGTTCAGGCGCGAGGTCGCAAACAGCTCCTGGCCGTTCAGGATCAGGGCATTGTCGGCGCTGTCCGGCGTAACGGCGAAGCCGAAGGCCTCATAGCCGTAAGCCTTGTAGTGCTTCACCTGCGACGGCGAATCCAGGTGGGCGTAGCCAAGCGCCACGCCGAACGTGCCGTCGGCGAACTGGTTGATGTAGCTGGCGCTATAGCGGCCGCCCCAGTTGCTGACGTCGTCATTCAGCTTCTTGCCGGCGGTCTTCTCGCCACGAATGTTGACCGCGAGCGCGCGCTTGCCGAATTCCAGCGGACGCACGGTGCGCAGGTCGGCCGTGCCCGACAGGCCCATGCCCGAGACCTGGGCGTCAGGGGTCTTGTAGATCACCACGCTGGACAACAGTTCCGACGGATACTGGTCGAACTCGACAGCGCGGTTATCACCGGAGCTGGCCTGCTGGCGACCGTTCAGCAGCGTCGTGGTGAAGTCCGGGGCGAGGCCGCGGATCGAGATAACCTGCGCACGGCCGTTGACCCGCTGCGCGGCCAGACCCGGCAGACGCGCGATCGACTCGCCAATCGAGACGTCGGGCAGCTTGCCGATGTCCTCGGCCGAGACGGCCTCGACGATCGAGGTCTCGTTCTTCTTGATGTTGATCGAGTTCTGGATGCCGGCCTTGATGCCGGTTACGACGATGGCTTCGACAGCGTCGTCTTCGGGCGTCGTCTTCTGAGGCGCGGTTTGCGCCCAGGCGGCGCCCGATCCGGCCAGAGCCAGGGTGATCGCAGCGGCCGAAGCCGTGCCGTAGAATCGCTTGTTGGACGGACGCGCGCCGCTGTTGGTGCGGTTTCGCATTAGCTCTCCCCCTCTGATCTCGCCCTGCTACGGCGACGTATCGTTCTCGTTGTCAGGCTCAATAGCCGTGAAAGCGCCTCTATGGAAGCGCTTCCAATTGCGCTCAGGGCGACAACGTTGTCAAGATCAGTCGATCTAGAGCGCGGGGGCGGTCGTGGTTTGCCGCGTGACGACGGCGTGCTCGAGCTCGTCGAAGATCGCCGCGTTGGAGACGTTCACGCCGGTCAAGCGCGCCACCAGAAGTTCGACGGCGCGCTGGCCAAGGACCTTCACCGGCTGGTGCACGGTGGTGAGCGGCGGCCAGACGATGCCGGCGACCGGGGCGTCATCGAACCCCGTGATCGACAAGTCCTGCGGGATGCTGAGACCCCGCGCGTGGGCTGCGGACAGCACGCCCGCCGCCATGTCGTCATTGGCGCAGACCAGCGCGGTGGGCTTGAGCGGATGGTCGAGAAGCTCCGGCGCTAGGCGGGTGCCGGATCGGAACGTGAAATCGCCCCGCAGGACGACACAGTCGCCCTCCCCCAACCCTTGCTCGGCGAGCGCCTTGCGAAAGCCCCGGAGGCGGCGGTCGGCCGAAAGGTGCCCTTCCAGGCCGGCGATGAAGCCGAATCGCCGATGACCCAGGCGCAGGAGCTCGCGGGTCATGTCGTAGCCGCCGGCCTCGTCGTCGACGCCGACCCCGTCGGCCTTCCCGCGTCCAGGCCCGCCGGGCGAGACCGTCACGACCTTGCAGCCTTGGGCGAGCGCCGCCTCGATCAGCGCCACGTCGTCGCTGTAGGGCGGTGACAGGATCAGGCCTTCGCAGCGCTGGGTCTTGATCAGATCCAGGATCCGCTTCTCACGATCCGGCGTCTGTTGCGGAACATTCTGGACCAGAACCTGATAGCCCAGCGCCAGGCAGGCTCGCAGCGCGCCCAGCTCCAGCGCGGACTCGTAGTAGGAGTTCGGCTCGTTTTCGGGGTCGGACGCAAAGACAAACGCCAGCAACCGGCTGGCCCCGCCCGCGAGGCTACGAGCCTGCGGATTGACCTTGTAATCCAGTGTCTCGACCGCCTGCATCACCCGCGCGCGAACCTCGTCGCGAACGTTTGGGCCGCCATTCAGCACCCGCGAGACCGTCACGCGCGCCACGCCCGACAGCCGGGCGACATCGTCGATTGTGGGTCTTTTGGTGGTCAAATGGGCTCCCCCTACGAGCGCCGGGAACATGATCAGGAAAGCAGAGCAACACAAGCCGCTCAACGTCCACGACGTGTGGCAGTCATCTGAAATGGCCAATTTTCAATTATTGGCATGACCAATTATTGACATGCTGCGCCAGTGGCCAGATATCTTTCGCCAGGCTCGCGGTTTCGTGACGAGCCATTTTGGGAGATCGTCATGAGGACCAAGGGGCTCGCCATCCTGGCCGCTGCGCTTTTAACGCCGGTCGCAGCGCACGCTGCGGAGTTTGCGATCCTGGGAAAGACCTTCGGCCAGGGTCCCGTCGCCCCCGCGCTGCGCGACGCGGTCGTCGCCCGCGCGCTGGAAACCGTTGACCGTCCTCCCGCCCCCCTGCCCCGCCTGCATACCGAAGGCACCCTTCCCGGCCAGGGCATCCGCGACATCAGCATCAAGGCCAAGCAGGACCAACCGATCGTTCTGAACCTCGCCATCGCGTGGCGCCTGACCGGGGATCGCCGCTTCCTGGACGCCACAGGGCGCTATCTGGAGGCCTGGGCGGACGTCTACCAGATGTCGTTCAACCCGATCGACGAGACGGGTTTCGACACCCTGATCCTGGCCTACGACCTGACGCGAAACGAGCTGCCCCCGTCAGCCCAGGCCAAGCTCGACGCCTTCTGGCGCAAGATGGCGGTCGGCTATCTCGACGCCATGGACGCCGGGCCGCGTAACGCCGAGACCAACTGGCAAAGCCATCGGATCAAGCTGGCGACCCTCGCCGCCTACCAGACCGGCGACGCCGCCGTCATCGCCCGCGCTCGGCAGGCGTTCCGCAGACAGATCGCCGTCAATCTCTACGCCGACGGGTCGACGTACGATTTCCACGAGCGCGACGCCCTGCACTATGTGACCTACAATCTGGATCCGCTGATGATGGCCGCTCTAGCGGCCCAGGCCCACGGCGAAGACTGGTTCGCCTGGAAGAGCGAGAAGAGCGCCAGCCTGCCCAGATCGCTCGACTGGCTGGCCGCCTATGCCCGGGGCGACAAGACGCATATCGAGTTCGCCAACTCCAAGATCCAGTTCGATCGCGACCGCGCCGCCTCGGGCCAGAAGGAGTACGCGCCGCACGCCTGGGATGTCGGCAACGGTGTGGGAACCTACAGCTTGGCCAGCCTCTTGGACGCACGGTTCGTTGCGCTCAGGGACGACCTGGCAGGGCGAACCGGTAAGCGGCCGCCGGTCTGGATCCAGATCCTTGGGGCCTCCCGCGCTCCAGCCGGGTAGCGCTGTCGGTTGACCGCCCCGCCCGGCTCTGACCCAATCAGGTCTGGAGGACGTCATGACTCGTGCCAAGCGTATCTTGACCGGCGGGGCCATCGGCCTTGTGCTGGCCGCCTTCGTTGCGGCCTATTTCGCTTCCCCGGTCCTTGCCCTGCACAGCCTGACGGAGGCGGCCAAGGCCGGTGATCGCGCCAAGCTGGAGCGCCTCGTCGACTTCCCCGCCGTCCGCGACAGTCTGAAGTCCCAGCTCAAGACGGCGATGACCCGGGCGTTCGAGCAGGATCCGGAGCTTCGCGACAATCCGTTCGCGGCGTTCGGCCAGCTCCTGATGGTCGGCGTGGTCGACAAGGCGGTCGACGCTTTCGCCACGCCGGACGCCATCGCGCAGATGGTCGCGACCAGCCGCGCGCCGACGAAGATCTCACCCTCCGAGCAGGGCCCACGCGTCGAGACCGCCAAGCCGCGCGCTAAGTCCGACACCGAGATCCGCTACGGTTATCAGGGACTGGACCTCTTCAAGGCGACCTATCGCGACAAGGCCAAGCCCGAGGAGCCCGTGTTCGGCCTCACCCTGGAGCGTCAGGGCCTGTTTCGCTGGAAGCTGGTGCGGATCGACCTGGCGCCAGCGACCTAGAGCGATAGGCCGGCGATGCGGGCCAAAGCCGGAACATCGAATATGGTCTCAAGGACGGCGGCGATCTCGTCCAGGGCCAGCTCTACCCGGCGGGCCTGATCAACGACATCAGACGTTACGCCCAGCTCCGACAGTAAGGCCGCGCGGGCCTCGCCGCCATCGAACAGGCCGTGGACGTAGCAGCCGCTGACGCGCCCATCCGCCGAGACGGCGCCATCGGCCTCTCCTGTGCCGAACGTCAGCATCGGCTGCGTCGCGCCCGTGGTGCGGCCGACATGCATCTCGTAACCCTCGAAGCGCGCCCCGGTCGCGAGACGCCCCGAGACAGGCCGAAGCGTCTTGTCGCCGGTCATCACGGTCTCGACGTCGAGCAGGCCAAGACCTTCCGAAACGCCCGGCGCGCCCTCGACCCCTTCAGGATCGGCCACGCGCCGGCCCAGCATCTGGTGGCCGCCGCAAATCCCCAGAACGCGACCGCCCCGGCGGACGTGGGCATAGAGATCGATGTCCCAGCCCTGAGCGCGGAGGAAGTCCAGATCCGCCCGCGTCGCCTTCGTACCGGGCAGGATCACGAGGTCCGCGTCTCCTGGCAGGACTGAGCCGGGCGGAACGAAGGCGAAGTCGACAGAGGGCTCGACCCGCAGCGCGTCGAACTCGTCGAAATTGGCGATGCGGGACAGCATCGGCACGACGATGCGGACCTTGCCGTCGCGTGCGGCGGACCTCGCGTCCAGCACGACTGCGTCCTCAGCCGGCAGGCGTCGCGCCGCCGCCAGCCATGGCGCCATGCCTAGGTCCGGCCAGCCGGTGTGCTCGACGATCGCGCGTCGACCGTCGTCGAACAGCGAAGGATCGCCGCGAAACTTGTTGATCAGGAAGCCCTTGATCATCGCCCGGTCCTCGGGATCGAGCACGGCGTGCGCCCCGACCAGCGCGGCGATCACATGTCCCCGGTCAATGTCGCCGACTAGCACCACGGGCACGTCTGCGGCGCGGGCGAAGCCCATATTGGCGATGTCGCCGGCCCGCAGATTGATCTCGGCCGGGCTGCCGGCGCCCTCGACGATGACGAGATCGCTTTGGCTTTTCAGCGTGCGAAAGCTTTCCAGCACGGTCGGCAGAAGGCTGGCCTTACGGTCCTGATAGCCGCGCGCCGCCCAGGATCCCGCCATCCGACCGCGCACGATGACCTGCGCGCCGACGTCGCTCTGCGGCTTGAGCAGCACGGGGTTCATGTCGACCGTCGGCGGCGTGCGACAGGCGATGGCCTGCAACGCCTGGGCGCGGCCGATCTCGCCGCCGTCGGCGGTGACGGCGGCGTTGTTAGACATGTTCTGGGGCTTGAAGGGGCGCACGGCGAAGCCGCGATTGGCGAACACACGGCACAGCCCGGCGACCAGCACCGACTTTCCGACATCCGAGCCGCAGCCCTGGATCATCAAGGCGGCCATTCGCTGGTCTCCTCCAAGACAAGGTGGCCAGGAGCGGGGGGCACAGCCCCCGCCCCCGCCCCCGCCCTCGCTAAAAGCGCGCCCGCAGACCCAGGAATGCGCCCCGGCCCGGCGTGCCGTAGTTCAGGATGGTCTGATAGTCCTTGTCCAAGGCGTTCTCGACCCGGCCATAGACCTCCAGCGTGTCGCTGATCGGATAGGACGCCCGCAGATCCACTGTGGCGTAGTCCGACACCGCTACGGTGTTGGCCTCGTTGTTGTAGGTCTTGCCCACATAGCGCACCGCCACCGTGGTCGAGAGACCGACCGGCCAGCGATAGGTCGCCGAGAGGTTGGCGAGGTCCTTCGGACGACGCGACAGCTGCTTGCCGTCGTTGGCGCCCGCCGCCAGTTCGACCTGGGTGTAGGTGTAGTTGCCGGTGATCGTCAGGCCCTCGACCGGGCGCGCCTCGGCGATCAGTTCGAGGCCTTGCGCCTTGGTCTTCTGCAGATTGCGGTAATAGCCGAAGCGGAAAGCTCCGCCCGGCGCGCACAGCGAGTCGGTCGCGCCGAACGAACACGAGAAGAACCGGATCTCGTTGTCGGCCTCGCGGTGGAAGACCGTCGCCGAGGCGCGGACCTTGCCCTCCAGGAAGCGCTGCTCGACGCCGGCTTCCCAGCTGTCGAACTCTTCCGGCGCCAGCGCAGCGTTGCCGTACTCGCTGAACAGCTCATAGAGGCCCGGCGCGCGGAAGCCCTGGCTGTAGCTCGCGCGAAGCACCGTGGCGTTGTCATTCAGAGCCCAGGCCGCGCCGACTTGACCCAGGGTGTGGGCGCCGTAGGCGTCGTGGTCCTCGTAGCGCAGACCGCCGGTCACCGTCAGGCCGGGCGCGATCTCGGCTTGCATCTGGCCATACAGGCTGTCGGCGCTGATCTTGCCGGTCCGGAACGCCACGTTCGGGTTGGCGACCGACGGCGAACGGGTGCGCATGCGCGAACGCTCGCTCGCGGCGCCGAAGGTGGCGGTCCAGGTTTCGGTGATCGCGAAGACGCCCTGATACTCCCAGCGCTTGTTCTTGCCGGCGGCGTCGAACGTCATCGGCACGGCGGCGCGGGCGGGGTTGTAGTTCTGGCGATCGGTGTCGGTGTAGGCGAAGCCGACGCGGTTGTTCCAGCGGTCGTCCAGCAGGGCGGCGTTCAGGCCCTGATAGACCACCAGCTCCTTGGTCCGACCAAACTCGGGGCTGTCGACGTTGAAGCCGTCGAAGTCGTTCTTGCCGCGCGAATAGACCGCGCGGGTCTCGACCGAGACCGCGTCGGTCAGCTTGACGCGCAAGCGGCCCGACATGCCCGTGTTCTGATAGCCGTCCTTCTCCTGGCCCAGCTTGTAGGAGGAAAAGCCGTCGGTGGTGTAGTAGCCGCCAGCGATCCGCCAGGTGACCTTGTCCGAAGCGCCGCCGACAGCGCCGCGCAGATAGCCGGTCTTGCGCGCGCCGGCTTCGGCCGACAGCGAACTGGTGAAGGGCGTGGTCGGTTCGGCGGTGACGATGTTGACGACGCCGCCGATCGCCTGACTGCCCCAAAGCGTCGATTGAGCGCCGCGCAGCACTTCGATGCGCGAGACATCGCCCACGAGCAGGTTGCCGCTGTTGAAGCCGCCTTGCGTGGACGACGGATCGTTCAGCTTCACCCCGTCGATCAACACGACCGTGTGGTGGCTTTCCGCGCCGCGGATGTAGAGGCTGGTCGCCGAGCCGACGCCGCCGTTGCGGGCGAACGAGACGCTCGGGGTTTGGGCCAGCAACTCGGTGACCGAGATCGCCTGGCTGGCCTGGATCACGGGCTCGGTCAGGACGGTCACCGAGGCCCCGACCTTCTCGATCGGTTGCGCGGTGCGGGTGGCGGTGACGACGAGTTCGGCCACGCCATTGGCGCCGGCGGCGCCAGCGACATCGGCCTCGGGGGCCTTCTGGTCGTCAGCGAAAGCCGGTGCGGCGAGGAGCGCGGTGGCCAGGGCGGTGGAGCTTAAGAGGGCTCGGATCATAGTACAGTCTTCCCGTTACGAACGACCCACACGACATCCCAAGCGCCCGCGAAGCCGCGAACGCTCAGGCCGCCGCGCGGCCTGGTGACTGTCGTTTCTCGGGAGATCCCGTTCGTTCGGCGCACCCCGGCCGAGCGATGAACGACTGCGCCGGGCAGGTCTCCTGGCTCACGGGTCAATGCTTCTGGGCGTCGCCTTCCCAGGCCTTGAAGGCCCAGTGGCATGTGACGCGAAGCTCGCCGCTTACAGTTGCGGGGGCAGCCGAGGTCTTGAACCTCGTTCCCTTTTCATCCTCTCGCGAGGAACCTGACGCGTGGCCAGAGCTATAGGCTGCGCCGCACACGGTCAATGTGGAGGTTGAGTGCTGGGATGTCTGGGATGGGGCGCGAGCCTTGTTTCGGTTCGCGACCCTGGTCGGACGTTCAAATGGCCCGCCTCACTTTATCCCGACCTCCCCGGCGAATGCCGGGGCCCAGATTCATCCGGAACGGCTGGGGATGACGCGCCCAGCCTCCGCGCTTTACGGATGAGCCGCGGTGGGTTCGATCTGGACCCCGGCATTCGCCGGGGAGGTCGGGTTTCTGGAATCATGCTCCAGACTGTTCCCGACCCGTTTCGGACCCTTGCGCCATACGCTAAGCGGCGCCCTTCAGTTTCTTCGCCGACCGCTTGCTGACCGGCCTTGGTGCTTGATCGCGTCTAGGCCGTTCAAAACATCGCTGCCATCACCAACCACGTGCACCTGGAGATGCTGGCCCCGGCGGCGACCGCGTGAACGCGGCGCAGCCGGTCACGCCGAGCATGGTGGAGGCGGCCAAGGCCGGGGCTTCCAGAGACTAGCCGCCGAAGATGAAGTCGGCCTTGTAGTAACCCTTGGCGGGATCAAGGATGTCGATGGCGAACGGGGCCGAGCCGTCGGCTAGGTCGGTCAGCCAGGCGGCGTTCGAGCGAGCCATGACGCCCAGATCGGCCTTCTCGGCCTCGGCCAGCAGCCAGCCGACCATCGCCGCCTTGGTCCCCTGGCCGTTCGCCCCGTCACCGCCGTAGCTGGCGAAGTAGTCGACGCGGGTGTCGATCAGGGCATGAACCTTGGCGTCGGTGGGCGTACCGCCAAAGATCGCCGCATAGGCCTTCCTGGTGGCGTCAAACAACGACAGGGAGCCGTACTCCGCCGTGAACTTGGCCGCGCCTTCGCCGACTTTGCCCAGATTGACCGCGAAGTTGATGTAGCGGTTCTCTAAATTGAAGCTCTGGTAGTAGGCGCTGTTGAGGTTGTTGGCGTTTGGCCCCGTCGGCGAGACCAGGTAGTCAACACCTGGCTGCCCCGGGATCTTTCCAGTAAAAAACTCGTAGGACAAGGTTGCGACCGAGGTAGTGGCGTCTGCAGCGGAGACGACCGCCTGGGTCACTTGCTCAGCATTGAGCGCCCCAGAATTCCAGCGACCATATAGATCGTTCGCAAGCGCTGACGCCTTTGGGGACGTGGCTGATGTGCGCAGGATCGCAGTGATACGCGATGAGATATCCTCCAGACTGGGCGCTGGTGCAAAAAGGATGCTCTCGATGTTGAACAGGGTGTCGACGCCGTCTCTGCCCTGCACGAGATCTGTTACAGTCACGGATCCATCGGCGTTCTTGGCCACGGTGTATTGCGCCATATGGCCCGTGTAGAGGGCAGTATCGTTGCCGCTCCCACCATCAATCACATCGTCCCCTGCACCGCCTGTGATCACATCGTCGCCATCACGTCCGTAAATGCTGTCGGCGCCTCCGTTGCCGGCGAGCGCATTTGCGGTCGAGTTACCGAATATGATGTCGTCGCCCGATCCCGCCTGAACATTCTCGATGATCGTGGAGTACGCGATCCCGAGGTTGTTCTCTCCAGTGTAGATGTCTTTGAACGAGACCATCTCCTGTATAAAGGAATCTATGGTCGCCGCTTTGTCTGGGAATTTCGCTTTCCAGTAAGCCAGTTGTTCCTGGACAGTAAATATGTCGATGCTGCTGTAGGTGCCTGGCGTGAGGTCAATAATCGAGCGCCGATCGTGATCACGCAAATCGATCGTATCGATGCCCCCGCCGTCGAAGATAGAGTCGATGAACATCCCATCAAGCGCCCCGGAGTCTAGGGCATGGATCTTTGAGAAGGTGTAGGTGTCGTTGCCGGACTTGTAGTTGGTGTTGACGCCGTAAATCGATTGAATGGCTAGAATGTCGAACACCATGGGCTTGGTAACGTAGGCGATTTGAGCGCCGTAAAAGAACGCCGATGGGTCCGCTCCGGACTTTTGGAAGTACGGGAGCTGGCTGTTGATGTGTGAATACTCGTAGGCCATTATCGAATATCGGTAATTTTGATATTCGACCGGAATTTCCGAACCCGTCGAGAAGGGGTGGTTGAGGCCCAGCGCATGACCGATTTCATGGAGCATTATAGCAATCGGGATGGTGGGATGCGCGTCCGTACCCACCCCTGCTCCCAAGGTAAAATCGTAGTTTTTAGTGTCCGTCGAAAGCCAGATATCGCCGGCGAGAGCCAAGCTCGTCCCTGGGCCGCGCACGTAAGCGTACCCGCCATCGGGGTAGGTGTTGGTGAAGGCTATGCGAATGTCGCCGGGGTTAGTCTTGTCGTTCGACTCGACAAAATTTAGCGGCGCGTAGTTGGCCCACATTTGAAGGAAGCCGCGGAAGCTGTCTGCCTGTTGAGAGCTCAGAACAGAATAATAGCTGCTGTAGGGTTCAGAGCCCTTTACTCCCTCGCCACCGGGGGAGTAGCCGTCCCAAGTGCTGCCGGCGCTCGGAATGCTGAAAGTGATTGTGGTGCTCGGCCACTTTGCCCCGTCGAAAACCATCGCGTTGATGATTTGGGAAGCAGTGGGAGCAGCCATCGGAACCTCGCTGAAGCTACAGCCCAGATAGTCACAATTTCAGATCAGT
This sequence comes from Caulobacter sp. DMC95, assembly GCF_056313785.1. Classification (NCBI taxonomy): domain Bacteria; kingdom Pseudomonadati; phylum Pseudomonadota; class Alphaproteobacteria; order Caulobacterales; family Caulobacteraceae; genus Caulobacter; species Caulobacter sp. DMC95. The sequence continues at coordinate 296,422 of NZ_JBQUZP010000001.1, read as the reverse complement.
CAATCCGACTTTTGTAACTTTAAGATGAACAAACCATCCCGTACGGCTGGTCACTGTTGGCAGCCAACGCAAATGCACCGAGTTAGGGTCTCGCCCGCTCAACCCGCGCACCCGCTCGACTTCAAGAAGCTGCCATCCTGTCCGATGAAGGCCATCGGGTCGACGATGCACCAGTGCGGCGCGGCCTCCACCGCCCCTGCCCACTGATCAAGGCGTCGCACCGATGACCGCTTCGCGCAGCGGCGCCAATTTCCGGTCCCCACCCATCGCCGACGCTACCAACTTCTGCTTCCCAACGCCGCAATCCCTGGCGCCGCGCGGTGATTGGCATGCCCCATTGCCAACATGATCAACGCCTTAGCCCGCCGAACGAAGGGCCTATCCAAAATCGACGCATCGCCCACCAAACCAGCTGAACAATGATCCCACCTCGTCGCAAGGAAAGGGCGCATGGCCAGCGACCATTTGCGCGGCGAGGGGCGGTCGAGCGGGACGCGCTCGCCGGTGCGGGGGGCACCCCGCAACGTTGTCCATCCTACGGCGGTCGGCCCTGGAACACAAAAGCGACGGTGGACATCGGCTGGCGAGGGCGACAGGGACGCTGAAAGGCGTCTGTCCGGGATCAGGCTTCGCGGCCTGACCCGCCCGTCGGAGGCTTCAAGGATTCTGCGGTGCGAACAGCATCACAGGATCACGCTTCCGGATAACGATCGCGCGGAGCGTCGGGCTTCGTCGAAACGGTATTCAACTCACTCACTCCGGACGGACGTCCGGCGCTCCGCAGCCCTTTCCACACCTTCAGCGGCGAGCCGCGTGAAGCGGCGGCGGCGCGCCCATATCGAGGAACAGGCTAGCGCTTGCCGCATATTCCTCGCACACTCGTTTGAAACGGCCATCCAAGGCTTGGCGCGAAGCGCGATCAACGGCGCGGGGAGAAGTAAGAGTATGTCCGAGGCCCAGTCTCCTCAGAAGGCGTCATCGTGGACGCTCGCGGCGTTCGCCGCCCCCTGCATTCCGGTGGCGGCCATGGGCCTGCCGCTCGTGGTCTATCTCCCCGAATACTACATCAATTCCTTGGGCCTCTCGCTGACCGTCGTCGGTTCGGCGTTCCTCATCGTCAAACTGATCGACATTCTGTTCGACCCGCTGTTCGGCGGCCTGCTGGATCGAACCCGCATGAAGATGGGGCGCTTTCGGCCCTGGATGCTGATCGGCGCCCCGATCCTCACCGCAGGCTGCTATGCGCTGTTCATGGCCGAGCCGGGCGTAGGCTCGCTGTATCTCTGGTTCTGGCTGGCGGTGCTCTACGGCGGCTATTCGATCGTGGTGCTGTCCCAGACCGCCTGGGGCGCGGTGTTGTCGAGCGACTACGAGCAACGCTCGCGCGTCTATGGCTGGTGGCAGGCGGCGAACGTCGTCGGGATGATCCTGGTGTTGTGCCTGCCGCCGTTCATCACCGGCGTGCTCAAGGGCGACCATATCGACAGCGTCCGGGCCATGGGCTGGTTCATCGTCATCCTGCTGCCGATCACGGTGATGCTGGCCGTCGCCACAGTGAAGGAGCCGCAGGCTCCGCCGCAGCACGGCAAGACCGGCCTTGCACAGTACTGGCGACTGCTGATGCGCCCTTCGGTGCAGCGCCTGTTGTTCGCCGACCTTCTGATGGGCCTGGCGCCCGGCATCGCCGGCACGCTGTTCCTGTTCTTCTTCGAGCGGATCAAGGGCTTCGACAAGACCCAGGCCGGCGTGCTGCTGCTGGTCTATTTCCTGGCCGCGCTGGCGGGCGCGCCGCTGTGGCCGATTCTGGCCAAGAAGCTGGGCAAGCACAAAGCGCTCGTCGTCGCCGCCGTCGTCTACGCCTTTGTCCAGGTCGCCGCGATGTTCATGCCGGCCGGAAGCTCGGTGATGGGCATGTTCCTGCTGGTGCTGGCTGGCCTGCCCTACTCGGCCGCGCCGGTGCTGGTGCGTTCGATGATGGCCGATATCGGCGACGAGGAGCGTTTGGAGAGCGGCGTCGACAAGACGGGCCTGCTCTACGCCATTGTCACCGGCACGGTGAAACTGGGTTACGCCCTGGCGGTGGCGGTGTTCATCGCGCTGGGCTGGATGGGTTTTGATCCCAAGGTCTCCACGCCCGAAGGCGACGCGGCCCTGATCGGCATGTACGCCATTGCGCCGGCCGCGCTGGGACTGGTGGTCGCCGCCATCATGATGCGCTATCCGCTGGACGCGGCCCGTCTCGCCGAGATCCAGCGCCAGCTTGCGGCGCGGGATGCGGCGGCGGACGCGTCCAAGTCCTCAGGCCCCTCGGATTCGCATGTCCCCTCAAACGCCGCCCTTGGCCCCGCCGAGTGACGACCAGCACCCGCTCTTCGCCCTGATCGACATCATGGCGAAGCTGCGAGACCCCCAGGGCGGCTGCCCCTGGGACCTGGAGCAGACCTTCGCGACCATCGCGCCCTACACGGTGGAAGAAGCCTATGAGGTCGCCGACGCCATCGAGCGCGGCGATCTTTCGGACCTCAAGGAGGAGCTGGGCGACCTCCTGCTGCAGGTCGTGTTCCATTCGCGCATGGCGCAGGAGCAAGGCGCTTTCGACATTGCCGACGTGGCGCGCGCCATCTCCGACAAGATGATCCGCCGCCACCCGCATGTGTTCGGCGATCATGCCTATGAGACCCTCTCGGACCAGGTCGCCGGCTGGGAGCAACTGAAGGCTCAGGAACGGCAGGCCAAGGCCAAGACGGGCGTGCTGGACGACGTGCCCACCGGCCTACCCGCCCTCACCCGCGCGGTGAAGCTGACCAAGCGCGCCGGCCGCGTCGGCTTCGACTGGCCGACCGCCAACGAGGTGCTCGACAAGCTGCGGGAAGAGACCGACGAGATCGCAGTCGAGATCGAGGCCGGCGATCTGGCCAAGGCGCGCGAGGAACTGGGCGACATCCTCTTCGTCTGCGCCAACCTCGCTCGCAAGCTGGACGTGGATCCCGAGGACGCCCTGCGCGCCACCAACGCCAAGTTCACGCGCCGCTTCGGCTTCGTCGAAACCGAGCTGGCCAGGCGCGGCAAGACGCCGGACCAGTCTGATCTCGCCGAAATGGACGCGCTCTGGAACGAAGCGAAAGCAGCGGAGAAAGAGCCTTAGTCGACGGCGGCGGACACCTGCGCGCCGGGGAACTGGCGCTCAAAACGGCCCAGGGCCTGGGCGTCGAGGCGGGCGACCAAGGTCACCTCCCCGCCTGGGCCGTCATAGCGGCTGAGCACGCGGCCGTTGCGATAGATCCAGGCCAGGGCCTGCCCGTCCTGCGCAGCCAGACTCACTTCCACCGGGGGCGAGTCATCGATGAGGCCGGCGATCCGCCGCAGCAGCGCCTCGCAGCCCTCGCCCGTGACCGCCGAAACGGCCGAGGCGTCCTTGCGGCGCGCATGGCCTTCGACGATCTCGCGATCGTCCTCCGACAGCAGGTCGATCTTGTTCCAAACCTCGACGACGGTCTTGCCCTCGTCGAACGTGACGCCCAGTTCGGACAGCACCGTCTCGACGTCGCGGGCCTGGGCTTCGCTGTCGGGATTGGCGACGTCGCGAACGTGCAGCACGACGTCGGCTTCCTGCACCTCCTCGAGGGTGGCGCGGAAGGCCTCGACCAGCTCGTGCGGCAGGTCGGAGATGAAGCCCACGGTGTCGGACATGATCGCCGGGCGACCGTCGGGCAGCTTCACGGTGCGAAGGGTCGGATCCAGCGTCGCGAACAGCATGTCCTTGGCCAGGACCTCCGCCTCAGTCAGGCGGTTGAACAGCGTGGACTTTCCCGCGTTCGTGTAACCGACCAGGGCGACCGTCGGGTACGGAACCTTCTTGCGGGCGCTGCGATGCAGGGTCCGGGTGCGACGAACCTCATCGAGCTCTTTCTTGAGCTTGACGATCGTGCCGGCGATCAGGCGGCGGTCGATTTCGATCTGGGTCTCGCCGGGGCCGCCGGTCGAACCGGTGCCGCCGCGCTGGCGTTCCAGGTGGGTCCAGGTCCGCACGAGGCGCGAGCGCTCGTACTCAAGCCGCGCCAGCTCGACCTGCAGACGGCCTTCTCGGGTCCGGGCCCGGCGGGCGAAGATCTCGAGGATCAGGCCGGTTCGGTCGACGACCTTGACCTCCAGCGCCTTCTCGAGATTGCGCTGCTGGATCGGCGTCAGCTGGTCGTCGAAGACGGCGACGTCGATGTGCTCGACCTCGCATATGGAGGCGAACTCCTCGACCTTGCCCTTGCCGAACAGGGTGGCGGGCGTAACGAGGCGCAGCGGCGCCACCAGCGCCTCCACGACCTCAAGGTCAAGCGCCACAGCGAGGCCCACGGCCTCCTCGAGCCGGGCGTTGGGATCCCGGGCTTCGAGGGCCGCCTGGCCCCGCAAAGGACGCGAGGGATGGATCACGAGCGCCTTCAGGATCGGCGCGGCGTGGTCAATCGACTTGGAACTGGATTTGGACAAACGGCTCTAGGGTCAGTCGTCGGCGTCGGCGCTCGGCTCGTAGAGCTGAACGGGCTGAGCCGGCATGATAGTGGAAATGGCGTGCTTGTAGACCAGTTGAGACTGGCCGTCGCGACGCAGCAGGACGCAGAAATTGTCGAACCAGCTGACCACGCCCTGCAGCTTCACGCCGTTGACGAGGAAGATGGTGAGCGGCGTCTTCGACTTGCGAACGCTGTTCAGGAAAGTGTCTTGAAGGTTCTGCTTCTTCTCGGCGGACATACGGGGGTTCCCCTCTCATTGTTCTCGGAGGGCCACACGCCCCCCACACAAACAAGGTCATGCTAGATGATTTTTCGCCGAAAGCGACACGCCCGCAGCGAAAAATTCCATCCAGCCTTGCGGCCCCACGCCGCCGAGCCTCAGGATTGTTCCGACCTCAGACGGCTTTTTGGCGCGCTCGCTCGATATAGAGAGCCCGCAGGCGTTTCGCCACCGGACCGGGCTTTCCGTCCCCCAGCTTCACCCCATCTACTTGAACGATCGGGGTCACAAGAGACCCGGCGCCCGTAATGAAAGCCTCCTTGGCCGCTTGCGCTTCGGCGATGGTGAAAGGTTTCTCGTTGACGGTCATGCCGCTCTCGCGGATCACGTCCAAGAGCGTGTAGCGCGTCACACCGCGCAGAATGTTGGCGTTGGTGTCGCGGGTCCGCAGCGCGCCCTCGGCGTCAATGATCCAGGCGTTTGACGAGGCGCCTTCGGTGACCAAGCCCATGTCGTCGACAAACCACGCCTCAATGGCGCCGCGCTCGCGGGCGGCCTGTTTGGCCAAGGCGTTGGGCAAGAGGCCGATCGACTTGATGTCGCAACGGCCCCAGCGATTTTCCGGCACGGAGATGACCGAAGCGCCTTGCGCCGCCTTGGCCTCGCTGGCCGCACGATCCAGCGAGCGGGCCGTCACGACCACGGACGGGAGAACCGCAGGGTTCGGGAAGGCATGGTCGCGCCGCGCCACGCCTCGCGTGACCTGCAGATAGCAAAGGCCTTCGCGCACCTTGTTGCGACGGACAGCTTCGCGCAGGACCATGGTCAGGGCCGCCTCGCTCATCGGATGGGCGATCCGCAGCTCATCTAGGCTGCGCCACAGGCGTGCGAAGTGGCCTTCCGCGTCCGCCAGTTTGCCGTCGAAAACCGCCCAGACCTCGTAGACGCCATCGGCGAGCTGGTAGCCGCGATCCTCGATATGCACGGCGGCCTCGCCATGCCGGACGAAACGGCCATTCACATAGGCGAAACGCGACATCTATTCTTCCTCGTCGCCCCGGGCGCCGGACACGCCCAGAGACTTCAGCTTGCGGTGTAGGGCGGAGCGCTCCATGCCGATGAAATTGGCGGTGCGCGAGATATTCCCGCCGAACCGCAGGATCTGCGCGTTCAGATACTCGCGCTCAAACAGTTCCCGAGCCTCCCGCAAGGGCAAGGCGATGATCCGCTCGGCGCCGATCGCTCCGGCGTTGCCGGCGCTGGGCTGCTCCGTCCCAGACAGCATCTCGGCGGTGATCAACTCGCCCGGCTCGCCGGACGCCAAGATCAGCATGCGCTCGACGTTATTGCGCAGCTGGCGCACGTTGCCGGGCCAAGTCTGGACCTGAAGCGTGGCCAGAGCGTCTTCGCCAAGTCGACGCCGAGCCAGCCCCGTGGCCTCGCTGATACGATCGACAAAGTAGCTGATCAGCTCCGGAATATCCTCTCGCCGCTCTGCAAGACCCGGCACGCGCACAGGAACGACGTTGAGGCGATGGAAAAGATCCTCCCGGAACCGTCCGGCGGCGATCTCGTCACGCAAGTCGCGCGAACTGGACGAAATCACACGCACATCCACCTGGACGTCGTTGTCGCCGCCGACCCGGCGGAAGCGCTGCTCCACCAACACACGTAAGATGCGGCCTTGAGTCTCGCGAGGCATGTCCGCCACCTCGTCGAGATACAATGTCCCGCCGTGCGCGCGCTCGAACACGCCGATCTTGCGGGGGCGTCCCCCCTCGCCTTCTTCGCCAAAGAGCTCGACATCCAGCCGCTCTGGGGCCATGCCCGCAGCGCTGACCGCGACGAACTCCTGGCGGGCGCGGGCGCTCGCGCCGTGGATCAGCCGGGCGACAAGTTCCTTGCCCGAGCCGGGCGGACCAGAAACGAGGACCCGACTGTTCGCGGGCGCGACTTTCAGGATCAGCTGGCGCAACGCTTGCGCAGCTGCAGACTTGCCGATCAAACCATCCGGCGCCAGCGTCTGGGCGCGAAGTCGGCGGTTCTCCCGGCGCAGTCCGGCGGCCTCCAGCGCGCGCTCGACGACCAGCAGAAGACGGTCGGACTTGAAGGGCTTCTCGAGAAACTCGTAGGCGCCGCGCTTGATGGCGCTGACCGCTGTCTCGATGTTGCCGTGGCCCGAAATCATGATCACGGGCAGGTCCGCATCAAGCGCCTTGACCATGTCGAGCAGTTCCAGCCCGTCCATGCCGCCGCCCTGCATCCAGATGTCGAGGACCAGCAACGCGGGCTTGCGAGCGCGGATCGCCGCGAGGGCCTGATCGGAGTCCGCGGCGGTCCGGACGGCGTAGCCCTCATCCTCGAGGATGCCGGCCACGAGGTCCCGGATATCGGCCTCGTCATCCACCACTAGAACGTCGGCGCTCATATCATCTCCTCAACGCCACTCTGGGCCGCGACGGGCAGGCGCGCGGTCGTTGGAAACTTCATGACGACGCGCGCGCCAGGCGGTTCGCGCGCATCGACGAGGGCCAGGCTGCCGCCATGGTCCTCCATGATCCGCTTGACGATGGCCAGGCCAAGGCCCGTGCCCTTCTCGCGGGTGGTCACATAGGGTTCGGTCAAGCGGTCTCGGTCCTTGGCGGGCAGGCCCACGCCATTGTCCTCGATCGTGACGCAGAGTTCCTCACCGTCGCAGACGAGAGTCGCCATGATACGCCCACGAAGCTCAGGTTCGTTCACGCGACGGGCGCCGACCGCTTCCCCAGCATTCTTGAGGATGTTCGTCAGCGCCTGACCGATCATGCGCTCATCGCTCGTGATCCAGACATCGCCGTCGCCTGGTTCCTCCAGCTTGACCTCGATCTCAGCGTCCTGGAAGCGCTGGGCGAAAACCGCCTGCCGCAGCATTTCGGTCAGGTTCGAGGGCTCGAAGCGCGGAGCCGGCATCCGGGCGAAAGCCGAGAACTCGTCGACCATCCGTCCTATATCGCCAACTTGGCGGATAATGGTGTCGGTGCAGCGATCAAAGGTCTCGAGATCGCTGGCAATCTCTTTCCGATACTTGCGTCGCAGGCGTTCCGCCGACAGCTGGATCGGGGTCAGAGGATTCTTGATCTCGTGAGCGATCCGTCGCGCGACATCTTTCCAGGCGGCGTTCCGTTGGGCCGCCACGAGGCGTGTGATGTCATCGAAGGTGAGCACCAAGCCTTCGGCGAAATGGCCCGCTGCGCGCACGCGCAGGCGCCGCGTTTCCCCTTCGCGCATGATGTCGACCTCGACGTCCGTATCGGGTCGACTTTCCAGAAGCGCGGTCATGACCGTTTCGAATTCGGGAGCCAGCTCGATCAGATCGACCCCGATCGCGTCGTTCGGCAGGCCAAGCAGCGCAACCGCGCGTCGGTTCACAGCTGAGATCTTGCCGCGATCATCCAGGCTGACAACGCCAGCGCTGACGCCTGAGAGCACTGTCTCGATGAACTGCCGACGACTCTCTGCGTCCAGACTGGCGGCCTTCAGCGCCGCTTGTTGCAGCTGTAGCTCGCTGGTCATCATGTTGAAGGCGTTTGAGAGCGCCCGGATCTCCTCGGGCCCGCTTTCGACTTCCACGCGAGCGTCGAGATCCCCCCCAGACACGCGTCCCGCAGCCTCCACCAATCCGGCCACAGGTCCGGCGATCGAGTTCGCGGCGGCGATGCCCACCCAGATGGCGGCCACAAGCACAAGCAGGGCCGTCTCCAGATAGCTCAAGCCGAAAATGGCCTGGATACGCCCCCGACTGCGCTCGGCGTCACGATACGAGATCAGGGCGTCCTGGGTCTCGATCAGGTGGTTGAGAATGCCCTTCTCGATCGGTCGAACGACGTAGAGATAGCCGTCGTCGAAGCCCTTGAGCTTGTAGAGGGTACGGAACAGGTCGGTCGAAACGAAGCGCTGCGCGCTCGCCTCACCGCCATCGGCCCAATCGAAGCTCGCCGGCGGCGGCGCCAGGAAAGGCGGCGCGCCTTCCGACTCGGTGCGGGCGAGGATTCGACCGTCGCGGTCGAGCACATAAGCGGCTGAGAAGCCGTTGTCCTGCGTCAAGCCGGCGAGGAAATGACCAAAGGCGACAGGCGATTGCGCCAGCGCCGGAGCCGCCTGGTTCAGGCTGGTCGCCATCGGTCCGATATGTTCGGAGATGTAGTTCTTCTGCTGCTCGACATAGGAGTTGGCGACCTTGGCCGAATTGCCGACCACGGTCTGGACGCGCTCGCTGAACCAGCCGTCGACCCCACGATTGACCAGCACGCCAAAGAATAGGGCCACAATCACGGCGGGCGCGACGGCCGCCAGCGAAAACAGGCCCACGAAGCGCAAGTGCAGCCGGGCCCCGGCGTCGCTCGCTCGCGCATCGATCAGCTCATAGAGCCGGAGCCCGACGACGGTCGCCACCCCCAGAATGAGCACCAGATTGAAGCCGAGAACGACCAGGATCACCGTGCTGGCGGCGCCGATCGAGTCGGTTCGCGGCGGCGACGAGGCCAGAGCCACGCCGGCGACGGTCAAGATCACCGCCAACGCGTAGCCGCCGCCGATCAGATAGCGCGACCGCAAAACCCCCCGCCACCAGACCCGGCTGAACCGGGTCGGCGGACTATCGGATCCCGTCGCATAAGCCACTGAAGACATCGCTCCCGAGTTTAGGAGCGTGTGGCCCAAATTCAACACTTATGTGCCGAGAAAGCTGCAGCCTTAACGGCGGCCCCGGGTCATCTCCACGCCAAGATCCTGGATCTTCTTGCGGAGCGTGTTCCGATTCAGGCCCAGGATCTCGGCGGCCCGCACCTGGTTTCCGCGGGTCGCTGAGAGCGTCAGCTGGATCAGCGGCCGCTCCACCTCTTCCAGAATACGATCATAGAGGCCTGGTGCGGGAACGCCGTCGGGCTGATCTGCGAAGTGCGACGCCAAGTGACGCTCGACCAGCATCGACAAGGTGACTGGACCCTCATCCGCCCGGACTGCAGGCGCGTGGTCTTGCAATTCTCTGTCGACGATACGCGCTGTGATCAGCTCTTCGGCGTAGAGCGCGCACATCCGACGCATAAGGTTCTCAAGCTCGCGGACGTTCCCAGGCCAGGGGTGGCTCTTGAGGCGATCTAGAGCGCCTTGATCGATCGTCTTGGCGGGCAGCCCTTCGCGCGCGGCTCGGAGCAGGAAAGTCCGCGCTAGGTCCGGAATGTCTTCGGCGCGATCGCGCAGCGGCGGCAAGCGGACGGGCGCGACATTGAGCCGGAAGAACAGATCCTCGCGGAACAGTCCCTGTTGAATCAGGCCCCGCAAATCCCGGTTGGTGGCCGCAATGATGCGTACATTCGGCCGCCGTCCCGTCTTAGGGTTGATCACCGGCTCGGTGCCGTCGATCACGCGCAGCAGGCGGGTCTGGGCGTCGAGCGGCATGTCACCGATCTCGTCGAGGAACAGCGTGCCGCCGTCAGCCTCGACAAGGCGACCGTTGTCGCCCTCCCCGCGCCCGAAAAGCTCGGCCTCGACGCGCTCGCGCGGGACGGCGGCGAGGTTGATGACGACGAACTTTCCATCGCGGCGGCGGCCGAGCTCATGGAGCGCGCGCGCCACCAGCTCCTTGCCCGTCCCGCTCTCGCCGAGGATCAGGACCGTGAGGTCCGCGCCGACCAGCCGCGCGATCGTGCGATAGACCTCCTGCATCGGCGCCGAACGGCCGATGAGGGGCAGGCGTTCGTCACGCATTGCACGCGCCTGGGCCTTCGAGGCTTCGGCGTCGGCAGGCCGCGACAGGGCGCGTCGCGCCGCAGCCGTGACGTCGTCCAGATCAAAGGGCTTGGAAACATACTCGAAGGCTCCGGCGTCTGCGGCGTTGACGGCCGTCAGAAGCGTGTTCTGTGCGCTCATCACGATGATCGGGAGCTTTGGTCGCTCCTTGCGGATCCGCGGCAGGACGTCGAAGACGTTTTCGTCGGGCATCATCACGTCAGTGACGACAAGGTCCCCTTCGCCATCGGTCACCCACTTCAAGAGCGTCGTGGCGTTTCCGGTGGCGCGGACCTGGTAGCCCAGGCGGGTGAAGGCTTGGCTGAGGACCAGACGAACCGAGCTGTCGTCGTCGGCGATCAGGATTTTCTTGCTCGCGGCGTTCATGCTCGGACGTCTCCGGAACTGACTTCAGGGGCAACAGGCAACAACACGCGGAAGACCGTCCGACCGGGTTCCGATTCAAAATCAATCAAACCGCCGTGGGCGGTGACCAATTTTGTGACCAACGCCAAGCCGAGCCCCGTGCCATTGGACTTGGTGGTGACAAACGGCTGGAAGAGATGGTCGCGCAGAGTGGATGGCACGCCCGGTCCATTGTCGATCACACGGACCTCGATCGGCGCGCCGCTGGCGGCTTTTCCATCGGCGCCGCGGACGCGGACGCCGGGCCGCCACGCCGTATGGATCGACAACACGCCGCGATCATCGCCGCGCATGTGCGCGGCCTCGGCGGCGTTCTTCATCAGGTTCAGGAAAATCTGGATCAGGTGATCCTCATCGCCCCAGACCGGCGGTAGCGAGGGATCATAGCTCTCCTTGAGCGTCAGGCCGTCGGCGACGCCATTGGCCACCAAGGCGCGAACCCGATCCAGCACTTGGTGGATGTTGACGGGCTCACGGGACGTCGGCGCCTGCTCGGAGAACGCCTCCATGCGATCCACCAGACGTCTGATCCGGTCCGTCTCATCAACGATCAACTGGGCCAAGGGCTGGTCGACCGCGCTCGCGCCGGTCTTCAGCAACTGCGCAGCGCCGCGGATCCCGGCAAGCGGGTTCTTGATCTCGTGGGCCAGCATCTTGCCAAGGCCCACCACCGAGCGAAGCCCCGCCGCGTCGGCGCTGCGGTCCACGCCGAGCACGCCCTTCACGTGCAGGGTCAGCAGCACCGAGCCGTCGCCCAGCGGAACTGCGGCGCCATCGGCTTCGAAGGGCGGTTGGCCGAAGAGATTGACCTCGACGCCGTGCTCCCGAACCAGGGCGCCTTCAAAGACCGCCCGATCAAGCAGGGAGACCAGCACCGAACCGGGAGGCAGCGCCGCCCGGAAACGTCCGCGCGCCAGGAGCGACAGGCCATGGCCGAACAAGGCCTCCGCAGCTTCGTTCACCGCGACCAGACCGCCGTCGTGGTCGACGACGAGAGCCGGTTCCGGGCTCAGATCGAAAGCGGCGGCCTTCAGAGATTCGGTCGCGAGACCGCCGAGAACGCGAGCACGGTCCGTCATGCGGCTTGTCTCCCGCCCGCCAGCCAAAGGTCGCGCAGCGCGCGTTCTACGGCCGTGGGATCTTCAAGTCTGCACAAACTGGCGCGCGCCGCCCGGCGCGCCTCAGCGGTGTCCGGCCACGGCGCCGCCTCAATGTACGATGCAAGATGCTTGCGGAACATCTTCAGCCCGAGGCGTTCCCCATAGAATGAGAGGCTCCGGCGAAAATGAGTGACCGCGATCGCCAAGCGCTCCTCGGCGGCCGGCTCTTCGAAGCCTAGCCCCTCCAGAGCCGCCTCGATCGCACCTGCGATCCAAGGCCGGCCGTAGACGCCGCGACCGATCATCACGCCGTCAGCGCCGGACTGCTCCAGCGCCTCGCGGGCGCTGTCACCGTCGACAATGTCGCCATTGACCAAAACCGGGACGGAGACCGCGCGCTTGACCGCCGCAACGGCCGACCAGTCTGCGACACCCTTGTAGAACTGATTGCGCGTCCGCCCATGCACCGTAACGGCCTTGGCGCCGGCGGCCTCAGCGCGTCTCGCGATATCTGGCGCGTTCAGGCTGTCGATGTCCCAGCCCAGCCGCATCTTGACCGTCACCGGCACATCAACGGCCTCAACGGCGGCGGCGACCAAGGCTTCTGCGAGATCCGGCTCGCGCATCAGCGCTGACCCGCAAGCCGCACCGGCGGCGACCTCTTTGGCCGGACAGCCGAAATTCAAGTCTATGATCTCAGCGCCGGCCTCTTGAGCCATCCGCGCGCCTTGCGCCATGAAGTCGACGTCGCGACCCACCAGTTGGATCACCGTCAGTGGAAGGCCTTCGCCGACCGCAGCCCGCCGGACGACGTCGGGGCGCCCTTTCGCAAATTCCGCGCTGGCGACCATTTCGGTGGCCACATAGGGCGCGCCAAGCGCAGAGGCCGTTTCTCTGAAAGGCAGATCCGACACGCCTGTCATGGGTGCTATCCACACCCGGCCCGGAACCTCGACGCCACCAATATCGAGCGCTTTGCTCATTTTGTAATCATCCCCGAAGCCATCTTTTTAGGCATATTGTGCGCCGCAGTAAAGCCCGTATCGACTGGACAAGCGGCGGCGCACGACTAAACAGCCCGCATGACTTTTTCCGTCGTGATCGTGGCCGCCGGCCAAGGAACGAGAGCCGGGCCGGGCCAGGCTAAACAGTGGCGGCTTCTCGCCGGCAAACCGGTGCTGCGCTGGTCGGTAGAGGCCTTCCTCGCCGCGGGCGCGGCGGACATTATCATCGTCACCACCCGTGAGGGCCAAGACGCGGCCAACGGCGTCCTGGAGGGCCTTCGCGGCTGGCGCACGACGCTCGGCGGCGCGACACGGGCGCTTTCTGTCCAGTCAGGCCTCTCCGCGCTTTCCGATCGCCTCCGCGACGAGCCTGTCTTGATCCACGACGCCGCGCGTCCTTTCGTCAGCCGGAAGACCATCGACGATCTTCTGCACGCGCTGGCCAACGCCGATCTCGCCCTGCCCGCCTTGGCTGTTGCGGACACCCTCAAGCTAGCGTCGCCCGGCGCGTCCGCGAGGACCGTTTCGCGAGAGCACCTGTGGCGCGCACAGACGCCTCAAGCGGCGGCGCGCGACAGACTTCTTGCCGCATACGCCCGATGGGCGGACGGCGAACCCACCGACGACGCCCAGGTAGTCGAAGCCGCCGGCGGTCGTATCGCCATGATCCCCGGTGATCCGCTCCTGAACAAACTCACCTACCCCGAGGACTTCGCCATGGCCGAACGTCTCGCCGGCGCCGCGCGCGTCACCCGTGTCGGCCAAGGCTTCGACGCGCACCGCTGGGGGCCAGGCGAGGAGGTCTGGCTCTGCGGCGTCGCCATCAAGCATGACGAGACCCTGATCGGCCACTCTGACGCCGATGCGGGTCTGCACGCCCTGACCGACGCGATCCTGGGCGCCATCGGTGAAGGCGACATCGGCGACCACTTCCCTCCGACCGATCCAAAGTGGAAGGGCGCGGCGTCGGACCAGTTCCTCAAGCATGCGGTCGACCTTGTGACGGCCAAGGGCGGCGCGCTGGTCAATGTCGACGTGACGCTCATCTGTGAGCGCCCCAAGATCAAGCCATACCGCCAGGCGATGCGTGAGCGCCTCGCCGAGATTCTCTCGCTTCCTGTTGACCGCGTGAGCGTGAAGGCGACCACGACCGAGAAGATGGGTTTCACGGGGCGCGGCGAAGGCCTGGCGGCGTCTGCGGTCGTCTCGGTCGAGACCCCGGCCTGATTGGGCTAGTCTGCAAACTCGCGAAATCGGAGGTCCTGATGTTCCCGCTTGAAATCCAGACCCTGGCGCGCTTGCTGATCGATGAGGCCCGTGCGCGGTCCCTACGCCTTGTCGCTGCCGAGAGTTGTACGGGCGGTCTTGTCGCCGGGGCGATCTGCTCGATTTCCGGTGCGTCTGACGTGTTCGAGCGCGGCTTTGTGACCTACACCAATCGCGCCAAGTCCGAGATGCTCGGCGTTCCTGGCGACCTGATCGCCGACCATGGCGCGGTTTCGGAACCCGTCGCGCGGATGATGGCTGAGGGCGCCCTGCGCGAGAGCCACGGCCATGTTGCAGTCGCGATCACCGGCGTTGCGGGGCCAGGCGGCGGTTCGCCGATGAAGCCCGTGGGCACGGTTCACTTCGCCGTCGCCCGCGCCAATCGCTCGGTCGTTCACCGCCTGGAGCGCTTCGACGGCGAAACCCGCGAGGCGGTGCAATTGGCGGCGGTGCGCACCGCGCTCGAGATGCTCAGGGAAGTGGTGGCCTGAGCCTTAGGCCTGAGCGCCGTGCAGCTGACGCGCGCGCTCTTCGAAACAGGCGATCAGCTTGCCGGCAGCCTTATCGACATTCGCCGCCAGCATGGCGTCCAGAAGCGCTGACTTGAAGGCGAAGTCGATCACGAACTCCACCCGCGTCGCTTCGCCCTCGGGCCGGAACCGCCAGCCATTGCTGAGACGCTTGAAGGGGCCGTACAGAAGGCTGACATCGATCGACAGGGCGTCGCGATCACGCCGAACACGGGTGGCGAACTTCTCCCGCAGGAACGAGAACCCGACCTGGGCTTCGGCGTCGACCGTGCTGACGGCACCGTCCACACGGCCGTTCCAGGTCCGCATGCCGGTAATCCACGGGACAAACTTCGGATACGCCTCGACATCGCCGACCAGCTCGAACAGCTGCTCGGGCGTATAAGGTAGCACCCTCGAAACGACGTGTCGGTGCAAGGCTTACGCCGTGCGCGCGTCGAGGGCGCGCCGCGCCGCCTGCAGCTTGGCGAAGTCCTCGCCCGCATGGTGCGACGAACGCGTCAGCGGGCTGGAGGAGACCATCAGGAAGCCCTTGGCCCGCGCGATCGCCTCATAGGCCTTGAACTCTTCAGGCGTCACGAACCGGTCGATCGCCGCGTGCTTGCGGGTCGGCTGCAGGTACTGGCCAATAGTGATGAAGTCGACGCCCGCCGACCGCATGTCGTCCATGACCTGCATGACCTCTTCCTTGGTTTCACCCAGGCCGACCATCAGACCCGACTTGGTGAACTGTGAAGGATCGCGCTGCTTCACGCGGTCGAGCAAGCGCAGCGAGTTGTAGTAGCGCGCGCCAGGGCGGATCTTGAGATAGAGCCGCGGCACGGTTTCGAGGTTGTGGTTGAAGACGTCCGGCTTGGAGTCGATCACCACGTTCTCGGCGCCCTCCTTGCGGAGGAAATCCGGCGTCAGGATCTCAATCGTCGTGCCCGGTGCGGCGGCTCGTATGGACGTGACGACTTCGGCGAAATGGCGCGCGCCACCGTCCAGCAAGTCGTCGCGGTCCACCGAAGTGATGACGACGTGCTTTAGGCCCATCTTGGCGACGGCTTCGGCGACGCGGCGCGGTTCATCGGGATCCAGCTGTGTGGGCAGGCCCGTCGTGACGTTGCAGAAGGCGCAGGCGCGGGTGCAGATCTCGCCCATGATCATCATGGTGGCGTGCTTCTGGCTCCAGCACTCGCCGATGTTCGGGCAGGCGGCCTCTTCGCAGACCGTGTGCAGCTTGTGCTCGCGCACGATGCCCTTGGTCTCGTTGTACTGGCCCGAGCCTGGAGCCCGCACGCGCAGCCACTCCGGTTTGCGGAGCACCGGCGTATCCGGGCGGTTCTGCTTTTCGGGATGGCGCGCCGCCCGGTCTTCCGAGCCGCGAGCCTTCAGCGTGTCGATCACCGTGGCCATGGCACCTAAATCGGTCTTCTTGCCCTCCGGATCAAGCGCTTGATCTTGCGTAAGACCCCAAGGCGCGAAATGACTGGGGCGTATGCGTCGCCGCCTTCTTACAGCCGCCCCGGCTATCGCGCTCTGCCTGGCCGTTTCCGCGTGCGGTGACGGGGCCTCCCGCGCGCCGTTCGCCGAGAGCCGCACGCCGCCGACCCTGACCTCCCGCTTCTATCCGCCGCAAGGTTGGGCGTGGGGATACGTGAAAAGCGGCGAGGCGACGGTGCAGCGCTATGGGGTGGCCGCGCCCCCTGTTGCGCCCCGCGCCACGGTCCTGGTGCTCCCGGGCTATGGTGAGAGCGCTGAAAAGTGGTTCGAGACCGTCACCGATCTCACACGTCAGGGCTTTAGCGTCTGGGTCCTGGAACGCCAGGGGCAAGGCGGATCGGAGCGGTTGACGCCTTGGCGCGACCTTGGACACGTCGATAGCTTTGATCCGGACGTTGAGACGTTGAAGGCGCTCGTCCGAACTGTGATCCGCCCGCGGGGCGACACGCCGTTGATCGTACTGGGTCATGGCGAAGGCGGCCTGGCAGCCCTAAGAGCCGCGCAGACCGGTCTCCCCATGGAAGCTCTGGTTCTTTCTGCGCCGACGTTTGGCCTGAAGACCCTCCCCCGCCCTCGCGCCGACTTCGCCCGGTTCACGCCTGCGCTCAGGACGCTGCGTCTGGGCTGGGTTCGATCCCCAGACCAGCATGGCTGGCGTCGGGACGCGCCTGACGGCGCGGTCCAGGGACTCACCCACGACAGCACGCGCGGCAAGGTGCAGGCCGCATGGATGCTCGCGAACCCGGACCTTCGGATGGGCGGTCGAAGCCTTGGCTGGTTCGCCGCCTTTTTCGACGCCTCAGAAGCGGCCGCAAAGGACGCGCGGACGGTCGCGGTCCCGGTCCTGCTGCTCAGCGGGGAACAAGACGGCGTCGCCACGGCCGGTCCGCAGGCGCAGCTATGTCGCGAGATGAAGAACTGCCGACAGGTCCGATACCCCGCAGCGGGTCATGATCTCCATATGGAATCGGATGGCGTGCGCAACGCCTGGCTGGCGCAGGTGACGACGTTCGCCGCACCTCGAAAACCGGCCCAAACCCCGTCCAGCAAGGATGATCGTCACGGATTGTGACTCTTTCTTGCAAAGCTGGACCTTCCCCGGCAGACTCGACGTTTAACGAACGAGAGCGCTCGTCGCTCATCGGGGAGGTTTCGCCGGGATGCCGGTAGCTTACGACGTGCGGAACGGCCAAAAGGCCATCTTCGACGCCCTCATCGACGCCCGCGATAAGTATGGCGCCAAGAAACCGATCCTGGAGGACCAGGATCGCAATCCGCTGACCTATACCGATCTGATCCGGGCCAGCTTCGCCTTGGGCCGCAAGATCGCCGCGATGACCAAGCCGGGCGAGCACGTCGGCGTGCTCCTGCCCTCGGGCGCGGGTTCTGTCGTCACCTTCTTCGCGCTGCACGCCTTTGGGCGCGTGCCGACGATGCTGAACTTCACGGCCGGGCTCCGGAACATCAAGGCCGCCTGCAAGCTGGCCAAGATCAACCGCGTGCTGACCGCGCACAAGTTCATCGAGTTGGGTAAGCTGCACGACATCGTCGATGCGATCGGCGAGCAGGCGCAGGTGACTTACCTGGAAGACGTGCGCGGCACGATCGGCCTCCCGGACAAGCTGTTCGCCGCTGCGGCCGGACTGTTCCCGCGTCAGTTCCGGGCGCCGGCCAAGCCATCGGACAAGGGCGTGGTTCTTTTCACGTCCGGCAGCTTTGGCGCGCCGCGCGGCGTGGTCTTGAGCCAGGAGAATCTGGTCCAGAACGCCATGCAGGTCGCCGCGCACATTGAGCTCGACCCGGACTGGGTGATGTTCAACCCCCTGCCCGTCTTCCACTGCTTTGGTCTGACCGGCGGCGTCATCTTGCCGATCCTGACAGGCATGAAGGCGTTCCAGTATCCCTCGCCCCTGCATACCAAGCAGATTCCGCCGCTGATCAAGGACGCCAAGGCGTCCATCCTGCTGGCGACCGACACCTTCGTGAACCAGTATGCCCGTGCGGCGGAGTCCGATGAGCTGGCGGGTCTTGAGTTCGTGGTCTGCGGCGCCGAGAAGGTGCGCGATGAAACCCACACCCTGATCAAGGAGCGCTTCGGCGGCGTGCCTCTGCTGGAAGGCTACGGCGCGACCGAGGCCTCGCCGGTCATCGCGGTGAACAAGCCGACAGATAACCGTCCTGGCACCGTGGGCGGCCTGCTTCCCGGTCAGGAGGTTCGTATCGAGGCCGTCGAAGGCATTCCTGAAGGCGGTCGCTTGTTCGTGCGGGGCCCCAACATCATGGCAGGCTACCTGCGCGAGGACGGTGGCGTCGACGCCCCTGAAGGGGGCTGGCATGACACCGGTGATGTAGTCACCATGTCCGACGACCAGTGGATCACCATCAAGGGCCGCGTGAAGCGCTTCGCCAAGATCGGCGGCGAAATGGTCTCGCTGACCGCCGCTGAAGACCTCGCCTCTGCGGTCTGGCCGGACGGTCGCCATGCGGTGATCTCAATGCCCGACAAGAAAAAGGGCGAGAAGCTCATCTTGGTCACCGATCGCCATGATGCGGACGTTGGCCCTCTGGTAGCGCACGCTCAGACGATCGGCGCCCCGGAGTTGGCTGTGCCGCGCAAGATCCTGAAGGTCACGGAAGTGCCCGTACTGGGCAGCGGCAAGACGGACTATGTCGCGATCCAGCGCATGGCGGAAACCGACACTCAAGCCGCCTAAGGCGGCTCTGCCGGTTAGAAGGACGCGCCGAGCGCTTCAAGCTCGGCGCGGAAGCCCTGCTTGCGGGCGTGCGTCGCTCGGAGGTCCACGACGAAACTCGCGTGGTCAGGATACTCGCCAAAGTCGCCGACCATGACGGCCAGAGACTCGGCCTCCAGCAGTTGGCGCGCGGCGTCGGCGTAGCGCGTCGCCACGCCGTAGGTCAGCACATGCTGGATGGAGGCGCGCAGCAGCAGCGTGGCCGCCAGCGGATAGCTTCCCTCCAGCCGCCGCGCCGCCTCGGTGATCAGAATGTCGTCCGCGCCGTTGATCTCGCCCGAGCGGGAGAGGACCAGACGCGAAGCCGCCGAGAAGTCCGGCCAAGACACGAAGAACGCCAGCGCGGTGTCAAAGCGCGGGAAGCGTCGCGCGACCGCCTTGGCCTGATCTTCGGCCTCGACATCGTCGAAGTCTGGAAGGCCCTTCAGATAGGTTCTCAGGAGCGGAATGGAGAGCGTACGTTCGAACTCCGCCCAACGGCGTTGCTGCGCCTCCTGATGATGTCCCGTCGCCTCCAGCGCCTCGAGCATGGCCTCTTCCCAGGCGGCGCGCTCCTCGACAGACGTGGGATGGCGGCCTCGGGCTTCGCCGGGCGCGCCGGCCTGTAGCGTGGCGAGAGCGTCTTCGCCCCGACCGGCCGCGAGCAGGCGCCGGGCGATCTCGGCCGAGACGAGCGGCGTCCGACGAAGCTCCGGCGCAAACGTAGCCTCGAAGGCCTCGATGTCGCCGCTGGCGTCCGCGAGGCGACGCAAGGCGTCCTTGTAGACCGCAGCCATGGGATCAGAGCCGCGCAGCCTCTTGGCGTTCATCGCCAGAACGGTTTCCAGCACCTGCCGCAAATGGGCCCGCCCCTGCGGTCCCATGGCGGGCGCCAGGGCGCTGGCGAGCGGGCCCATCTGAGCGTGGTAGTCAGTCGCCAGGATCTTGGCTGTTCGCTCCGCCAGCGCGATCGGCTCAGGCACGGCCTTTTCGGCGATGGCGCCGATGGAGTCACGGGCCGCCAGGAACACATCACCGATCGGCCCATCGGGTTGGCTCAACCGATCCAGGGTCGGAGAGGCCAAGTCCAGCAGATCGAGCATGAGACCAAGCGCGGCGGTCGCATCGTCCTGCGCCAGCCGTTCGATCATCCGGCGATGGAGGTCGAGGTCCCGGGCGAACGCCGGCCGCTTGCGCCAGTGAATCCGCGACGAGGACTTGCCGATCGTCACGAGGCGCTTGGAGATCTCCAGAGCCAGGCCTTCGGCGCTGGCCTCAGCGAACAGTTCCAGCCGAAGCACGCGCTTGACGTGACTGTCGCTCGATAGATCGAGCAGGATGGCGGCCAAGCGCTCGGGACCGAGGTCAACCAGATTAGCCTCAGAAAGAGTCGTCTTCGACCCCTTCCGAACCTTCGGCTTGTCACCCGCTGCCGCGGCGGCCTTGCGCGCCATCCAGACTCCCTATGCTGCCCTAGATGTGCAGCACGCGTCCGTAGGCGTCCAGAGCCGCTTCGTGCATCGCTTCCGACATGGTCGGGTGGGCGTAGACGACGCCGTGCAGATCTTCCTCGGTCGCTTCCAGGGTGATGGCGGTGACGAAGCCCTGGATCATCTCGGTCACTTCGTGGCCGATCATGTGCGCGCCGATCAGCGCGCCGGTCTTGGCGTCGAACACGGTCTTCACGAAGCCCTCGGTCTCGCCCGCCGCCACGGCCTTGCCGTTGACGCGGAACGGGAAGCGGCCCGCCTTAACCTCAATGCCCGCCGCCTTGGCGCCGGCTTCGGTGTAGCCCACCGAGGCGACCTGCGGATTGGCGTATGTACAGCCCGGGATCGGCGAGTGGACGTTCGGGGTCTTGTAGCCAGCGATCGCCTCGGCGGCATGGATGCCTTCGTGGCTGGCCTTGTGGGCGAGCCACGGCGCGCCGGCGATATCGCCGATGGCGTAGAGGCCGGGCACGTTGGTGCGGCAGTGCTTGTCGGTGACGACGTGCCCGCGATCCAGGCTGACGCCCAGAGCTTCCAGGCCGTCATTGTTAGGCGCGATGCCGACCGCGACAATGCACTTCTCGGCGGTCAGCTGCTCGATCTTGCCGCCGGCCTCGACCGTCACGGCCACGCCGTCCTTGGTCTTGTCGATCTTGCTGACCTTGGCGCCGACCCGGAACTTGATGCCGCGCTTCTCGAAGGCCTTCTGGGCGGCCTTGGAGACCTCCTCGTCCTCGACCGGCATGATGCGATCGATGGCTTCGACGACGGTCACTTCCGCGCCTAGAGCCCGGTAGAAGCTGGCGAACTCGATGCCGATGGCGCCCGAGCCGATCACGACCAGGGACTTGGGCATCGACTTCGGAGCCAGGGCGTCGCGATAGGTCCAGATCTTGTCGCCGTCAGAGACCGCGCCAATCGCCGGGATCTCGCGAGCGCGCGCGCCGCTGGCCAGGATCACGTTCTTGGCCTGCACCGTGCGGCTGCCGCCGGCCTTCAGGGCGACGACGACCTTGGGGGCCGGAGCGCCCTTCTCAAGCTTGGCCTCGCCCTCGATCACCTCGATCTTGTGCTTCTTCATCAGGAAGGCGATGCCGCCCGACATGTTCTTGGCCACGCCGCGCGAGCGCTCAATGATCTTGCCAAAGTCGAACGAGGCCTTCTCGACCGACAGGCCATAGCCGCCCAGGTGCGACAGCTGCTCATAGACCTCGCCGGACTTCAGCAGCGCCTTAGTCGGGATGCAGCCCCAGTTCAGGCAGATGCCGCCCAGGTTCTCACGCTCGACGATGGCCGTCTTCAGGCCCAGCTGGCTGGCGCGGATCGCGGCCACATAGCCGCCAGGACCGGCGCCGATGACGACGACATCGAATTCCGTGGACATGTTCTTCTAACCCTGACTTTGGCGGCCGCACGAGGGAGCGCGCAGCGCCGATCGACCAGTCTGCAAACCGGTCTGGGAGAAACTTAGAGCAGCGCTTCGACCGCGACCTTGAGGTCTTCCGGCTTCACGGTCGGCGCGAAACGATCGACGACCTGGCCGTCCTTGCCGATCAGGAACTTGGTGAAGTTCCACTTGATCGCCTCGGTGCCCAGCACGCCCTTCTGTTCCTTCTTGAGGAAGCGATAGAGCGGATGCGCGTCGGCGCCGTTGACGTCGATCTTGCTCATCACCGGGAAACTGACGTCGTAGGTCAGCGAGCAGAAGTTCGCGATCTCGGCGGCGTCACCCGGCTCCTGAGCGCCGAACTGGTTGCAGGGGAAGGCCAGCACCGTGAAGCCACGATCCTTGTACGCCTTGTAGAGCGCCTCCAGGCCTTCGTACTGAGGCGTGAACCCGCACTTGCTGGCGGTGTTCACGATCAGCAGAACCTGTCCGCGATAGTCGGCCAGGCTCACGTCCTGGCCGTCCAGCGTCTTGGCGGAATAGTCGTAGACCGACATGGCCATCCCCTCCCCGCGCCCCGATCAGACGATCAGGGTCAGCGGCTCTTCGATCAGCGGCTTGAAAGCCGCCAGGAACTTGGCGCCGACCGAGCCGTCGACCACGCGGTGATCGCAGGTCAGGGTCACGGTCATGACCGTCGCGACGGCCAGCTGGCCGTTCTTGACGACCGGACGCTGCTCGCCGGCGCCGACGCTCATGATCGCGCCTTGCGGCTCGTTGATGATCGAGGCGAACGATTTGATGCCGAACATGCCGAGGTTGCTGATCGAGAAGGTGCCGCCCTGGAACTCCTCGGGCTTCAGCTTCTTGTCCTTGGCGCGCTGGGCCAGGTCCTTCATCTCGGCGGAGATCTGAGCGAGGCCCTTGGTCTCGGCCTTGCGGATGATCGGGGTGATCAGGCCGCCATCGACGGCCACGGCGACGGCGATGTCGGCGTGGTGGTGCATGGCGATGCCTTCGGGCGTGTAGCTGGCGTTGGCTTCCGGCACCTGCTTCAGGGCCACGGCGGCGGCCTTGATCACGATGTCGTTCACCGAGACCTTCACGCCCTGCTTCTCAAGCAGGCTGTTGATCTTGGCGCGCGCGGCCAGCAGCGCGTCGATCTCCAGATCGATCTGCAGCGGGAAGTGCGGCACGTCGCGGAAGCTCTCCGTCATGCGACGGGCGATGGTCTTGCGCATGCCGTCCAGCGGAATGAGGTCGTAGGAGCCGGCGGGGATGCCCATCTGCTCCAGCGATTGAGCCTGACGCGGCGCAGCGGCGGCGGCCGGAGCCGCAGCGGCCGGCGCCAAAGCCGGAGCGGTCTTGGCGGCCGGCGCGCCGGACTTCGCGGCCTCGACGTCCGACTTCACGACACGGCCATGCGGTCCCGTGCCCTTGATGGTCTTCAGGTCCAGACCGGCCGCCGAAGCCAGGCGGCGGGCCAGCGGGGAAGCGAAGACGCGCGAACCGTCAGCAGCGACCTGAGAGGCCGGTGCGGGAGAGGCCGGAGCAGCGGCGGGAGCAGCAGCAGCCGGAGCCGGCGCAGCAGCGGCGGCCTTCGGCGCTTCGGCCTTGGGAGCGGGCGCGGGGCTTTCGCCCTCGCCCGCCAGCTTGGCGATCAGGGCGTTGACCTTGACGTTCTCGGTCCCAGCCTCGACAAGGATGGCTTCAACCACGCCCTCATCGACGGCTTCGACTTCCATCGTCGCCTTGTCAGTCTCGATCTCGGCGATCACGTCGCCGGCCTTGACGGTGTCCCCGACTTTTACGTGCCACTTGGCGAGGGTTCCCTCCTCCATGGTGGGCGACAGGGCGGGCATCAGGATGTCGATCGACATTGAGCTTGTTCCTCAATCCTTCGGGACGGTCGCGAACCCTTTCGTCTTCGAGGGCCGGCGTCCACGATACCCCGCTTTGGGGCGGGATGAATGTCTTGGCCAAGAGCAGCGGCCCCCGCCAGGGGCGAGGGCCGCGATCTCCTAGCGGTAGCAGACCGTCTTGGCCGCCTTCACGATCTTCTCGACCGACGGCAGCGACAGGGCTTCCAGGTTCGCCGCATAGGGCAGCGGCACGTCTTCCTGGCAGACCCGCAGCGGCGGGGCGTCCAGATAGTCGAAGCCGAACTCGGTAATACGGGCGACGATCTCGGCGCCGACGCCCATAGGACCCCAGCCTTCCTCGACCGTGACCAGACGGTTGGTCTTCTTGACGCTTTCCAGGATGGTCGCGTGGTCCATCGGACGGATCGTGCGCAGGTCGACGACCTCGGCGGCGATTCCTTCCTTCTCCAGCTCCTCGGCCGCCTTCAGGGCGAAGCCGACCATGCGGCTGTAAGCGACCAGAGTCACGTCCGAGCCCTGGCGACGAACCTTGGCCTTGCCGATCGGCACGACCCAGTCTTCGACGTCCGGGATGTCGAACTCGTGGCCGTACATCATCTCGTGCTCGAGGAAGACGACCGGGTTCGGATCGCGGATCGCGGCTTTCAGCAGGCCCTTGGCGTCGGCCGCGTCGTAGGGCGCGATGACCTTCAGGCCCGGCACATTGCCGTACCAGGCGGCGTAGTCCTGGCTGTGCTGAGCGCCGACGCGCGAGGCCGCGCCGTTCGGGCCACGGAATACGATCGACGACTTGATCTGACCGCCCGACATGTAGAGCGTCTTGGCGGCCGAGTTGATGATGTGGTCGATCGCCTGCATGGCGAAGTTCCAGGTCATGAACTCGACTATCGGCTTCAGACCGGCCATCGCCGCACCGACGCCCATGCCGGCGAAGCCGTGCTCGGTGATCGGGGTGTCGATGACGCGACGGTCGCCGAACTCCTGCAGCAGCTCACGGCTGACTTTGTAGGCCCCCTGATACTGGGCGACTTCCTCGCCCATCAGGAACACGCGGTCGTCGCGGCGCATCTCTTCGGCCATAGCGTCGCGCAGGGCGTCGCGGACCGTGATCTTCTTCAGCGGCTTACCGTCGATCTCGGGATCGGCGAAGGTCGACGCGGCGGAGATCGGGCTGCCCGCAGCCGGAGCGGCGGCGACCGGGACCGGCGCGGCTTCAGCGGCGGGAGCGGCGACCGCAGCGGCCGGAGCCGTAGCTTCGCCTTCGCCCTTCAGGCGCGCGATCAGGGTGTTGACCTTGACGTTCTCGCTACCGGCCGGAACCAGGATCGCTTCGATCACGCCTTCGTCCACCGCTTCGACTTCCATCGTCGCCTTGTCGGTCTCAATCTCGGCGATGACGTCGCCGGCCTTGATGGTGTCGCCTTCCTTGACCAGCCACTTGGCCAGGGTGCCTTCCTCCATCGTCGGGGAAAGCGCGGGCATCAGGATGTCCGTCACTCGGCGGCCTCCAGGTAGACGTCTGTATAAAGTTCCGAGGGATCGGGCTCGGGGCTCGTGCGGGCGAATTCGGCGGCCTCAGCGACGATGCGCTTCACTTCCGCGTCGACGCCCTTCAGGTCGTCTTCGGTGACGCCGGCCTTGGCCAGGCGTTCCTTGATGTGGTCGATCGGGTCGCGGGTCGTCTTGACCTCGTCGACCTCTTCCTTGGTGCGATACTTGGCCGGGTCGGACATCGAGTGGCCGCGGTAGCGATAGGTCTTCATCTCGAGAATGTAGGGACCTTGGCCGCTGCGAGCGTGCTCGGTTGCGCGTGCGCCGGCTTCGCGGACGGCGATGACGTCCATGCCGTCGACCTCTTCGCCCGGGATGCGGAACGAGACACCGCGCTTGTGGAACGCGGTTTCCGAGGCGGCGCGCTCGACGGCCGTGCCCATGGCGTACTGGTTGTTCTCGATCACGTACACGACCGGCAGCTTCCAAAGCTGGGCCATGTTGAAGCTCTCGTAGACCTGACCCTGGTTGGCCGCGCCATCACCCATGTAGGCGTACGAGACGTTACCGTTGTTCTTGTAGCTGTTGGCCAGCGCCAGGCCGGTGCCGAGCGCGACCTGCGCGCCGACGATGCCGTGACCGCCGTAGAAGCCGGTGGCGATGTCGAACATGTGCATCGACCCGCCCTTGCCCTTGGACGAACCGCCGGCCCGGCCGGTCAGTTCAGCCATGACTTCGCGCGGGTCCATGCCGGCCGCCAGCATGTGGCCGTGGTCCCGGTAGCCCGTGATGATCTGGTCGCCCTTCTGCGAGATCGACTGCATGCCGACCGCGATGGCTTCCTGGCCAATGTACAGGTGGCAGAAGCCGCCGATCAGACCCATGCCGTACAGCTGTCCAGCCCGCTCCTCAAAGCGGCGGATCAGCAGCATGTCCTGATAGAATTTCAGGAGTTCGTCCTTGCCGACGAAGGCGTTGACACCGGTTTCCGGCGCCTTTCCCTCAGAGGCGTCAGCCTTGCGCGTGCGCGCCATTCAAATCTCCCTGGCCAATCTTCATCGCGGCCTTCATCCGATGAGCGCTTCCCGCCGAAAATTCGTCGGTTCCGCGAAGGTCACGCCCTGGTGTCTACTCAAATCGAACGCGGATCTTGGCGATCCTCGCGCGATCCGCCGTCATTCCCGAGTGTAGAGACGGATCAGCGCGAACGCTTGACCCGGATCACATAGTCCCTCGGATCGGCGTATCCCAGAAGCGAGCGTGCGCGCTCCTCCAAAAGATCAGCCGACAGACTGCCGCTGCGTAATAGACGAGCGCGGGCCTCCAGGTCCATCCTCTCTGCGCGTATCTTCCTGAGTTCTCTCGTTTTTGCTGCGAGGTCCGCATTGCGTTGCGAGATGGAAAGCAGGCCCCGATCGCCCGTCAGAGCGTGAAAGGCGAAGTAGAAAATCAGGAAGAAGATCGCCGCAGTCGGCAGGAAGGGTTGCAGTCGGGCGAACATCTTGGCGTCCCAAAGAGGGATTCGCAGGATCGCCGACTGGCCTTAACGCCTTCTAAATCCGGGTGTTGAGCAGGGTTATCGGCGGATCGCCCGACACGGGAATGATGCTTTCATCTGAGATCGTTTCATTCGCATCTAGATACCGCGCCGCCGAAGCCATTTCGCGCTCGCGAAGGCGAAGAAACTGGTCTCGTTTGAAACGACTGACCCGCTTTTAGAAAATTTGTGGGTAAACGGCGTTCGGCGAAGTCTGCTTACGCCACCGCGAAGCCGATCTGAGCGGGAATCGGATACGAAAAGGGCGCGCCCGCTTTCGCAGACGCGCCCCTTCAAGTCGGACAAGGACCGGTCGCCTTAGCGCCCCTTCAGGGCCGCCCGGCCGGCGTAGACGCCCTGATCATCCAGCATTTCCTGGATCCGCAGGAGCTGGTTGTACTTGGCCGTGCGGTCTGAGCGCGCCAGCGAGCCCGTCTTGATCTGACCGCAGTTCAGCGCGACGGCGAGGTCGGCGATCGTGCTGTCTTCGGTCTCGCCCGAACGGTGGCTCATCACACTGGTGTAGCCGTGACGATGCGCCAGCTCGACGGCGTCGATGGTTTCCGACAGCGTGCCGATCTGGTTGACCTTCACCAGGATCGAATTGGCCAGGCCCTTGTCGAGGCCGATCTGCAGGCGCTTGGGGTTAGTGACAAAGAGGTCGTCACCGACCAGCTGCACCTTCTTGCCCAGCGTATCGGTCAGCAGCTTCCAGCCGTCAAAATCGTCTTCGGCCATGCCGTCCTCGATCGTCAGGATCGGGAACTTGGCGACCAGGCCGGCCAGGTAGTCAACCATGGCGGCCGGATCCAGCGACTTGCCCTCGCCTTCCAGTTCGTACTTGCCGTTCTTGAAGAACTCGGTCGAGGCGACGTCGAGGCCCAGGACGAAGTCGTCGCCGGCCTTGTAGCCCGCCTTCTCGCCGGCCTTGACGATGAAGTCGAGCGCAGCTTCAGCCGACGCCAGGTTCGGGGCGAAGCCGCCCTCGTCGCCAACGTTGGTGTTGTGGCCGGCGTCCTTCAGAGCCTTCTTCAGGGCGTGGAAGATCTCAGCGCCCATCCGCAGGCCTTCGCGGAAGTCCTTTGCGCCGGTCGGCAGGATCATGAATTCCTGGATGTCGATCGGGTTATCTGCATGGGCGCCGCCGTTGATGATGTTCATCATCGGAGTCGGCAGGACGCGGGCGTTGACGCCACCGACGTACTTGTAGAGCGGCAGGCCAGCGGACTCGGCCGCCGCCTTGGCGGTGGCCAGCGAGACGCCCAGGATGGCGTTGGCGCCAAGGCGGGCCTTGTTCGGCGTGCCGTCCAGCTCGATGAGCAGATTGTCGACCCGGCGCTGGTCTTCGGCGTCGACGCCCGACAGCGCGTCGAAGATCTCGCCGTTGACGGCGTCGACCGCCTGCTGGACGCCCTTGCCCAGATAGCGCGCCTTGTCGCCATCGCGCTTTTCGTTGGCTTCGTGCGCGCCCGTCGAGGCGCCCGACGGCACGGCGGCGCGGCCAAAGGCGCCGTCCTCGAGAATGACGTCGACTTCGACGGTCGGGTTGCCCCGGCTGTCGAGAATTTCGCGGGCGATGATGTCGACGATCTCGGTCATGGACTTCTCCTCAAGGCCAAAGGCGCGGGAGCCTTAGCCGCCAAGCGTCCGGGGCGCAACTTGACTTCCCCATGGGAGGCCGCGTGATCGTCAATAATCCAAGGGAGGACCCCATGCTGCTGGTCGAACGACATGGATCCGTGGCGGTTGTCACGATGAACCGACCCGAAGCCATGAACGCCCTTTCAAAGGCCCTTCGGCTGGCGTTGCATGACGCCATGGTGCAACTGGACCAGGATCCCGATATCAGCGTGGTGGTCCTGACGGGCGCCGGTGATCGAGCCTTTACCGCCGGACTGGATCTCAAGGAGCTTGGCGGCGATCCCACAGCCCTGGGCGCGGCGAACGATCAGGACGCCCGCTCCAACCCCGTGCGCGCGATCGAACGCTGCAGCAAACCCGTCATCGGAGCGATCAACGGCGTCGCGATCACCGGTGGGTTTGAGCTGGCGCTGGCTTGCGACGTCCTCCTGGCGTCTGAGAACGCGCGGTTCGCTGACACCCATGCGCGCGTAGGTATCATGCCGGGCTGGGGCCTTTCGCAGAAGCTTTCGCGCCTCATCGGACCCTACAGGGCCAAGGAGTTGTCCTTGACCGGGAACTTCCTGGACGCGCGAACCGCTGCGGACTGGGGGCTGGTCAATCGCGTCACGCCCCCGAGCGAACTGATGCCGGCGGCGCTGCGGTTGGCCGAGGAGATGGCCAGCATCCCCGTGGACGCCCTCTCGTTCTACAAGGCCCTGATCGACAACGGATACGAGTTGGCCCTTGGCGAAGGTCTTTCGCTTGAGAATAGCCGGTCAAGCGATCGCAATCGCGGGGTGACGCCTGAGGCGGTCGAGCAGCAGCGACGTCACGTCATGGAACGCGGTCGAGGGCAGTAGGGCGAGCCGCTTCTAGGCCTGGAGCACAGAGGGAAAACCGCCCTGCCCCAATCGGAAGAGCACTTTCCCGGCGCCAAAATCCAACTCGACCCTGGCGAACAGCCTCAGCAGGTCGACCCCAAACAGCGCCGCAGGCCGCTCGTTGAGACCCCAGTGGTTGAAGACGTGCAGATCGGCAAACGCCATCGGCGTATTGGTCAGGCGCAGGTCGCCCATCTTGATGTTTGGAATGATGCGGAATTCGCCTAGCTGAATTTCGCCGCTCGCGGTGAGCAAGCGGATCCGCTCGACCGGATCGGGTGAGCGGCGGCGCTTCGCCGCGATCGAGCGCGCCAACGCCATGTTGCCGATGCTGACCCCGCCGCCTGAGTCGATGAAGGCCAAGGATCGGGCGCCGGCGATCCGCGAGTCCGCCAGCGTTAGCCGCCCGTATCGCGAATCCGCGACGACCGTCACCTCACGTGAACTGACATAGGGCTCGAAGCTGGGCGAGCTTCGCCGGACCTCGAGTTGGTTCCGACGAAAGTCGATGACGACATTTCGTCCTTCGAGAGCATCGACGCCAAGCAGCCCATCGGCGCCAACGCGATCGTAGGGCAAGACCGGCAGGATGCTGTTCGTCAGGCCGGTTTCTCCGGCCCGCAATGTCTGAACAAGCGCTGTCTGGCAGGTCACGGCGGCGGTGGCGCCATGGACGAGGACATCGGGTCCTCTCGGCAAGTTCAAGCGCGCGGCCAAGCCGGGGGTCAGCACGGTCCTATCCGCGCCGGTATCGACGACAAAGCGGAAGCCGCTCACGCCATTAATCGTCGTCGCGACCGTGAGCCGGGAATCGCTGTCGAGCGCCGCATCGAGAATCACGAGCGGCTCTTCGTCCAGCTTGGCGGCGCGCTCGTTCCCGCCCTTAGGCGCTGTCTGGCCCACTCCGCCGGCGACGGCGGTTGCACCCAATAAGCCAGGCCCGGCGAGGATTGATCCCAATCCTCCGGCCAGCGCGCGACGTGTGAACATCGGCTCGCTCCTCCCGACTGGAAGGGTAACACCGTTTTTCGACACGTACGACGAAAAGCGCCGCCGGTACCAGCCCGGCGGCGCTTTCACATCGTCAGAGGCCAAAGGAGACTTAGTCTTCCTTCGGCGTCAGGATCTGCTTGCCGTTGTACATGCCGGTCTTCAGATCGACATGGTGCGGACGACGCAGCTCGCCCGTGTCCTTGTCCTCAATGAACGAGTTGGCGCCCAGGGCGTGGTGCGACCGGCGCATGTTCCGGCGAGAAGGCGAAGTTTTTCTTTTAGGAACGGCCATCGAAGTGACTCTGCTCGCTGAGCGTGAAAATCGAGAGCGGCGGCCTGGGAACGCCCGAGCCGCCGCGTGAGGGCGGGCTTATGCCCGAATCTGCAGGAAGATGCAACCTCGTGATCAGACGAGGCGTCCGTGCTCCTTCGCAGCGGCGATGAAGCTGGCGAAAAGCGGGTGTGGGGCGAACGGACGGCTCTTCAGTTCGGGGTGATACTGCACCCCGATGAACCACGGATGGTCGTCCCGCTCGACGATCTCAGGCAGCACGCCGTTGGGTGAGCGACCGGTCAGCTTCAGGCCCGCATCCTCCATCAGGTGGACATAGCCGATGTTGACCTCGTAGCGGTGGCGGTGGCGCTCGCTGATCTCGGTCGCGCCATAGATCTCGGCGACCTTCGAACCGGCCGTCAGGACCGCGTCATAGGCCCCCAGGCGCATGGTGCCGCCCAGGTCGTCGCTGGCGCGGCGCTGGACGGTCTCATTGCCCTTGATCCATTCGGTCATGATGCCGACCACCGGACGCTCGGTGGGGCCGAACTCGCTGGAGCTGGCGTCCTTGATGCCGGCGACGTTCCGCAGGGTCTCGATGACCGCCATCTGCATGCCAAAGCAGATGCCGAAGTACGGCACCTTGCGTTCGCGGGCGAACTGGGCCGCGCGGATCTTGCCCTCCGCGCCGCGTTCGCCGAAGCCGCCGGGCACCATGATGGCGTGAGCGTTCTCCAGGCGCGCCGCAGCCGCCCCCTCGTCGCCCTCGAAGGTCTCGCTCTCGACCCAGTCGAGATTGACCTTGACCTTGTTGGCCAGGCCGCCGTGGTGCAGGGCCTCGATCAGCGACTTGTAGGCGTCCTTCAGCACCGTGTACTTGCCGACGACGGCGATGGTGACCTCGCCGTCGGGATGCTGGACGGTGTCGTCGATGGTCTTCCAGCGCGACAGGTCCGGGGCCGGCGCGTCGCGCATGCCGAACACGTCCAGCACCTCGGCGTCCAGGCCCTGCTCGTGATAGTCGATCGGCACGGCGTAGATCGACGATGAATCCATCGCCTGGATCACCGCGCTGGGCCGCACGTTGCAGAACTGGGCGATCTTGCGCTTTTCTTCCGGCGGGATCTCCTGCTCGCAGCGGCACAGCAGAATGTCCGGCTGGATGCCGATCGAGCGCAGCTCCTTGACCGAGTGCTGGGTCGGCTTGGTCTTCATCTCGCCGGCCGTCTTGATAAACGGCAGCAGGGTCAGGTGGACGTAGCAGCTCTGGCCGCGCGGCAGGTCCTGGCGCAGCTGGCGGATGGCCTCGAAGAACGGCAGGCCCTCGATGTCGCCGACCGTGCCGCCGATCTCGACCAGCACGAAGTCGACCGGCTTCTCGCCCGTCTCGTCCATAGCCGGCGACAGGACGAAATCCTTGATCTCGTTGGTCACGTGCGGAATCACCTGGACGGTCGCGCCCAGATAGTCGCCGCGGCGCTCCTTCTCGATGATCGTTTTGTAGATCTGGCCGGTGGTGATGTTGTCGGCCTTGGTCGCCGAAACGCCGGTGAAGCGCTCGTAGTGGCCAAGGTCGAGGTCGGTCTCGGCCCCGTCGTCGGTCACGAAGACCTCGCCGTGCTGATACGGGCTCATCGTGCCCGGATCGACGTTGAGATAGGGATCGAGCTTACGGAGGCGGACCTTGTAGCCGCGCGCTTGCAGCAGCGCGCCGAGCGCCGCCGAGGCCAGACCTTTGCCAAGCGAGGAAACCACGCCGCCGGTGATGAAGATGTACCGCGTCATGGGCGACCAGATTACCCGTGATTCGTGGACGCGGGGAGAAAGACCCGCGTTCATCAACAAGATTAAACCCCCGAGGTGGTCCTCGGGGGTCGGTGAAAACGCCGTCGATGACGGTTAGGGCTTGGGCTGGCTCGCCGGCGCCGGGGCGGGCTCGGCGGGGGCCAGGAGCGCGGGCTGCTGAGCGGCCGGCGCGGGCGCGTTGATCTGCGGCGCCGGCGCCTGGATGCCGCCCGGCTGGGCCGACGAGGGCAGCGAGTTCAGCGAGCCCGGCGCCGGGGTCGGGGCAGGAACGTTCTGCAGCGTCTTGGCGTCCAGGCCCTGGATGCTGTCGGCGACCGAGCCGCTCTTGTC
Source organism: Caulobacter sp. DMC95 (assembly GCF_056313785.1). Taxonomy (NCBI): domain Bacteria; kingdom Pseudomonadati; phylum Pseudomonadota; class Alphaproteobacteria; order Caulobacterales; family Caulobacteraceae; genus Caulobacter; species Caulobacter sp. DMC95. The sequence goes on along the minus strand of NZ_JBQUZP010000001.1, from coordinate 263,693 downwards.
CAAGCGCCCCGTCAGGATCGTCAGGGTCAGGCTGATGATCAGGAAGATCGAGAACAGGATCCAGGTGATGCGCGTCAGCAGGTCACCGGCGCCGCGCGCCGTCATCAGGCCGCCCGAGTTGCCGCCCATGCCCAGGGCGCCGCCCTCGGAGCGCTGCAGCAGCACCACCCCGATCAAGGCGAGGCAAACGACGATGTTGATGGCCAGCAGAACGCCGATGAGCATGACGAATGTATTCTCGATCCGGGCGCGGGCGAAACCCACGCGAAAAACGAAGCGGCCCCTCTACCACTAGAGGCGGCTACACGCCATAGCTGGGAAGCGTCGTCGCGAACACAAGCCCTCAAGCCTCTTCCAAGGACCGCATGATCCTCGAGACCGAACGCCTCTTCATCGCTCCCCTGACGGTCGAGGACGCGCCGCTGATCTATCCGTTCTTCAGCGACGCCGAGGTGATGTCCAGCCTCGACCAGGAGCCGGTCGAAGATCCTGACGAGGTGGCGCGTCTGGTCGCCGCCCAGGTCGAGGAGATGGCCGCTGGTGACGCCGCCTACTGGGCAATCCGCCGCGCGGCCGACGGCGCCTTCCTCGGCTTCTGCGAACTCTTCGAGATCGACCGCCGCCGCGACACCGCCGAGATCCGCTTCGCCGTCGCCCGCGAAGGCTGGGGCCAGGGCTTTGGCCTGGAGGCCCTGAGCGCCCTCCTCGCCCAGATCGCCGCCGACAACCTCAAGACCATCACCGCCCGCGTCCACGTCGGCGACGCCCCGGCCGAACGCCTGCTGACCAAGCTGGGCTTCCGCCCTGACGGCTACATGAAGGGCGCCGTGCACCGCGACGGCGAACGCCGAGACCGGCGGGTCTATGAGCTTAAGCTTTAGGATCGGGTCGCGCCGAGCGCCCCCTCCGTCACGCGGCTGCGCCGCGCGCCACCTCCCCCGTTGCACGGGTGAGGAGGGTGATCTGTCATCCTCCCCCGCGTGCGGGGGAGGTGGATCGGCGCGGCTAAGCGACGAGACGGAGGGGGCGTTCTGGACGCATTTCATCGGCCTCACGCGATCGCTCGCTGAAGTTCATGGGGAGGCGACGGAGCGGCCGGGCGAACCCGGAGACCGTGAGTTTGTGTTTGCGTTTCGGCTCGACTGTCCGCTCCGCCAGGTTGTTCTTGCCCGTGAGGATGGGGGGCGTGAGCGTCTTTCAGCTCGGGACCCCAGGAGCCCCCGGACGGGCGCGGACCAACTGGAGCGGCTACACCCGTGTCCAGCCCGACGATCCACGATAGGCGGCTTGTACGATCACCGCCCTGTCGCTCCGCGCTCGCCCCTCCACGGTTCCTTCCGAGGTCCCGGATCTATCCAACGAACAGACCCCAGTCGAAACCGCTTCGAGACCACGCGGCCCCGCTCAACCTAGCCCCGCCGCCGTGACTCCTTGCGAGAGACCGGTCTGCAAGCAGACCGTTGGGCCGGATCCAAACGCCCTCCCCCGCGACGGGGATGGCTATGAGTATGGGTGTGGTTTTAAACGCGGATCATTCAGCGACGCGTAAAATTGACAAGGCGTTGATTTCGTTGGCTTCGGTTCCGCCAATTCCGAGCGTTCAGACGCGCCAATCACCATAACTCGGTGTCATCCCGGGCGGCGCAGCCGACCCGGGACCGCCACAAGCACAAGCACTCGCCGTGGTCCCGGCTCTCCGCGCTGCGCGCTCCGGCCGGGATGACAAGAGAAAGGACGGGCGGGCGCTGTGCTGCTTCTCTCCCCCCCGATTGGGAGAAGAAAAGAATGTATTCTACGCCTTCGCCAGTTTCGACAGGACCGCGAGGATCTTTTCCGCCGCGTCCAGGCGCTGGGCGGGGGTGTCCCATTCGCCCTTCACCACCACCTTCTGGTCAGGGCGGACCTTCCAGATCAGGCTGTTCTTGGCGACGTGCTGCATCAGCCCCAGCGGGTTGGCGTAATTGTCGCCTCGGAAACTGGCCACCGCGCCCTTGGGGCCGACGTCGATCTTGGCGACATTGGCTTCGCGGCACAGGCCCTTGATGGCCACGACCTTGAGCAGGCTGTCGGTTTCAGGCGGCAGCGGGCCGAAGCGGTCGATCATCTCGGCGGCCAGGGCTTCGCGGTCGGCGGCCTGCTCGGCCTCGGACAGGCGGCGATAGAGCGACAGGCGCACGTTGAGATCCGGCACATAGTCGTCGGGGATCATCACGGCCGCGCCGGTGTTGATCTGCGGCGACCAGCCGCGATCCTCCAGCAAGGCTTCCTGGCCCTGACGCTGCTTGAGCTCGGCGACGGCGTCCTCCAGCATCTGCTGATAGAGCTCGACGCCGATCTCCTTGATGTGGCCGCTCTGCTCGTCGCCCAAGAGGTTGCCGCCGCCGCGCTGATCGAGGTCGTGGCTGGCCAGCTGGAAGCCGGCGCCCAGGCTGTCGAGTGACTGCAGCACCTGCAGGCGCTTCTCGGCCGACAGGGTCAGCGACTTTTCGACCGGTGTGGTCAGATAGGCGTAGGCGCGGGCCTTGGAGCGGCCGACGCGGCCTCGGATCTGGTAGAGCTGGGCCAGGCCGAACATGTCGGCGCGGTGGACGATCAGGGTGTTGGCCGACGGGATGTCGAGGCCGCTCTCGACGATCGTCGTCGCCAGAAGCACGTCGTACTGGCCCTCGTAGAAGGCCGTCATCACGTCTTCCAGCTGGGTGGCCGCCATCTGGCCGTGGCCGACGACGTACTTCACCTCGGGCACCTGGGTGCGGAGGAACTTCTCGATGTCCTCCAGGTCCTTGATGCGCGGCACCACGTAGTAGGACTGGCCGCCGCGATACTTCTCGCGCAGCAGGGCCTCGCGCAGGGTCACCGGATCGAACGGGCTGATATAGGTGCGCACCGCCAGGCGATCGACCGGCGGGGTGGCGATGATCGACATCTCGCGGATGCCGCTGAGCGCCATCTGCAGGGTGCGCGGGATGGGCGTGGCGGTCAGGGTCAGCATGTGCACGTCGGCGCGAAGCTCTTTCAGCTTCTCCTTGTGCTTGACCCCGAAGTGCTGCTCCTCGTCGACGATGACGAGGCCCAGGTCCTTGAACGACACCTGCTTGGACAGCACCGCATGGGTGCCGACCACGATCTCGAACTGGCCGTTGGCCAGGCCCTCGCGGGTCTCGGAGGCTTCCTTGCCAGTGACAAGCCGCGACAGGCGCGTGACCTTGACCGGCCAGCCCTGGAAGCGATCCTTGAACGTCTTGTAGTGCTGGCGGGCCAGCAGCGTGGTCGGGCAGACGACGGCGACCTGCTTGCCGCTCATCGCCACCACGAACGCAGCGCGCAGGGCCACTTCGGTCTTGCCGAAACCGACGTCGCCGCAGATCAGGCGGTCCATCGGCTTGCCGGACGACAGGTCTTCCAGGACGTCGTGAATGGCGCTGAGCTGATCGTCCGTCTCCTCGTAGGGGAAGCGGGCGCAGAACTCGTCGAACACGCCGGACGGCGGGTCAGTCTCTTCGACGGATTTGAGCTGGCGGGCGGCGGCGATCTGGATCAGGCCCTCGGCCATGACCCGCAGGCGCGCCTTGGCCTTGGCCTTGCGCCCCTGCCATGCCGCGCCGCCCAGCTTGTCGAGCTGGACATTATCGGCGTCGGCCGCGCCGTAGCGGGTCAAGAGGTCGATGTTCTCGACGGGCAGATAGAGCTTGGCTTCACCGCCATACAGCAGGTCCAGACAGTCGTGCGGCGCGCCCTGGACGTCGAGGGTCTTGAGGCCCTCGTAGCGGCCGATGCCGTGGTCGATGTGGACGACGAGATCGCCCGGCGTCAGGGCGCTGGCCTCGGCCAGGAAGTTGGCGGCGCGGCGCTTCTTGCGCGGGCGCGCCAGGCGATCGCCCAGGATGTCGGTCTCGGAAATGACCGCCAGGCTGTCGGTCTCAAAGCCGTGGTCCAGCGGCAGCACAACCCGCTGGGGGACCTTCGGATCATTGGCCTTGGCCGCCTGCCAGTACCCGGCATAGGGGATCTTCTTCAGGCCGTGGTCGGACAGCATGGTCCCCAGGCGCTCGGACGAGCCCTCGGACCAAGAGGCGAACAGCACCCGCTTGCCTTCGGCCGCCAACTTCTTGGCGTGGTCAGCGGTCGCTTCGAACAGATTGACGCTGTCCTGGGCCCGCTCTGCGGCGAACACGCGGCCGAGCTTGGCGCCCAGGTCGACGACGTCCAGTCCCTGCGGCTGGAACGGCGTGAAGCGGCGATGCGTGCGGTCGGAAAGCTCTCGCTCCCACTCGTCGGCGGTCAGGTACAGGGCCTCGGGCGCCAAGGGGCGATAGGCTGACTTGCGGTCGGCGCTGGCGCGCGCGTCATAGGCGTCCTGGATCATCGCCAAGCGCTCGTCGCGGGCCTCAGTGGCCTGGTTGTCGACGCCGATCAGCGCCCCGGCGGGCAGATAGTCGAACAGGGTCGACATCCGCTCGTAGAACAGCGGCAGCCAGTGTTCGAGACCGGCCCGGCGACCGCCCTCGCTGACGGCGGCGTACAGGGGATCATCGCCCGGCGCGCCGAACTCGGCGACATAGCCCTTGCGGAAGCGCGAGATGCCGTCGGCGTCCAGCAGGGCCTCGCTGACCGGCAGGAGATCGATCTCCTTCAGTTGCCTGGTCGAGCGCTGGGTCTCGGGATCAAAGGCGCGGATGCTTTCCAGCGTGTCGCCGAACAGATCAAGACGCACCGGCTCCTCGGCGGCCGGCGGATAGACGTCGATCACCCCACCGCGGATCGCGAACTCGCCACGCTCCGAAACGGTGGAGGCGCGCGTATAGCCGTTGACCGCGAAATAGCGCTCGAGATCCTTAAGATCGACGCTGTTGCCGACTTTGGCCGAGTAGGAGGCGCGCAGCAGCACCTCCTTGGTCGGCACGCGCTGCAACAGAGCCGGCGCGGCGATCACCAGGATGGCGGCCTTGCTTTCGCCAAGACCCCGCGCCAGGCGCGAAAGCGTGGCCATGCGGGTCGCCGAGACGCCCGAGGACGGACCGATCCGGTCGTACGGCAGGCAGTCCCACGACGGGAACAACACCGCCTCGATCTCGGGCGCGAAGAACTTCAGCGCGTCGATAAAGGCGCCGGCCCGGGCGGTGTCGCGGGCGACGAAGGCGGTGAGACCGCCGCGCGCCCGGGCGATGTCGGCCATCACCAGGGCGTCGAAACCCTCCGGCGCGCCGGCGAGCGTGAGGCCGCCGGCGGCCTTGGCGATCTGCTTGGCGTCGTAGCTCATGATGTCAGGCGCCATCTCCAGCCGGGCGCGAAGCGTGCGCCTCGAACCTGAACGCGCGGATCATCGTCATGACGTCGGTCTCAAATTCCGCCGGCGTCGGTTCCTGTCCGACGATCCAGGCGTAGATCTCGCGATCCGACTGTTCCAGCAGCGTCTCAAGCGTGTCGAACTGCTCCGGCGTCAGGTTCGGCCCATGGGTGTCCGCGAACGGCCCCAGGATGAGGTCCGCTTCGCGAAAGCCGCGGTGCCAGGCACGGAAACGAAGGCGTCGAAGGCGGGAGTCGTGGTCGATGGTCATGTGCGGGCGGATATAGAGCGGCGTCAGGGCTTGCGCCACTCCATGATCACGTACCATGGGGCACGTCGGTATCTGTCAGCGCGCGACGGATCACCGCCGTTCGGCGCGGGTTCGTCGAAGTGAGTCAGGATGAGACCCTGCGCTAGGAACCACTGCATGTAGTCTCTGAGCGGCCGATGCCAGTTGATGATCCGGATGCCGCGCCATTCCTCCCACTTGGCGCGAACCTCCAGATAGTGGTCCATCGCGAAGTGCTTGGGGTGACCCAGCAGGTTCTTTTGCCAGCCCTTGTTTGCGCGCGCGGTGGAGAAACTCGTGAGGTTGGCGATCAGCAGAGTTCCTCCGGGCTTGAGGACGCGGGTCATCTCGGCGATGGCGCGATCGGCCGCCGCGATGTCGATCAGCGACAAACACGATACGACGAGATCAAACGTCCCGTCGGCGAAGATCAGGTCTTCGGCGCGCCCCTCGATATAACTTCCGTCCGGGTCGCGGGCCCGCGCCGCTTCCAGCAACTCGACCGTCGGATCCAGTCCGACCGGGTCAAAGCCTTCGGCGCGCAAAATCCTACAGAACCGCCCTTCCCCGCAGCCGACATCCAGCGCGCGGCCGCTGTTCAGGCGACGCAGGCGTGCGATCATCGGTCCGTCGAGAACATAGCGCCGACCGTAATCGCCCTGCTCGCCCATATCGGCGATCCAGGCCTTGGCCGAGGTTTTCCACCCGTCGTCGCTCATCTTTCGAATACTCCGCATCGCCTCTGCGACGATTGACTTTGCCGACTTTCCGCCTATTTATCCCCAGCTTCGGAGCAGGTCTGGCGAATCCGCGCCGCCCGCTCGCCCAAGCACGGGCGGCTCCGAGCAGACCAGCGTGTAAATGACCGAATTTTCCGACCTCGGGCTCTCGCCCACGACCCTGCAGGCGGTCGCCGACACCGGCTATACCACTGCGACCCCCATTCAAGCCCAGGCTATTCCCGTCGCCCTCGCGGGCCAGGACGTCCTTGGCATCGCCCAGACGGGCACCGGCAAGACCGCCGCCTTCACCCTTCCGCTGATCGACCGTCTGCAGTCGGGCCGCGCCAAGGCCCGCATGCCGCGCGCCCTGGTCATCGCTCCGACCCGTGAACTGGCCGACCAGGTGGCCGCCAGCTTCGAGAAGTACGCCAAGGGCACCAAGCTCTCCTGGGCCCTGTTGATCGGCGGCGTGTCGTTCGGTGACCAGGAAAAGAAGCTGGACCGCGGCGTCGACGTGCTGATCGCCACGCCGGGCCGCCTGCTCGACCACTTCGAGCGCGGCAAGCTTCTGATGACCGGCGTGCAGTTCCTGGTCGTCGACGAAGCCGACCGCATGCTGGACATGGGCTTCATCCCGGACATTGAGCGCATCTTCAAGATGACGCCGCCCAAGAAGCAGACCCTGTTCTTCTCGGCGACCATGCCCCCGGAAATCACCCGCCTGACCAAGCAGTTCCTCAAGGATCCGGTGCGGATCGAGGTGGCGCGTCCGGCGACGACCAACGCCAACATCACCCAGCTGCTGGTCAAGGTTCCGACGTCCGATCCGAAGGCCAAGCGCCTTGCGCTGCGCGCCCTGATCGAGAAGGCCGGCATCGAGACGGGCATCGTGTTCTGCAACCGCAAGACCGAGGTCGACATCGTCGCCAAGTCGCTGAAGGTGCACGGCTATGACGCCGCGCCGATCCACGGCGACCTCGACCAGACCCAGCGCATGAAGACCCTGGCGGACTTCCGCTCGGGCGCGCTGAAGATCCTGGTGGCCTCCGACGTCGCCGCGCGTGGCCTCGACATTCCCGCCGTCAGCCACGTCTTCAATTACGACGTCCCGCATCACGCCGACGACTACGTTCACCGCATCGGCCGCACGGGTCGCGCGGGGCGGACAGGCATCACCTACATGCTGGTGACCCCGGCCGATGACAAAGGCTTCGACAAGGTCATCAAACTGATCGGTTCCACGCCGGACGAAGAGAAGCTCGATCTCGACTACTCCAACGCCGTGACGGTGAAGCGTGATGGTGACCGCGATCGCAAGCGTGGTGGTCGTGATCGCGGCGAGCGCGGTGACCGACCTGCGCGCGGCCGCGGTCGTGGTCGTGAGCGCGGCGAAGAGACGGTCGAAGCGGCCGTCGCCGAAGTCGCTGAGGCGCCTGCGGCGACAGAAGAGCGTCCCGCGCGCGAACGCCGCCCTCGCCGCGAGCGTGAGCCCAAAGCCGCCGCGCCCGCGCCGGCCCCGGTCGAAGCCGAGCGTCCGGCCCGCCCGGAGCGTCCTGAACGCCCGGTGCGCGGCGTTCAGCCCGTCCGTGACCGCGACGATGATGATCGCCGTGTGGTCGGCTTCGGTTCGGATGTTCCGGCCTTCCTCGCCCGCCCCCCGCGCGGCGCGAAATAGTCGGCGACGAACAGTCGAACCTTACGAAGGCGCCGGGCGATCGTCCGGCGCTTTTTCGTTTGATGCTCGGGACGCCTACAGCGCGGCGTCGATGAAGCGAAGAAGGTCGTTCAGGTCTGGCCTGAACGCGAACTTGAAGCCTCGCCTCAGACGCGCCAGCAGCGGCGCCGCGTGCGCCGGACAGGGCGAGGCGCAGACATAGCCGCGCCACTCGACCCCGACCTGACGACAGGCCGCCCTCACCCATTGGCTTGTGAAGTTGGCCGGCTGGATCTCGATCACCCGCGCGCCCTGCGATAGGAAAACCGCGTTGGCCAGGGCGGCGCCGCTGGCGCCCACAACGACCTCTGCGTCGCGCATCAGGGCCACCTGTTCACGAGCGCGGAGGGTTTCAGGGCGCACGATCTTGAAGTCCCGAGCCTTCAACGCGCTTTCGAGGGCCGCCTCTCCGACCATCACTCGCATCGACTGGCCGCGCCGGGACAGATAGATGCGGCGGGCGCCCACACCCTGAGGTCCATTGGCGGCGACCCGCTCGGCCAAGGTCGCCAGAAGGCCGTTCGGGTGGTGGAGGAAATGATCCATGCTGGTGGCGAACACCGCCCGTCCAAGCCGAACAGTTGATGCGTCGACTTCCTGCAACCGGACCCCTGGCGCAGCCAGAGCGATCAGATCGCGCTGCCAATCCGTCAAGCGTGGAGCCAGAAGCGGCGTGTCCTTGAGAAGGCCCGATTGCTGGAGCGCCAGGATCGACGACAGCGCGTCGATGATGAAGTGCCCGTAGTTGAAGCCCGCGCCCCACGGCAGGAACACCGCGCCGCTTTCGAAGAACGGTGCCGCCTTGGGTGGAGACAGACTGGCGCCGCCTGGGAAGACGCCGGGGATCGCGGACAGATCGGTCGAGCCATGTCGGACCTCGCCGACCGTGGCGTTGTAGAGCGCGCCATCGGTCCCGATCACCGCGCCGAAGCCCGGATACCACCAGCAAGGCCCCACCGCGCATAAGGCGGGAACATTTACCGGCGGCGGCGTCGAGAGCGTGAACGGCCATGCCAACGCTGCGGGGCCGCCCAGCAGCCCCACGGGCGCGCCGTCCGAGGCATCATGCTCGGGAGACCAAGCCACGCCGGCTTCGCCCCGGGCGAAGCGTTCGCGCAGGGCGTCCGGCAGCATCGGCGGCAGGTCGCGCGCCTCCACCACGGGGCGCAAGGAAATCGGCGCGGTCATGGCCCGCTTGGAGCATGCCGCGCCGCGATTGGCTACTTCTTGATCTGCCCCGCAAGGTACTTGCGGATGCCCTCGCCGTAGGGCGGCCGCAGGCCCAGCATCGGTGCGATATCCTTCTTCAGCTGCTGGAACACCGCCTTGCGGTGGCTGAACTCCCGGAAGCCGTCATAGCCATGATAGGCGCCCATGCCCGCCGGACCGATACCGCCAAACGGCAGGTCTTCCTGGGCCACGTGGAAGATGACGTCATTGACGGTGACCCCGCCGCTGGTCGTGCGCTCCAGAACCCGGTCCTTCTCGGCCTCGTCAGTTCCAAACCAGTAGAGGGCCAACGGCCGATCATTTGCGTTCACATAGTCGACCGCTTCATCGACGGTCTTGTAGCTCTTCACCGGCAGCACGGGCCCAAAAATCTCCTCCTGCATCACCTTCATGTCGTCGGTGGGGTCGATGATCAGGGTCGGGGGGATCTTGCGATGCTCCTGTTGGGACAGATCCTCGCCGGCGGGGTTGATCTCGATGACCCGTGCGCCCTTGGCGCGGGCGTCGTCGACGTAGCCCTTCACGCGGTCATAGTGGCGCTGGGCCACGACGGCGGTGTAGTCGGGATTATCCTTGATCGTCGGGAAGTATCGGCTGACGGCGACCTGGGCTTCCTTGACGAAGCGCTCGACGTCCTCTTGCGGCGCCAAGACGTAGTCGGGCGCGAGACAGATTTGCCCGGCGTTCAGGGTCTTGCCATTCATGATCCGCGCCGCAGCCGTAGCCATGTCCGCGCCGCGCGAGAGGATCACCGGGCTTTTGCCGCCCAGTTCCAGGGTCACCGGCACCAGGTTTTCGGCCGCCGCGCGCATCACGTGCTTGGCCACCGACGTCGCGCCCGTGAACACCAGATGGTCAAATGCCAGGCCTGAGAACGCCTGCCCCACTTCGGGGCCGCCGACGAACACCGCGACTTCCTCCTCGTTGAAGGCCTTGGCGAACATGGCCTTCAGCAGATCCGAGGTCGCAGGCGTGTACTCGGACGGCTTGATCATCGCGCGGTTGCCGGCGGCGAACACACCGGCCAGGGGGGCGAAGGTCAAGTTGACGGGGAAGTTCCAGGGGCTGATCACGCCCACCACCCCCTTGGGCTGCCACTGCACCGTCGCCTTGGCGCCGAACAGGCCCAGGATGGCCGGCGTCGTCTTGCGCTTCTCCGGTTTCATCCACTTCGTCAGATGATCACGGGCGTGTTTCAGCGGCCCGATGGAGCCGGCGACGTCGGTCAGAGAGGTCGCTTCGGGCGAGCGCGAACCGAAGTCGGCGTTTACCGCCCTGGCGATCTCAGCCTGGTGTCCGACCAGCAGATCGATGCACCGGTTCAGCCAATCGATTCGCTTCTCGGCGCTGGGCGGACCCTCACGAAGGTGTGCGGCCTTCTGGCTCTGCAACACGTCGTTCATCGCCGCCTTGTGCGCGTCGAACGACAGATTCACCGGTGCGTTCATGGCTTGTCGCTCCTCCCAGGGGCCGGCCCAACGGCGCGGCGCTCATCTTATCAATGATCACCATGCGGGAGGCGGCGACGGGACGCAAGCGAACGTCGTTCGTTCTTAACGCCTCGTAAGAACTCTACAGCGTAACCTCCAGACCCAAGCGATCGACGTTGCCGCAAGGGCAGCGGCGATGAGGGAAGAAAACATGTCGGACGTCGAAACCACGCTGCGCGGTCCCGAGGCCTATAAGATCGCCTCGCGCGCCCTGGAGCTCATGGAGCGGCATCAGGTTTGGCCGACCGCGCTGAACTTCGAGCTTTGGACGCACTATGTGGCCGACCCGAACGGCGCCCTGGCGCGCGAGCTGACCCGGTTGATTTCGCTCGGTGAGCCGATGACTGAGTTGGTCAGCGAGGAACTCGCGGCGACCTTCTTGCCGAAGGCGCGCTTGAACGAACAGATCCGCGACGCGGGCGACATCCTTTCCAAGGAGCTGGAGGCGGTCTCCAAGGCGATCCAGAATGCTCAGAAGTCCAACGCGGCGTTCGGCAAGGAGCTGGCCGGCGCGAGCAAGAGCCTGGACACGCAAACCGACGTCGCCTCGATCAAGGCGGTCGTTGGCAGCATCGCCGAAGCCACTCGGCGCGTGCACAAGGAAAACCAGTCGCTGGAGGCGCGGCTCGCCGACTCGACCGCCGAGGTCGAACGCCTGCGCGAGCATCTGGAGCAGGTCCGCCGCGACGCTACGACCGACGGCTTGACCAACCTGGCTAACCGCAAGGCCTTCGACGAGGAGCTCGACCGCGCCTGCGCCGAGGCCGAGGAGAACGGCGCCTCGATTTGCCTCGCCGTCCTCGATATCGACCATTTCAAGGGGTTCAACGATACCTGGGGCCATCAGACCGGCGACCAGGTCATCCGCTATGTGGCGTCGGTCATTGGCCGTGTCGCCGCTCCGCCTCGCTTCGCCGCGCGCTACGGCGGCGAGGAGTTCGCCATGATCTTTCCGCGCGAAAGCGCCGCAGTCGTCGCCACCACGCTGGAGGAAATCCGGGTCGAGGTGTCGTCGCGGATGCTCAAGCGTCGCTCGACCAACGAGGATCTCGGCGCGATCACGGTTTCCTCGGGCTTCGCCGAGCGCAAGGCCGGTGAGTCGGGCCACTCTGTCATGGAGCGCGCGGACGCGGCGCTTTACGCCTCCAAGCGCGGCGGCCGCAATCGCGTGACGGCTGCGGAGTCCATGCCGGGCGCGGCCAACGCCGCCTAAGCTCTTTCAGCGTAAGACCTACCTTCACGCCGCCGGTCCATGATCGGCGGCGTTTCTGTTTGCGAAGATTTCGCTAGCCTTCCCAAGGGGCAAAGGCGCCTAGAGTCTGGCCCAACAAACAAGGGAGGCTCCGCCGTGGACTATCAGAAGATCCGTGTCTCGACGCAGGATGGCGTCGCCACCGTCACGCTCGCCGATCCCGCCACCTTGAACGCGGCCAGCCCCGAAGTTGCGCGTGAACTTCACCACGCCTTTTCGTCGATCGCCGCCGGTAAGATCGAGGCGCGTGCGGTCATCCTGACTGGTGAAGGCCGCGGCTTTTGCTCGGGCGCCAATCTGTCGGGCGGCGGCGCAGCCGGTCGCGAGGCGGACGTCGACGGCAAGCCAGACGCCGGTTCGGCGCTGGAGACGACTTATAACCCGCTGATGACGCTGCTGCGCGACTTCCCATTGCCGATCGTCACGGCGGTGAACGGCCCGGCCGCCGGGGTCGGCTGCTCGATCGCATTGATGGGCGACCTGATTGTCGCCGCCGAGAGCGCCTACTTCCTGCAGGCTTTCCGCCGCATCGGCCTCGTGCCCGATGGCGGTTCGACCTATCTGCTGCCGCGCCTGATCGGCAAGGCACGGGCGATGGAGATGATGCTGCTGGGCGACAAGGTTCCGGCCGCTACGGCTTTGCAGTGGGGGCTGGTGAACCGGTGCGTGCCGGATGGTGAGCTGATGGCCACGGCCCAAGCCCTGGCGCTGGAGCTCGCAAAGGGCCCAGCCGCGCTGGGCGTCATTCGCAAGCTGGTCTGGGAAAGCCTGGATAGCGATTGGACCGGTCAACTGCACGCCGAACGCAAGGCCCAGAAGATCGCCGGCAAGACCGAGGATTTCATCGAGGGCGTCACCGCCTTCCTGCAGAAGCGCGCGGCGGTCTTCAAAGGCCGCTAGCCGCCTTAGCCTGCAGGTCCACAAGAGTGGCCATCGCTTCCGCCGCCTGTTCGGCGGGGACAAAAACATGGTCGTGGCGCAACGCCGCGACCATGTTGCAGGCGATTCCGGCGGCGGCGAGCGCACCGGATACGGCGGCGGTCAGACCCACGCCATCAAGGGCCGAATAGACGTTCAGGGTGATCAGGGCCATGGGGTTCTCAATCGGGAACCCCGCCGCCGCCGCCACGTGACGCTCAAGGATCAGGCTGACGCCTTCAGCCTCGCGAAACATCGCCAGCGGCTGCAGAGGCTCCCAGTTATGGTCCCCAGCGGCGCAGAACACATAGTGTCCCGGCTTCAATTCCGGCGTCATGCCGGCGATCATTTCGCGAGCTTCGTGAACGACTTCCGTCATTTTTCCGAAGCGCCGAGGTAGGGCTTGTAGCTCTTCTCCTCGACGATCTCAGACCCGGCGACTTCGTTGATGGCGCGTTTGATCGCGGCGCGCTTGTCGTTGTCGATATAGACCCGGCGCGCCAGCGCCACGAAGCTAGGCCCAAAGTCCTGCCGACGCTCGCAGTCGCGCTTGCCGTCCTCGATGTCCCAGAGCGCCGCGTTGACGTCCGTCAGCTCTTCGGTGAGCTGGGCGATCTCGTTGTTTTCCGGCAGGTGCGCGCGAGCCGTCGCCTCCAGCAGCGCCAGCTCCTTGCGGACATTAGCCTCCTTGGCCGGATCGCCGATGCGCTGAGCCTTGACGCGCAGGATGGTGATCTTGTCGATCAGTTCGCCCGCCGAGATTGGCGCTAGGATGGACATTCAGGACGCTCCGGAAACCAGCTTCTCGAGCGCCTCCCAGGCCGCGTCGACCGGCAGGGCGCCCATGCCGCTTCCGTAGTCCTCCGCGACCAGCATCTCAAGCCGTTGGGCGGCGGGGCGGAACTTCACGGACTTGCGGCGATCCTGCTGCAGCGAGAGCAAGGGCGCGCCCCCAGCGGCCAGCATATGGCCAGGCCCCGCATCATTGGCGACCCCGGCGGCCATGCGGCCGGCTAGTGCGATGACCAGCAGCGGCCCCTTGACGGGCAAACCATCGGTTCGGTTCCGCTCTGGCTGCAGCGCTTGAGGAACTTCGCGCGCGGCGATGGCTGCGTCGTCGGCTTCGTCAGGACCGAACAGGAAGACCGGCGCCCAGCCCTTGCCGAGAATACGTCGGGCGAGGTCCAGATAGTTCTCCAGCGGCCAACGCTTGTCCTGACCGCCTGCGCCGGGCGCCAGACCCACATAGGTCGGACCGGCCGGCAGCAGGGTCTCAGCGGCCTTCAGGGCGTCGGGATGGGTCAGGGCCAGAGGTGTCGGACCGCCCTGCCCGTCGGTCGCCAGACTGAGCAGTCGCGCTAGGCGATCGGTGACCGCGACTGGCCAGTCCGGCGAGCGGGCCAGACGCGCCGCCGAGACGAAGCGTCCCGCCGCCCCACGCTTGGCGACGCCGTTACGGCGCAAGTTTTCCTGGGTGTCGATCACCAGGTCGAAACGGCGCCCGCCGAAGGGCTGCGACCACGGCAAGCTGTCCAGTGGCGCAGCGCCGTTGGCGCCCTCGACGATCACCTCGTCGATATAGCCGGCCACCACGGCCTTCAGCGGCCCGGTATAGACCGTCTCACCCTTGGCGGCGCACCAGCTGATCCGCGCGCCGGGAAACGCCGCGCGCAGGCCGGCGATGAAGGGCAGCTTGATCAGTCCGTCGCCGATCACCTCACCCATGGAATATACAAGAACGGTCTGGACCATGGCCGTGTGTCGCCGTCCGCCGGTCCACGGTCAATCACGGAAATGTAAGTGAGCGCTCACTTGCACTTTCGGTCCTACCTGCGATGCTCGTCTCATGAGCGCGAAACCCCGCATCGAGCGCGCGGCGCTAGAGGCCTTCGTCACTGAGGGCGTCGACGCAGCGACTACCAAGACGATCGCGGCGCGAGCCGGGGTGTCCGAGGGCGCCATCTATCGCCACTGGAAGAGCAAGGACGCCCTGGCGGTCAGCCTGTTCATGGACTGCCACCGGCGCCTGTCCGCCCTGATCGCCGACGAGGCCGCAGCCGCGAGCGGCATCAAGGCCAAGGCTGCAGCGCTGGTGAAGGCCTATTGCGCCGTAGCCGACGAGGACTGGCTGCTGTTCTCGTTCCACCTGCTGCAGCTTCACCATTTCCTGCCCTACTACCAGGAGGATGGGCGCGATCCTGTCACCCTGGTTGAGGACCTGATCAAGCGGGCGATGATCAACGCTGAGATCCCGCCGGGCGACCCGCGCGTGCTGGCCGCCATGGCCATCGGCGTGATCACCCAGACCGCCCAGAACAAGGCCTATGGCCGCCTGGGCGACGACGCCCTCTCCGCCCACGCCTCCCTGATGACCGCGGCCGTCCAGGCCGTTCTGTTCGCGCGATGAAAGGACACCCTTCGATGCGCAGCGTTCTGTTCAACGCCTACTATTGGGTTCTGTCGATCTTCTACGGCCTGTCGGCCGCCTTCGCGGCGCTGGCGCCCGGACGCGAGGCCGTGACCTTCACGCTGCGGCTCTACAGCCGCCGTATGCTGTGGGCGCTGGACGCCCTGGCCGGCGTCAAGGTGCAAGTGAAGGGCCAGGAGAACCTGCCCGCCGGCCCCTGCATCATCGCCGCCAAGCACCACAGCTGGGGCGATGGCTTTGTGATGTTCGCCCATGTCGACAACCTCAGCTTCGTCACGGGAGATCACCTGGAGAAGTTCCCGCTGGTCGGTGCGATTCTGAAGAAGTTCGGCGCCATCGTCGTCGACAGCTGCGGCGGTCCTGAGGCGCGCGAGGCGCTGTCCAAGAGCGCCGCCCAGGTCGCCGCCGAGGGCCGGCGCATCCTGATCTATCCCGAAGGCCACCTGGCCGCGCCCGGCGAGCATTTCCGCTATCGCACCGGCGTCTACTACATGAGCAAGGACTTCGGCCTGCCGGTCGTGCCGGTGGCGACGAACCTCGGCTGCTTCTGGAAGCAGCAGGAGAAGGCGAAGACGCCCGGCGTCGCGACGATCGAGTTTCTGCCCGCCTTGCCCCAGGGCCTGGAGAAGGACGAGTTCATGGCCCTGATGCAGGCGACGATCGAAGGGCGGACCAACGCGTTGATCGCCCAGGCGCGCGGCGAGCCGGTGAAGCCGTCCGTGCTGGTCGAGTGGGATGGCAAGAAGAACGTGCCTAGCGTCGGGCTGAAGGAACAAACCGTTGCCTGACGCCAATCTGGCGCCGCTGCCGCGCCGGGTGGCGCTGGCGACCATCCTGGGCGCATTGTGGACCTTAGCGATCCTGCCAGGCCTCTATATAGCCGGCTTCTCGGTGATAGCTGCCGACGCGCCAGGTTCGCACCAAAATCCTGCCATCGTGACCTTCATCTACGCGTGCTGGGCGTTTCCATTGCTCGCGGTCTTCGCGGCGCTCGGCGGACTCTTTGGAGCCCTGAAGGGGTGGAGCCGGCTGACTGCAATCACGTCCGTGCTTCCCCTCTTGGCGATCGTCGTGGCCGTAAGCGCGTTGGCCCTTTGGGCTCGCCAGTCCTAGACCTCGACCGGACACTCCGCCGGAACGCCCGCGAACGTGCCTTCGGCGCGGCGCTTGGCGAAGTGGGTCTGGGCGCAGCCGCTGGAGCACAGCAGGCCGGTGTCCGACCAGTACAGCGGCGCCTCGTCCTCATGCTTGAAGCGCGGTGAACCCCACGGCAGGCCGCATTCGACGCAGGACGGGGTCTTGGCCAGCATCAGTCGAGGGCCTCCGCCGCCGGTTGGATCGTCACGCTCTCGCCGCAACCGCAAGCGTCAGTTTCGTTCGGATTGTGGAAGACAAACTTCGAGGACAGCTTGGTGACCTCGTAGTCGATTTCGGTGCCGACCAGGAACAGCACGGCCTTGGGCTCAATCAGGATCGTGACGCCCTTGTCCTCGACCACCTCGTCGATCGGGCCCTTCTCCTTGGCGTACTCGAACACGTACTCCTGGCCCGCGCAGCCGCCGTTCTTCACACCCACACGCAGACCTGCGTAGGGCTGGTCGGCCTTTTCCATGATCTCCTTCACGCGCGCGGCCGCAGCGTCGGTCAGGGTGACGACCTTGGGGCGCGGGCGGCGAGGACGAACGGCGATCGTGGGTTCCATGGGGTCCAAACCGATCAGAACATATTGAGTTGCAGCTTGGCCTCATCGCTCATGCGCGAGGCGTCCCACGGCGGGTCGAAGGTCAGCTCGACAGTACAGGACTTAAGGCCGGGGATTTCCATGACCGCGTCCTTGACCCAGCCCGGCATCTCGCCGGCCACCGGGCAGCCCGGGGCGGTCAAGGTCATGTCGATGGCGACGTCCTTGGAGTCGCTGACATCGACCTTGTAGATCAGGCCCAGCTCATAGATGTCGACCGGGATTTCCGGGTCGTAGACGGTCTTCAGCTTTTCAATCAGCTGGTCCGTCAGCCGGTTCAGCTCGTCCTGGGTCAGAGCCGTAACGGGTTCCTGGGAGGCGGCGTCGGTCATCGGGAGCTCAACTGAAGAAACTGCGGGCCTTGGCCAGCGCGTCGACGAACGCGTCGGCCTCGGCCTCGGTGTTATATAGGGCGAACGAAGCGCGCGCGCTCGACGTGACGCCGAAGCGGCGCATCAAGGGTTCCGCGCAATGGGTTCCGGCCCGCACGGCCACGCCGTAGCGGTCCAGCACTTGGGCGATGTCGTGCGCGTGCGCGCCCTCGACCGTGAACGACAACACAGCGCCCTTGCCAGGCGCCTCGCCCAGGATCCGCACGCCGTTGACGCCGCGCAGGCGTTCGGCGACGCGCTCATAGAGGGCGTGCTCGTGGGCGAAGACAGCGTCACGATCCAGGCCGTTCAGCCATTCGATCGCCGCGCCCAAACCGACGGCCTCAAGGATCGCCGGGGTGCCGGCCTCGAAGCGGTGCGGCGGATCGGCGTAGGTGATCTTGTCCAGCGCCACCGAGCCGATCATCTCGCCGCCGCCCTGATACGGTGGCAGAGTGGCCAGGCGCTCGGCCTTGCCATAGAGCACGCCGATTCCAGTCGGGCCGTACAGCTTGTGGCCGGAGAAGACATAGAAGTCGACGTCCAGCGCTTTGACATCGACCTTGGTGTGGACGACGCCCTGGCAGCCGTCCAGCAGCACCGGCGCGCCGGCCGCGTGGGCCAGGCGGACGATCTCGGCGACATCGTTGACCGTGCCCAGCACGTTCGACATGTGGGTGACAGCGACCATCTTGGTCTTGTCCGACAGCAGGCCCTTGTAGGCCTCCATGTCGAGCCGACCGTCGTCCAGCACCGGGATGAACTTCAGGACCACGCCCTTGCGCTCGCGAAGGAAGTGCCACGGCACGATGTTGGCGTGGTGCTCCATCTCCGAGAGCACGATCTCGTCACCGGCGTTCAGGGAGAGACCGAACGAGGACGCGACCAGATTCACCGCCTCGGTCGCACTCTTGGTCCAGACGACCTCATCGCGCTCGGCGTTGATGAAACGCGCCACGGTTTCCCGCGCCTTTTCATAGGCTTCGGTCGTTTCGTTGGCCAACGTGTGCAGGCCGCGATGGACGTTGGCGTAGGAGGTGCGGGCCAGGCCCATCATCGCGTCCAGCACCGCGTCCGGCTTTTGGGCGCTGGCGGCGCTGTCCAGGTAAATCAACGGCTTGCCGTGAACTTCTCGCGCCAGGATCGGGAACTGGGCGCGGATTGCGGCGACGTCATAGGGGGCGTCAGAAGCCATCAGGCCTCGCTCCCCAGCTTGCGGGCGACCCAGGCGGCGGCGACCTCACGCGCGGCCTCGTGTTCGATGCGCTCGATCACCTCGCCGACAAAGGCCACGGTCAGCATGGCCTTGGCGTCCGCCTCCGGGATGCCGCGCTGCTCGGCGTAGAACAGGACCTCGTCGTCCAGGGCCCCGATCGTGTTGCCGTGGGCGCAAGAGACGTCGTCGGCGAAGATCAGCAGTTCGGGCTTGGCGTCGATCTCGGCCTTGTCCGACAGGATCAGGGCGTGGTGGCCCATCCGCGCGTCGGTCTGGTCAGCGCCCTTCTCGACGACGATCCGCCCCTGGAAGACGCCGCGCGCCTGGTCGGTGACCATGCCCTTGGTCAGCTGGCTGGTGACGCCGTCGAGGCCGCCATGGGTGACGACGCTGGTCAGGTCGGCATGGCGCTGGGCGTCCAGCAGATAGGCGCCGTCGAGGCGTACCTCGGCATGAGCGCCGGGATGGCTGACCCGCGTCTCGATCCGCTGGCGACGCGCGCCGGAGGTCAGGACGGTCTGGGCGAACTTGGCCCCGGGAGCGAGCGTGACTTCAGCGGTGACGACCGAGATCGCGTCCGCATCGTCGTCGGCGAAGATGATCCGTTCGACGATCGCGTCCTTGGCCAAACGGATATTGACCGCCACGTCCGAGACGTAGCCCTTGCCACGCCCTTCGTAGCTTTCGATCAGGGTCAGCTTCGCGCCTTCGGAGACATCGACCCAGAGCTCCGCGCCATGCGAGGTCGCATCCGTGGCGGACATGAAGCGCCAACCAACGAAGCGCTCTTCGCCCGCGTCGACAATGAGATCCGTGGGCCCGCGCCCGTTGACGACGCCGCCGGTCATATCGAGCGCGCCGGAAAGCGGGTTCTCCCAGAACCAAGCACGGCCCTGGGGTGAAGCCGGCGGCAGGGTCTTGAGCAGGCCCCGCAGGTCGGTCCAACGCCAGTCCTCGTCGCGCCGCGACGGCAGCGCCGAGAGGTCGCCGGTCTTGAGGGCGGTGGAGAGGGTCATGACAAAATCCTCCCCCCGACGGGGGAGGTGTCGGCGCAGCCGACGGAGGGGGAAGTCCTGGTGACGGCGGGGATGAACACTTCCCCCTCCGGTCCTGCGGACCACCTCCCCCGCTGGGGGGAGGATTTGATCAAGGTCGCCATCAAGCCGCCGCCCCCACGATGCGGTCATAGCCCTCAGCTTCCAATTGCAGCGCCAGTTCCGGACCGCCCGAGGCGACGATGCGACCGGCGGCAAGCACGTGAACCTTGTCGGGTTTGATGTGGTCCAGCAGGCGCTGGTAGTGGGTGATGACCAGCATACCGCGCTCGGGCGAGCGCAGGGCGTTGACGCCTTCGGAGACAATCTTCAGGGCGTCGATGTCGAGACCGGAGTCGGTCTCGTCGAGGATCAGGAACTTCGGCGAAAGCATCGCCATTTGAAGGATTTCCATCCGCTTCTTCTCACCACCCGAGAAGCCGACGTTCAGGCCGCGCTTGAGCATATCGAAGTCGATTTTCAGCGAGGCGGCCTTCTCCTTAGCCAGCTTCAGGAAGGCCGGCGCGGCGATCTCGTCTTCGCCCCGCGCGCGGCGCTGGGCGTTGAGGGCGGTGCGGATGAAGGTCAGGGCCGGAACCCCAGGAATCTCCAGCGGATATTGGAACGACAGGAACAGGCCCTTGGCCGCCCGCTCGTTGGGTTCCAGGGCCAGCAGATCCTCGCCGTTGAGCGTCGCCGAGCCTTCGGTGACCTCATAGCCGTCGCGGCCGGTCAGGACATAGGACAGGGTCGACTTGCCGGCCCCGTTCGGACCCATGATCGCGTGGACCTCACCGGCCGGCACGTCCAGCGTGACGCCCTTCAGGATCGGCTTGTCCTCGACGCGGGCGTGGAGATTCTGGATCTTAAGC
The DNA here is from genome assembly GCF_056313785.1 of Caulobacter sp. DMC95. Lineage (NCBI taxonomy): Bacteria > Pseudomonadati > Pseudomonadota > Alphaproteobacteria > Caulobacterales > Caulobacteraceae > Caulobacter > Caulobacter sp. DMC95. Next base: position 243,129 of record NZ_JBQUZP010000001.1, on the reverse strand, counting down.
ATGGGTCTCGTTGAGTTTTCTGTACTCGGCGTCGTGCCCCGCGAAGGTTCCGGCGACGGCGATCTGGCCTTGGATGGCGGCGTTTAACAGCGAAAGATCCTCAGGCGGGATCCAGTATTCTTCGTGGCCGGGCGTACCCGACACCTTGTGCTCGTAGGCGTCTAGGAACGTCTTCGACACCGCGAACTGAACAACGTATCCGCGGCGATAGGTCGTATGCGCCGCGTTCCAGTCCCGCGCCAATTGGGCCGCGAAGACTTCGCTGGTGACCGGCCGGAAGATGGGCTGCTCGATGTCATGCGGCGGAAAGGCTCTCCAGTCCGACGCCTTGATCGCTTGCAGTTCCTCCAGGCCGACAGGCTGGTAGAGGGTGACGCTGGTCATCCCACGCTGCCCTCCAGGCTGATCGCCACCAGCTTCTGGGCCTCGACAGCGAATTCCATGGGCAGTTGCTGCAGCACGTCCTTGACGAAGCCGTTGACCAGCAGGGCCACCGACTCCTCTTCCGACAGGCCACGCTGCTGGCAGTAGAACAGCTGGTCGTCCGACAGCCGGGTGGTGGTGGCCTCGTGCTCGAACACCGACTGGCCGTTGCGGGCCTCGATATAGGGCACGGTGTGGGCCGCGCAGTCCTTGCCAATCAGCAAGGAGTCGCACTGGGTGAAGTTGCGCGCGCCCTTGGCCTTGGGGTGGGCCGAGACCAGGCCGCGATAGGTCGAGGTCGACTTGCCGGCGCTGATGCCCTTGGCGACGATCCGCGAGCGGGTGTTGGCGCCCAGGTGGATCATCTTGGTGCCGGTGTCGGCCTGCTGGTGACCGTTGGTCACCGCGATCGAATAGAACTCGCCCGAGCTCCCTTCGCCGCGCAGCACGCAGGACGGATATTTCCAGGTGATGGCCGAGCCGGTCTCGACCTGGGTCCAAGACACTTTGCTGCGGTCGCCCCGGCAGTCGGCGCGCTTGGTCACGAAGTTGTAGATGCCGCCCTTGCCGGTCTCGGGATCGCCCGGGTACCAGTTCTGGACGGTAGAGTACTTGATCTCGGCGTCTTCGAGCAGGACGAGCTCAACCACGGCCGCGTGCAGCTGGTTCTCGTCGCGCATTGGGGCCGTGCAGCCCTCAAGGTACGAGCAGTAGGCGCCCTTGTCGGCGATGATCAGGGTGCGCTCGAACTGGCCGCTGTCCTTGGCGTTGATCCGGAAATAGGTCGACAGCTCCATCGGGCAGCGCACGCCCGGCGGAATGTAGACGAACGATCCGTCGGAGAAGACCGCGCTGTTCAGGCAGGCGAAGTAGTTATCCGAGGTCGGCACTACGCTGCCCAGGTACTGGCGGACGAGGTCCGGGTGCTCGCGGATAGCCTCGCTCATTGAGCAGAAGATGACCCCGACGGCGGCCAGCTCCTTCTTGAAGGTGGTCACGACGCTGACGCTGTCGAACACGGCGTCGACGGCATACCGCGGAGCGCCCTCGACGCCGGCCAGAACCGCCTGCTCCTTCAGCGGGATGCCGAGCTTTTCGTAAACGGCCAGCAGCTCGGGATCGACCTCGTCGAGGCTTTTGGGGCCTTCCTTGGTTTTGGGCGCGGCGTAGTAGTAGGTGTCCTGATAGTCGATCGGCGGATAGCTGACCTTGGCCCAGTCGGGCTCGTCCATCGCCAGCCAGCGGCGATAGGCCTCAAGACGCCATTCCAGCATCCATTCCGGCTCGTCCTTCTTGGCCGAGATGAAGCGCACGATGTCCTCGGAGAGGCCCTTGGGGGCGAACTCCTGATCGATGTCGGTGGTAAAGCCGTGCTCGTACTTCTCGAGCGCGGCGACGGTTTCGACAGTCTCTTTGACCGCGGCCACTAAGCCACCTCCCGGCGCCGTGCGCCGATACGCTTCCAGGCGGCGAGCCAGGCGTCGCCGCACTTGATCCAATCGTCTTCCGTGCTCGCCCAGCCGCCGCTGATACGCAGGGCGAACGGGGCGAGATCGGCGCGGCCCATGGCTTCCACCACGCGGCTGGCCTTGACCTTGCCCGACGAGCAGGCGCTGCCGGCGCTGACCATGACGCCAGCCAAGTCCATGTTCATGACCTGGACCTCGGAGCCGAAGCCTTCGCCGGCGAAACACAGGGTTTGCGGCAGGCGCTCGGCGCCTTCGCCGAGCACGACCGCGCCTTGCGCCTTGAGCCGCTCGGCCAAGGCGTCGCGCCATTGGGCCTGTTCGGCCATCGAGGCAAGGCCTTCCCCGGCCGCCTTGGCCGCAACGCCGAAGGCGGCGATGCCGGCGACGTTCTCGGTGCCGGCCCGGCGGCCGCGTTCCTGGCCGCCGCCGTGCAGGCACCGGGTGACGGTCGCGCGGGTCCCGGCGATTAGCGCGCCAACGCCTTGCGGCCCGCCCAGCTTATGGGCCGACAGCGCCATGGTGTCGGCGCCGAGACCCGAAAAGTCGATAGCGACCTTGCCGGCGGCCTGGACGGCGTCGACATGCAGCCAGCCGTCGTGGGCGCGAACCAGCACGGAAGCCTCATCCACAGGCTGGATGACGCCAGTCTCGTTGTTGGCCAGCATCAGGCAGACCAAGGTCTTTACCGGCTTTTCAAGCGCTTGCGCCAGCCAGTCGAGATCGCCGACGCCGTTGTTATCCACAGGCAGGACGTCGACAGGCAAGCCCGAGGCCTTGGCCGTCTCGAGAACCGCGTCATGCTCGACGGCGCTGACAATGATGCGCTCGACGCCGGCCGCCTTAGCGCTTTCGATGGCCAAGGCGTTGGCCTCGGTGCCGCCGCTGACGAAGGTCACCGAGCCGGCCGGTACGCCGACCAGGGCGCCGACCTCAGCGCGGGCGCGCTCGACCACGTCGCGGGCGGCGCGGCCAGCGGCATGGACAGAAGAGGGATTGGCCGGGCTCTCCAGGGCGCGCAGCAGTGCTTCCCGCGACTCTGGACGCATGGGCGCTGTGGCGTTGTAGTCGAGATAGACCGATGTGCGGTGCGTGTTCACTCGGCCGCGATCTCCAGCGGACGGGCGGGACGCAGTTCACCCGCCAACACGTCGGCCACCGACACGGAAGCCAGATAGCCGTGGATCTGCCGGCCCATCTCTTCCCAGAGATTGTGCGTCATGCAGCGCTCACCGCCGGCCATGCAGCCCTTGGCCTGACCCTTGGTGAAGTTGCAGCGCGTGGCGCGCAGCGGCTCGTCGACCGCCAGCACGATGTCGGCGATGAAGGTCTCATCCGAGGCCTTGGCCAGGCGGTAGCCGCCGCCCGGCCCCCGGGCGCTGATCACAAGCCCCTTGCGGCGCAGCCGCGCAAAAAGCTGTTCTAGATACGAAAGTGAGATCTGCTGGCGCGCGGCGATCTCGGCCAGCGCTACGGCGCGGCCATCGCTCTCGTCCTGACGCTTGGCCAGGTCGGTCATCGCCATCACGGCGTATCGGCCTTTGGTGCTCAGGCGCATGAGCCTTACCCCTTGCAGATTCCGCGCGCATCGGCTTTTGCGTGTGCTACAAGCCGCGACTTCGCGCGCGGACCGTCTGTCCGCGTTGCGGCTGCGATTTAGGAAGACCAAGCGCGGCGGTCAAGTATTCTGGCCCTCAAAATGCCGGGATCCGCCGTGGCCAGCTGAAGGGGACGATATGCCTGATGTGATTTTGACCGGCGCGTCCGGCCGGATCGAAGGTCGCTATTCTCCGGGCAAGACCGAAACAGCGCCGATCGCGCTGATCCTGCATCCGCACCCCAAGGCCGGCGGTCACATGAACCACCCGGTCTCGGTGCAGCTGTACCATCTGTTCATGAAGCGTGGTTTCGCGACCCTGCGCTTCAACTTCCGTGGCGTGGGCCGGAGCCAGGGCGAGTTCGACGCCGGCATCGGCGAGCTGGCCGACGCGGCCACGGCGCTGGACTGGCTGCAGACCAGCAACCCGACCGCCAGCCAAACCTGGGTCGCCGGCTTCGACTTCGGCGCCTATATCGGCATGCAACTCCTGATGCGTCGCCCGGAAACGGACGGCTTCATCTCGGTGTCGCCGCCGACCAACATGTACGACTTCAGCTTCCTGGCCCCCTGCCCGGCCTCGGGCCTGTTCCTGACCGGCTCGGCCGACACCATCACCCCGCCGGTCGAGGTGGAGCGCGTGGTCACCAAGCTGCGCACCCAGAAGGGCATCACGATCGACTACGAGGTCATCGACAAGGCCACTCACTTCTGGGCCGAGCACCTGCCCAGCGTCGAAAAGAGCGTCAGTGACTATCTCGACAAGCGCCTGGCGGAGAATCCGATCTAGCGACTTTCAGAAGGCCTCCCCCGCGGAGGCCTTCTTCGTTTCAGGGCTCCACAATCCGGCCGCCGGTCATGGGCGCTTTCACGCCCGTGGTGCCGGGGAAGCTGATCGGCAGCCCCTGAGCCGTCCGCGCCGCCAGATAGGCGAAGGCTTCCGCCTCGATGCTGTCGCCGCGCCAGCCATAGGCTTCGGCGGCCTTAACCGGCACGGGCGCGCGCCGGGCGAGAGTCTTCATGATCGCCGGATTGTGCCGGCCTCCGCCGCAGACGATCAAGGCGCTGGGCGTCTCGCCGGTTTGGGCGAAGGCCTTGAAAACCGCCTCGGCGGTGAAGGCCACCAGGGTCGCCGCAGCGTCCTCGGCGGAGAGATGATCCACTGGCGTCAGCAAGAAGTCATAGCGATCCAGCGACTTGGGCGCCGGCGCGTCGAAATAGGCGCTGTCGAGCAGGCTCGCCAAGGCGGCCTCGTCGACACGGCCGGCCAGGGCCAGGCGGCCGTCCTGGTCGAAACGACCCAGGCCCCGCTCCTGCAGCATCAGGTCGATCATGCCGTTGCCGGGTCCGGTGTCAAAGGCCAGCAACGCGCCGTCCGCGCCGATCAGGGTGATGTTGGCCACGCCGCCTACGTTCAGCGCCGCCAGAGGGGCGGTCAGGCCCGAGGCCCGGGCGCGCGCGGCGTGATAGATCGGCGCCAGCGGCGCGCCCTCCCCGCCGACGGCGACATCGGCGGTGCGGAAGTCGAACGCGACCGGACGCCCGGCGAGGCGCGCCAAGCGCTCGGCGTCGAGCAGTTGCACCGTGCGCCCCACCCGCTCGGCCGTCGGCCGCTCGTGAAGGACGGTTTGGCCATGCACCCCCAGCAGGTCGAATTCGCGCCAAGAGAGACCGTGCTCATCCAGAAAGCTCTCGGCGGCCTGGAAGTGCTCATCGGCCACGGCGCGCCGAGCTTCGTCGAAGATCGCAGGCTCAGGCTCGCCGCGCGGCCAGGCGCGGGCGATGTCAGTGGTCTTCAGCAGCAGGTCGCGGGTCGCCTCTCGCAACTTGCGCTCGCCCGCCGGACCAAAGGCGTGGATCTCCACGCCATCGGTCTCCAGCACCGCCATGTCGACCGCATCCAGCGAGGTGCCGGTCATGAATCCCAGGATCTTCATGGGAACGTTGACTGCCATGCCCGTTAAACGGTAGCTAGGCCCCATGATCGACGCTTTCGTCCTGGCCCGCCCCTATTACCGCCCGCTGCCATAGCGGGAGGCCGACCAGACACGTCGCTTAGCCCCCGCCTCGCCGGGGTCGTTTCTTTGCAGTCGATCATGCGCTCCGGTCGCCCAACCCGGAGTCTGAAATGATACCCTCACACACCGGCCAAGCCGTGCTAGACGGCCCGCCACGTCAAATAGAGAGTCGATCCATGCCCGCCGCCTCGTCCTTCAAGTCAGAGTTCCTGCGAACCCTGGAGGCGCGCGGCTACATCCACCAGATCACCCATCCGGAGGAATTGGACACGGCGGCGCAAGGCGGCCCGATCGTCGCCTACATTGGCTTCGACGCCACCGCGCCCAGCCTGCATGTCGGCTCACTGATCCAGATCATGCTGCTGCGCCGCCTCCAGCAGGCCGGCCACAAGCCGATCGTCCTGATGGGCGGCGGCACGACCAAGGTCGGCGATCCCACGGGCAAGGACGAGAGCCGCAAGCTGCTGAGCGACGCCGACATCCAGGCCAATATCGCGGGCATCAAGACGGTGTTCTCAAAGTTCCTGACCTTCGGCGATGGCCCCACCGACGCCATCATGGTCGACAACGACGTCTGGTTGTCGAAGTTCGGCTACGTCCAGTTTTTGCGCGAATACGGCGTGCACTTCACCGTCAATCGGATGCTGGCCTTCGACTCGGTCAAGCTGCGCCTTGAGCGCGAGCAGCCGATGACGTTCCTCGAGTTCAACTACATGCTGATGCAGGCGGTGGACTTCCTGGAGCTGAACCGCGCCCATGGCTGCGTGCTGCAGATGGGTGGTTCGGACCAGTGGGGCAACATCCTCAATGGCGTCGAACTGACCCGCCGCGTCGACCAGAAAAGCGCCTTTGGCCTGACGACGCCGCTGCTGGCGACGGCCTCCGGCGCGAAGATGGGCAAGACGGCGGCGGGCGCGGTGTGGCTGAACGCCGAACAGCTGAGCCCCTACGACTACTGGCAGTTCTGGCGCAACACCGAGGACGCCGACGTCGGCCGGTTCCTCAAGCTGTTCACCGACCTGCCGCTGGACAAGATCGCCGAGCTGGAAGCCTTGGAAGGCGCCCAGATCAACGAAGCCAAGAAGGTGCTGGCTGACGAAGCCACCCGTATGGCCCACGGCGAGGAAGAAGCCCGCAAGGCCCGCGACGCGGCGGAGAAGGCGTTTGAGCAAGGCGCTCTGTCGGCCGACCTGCCGACCTTCGAGATCGCTGCGTCGGAGCTGGAGGCCGGTGTCGTTCTGGCGGCTCTATTTGCTGACGCGGGTCTCGCAGGTTCACGCGGCGAGGCGCGTCGCCTCGCCCAGGGCGGCGGCCTGAAGGTCAACGACAAGGCCGAAGCCGACGCGAACCGCGTGATCACGTCGGCCGATCTCGTCGAGGGCGTGGTCAAGCTGGCGGCGGGCAAGAAGAAGATCGTGTTGGTGAAGCCTGTTTAGTTATGAGTTGATTGTCGTCCCGCCCCTGGCGTAGCGAAGGCGGGACTCGGCTAGACTCAAGGCCATTGGCGGTCCCGGCTCGGCGCACTTCGCGCTGGGCCGGGACGACAAACTTCAAGGAAGCGCTCGATGCTGCAGCCCGGCGACAAGGCTCCCGATTTCGACCTGCCGACCGACACCGGTCGTGTCAGCCTGGCGGCGCTCAAGGGCAAGAACGTCGTCCTGTACTTCTATCCTAAGGACGACACCGCCGGCTGCACTTCCGAGGCGCTGCAGTTCTCGTCGGAAGTCGAGGAGTTCCAGAAGCTAGGCGCGGTGGTCATCGGCGTGTCCAAGGACAGCGCCGCCTCGCACGCCAAGTTCCGCGCTAAGCATGACCTCACCATCGAACTGGCCGCCGACACGCTGGGCGACGTGGTCGAGGCTTATGGCGCTTGGGTCGAAAAGAGCATGTACGGCCGCAAGTACATGGGCATCGACCGTTCGACCTTCCTGATCGACCGCGAGGGCGTCATCCGCGAGATCTGGCGCAAGGTGAAGGTCCCGGGCCACATCAAGGCGGTGATGAACGCCGCCAAGGCGATCAAATAGCCCGCTGCGCTCGCGTTAGGGGCGCGCGCGACTGTTGCAACAACGCATCGGCGTGTGGCGTTTCGGCGAGGAACCAAGGTTCCTGCGTGGCCGTTCCGGTCAGAGATCGTTAAGCATTGAGGCGCAAGGTTCAATTTTGCGACTCGCGCTCTCTTTGGGCGCGAAGACGCTTGCGCGCTTCCGTTTTATCATTGCATATCGCCGGGACCTGAAACGGGGGGTTTCCTGGGGCGATGGCGATCAAACGCTTCAAGCGACTGCGGCAATCTCTGGAAGCCCTTTTTCCCGAACGGCACATCTACATCCGCTCTGGCGGTGAGATGCGCGGCTACGTCTTCTCGACCAACAAGCAGCTGCTTGGCGCCGCAGGCGTGGCTGTCAGCGCCCTCTGGATGGGCGTCTGCACCGCGGCGATGATGGTCAACGCCCTGGCGGTCAGCTCCACTGACCAGCAGGTCATCAAGCAAAAAGCCTACTACGAGCGCCTGAACGCCGACCGTCAGGCGCGCTTGAACAGCGCTGTAGCGCAACTCTCGGCCACCAACGGCTCGCTTGAAGAACTGGCCGCCTCGGTCGAAAAGCGTCATGCCGCCCTCGCCCTTCTGGTCTCCGATTTCAAGGGCGTTCCCGGCGCCGCCGAAGCCCTGACCGTGGCCAAGCCGCGCTTGCTGGCCGCCAGCCCGGTGCAACGCGTCCAGGCCACCCGGATGGACCAGGAGCGCCTGATCGACGCCGCCGAAAGCTTCGCCAAGAGCCGCGCCGAACGGCTGCGGCTGGCCATGCGCATGGCCGGTCTGGACGCCGGCAACTACACTGGCCGCGGCGTGTCGCTGGGCGGCCCGCTGATCGAAGCTAAGGATCCCCGCGCCCTCGCCGCTGTCCTGGACGTTGACGAAGACTTCGCCACCCGGATCCAGCGCGCCGCCAACGACATGTCGGACATGCGCTCGCTGGGTGCGGCGGCCAAGAAGCTTCCGTTCTATCGCCCGACCAGCAACCCGGCCCTGTCGTCCAGCTATGGCGTTCGGTTCGATCCGTTCACCCGCCGGCCGGCCTTCCACTCGGGCCTAGACTTCCCTGGCGGCTATCACACCCCAATCATGGCCACCGCCCCCGGCGTGGTGTCGTTCACCGGCGTCCGTTCGGGTTATGGCAAGACGGTCGAGGTTGATCACGGCGGCGGTTTCAAGACCCGCTACGCGCACCTCGCCGCCATTAGCGTCCGCGTCGGTGAGCGTGTCGCGATTGGCTCGCGGGTCGGCGGCATGGGCTCGACCGGCCGCTCGACCGGGCCGCACCTGCACTATGAAGTCTGGGTCAATGGCAAGGCTCAGAATCCCAACCGCTTCTTGAAGGCTGGTGAGTATGTTCAGCAAGCAAGCTAAGTCGAACAACAAGACCCCCGCGCGCATCGAGCCGCTGCCAACCCCAATGGCCGCCGCGCCGGCTGAGCCCGCGCGTCGCGCGCCGCCCAAGGTCGCCTCGCTTCTGTCGGCCGACCTGACCATCGAGGGCGGCGTCACCGGCGAAGGCGAACTGCAGATCGACGGCGTGGTCAAAGGCGACGTCCGCGTTGGCCGTCTTACGGTCGGGGAAACCGGCCACGTTGAAGGTTCGGTCTATGCCGAGGCCGTCGAGGTGCGCGGCCGGGTGGTCGGTTCGATAACCTCCAAGCAGGTTCGCCTTTACGGCACCTCGTACGTCGATGGCGACATCACGCATGAGCAACTGGCCATGGAAACCGGCGCCTTCTTCCAAGGCCGCAGCCTGAAGTTCCAGCGCCCTGCTCCCGCGCCGTCGCAGCCGGCGCCGCATCCCGAACACCTGACGATCGCCAAGACCGCCGGCTGATTTCCCACCGTCGGAACAGCAAAACGCCCCGGATCGCTCCGGGGCGTTTTCTTTTGGTGGTCAGAGGCCGACGTGCGCTAGGCGCCCTCGCCGCCGTCGCGGGTGTGACCCACGCGCTGCGCCAGGGACGCGGCCATGAAGGCGTCGAGATCGCCGTCGAGGACGCCTTGGGTGTCGGAGGTCTCGACGTTGGTCCGCAGGTCCTTGACCATCTGGTAGGGCTGCAGGACGTAGCTGCGGATCTGGTGACCCCAGCCGATGTCGGTCTTCGTGTCTTCCAACGCCTGCTGCGCGGCCTCGCGCTTCTGGAGCTCGGCCTCGTAGAGGCGCGCCCGCAGCATTTTCCAGGCCTCTTCGCGGTTCTGGTGCTGCGAGCGGCCGGCCTGACAGGCCACCGCGATGCCGGTCGGAATGTGCGTCAGACGCACGGCCGAGTCGGTCTTGTTGATGTGCTGACCGCCCGCGCCTGAGGCGCGGTAGGTGTCGGTGCGCACGTCGGACGGGTTGATCTCGATCTCGATATTGTCGTCGACCACCGGATAGACCCAGGCCGAGGCGAACGAAGTGTGACGGCGCGCGCTGCTGTCATAGGGGCTGATCCGCACTAGGCGGTGCACGCCCGCCTCGGTCTTCAGCCAGCCATAGGCGTTCGGGCCCTTGACCAAAAGGGTCGCGGACTTGATGCCCGCTTGGTCGCCGTCGGTTTCTTCGATCAGCTCCGTCGACATCCCGTGGGCGTTGGCCCAGCGGGTGTACATGCGCAGCAGGATCCCGGCCCAGTCGCAGGACTCGGTGCCGCCGGCGCCGGAGTTGATTTCGACATAGCAGTCGTTGCCGTCGGCCTCGCCCGAAAGCAGCGCTTCCAGCTCGGCGCGACCGGCCCGCTCCTTCAGCGACTTCAACTGGGCGCGGGCGTCGTTGAGCGAGTCCTCGTCGGACTCCATCTCGGCCAGTTCGGCGTATTCGAGGGCGTCCTTCAGGTCGCGCTCGATCGACTGCACGGCCTCGACCTTGGCGGCCAGGTTCGCACGCTCGCGCGACACGGCCTGAGCCTCGGACGGGCGGTCCCAGAGGGTCGGGTCCTCGACCCGGGCGTTCAGCTCATCGAGCTTGCGGAGAGCGACATCCCAGTCAAAGACGCCTCCTGAGCAGTCCCACGGACTGCTCGATGTCAGCCGCAGCGGCCTCGACATCCGGTCGCATCACGTAACTCCGTGACAGTGTTGAAGGGCGCGGGACATAACTTGCGTCGCTGTCCCACGCAATGGAAGTCAGTACAGCCCGCTCAGGGGATCTGGCTTTTGAGTAGGCTTGCCGGGCTGCGCGGCCGGCGGCGGAACTGGCGGCAGGCCCGGCGGCAGATCCTGATACGGGACCGGACCGTCGGTCGGCGCGACCTCGACCTTGGGCTCGGTGCCCGGCCGGAAGGCCTCGCGCACGCCGCGCACCATGGCGAACTTGGCGTTCTTCGGCGGCTTGAAGTCGACCACCGGCTGGCCCTCCAGGGCCACCTTCATGAAGTCCATGAACATCGGCACAGGGCCGGTCGCGCCCGTCTCGCCTTCGCCCAGCGACCGGTTGTCGTCGAAACCGATGAAGACGCCGACGATCAGGTTCGGCGAATAGCCGACGAACCAGGCGCTGCGATACTCGTTGGTCGTGCCGGTCTTGCCCGCCAGAGGGCGTCCCAGCGAACTGACGGCGGCGGCGGTGCCGCGCTGGACCACGCCCTGCAGCATCGAGGTCACCTGGTAGGCGGTGACCGGGTCCATAACCTGCTCGCCCGGCGCGGCGAAGCGGGGGCTCTCGTCGCCATTGAACCCAGCGTCGCAGCGCTCGCAGTCGCGCTTGTCGGCGCGGAAGATCACCTTGCCTTCGCGGTCTTGGACCAACTCGATGAGATGAGGTTCAACGCGGCGGCCACCATTCACAAATGGCGCGTAGGCGGCGGTCAGTTTGAACGGCGTCGTCTCACCGGCCCCCAGGGCCATGGCAAGCACGGGATCCATGTCGCGAACCACACCGGTGCGCTTTGCGAAGTCGACGATCTTCTTCATGCCGACGCCTTGGGCCAGGCGCACGGTCATGGCGTTGATCGACTGCTCCAGGCCCTTGCGCAGCGGCTGCGCGCCGTAGAACTCCTTGTGATAGTTCTCGGGGCTCCACTCCTCGCCGTTCGCGCCCTTGAAGGTGATGGCGCTGTCGACGATCACGCTGGCGGGCGTATAGCCGTTCTCGAGGGCCGCAGCGTAGACGAACGGTTTGAACGACGAACCCGGCTGGCGCATCGCCTGGGTGGCGCGGTTGAAGTTCGAGAGCGAGTAGCTGTAGCCGCCGACCAGCGCCACGACACGCCCCGTGTAGGGCTCCATCGCCACCAGGGCGCCATTGACCGCCGGGATCTGCCGTAGGCGATAGCCGCCTTGAGCGGTCTTCTCCACGAACACCAGGTCGCCGGCCTTCAAGCCCTTGCCGGCCTTGGCCCACGCCATGTCTTCGGCGACGATCTGCCCCTCGCCTTCCTTCTTGACCAGGCGGACACGGCCATCGTTGGACGTCACCAGCGCCGCGCGCCATTGACCCCGCTCGGAAGGCGCGGCCTTGGCCAGCGCCGCCTTTTCCCAGTTCAGGTCGCTGGGTTCCACATGACCCCATGCGCCGCGCCAGCCATGACGGCGGTCGTACTTCTCCAGGCCGTCCATCAGCGACACCCGAGCCGCGCTCTGCAGGCGCGGATCCAGAGTGGTGCGCATGTAATAGCCGCCCTCGTTCAGCCGCGGGCCCAGCGTCGCCATGCCGCGCTGGCGGACTTCCTCGACGAAGTAGTCGGCGTCGCGATAGGCGGCCCGCTTGGGCGCAGCCTGGACAGACAGCGGCTCGGCCATCGCCTTCTGGGCGTCGGCCTTCGAGACCCAGCCCTGCTCGGCCATCTGACCCAGCACCCAGTTACGACGAGTGATCGCCTTGGCTCGGTTTCGGATGGGGTGATAGTTATCCGGCCCCTTGGGCAGCGAGGCCAGATAGGCGCACTCGGCCAGGGTCAGATCCGGCAGAGCCTTGCCGAAATAGTTGTAGGCCGCAGCCCCGACACCGAACGAGCGATAGCCCAGCCAGATCTCATTGAGGTAGAGCTCAAGGATCTGCTGCTTGGTCAGCGATTGCTCCAGGCGATGCGCCAGGATGGCTTCCTTGAACTTGCGGCCGACCGTGGCGTCAGAGGTCAGCAGGACGTTCTTGGCGACCTGCTGGGTGATCGTCGAGCCGCCCTCGAGGCGGCGTCCGCGCACTGCGTTGCCGACGTTCTTGATCATGGCCCGCGACAGGCCGCCCACGTCGACGCCGCCATGCTGAAAGAAGTTGCGATCCTCCGCCGCCAGGAAAGCCTGCGCCAGCTGCGGCGGGATCTGGTCGTAGGGGATGAAGATCCGCCGTTCCTTGGAGTACTCGCCGATCAGGGTGCCGTCCCAGGCGTAGACTCGCGTCGCGGTCGGCGGACGATAGTCCTGCAGCTCGCCGGCGTCGGGCATGTCGTGGAACAGCCATGCGGCGTAGATCGCGATCGCGAATCCCGCGACGGCGATAGCCGACAGCACCGCCACGCCCGCGATGGCCATCCATCGTTCGGTGGGTTTCAGATCCACGCGACCTCCGTCGAGCGAGCCCCCTCGCCCGCTACACACTCTTAACTAGATCGCTTGGCGCGGAACCGTAAGCGGTTTCGCGGTCGCACCTCGACTGGTGCGACGCGATCATTCTCGTCTGTGATTAGAGCGCGACAGTCGAAAGGGGAAGCGTGGTCGCCTAGGACTTGCGAACGCCCGAGGAGAAATACGCCTCGATCGAGTCCCCCACCGCATCGACCAGCCGCGCACGGCTAGCCTTGGAGCTCAGGAACGCCTCATCGTCTGGATTGGTGATGAAGCCCATTTCCAGCAACACAGCTGGAACGTCCGGTGCGAGCAACACGATGAAGCCCGCGTCGCGGTGACTGCGGCGCAGCAGCGCGGTCTCTTCGCCCACATTGGCTAGAAGCAGCTGTGCAAACGCCGCCGAACGGTTCTTGGTCGCCCGTTGCGAGAGGTCGAGCAGGATCTGGCTCACCGCTCGGTCACGGCCAGGCATGTTGGCCTTCATCAGCCAATCATCCTTCTCGAGCACGCGCCCCACCCGATCAGCGCCCTTCTCGGACAGGGTGTAGACCGAAGCGCCCCGCGTCGTCGCGTCGGGCCCAGAGTCCGCGTGGAGCGAGATAAAGAGGTCGGCGTCGGCGCGCCGCGCGATCTGCACGCGCGATTCGAGCGGCACGAAAGTGTCCGTCTCACGCGTGAGCACGACCTGGAAGCGCCCTGTTCTTTCGAGGCGCTCTTTCAGCGCCTTGGCCGCTGCCAGAGTCACTTCCTTCTCGTAGATGTTCGCGCCGACCGCGCCAGAGTCCTTGCCGCCGTGACCGGCGTCGATCACGACCACCTTCTTCAGGCGCAGTGGCGGCGCCTTGACCGGGGCCGAGACCAGCGTCGGCCGCTGGGCCGGGGGCGCGACGGCGCCGTCCACGGCCTTGAGGTCGATCACATAACGATATGCGGTCGCTCCATCGCCCGGCGGTAACAGGAAGCGCCGACGGACTTCGACCTTGCTCGCCAGATCCAGCCGCAGCCGCGCGCCACCGGCGACCTCGTCGATCAGCCACCGCTTGACCAGACCCTGACCGGCGCCCTGCAGGTCGCCGGAAACCATGACGTTCGGGAGCGCGATGACGAGACGCTGGTCGGCCGCGCCATCGGCGAGCAGCTTTCCAGCCGCCGCACGGTCGAGATCAATCACGACCCGCGTCTCGACGCGATCCCCGCCAAAGCGAACCTTCTGCACCCCCGCAGGCGCAGCAGGACCTTTCGCCGTGGCCACGGCCACGCCGGCGAGCGTCATGCCGCTGACGATCAGCATGGCCCTGACCCAGCCCATCCGAGCGAAACTGATGAGACGTCTACGCATTCCCGCCCGCGACACCCGGAACTGGTCAACTGAAGCTCAATATCGATCACCCCGGGTAGCGAAAGGGTTAAGTCACGTTCGTCCTGGGAAACCTTTTCTTTTGCGCGCCAATGTGGCTACAGTCCCGCCGCACGTGAAATCCGTGATCGTCACGACTCCGCGTGAGCCGTTCAGGCGTCGAATTTGGTCTTGAACCCCTTTCGACACTGGAGCGGCAGTTTAGATAGTGTTCGAGACGTGGTCGACCTGGCGGGCAAGACGCCTGCAGAGACGCCGCGCCACGGGGCCCGCGTCGGGCTCAAACGCCGTCCCGGCGACGACGCGCCATCCAATCCCGCGCCAGACGCGGTAGGGACAAACGAACCTCAATGGGCTGCGCCGCACCCGACCGCCTTTGGCACCAGACCCTTCGCAACCGCGCTGACGGTGCGACGGTCGGCGACGCGCGCGCCCTTCATTCATATCGGCGACCGGGCCTCGCGCCCGCAGCGCGCCGCGGAGAATTCCTTTATGTCGAAGAAGATGCTGATCGACGCAGCACACGCCGAAGAGACGCGTGTGGTCGTCGTGGACGGTACCCGGGTTGAAGAGTTCGATTTCGAAAGCCAAACCCGCAAACAACTTCGTGGAAACATCTATCTCGCCAAGGTGACGCGCGTCGAACCCAGCCTGCAGGCTGCGTTCATTGAGTACGGCGGCAATCGTCACGGTTTCCTGGCGTTCAACGAGATCCACCCCGACTATTACCAGATCCCGGTCGCCGACCGTGAAGCGCTGATGCGCGACGACTCCGGCGATGATGAGGACGACACCCCGATCTCGCGTCGCGCCTCAGGTGGCGACGACGAGGACGACGTCAATGGCGGCGATCGCGCGATCGACGACGACGAGGACGACGTCGAGGAAGAACTGGCGCGCCGCAAGCGCCGCCTGATGCGTAAGTACAAGATCCAGGAAGTGATCCGCCGCCGGCAGATCATGCTGGTCCAGGTCGTCAAGGAAGAGCGCGGCAACAAGGGCGCGGCCCTGACCACCTACCTGTCGTTGGCTGGCCGCTACGGCGTTCTGATGCCCAACACGGCGCGTGGCGGAGGCATCAGCCGCAAGATCACTGCGGTCACCGACCGCAAGCGCCTCAAGAGCGTCGTCCAGAGCCTGGATGTGCCGCAAGGCATGGGCCTGATCGTCCGCACGGCCGGCGCCAAGCGCACCAAGGCCGAGATCAAGCGCGACTATGAGTACCTCCTGCGTCTGTGGGAAAACATTCGTGAGAACACGCTGCACTCGATCGCGCCCGCGCTGATCTACGAGGAAGAAGACCTCGTCAAACGCGCCATCCGCGACATGTACGACAAGGACCTCGACGGCATCTGGGTCGAGGGCGACGCCGGCTACAAGGAAGCGCGTGACTTCATGCGCATGCTGATGCCGAGCCAGGCCAAGAAGGTCTTCAACTACCGCGATCCGACGCCGCTGTTCGTCAAGCACAAGATCGAGGACCATCTGGCCCAGATCTATTCGCCGGTCGTGCCGCTGCGCTCCGGCGGTTATCTGGTGATCAACCAGACCGAGGCCCTCGTCGCCATCGACGTCAACTCGGGCAAGGCCACGCGCGAACGGAACATCGAAGCCACCGCGCTGAAGACCAACTGCGAAGCGGCTGAGGAAGCCGCTCGACAGCTGCGCCTTCGCGACCTGGCCGGCCTGATCGTCATCGACTTCATCGACATGGATGAAGCCAAGAACAACCGCACGGTCGAGAAGGTCCTGAAGGACGCGCTCAAGGACGACCGCGCTCGCATCCAGATGGGCAAGATCTCGGGCTTTGGCCTGATGGAGATCAGCCGCCAGCGTCGCCGAACCGGCGTTCTGGAAGGCACCACCCATGTCTGCGAACACTGCGAAGGCACCGGCCGCGTCCGCTCGGTGGAGTCCAGCGCGCTGGCCGCCCTGCGCGCGGTCGAGGCCGAGGCCCTGAAGGGCTCGGGCAGCGTGATCCTGAAGGTCTCGCGCTCGGTCGGCCTCTACATCCTCAATGAGAAGCGCGACTACCTGCAGCGCCTGCTGGCCACGCACGGCCTGTTCGTGTCCGTCGTGGTCGATGACAGCCTGCACGCCGGCGATCAGGAGATCGAGCGCACCGAACTGGGCGAGCGCATCGCCGTGGCGCCGCCGCCCTTTGTCGAGGAAGACGACGACTTCGATCCGAACGCCTACGAGGACGAGGAAGAAGAAGACGAGATCATCCTCGAGGACGAGGACGATATCGACCGCGAGAACACGGACGATGACGACGCGTCGGCGCGCAAATCGGCTCGTGACGACGATCGTGGCGACCGCAAGGGCCGTCGCGGGCGTCGTGATCGTGGCCGCGGCCGTGGTCGCCGTGATGAGCGCGAAAGCGACGGCGACGGCGAGGGTGAAGACGAGGATGTCGCCGCCGAGGGCGCGGATGAAGATCGCGCCGAATTCGGTGATGACGATGACGGCGGCCGTCGCCGTCGCCGTCGGGGTCGTCGGGGTGGCCGCCGCGGTGGTCGCGAAGACGGCGATCGTCCGACCGACGCCTTTGTGTGGATTCGTCCGCGCGTGCCCTTCGGCGAGAACGTCTTCACCTGGCACGATCCGGCTGCGCTTGTTGGTGGCGGCGAGTCCCGTCGTCCCGCGCCTGAGCCGCGTGCCGGGGCGTCGGCGGAGGTCGCGCCGCGTCCCGAACGCGCCGAGCGCGAGGACCGCCCGGGTCGCGAACGTGGCCGCCGGGGTCGCGACCGTGGCCGTCGCCAGCGCGATGAGGCCCCGGTCGCCGAGGTGACCGCCGTCGAAAGCGTGAGCGCCGAACCGGCCGAACCGTTCGAAGCGCCGATCCTGGCTCCGCCCGTGATCGCCGCGCCGCCTGCTGACGTTTGGGTCGAGCTGCCGGAAATCGACGAAGCGCCCAAAAAGCCCAAGCGCTCGCGTTCGCGCGGCAAGAAGGCCGCCGAAGCTGCTGTCGAGGCGGTGGAAGTCGTCACCGAGACGACGACGGAGGCTCCCGTGGCCAACGCCGCTGAGTCTGAGGCTGTCGAGGTGGCGCCGCCTGCTCCAGCGGTCGAGGCTGCGCCGGAGCCTGCGCCGGTCGTCGAAGCCGTCGAAGACGCCAAACCCGCCGAGCCCGATCCCAACGAGATCACCGCGCCGCCGGAGAAGCCCCGTCGGGGCTGGTGGCGCCGGTAGGCTCCAATGATAGCGGCCCGCGCGTCTTCCCGGCGCGCGGGCCGAATTCTTTCGCAGGACGAGCAAGAACCCTTGTTCCCTCGCCTTCGCGATCCAAGTTAGACTGGTGAGAGCTCGCGGGGGCGCGATCTGGAGTTCACTTGATGACCTCGCGTAGCGGGCGGGCCAATCGGAGACTGGGTGGGGCTGTATGCGCCCTCGCCGTGCTCGCCTCCACTCTATCGACGCCCCAATCGGTGAGGGCCCAGAGCGACGGCCCCTCTTTGATCCGTGACACGGAAATCGAAGAGATCCTGCATCGTGACTCTGATCCGATCTTCGCGGCGGCGGGCCTGGATCCGAAGAACGTTCGAATCCTGATCGTCGGCGACAAGTCACTGAACGCCTTCGCGACCCAGGGCCTGCAGATGGGCCTGAATACGGGTCTGATCCTGCAGACCGAGAACCCCAATCAGCTGCGGGGCGTCATCGCTCACGAGACTGGCCACCTGGCCGGCGGCCACCCCATCCGTTCCGACGAGATGATGCGTGCGGGCCTCAAGCCGATGATTCTGACCATGGGTCTTGGCGTTCTGGCCGCGCTCGCGGGCGCGCCTGACGCCGGCGCCATGCTGATCGGCAACGCTCAATACGCCGGCGCTCTCGGCGCCCTTGGCTACAGCCGCGAGCAGGAGTCGCGCGCCGACCAGGCCGGCGCTGGATTCCTGGAAGCCACCGGCCAGTCAGGACGCGGCCTGGTCGAGTTCTTCGACAACTTCCGCTACCAGGAAGTCTTCGATCAGGCCCGGCGGTACGCCTATTTCCGCAGCCACCCGCTGTCCTCAGAACGGATCGAAGTGCTGCGCAGCCGCGTCGAACGTCAGTCGCACTACCAGGCTGTCGACACCCCCGAGGATCTGGCCCGCCACGAGGTGATGAAGGCCAAGCTTGAGGGGTTCCTCAACCCGCAAATCGCGCTGATGAAGTACAAGGAGACCGACACCGGTTTTCCGGCCCGCTACGCGCGCGCTATCGCCTACTACCAGATGAAGGAGCCTGATCGGGCGCTGAAACTGCTGGACGGTCTGATCGCCGACCATCCCGACAACCCCTACCTCTGGGAGCTGAAAGGCCAGGTCCTCTTCGAATTCAACCGCGTGGAACAAGCTGAGGAGCCGCAGCGCCGCTCGGTGGCGCTGAAGCCGGACGCGGCCCTGCTGCGCATCAATCTGGGCCAGACGCTGATCAACCTGAATGATCCCAAGAAGGTCGAGGAAGGCGTTCAGGAGCTCAAGCGCAGCCTTCTGAACGAGCCTGACAATCCGGTGACCTGGCGCTTGCTGGCCCAGGCCTATGACAAGCAGAAGAAGGATGGCGAGGCGCGTCTGGCGACGGCCGAGCAGTACTTCTCGCTTGGCGCCGTTCGCGAGGCTAAGGTGTTCGCCATGCGCGCCCGCGAACTGCTGACCAAGAACACGCCGGACTGGCGTCGCGCGACCGACATCGTTCTGGCCTCGCGCCCCACGAATCAGGAACTGAAGGACCTGGCGAAGGAAAGCGCCATGCCCTCCTCCACCGGTCACTGACCGCCCCGCCTCCAGAGACCTCCATGACCCTGCTTCGTCGCGCCGCGCCCCTCGTCCTTCCCTTGACCATCGCCGGGCTGGCCCTTTCGGCCTGCGATCAGTCCAAGCCTGACAAGGCGTTTGGTGAGAAGGTTCGCGCCTACCTGCTGGAACACCCCGAAGTTCTGATGGAGGCTAGCCAGAAGCTGCAGGAAAAGCAGGCCGCGCAGCAGGCGGTGTCGTCGCAAAAGGCCATTGGTGAGTACCGTCAGGCGATTGAACGCGATCCGCGTGACATCGTCATCAATCCGGCGGGCACGATCACGGTGACCGAGTTCTTCGACTACCGCTGCGGCTTCTGCCGCCAGGCCACGCCGGCGGTGCTCGAGCTCGTTCAGAAGAACCCGGACATCCGGCTGGTGCTGAAGGACTTCGTGATCTTCGGCAACGACAGCGAGGCGGCCGCGCGCATCGCCTTGGGCGCCAAGGACCAGGGCAAGAGCCTGGAGTTGCACAAGGCGCTGATGGCCGAGAACGCGCTCGACGCTAGGGGCGCCCTGCGCATCGCCGAGGGTCTGGGCATCGACATGGCCAAGGCCAAGGCGGTCGGCGAAAGCCAGGCCATCACCCAGCATCTGGCCGACACCGACGCCCTGGCGCGGACCCTGAACCTGTCCGGTACGCCGGCTTTCATCGTCGGCGACACCCTGGTGCCCGGCGCCGACATCAACGCCCTGAAGCTGGCGATTGAGCAGACGCGAGCCGCCAGGGCCAAGGCCAGCTGATCTAGATCAGCCCCGCCAGCGGCGAGCTGGGATCGGCATAGAGGCGCTTCTGCATCCGGCCCGCCAGATAGGCCTCGCGACCAGCGATGACAGCGTGCTTCATCGCCTTGGCCATTCGGATCGGATCCTTGGCCTCGGCGATGGCGGTGTTCATCAGGATGGCGTCGCAGCCCAGCTCCATGCCGATCGCCGCGTCTGACGCCGTGCCGACGCCGGCGTCGACCAGCACCGGCACCTTGGCGTTCTCGATGATGATCCGCAGGTTGACGCGGTTCTGGATGCCCAGGCCCGAGCCGATCGGCGCGCCCAGCGGCATGATGGCGACCGCGCCCGCTTCTTCGAGTTTGCGGGCGTAGACCGGGTCGTCCGAGCAGTAGACCATCACCTGGAACCCGTCGGCGACCAGCAGCTTCAGCGAGCGCAGGGTCTCTTCCATGTCTGGAAACAGGGTCTTGGGATCGCTGAGAACCTCGAGCTTGACGAGGTCCCAGCCGCCGGCCTCGCGGGCCAGGCGCAGGGTGCGCACCGCGTCCTCGCCGGTGAAACAGCCGGCGGTGTTGGGCAGATAGGTGAACTCGGTCGGTTTGACGTAGTCGACCAGCAAGGGCTGGCTGGGATCGGTCAGGTTCACGCGGCGCACGGCCACCGTCACGATCTCGGCCCCGGCGGCGCGCGCGGCGGCAGCGTTGGTCGCATAGTCCTTGTACTTGCCCGTGCCGACGATCAGGCGCGAGCGAAAGGTGCGGCCCGCGACAGTCCAGGTTTCGTCGGAGTCAGCGGCGGCGGCGTTGGGGGAAACATGCGCGTTCATGCGGCTGGTTTACGCCCCGTCAGCCGCCGTTTCAAATACGCAGGATCAACCGCCGCCGATAAAAGTGACAATCTCGATGCGGTCGCCGTCAACCAGCGCCGTATCGGCGTAGCTGGAGCGCGGCGCGATCTCGAGGTTGCGCTCGACCGCCACTTTGCGGGCGTCCAGGCCCAGGCTGGTCACCAGATCAGCGATCGTGACCACCCCGGCCACATCCCGCTCTTCTCCGTTCAGTAAAAGCCTCATCTCTCCTCCGAAGCGAGCCGTGCTTGTGACCCGGCGGAAGCGGCTATACAAGACCCTCGGAATCGACGGCGGAGCCGCATGGTAAAACCGATCCACGTGCTGAGCGGGCCCAACCTCAACCTGTTGGGAACACGCGAGCCCGAGATTTACGGCAAGGACACCCTCGATGATGTCCGGGCGCGCTGTGAGGCGCGGGCGGCTTCGCGCGGCGTTTCGGTGGTCTTCCGCCAGTCCAACCATGAGGGCGTCCTGATCGATTGGGTGCACGAGGCGCGTGAGTCGGCCTCTGCACTGGTCATAAATCCGGCCGGCTACGGCCATACCTCGATCGCGCTTCTGGATGCGCTCAAGACCTTGAGCATCCCCGTGATCGAGTGCCATCTGTCCAACCCGGCGGCGAGGGAGGAATTCCGCCGCCATACCTACGTTTCGCTGGCGGCCACGGGGATCGTCTCCGGCTTCGGCGCGGCGAGCTACGAACTGGCGATCGAGGCCGCCTTCGGCCTGATCCGCGAATAGCAACGATAACGTCCGGCGCCTTCCGCCGCCCGACGCAGCAGAAGAACAAGGTAAGCTTCCATGTCGAACCCCAAGGCCCCCGCCGATCCGGTCGAAGCTCCTGCGATCGACGCCCGTCTGGTCCGCAAGATCGCGGACATCTTGAAGGACACGGGCCTGTCCGAGATCGAAGTCGAGCACGCCGGCCTGAAGATCCGTGTCGCGCGTGAACTGACCGCCGCGCCCGTCAACTATGTCCAGGCCGCAGCGCCGACCTACGCCCCGGCGCCCGCCGCCGCCCCGGCCGCCGCAGCGCCCGCTCCGGCCGCTGAAGCCGCCCCGGCGCCCGCCGCCGCGCGTGGCGACGCCGTCAAGTCGCCGATGGTCGGCACGGCCTATCTGTCGCCGCAACCGGGCGCTGACGCCTTTGTGAAGGTCGGCGACACGGTGTCGGCGGGCCAGACTCTGCTGATCGTCGAAGCTATGAAGACCATGAACCCGATCGCCGCCCCGAAGGCCGGCAAGATCGTCGAGATCCTGGTCGCCGACGCCCAGCCCGTCGAGTTCGGCGAGCCGCTCGTCGTCATCGAGTAACGCTCATGTTCGACAAGATTCTCATCGCGAACCGGGGCGAGATCGCGCTCCGGGTTCACCGCGCCTGTAAGGAAATGGGCATCGCCACAGTAGCGGTCCATTCCGAGGCTGACCGCAACTCCATGTGGGTGCGCCTGGCTGACGAAAGCGTCTGCATCGGGCCGGCGCCCGCCGCCAAGAGCTATCTAAACATCCCGTCGATCATCGCGGCCGCCGAAATCACCGGCGCCCAGGCGATCCACCCGGGCTATGGTTTCCTGTCGGAGAACGCCCGCTTCGCCGAGATCGTCGGCGCGCACGGCTTCACCTTCATCGGCCCAAAGCCCGAGCACATCCGGATGATGGGCGACAAGATCACCGCCAAGCAGGCCGTGAAGGACGTCGGCATCCCGGTCGTTCCAGGCTCTGACGGCGGGGTCTCGACCGAGGAAGAAGCCTTCGAGGCCGCCGAGAAGATCGGTTTCCCGGTGCTGATCAAGGCCGCCGCCGGCGGCGGCGGTCGCGGCATGAAGGTCGCCCAGACCCGCGAAGACCTGGCCGAAGCGGTCTCGACCGCCCGCGCCGAGGCCCGCGCCGCCTTCGGCGACGACACGGTCTATATGGAGCGCTACCTCCAGAAGCCGCGCCACATCGAGCTGCAGGTCATCGCTGACAGCCACGGCAATGTGGTGCACCTGGGTGAGCGCGACTGCTCGCTGCAGCGCCGCCACCAGAAGGTGCTGGAAGAAGCCCCCTCGCCGGCCCTGTCGGCTGAAGGTCGCGCCAAGATCGGCAAGATCGTCGTCGATGCGGTCAAGGCCATTGGCTACCTGGGCGTTGGGACCATTGAGTTCCTGTGGGAGAACGACGAGTTCTTCTTCATCGAGATGAACACCCGCCTGCAGGTCGAACACCCGGTCACCGAAGCCATCACTGGCATCGACCTGGTGCGCGAGCAGATCCGCATCGCCGCCGGTCTGCCGCTGTCGTTCACCCAGGACGACGTCGTCTTCGAAGGTCACGCCATCGAGTGCCGGATCAACGCCGAGAACGCACGGACCTTCACGCCCTCGCCCGGCACGATCACCGACTTCCACGCTCCCGGCGGTCTGGGCGTTCGCCTGGATTCGGCGATCTACACCGGCTACGCCATCCCGCCCTACTACGACAGCCTGATCGGCAAGCTGATCGTGCACGGCCGAGACCGGGCCGAGTGCATCGCGCGCCTGAAGCGTTGCTTGGGCGAGATGGTGGTCGGCGGCGTCGAGACCACGATCCCGCTGTTCCAGGACCTGCTGGTGCAACCCGACATCTTGGCCGGCGACTACAACATCCACTGGCTGGAACGCTGGATCAAAGCCCAAGAAGCTTGAGGTCCGGTTTGCGATGGACGACGCCTTCACGGTCGACGATCTGATCGCCTGCTATGCGCGCGGCGTCTTTCCGATGGCCGACGCGCGAGAGGACGAGAGCCTCTTTCTGATTGATCCCGAGCGGCGCGGCGTGCTGCCGCTCGGGACTTTCCATATTCCCAAGCGCCTGGCCCGCACAGTTCGCAACGGGCCCTATGAGGTCCGTGTCGACACCGCTTTCGACGCGGTCATCGAAAACTGCGCCGCCTCAAGGCCCGGGCGGCTGGACACCTGGATCAACCATCCGATCCAGCGGCTGTATGGTCAGCTCTATGCGCGAGGCCTCGCCCATAGCGTGGAGACCTGGCTCGGCGACGAGCTTGTCGGCGGGCTCTATGGCGTGTCGCTGGGCGGGGCGTTCTTTGGCGAGAGCATGTTCTCGACCGCTCGCGACGCCAGCAAGGTGGCCCTCGTCCACCTCGTCGCGCGGCTGGTAGCGGGTGGGTACCAGTTGCTAGACACTCAGTTTCTGACCGAGCATCTGTCGCAGTTTGGCGTTACCGAGATCAGCCGCGCGGACTATCGCCGCCGGCTTTCCAAGGCGCTGGCGATACAAGGCGACTTCTACGGTTTAGCGGCCGGCGCGACCGGGATCGACTGTTTGCAGGCGATCAGCCAAGCGTCATAGACTGGGTGCTGCAGCGGGTTCAGGCCCGGCGAACTGGCGTACATCCAGCCCTTGTAGATTTGACGCCCTGGCGGGGCGGCGCGACCGGCCTGAGCCTTGGGCTGGGTATCGACCACCACATAGGCCGCTGATTCTGGCGCGACCTCGTCGGCGGCGGCGGTTTCGCAGGCGCGCACGGTGAAGATCAGCGTCTTGTATCGGATCGGCTGACCAATCGGGACCTCGAAGCGCATTGTCTCGGTCGTGACCTTGTCCAGCGCCTGGACAATCGCCACAGAATAGCGCGCCCGCTTCGCGGGTTCAGGCGGTTTGGTCGTCGTGGCGGTCGGCTTGGCGGCAGGCGCAGCGCCCGGCGCTGGCGACGCCGGCGGATTTGGATTGGCGGCAGCGGGCGCGACCTGGACTGGCTGGGCGGGTCTAAGCTCTCCGGCCGGCGTCGTAGGAGCCGGCCTTGGAGAAGGCGCCGCGGGCGCTGAAGTCGCGACGGGGGCGGCGGCCGGGGTCTGGGCTTGAGGCGCAGCCGCCTGACGCGCGACGGCCATACCTGCCACAGCCAAGCCGGACAGGACGCTAAGCGCCGCGATCAGAGACGCCCCGCGGGCCATCGCCCTATTCCGGCGACCAGGCTTGATAGTCGCTTGTCGCGGCTTGGCGCTCACCGCCGCGGGTCAGCGACCCCTTCGGACGCCAGGCGTGCACGGTGCCGGTCAGGTTCGGAAGCGTGTCCTTCTCCCATTCGCGGCGCTTCAGAGGCTCACGGGTCGGCGGCTCGTCCAGCGTATAGTGCAGCCAGCCGCTCCACTCGGCCGGGACCTTCGAGGCCTCGGCGTAGCCGTTGTAGATCACCCAGCGGCGCTTACGCTGATCGTAGCTGTCGCTGTTGTCGCGCGCTTCGAAGTAGCGATTGCCGTAGTCGTCCTGACCTACGAAGACACCGCGGCGGCCAATGTGGAAACGCTGCCCGAGGGTCGCGCCGTTCCACCACGTGAAGATCGCTTTCAGCACTACGTTCGCACCTGAATCTGCAAGGCTTTGCGCGTCCGCGACAAGCGCGGCGAAGCGGGCGGACCATAGCGCCCCGCGCCGTCACCGTCCAGCCGCGCGCCGGTCGCGGCGAACTTCAACATCTTGTGGATTAGCACCGCACGACCCTCAACATCTATTGAGGGTCGCGAACCAAGGTTCTAACTTGTGGTGCGACCTTACGCCCATCCCGACCGTGTGGAATCACGCGTTAGGGATTTGGTAAGCACTCACGCTGGCGCCCAGACCAGGAAACACCCATGCGCAACGCCGCCAAAGCCGCAGGTCTTGCTCCCGCGATGGAATGGCGCGACCTGGAGCGGGCTGACAGCGTGACGGTCGTGTCAGCGCCTGCGACTTGGTCTGACGCGCGGGTTGAAGCCTGGCTGGACTGGGGTGGCGAGATCGAGCCCAAGGCGCCGCTGGGCGGCGGTCCGGCGCGATACGCCGCCCGCGTCGCGCAATTGGGCCTCTCGCGCGGCCTATTCGGTGACAAGGCCGATGCAAACGCGTTCCGCGACGCGCTGCTGACAACCATGCTGGCGGGGATCGCGACGCCGACCGCAGGTCAAGCCGGTGCGAGGCTACTGCCGGACATCAACGAGTTCGAATTTCAGAGCCAGGCGCGAGACATCCTGGGGCAGCGCCGCGCAAGCGTCTTGGCCTCTCAGGCCGCTGCGCGATTGAACGCTGCGCTCGATCAGGTCGCTGACGCGGTGCGTCGCTGCCAGGGCGACAGCCGTGCTTGCAGCGACGTGCGCAAGAATCCCGCCCTCGCCCGCGCTGCGCGGAAAGCACGCGACCTCGGCGCTGACGACCAGACGATCCTCGACGCCATCGCCCTGGCCGACCAGCCGCGCTCGCCGCTGACCTCATCCGCCGTCAAGGCTGAGCAGCCCCTGGTCGCCGCCGCGACGCGCCAAGCCGTCTCCGCCGGCGATGAGGCCGCGAGCTTGGCCGCCCAAGTCGGCTGGGGAACCAACACCCTGACCCTGGCGCTGTCACCGACCGACGCCGAGGCTCTATCGCGAGGCGCCGCGATCGGCGCGGCGATCGACGCCAGCGCTTTTCTGGACGCCGACGGCTTCGACATCGAGCGCTTCACTTTCGTCTGCCATCTGTGGGCCACGGCGCTGGAGCTGGATCGCGGCGAGCGCCCCGCCCGGCTTTCGCTCGCCGGCGTGGGCGACTGTCTGTTGAGCCAAGGCTACAGCCAGACGAGCATCGAGGGCAAAGACGGCGCGGCCGCCCTCTGGGCTCTGGCCGTCGGCGCGGCCCTCTCGGCCAGTGCTGAAGCCGCCGCCGTGCTAGGGCTGGACCCGGTGTTCGACCAGGACCGCCAAGGCGTTCTCAAGACCATAGCCGAGCGCCGCGTACGGGCCGCCGCCCTTCGCTCGGCGCTGGCCACGGAAGCCGCCGCCGCGCTGGCGACCGCCCACGCGCTGGCCCGCAAGCATGGTTTGCGCTCGGCTGGCCTGGTCGGTCCGTTCGTCGACGCCGAAGCAACGCTGCGTCTCGGCGGCGCCCCCGTAGGCGCGGCGGGCGCGATGGCGCCGGTTTCGGTGGCCCAGACGGCTGACGGTTTCCTGATGCCGACGTTCAGCGCCGCCGCGTTCGAGGCGCTGTCGACCGAGGGTGTCGACCTCGACGCCGCCCGTCGTCATGCGCTGGGCCACGGTTCGCTGGCCGAGAGCCCCGCGATTGACCACGCCATGCTGCAGGCGCGCGGCTTCACCGCTCATGAGATCGAGAAGGCCGAGAACGCCCTTCGGGAGCATCACGGGATCCGCGCAGCCTTCGCCCCATCCGTGGTCGGCGCCGGCTTCCTGCGCGACGTGCTGGGCGCATCGGCTGAGGATGTCGCCCGCCGGGATTTCGACACCCTGGCCTTCGCCGACTTCTCGGTCGCGGAGATCGCGGCGGCGGAACGCCACGCCTTGGGCGCGGGTACGCTGGGCGACTGCGAGGCGCTGAATCCCGATCTTCGCGAGGCCTTCCGTTCCGTCGAGAACGCCACGTTCCCAGAAAGCCTGGCCATGTTGGCGGCCGTGGAAGGCTTCGCCTGTCTGCCAACGGCGGTGACGGTCGTGATCCCGCACGACGCGCGGCCGGCCGATGCGGTGCGGGCTCAGGCGGCGGCGGCCAGAGCCGGCGTTCGCGCCCTGCAGCTGCAACGCGCGCCGACGCCCGCCGACTTCAAGCTTGACCTACCCGAAGACCTCGCGACCGAACCGCCCCGGCCGGCCCCTCAGCGCGAGCCGGTCGTGACCGAACGTGTCGTGGAAAGGATCGTCGAACGAGACCGCTCGCGCCGCCGCCTGCCCGACCGTCGCAAGGGGTACATCCAGAAAGCGGCCATTGGGGGCCACAAGGTCTATCTGCACACCGGCGAGTACGAGGACGGCGAGCTCGGCGAGCTCTTCATTGATATGCACAAGGAGGGCGCGGCCTTCCGCAGCCTGATGAACAACTTCGCCATCGCCGTCTCTCTAGGTCTGCAGCACGGCGTGCCACTGGACGAGTTCGTCGACGCCTTTGTCTACACCAAGTTCGAGCCGGCGGGTCCGGTCACGGGCAACGACTCGATCAAGTCTGCGACCTCCATCCTCGACTACATCTTCCGCGAACTGGGCGTGTCGTACCTTGGCCGCGACGACCTCGCTAACGGCGATCCCGGCGAGTTCAACGCCGACGGACTGGGCTCAGGCAAGCGCTTGGCCGAGGATGACCTGCTGGACGACGAAACAGATCCCGTTCCAGCCAGCCGCTTCATTTCCAAGGGTTTTTCGCGCGGCGCTACGCCCGACAATCTGGTGTTCGCCAGTTTCGGTCGGCGTCGTGTCGAAGGCGCCGATCGCCCCGGGGCGGATGGTGAGATGTGTCCGGCGTGCGGTGATCTTTCGCTGGTGCGCCGCGGCGGCATGACCGTCTGCGACACCTGCGGCGCCCAATCCGAACGCCCCGGCCCGGTTGCGTCCTCTTGAGGTCGTTTGGCTGGCGTTAAGTTTGCTGGGTCAGGGTGCGGATAAGTCCTTCCGCTCGGAACCTGCGCTAGAATGAAATTGATCGCTTCGCTCGCAGCCGCCGCCCTTGGCGTAGTGCTGGTCGCCGGCCCGCCAGCCAGCGCCCAGAACGCCAGCCAAATCGCGGCCGTGCGCAACGGCGCCAATTGCCCGCGCTGCAACCTTTTCCAGGCCGATCTCTCCAACCTGACCTTGAAGGGCAAGAACCTCGCCGGCGCGCGGTTGCGGCAGGCGGATCTCTCGACGGCCGTCATGAACCGAACCAGTTTCGCGGGCGGCGACCTTCGGGACGTCAACGCCTACGGCACGGTGCTGACAGGCGTCAGTTTTGCCAGGTCCGACCTCACCAACGCCAGCTTCGTCGGCGCCTATCTGCAGGGCGCGAATTTCGCGGGCGCAAGGCTTTCAGGGGCCAACTTCTCAGGCGCCGAAATGGACCGAGCGACGGGTTTGAAGCAAAGCCAGTTGAGTCAAGCTTGTGGCGATGACTCCACGTTGTTGCCGCGCGGGCTCTCCATTCCCCGCTGCCGTTAAATCCCCGTCATTACCGCAATTTAAGTGGTCTCTGGCCCTCCGACGGTTCAAACCGTAACTCACACAGTCGCGTATGGACTGCACGGAGAAGTCGATGTTCCGCTTGGGCGCTTCCATCGCCGCCTTGACGCTGAGCCTGCTGGCCATGACCAGCCCGGCCCACGCGTCGGTTGAAGACAAGGACGTCGCCAAGCTGACCTCCTTTGGCGGCATGTGCGCCAGTTGTGATCTGGCGGGACGTAAGCTGATGAACGCGAAGTTCACCGGCGCGAACTTCGCCAAGGCCGTGATGATTGGGGCCGACCTGCGCGGCGCGATGTTCTATGGCAGCAACTTCGGCGGCGCCGACCTTAGCCGCGCCGACATGCGCGGCGCCGAGATGCGCGGCGCCAATTTCCAAGGCGCGAACTTTACCGACGCGCGAATGTCAGGGGTTGAGAGCAGCGGCGCGAATTTCCAACAGGCGATGCTGCTACGTGTCGATCTGTCGTCCTCCGAACTACACGGCGCGCACATGGTGGGCGCGAACCTGCAGCGCGCGCGCCTGTCAAACGCCGAACTGACCGGAACCAACCTGGCCAGCGTCAATGCTCGCGACGCGGACTTTTCGAACGCCGATATCAACCACGCCAATTTGAGCGGCGGCCGTTTCGACGGCGCGAGCTTCCGCAACGCAGATATGACCGGCTCCAGCCTTCGGGGCGCCCTGTTTGGCGGAGCGGATTTCAAGAACGCCGATCTGACCATGGTGAACCTGGGCGGCGCGGATCTGTCGGGCGCGCGCGGCCTTGATCAGGATCAGTTGGACGAAGCCTGCGGCGACAGCGGAACGCGCCTGCCCTCGGGCCTCAGCGTTCGCTCCTGTAACGGCCTCCGCGGTAGCCAGCACTTCATGCTCCTGCGCGCTGTGCCCAAGGCTCCGCCCGCCCCTCCGGCTCCGCCGAAGCCCCCCAAGTCGCCCAAGTAGTGAGCTCCGACGCGAGAAATAAAAAGCCCTCCGATCACCAGACCGGAGGGCTTTTTGATGCTTAGGTCGAACTGGCTCTACACCTTGATCGGCGGCGCCGTGCGGATGTGCAGCTCCTTGAGCTGCTTGTCGAGCACGTTGGCCGGCGCGTTCATCAGCAGGTCCTGGCCCTGCTGGTTCAGCGGGAAGGCGATGACCTCGCGGATGGCGACCTGGTCAGCCAGCAGCATGACGATACGGTCGATGCCGGGCGCGAGACCGCCGTGCGGCGGTGCGCCGTAGCGGAAGGCGTTCAGCATGCCGCCGAACTGCTCCTCGACCACTTCCGGGCCGTAGCCGGCCGTGGCGAAGGCTTTGAGCATGATTTCCGGCTTGTGGTTCCGGATCGCGCCCGAGCACAGCTCGTAACCGTTGCAGACGATGTCGTACTGGTAGGCGCGAATGGTCAGCGGATCCTGGGTCTCCAGGGCTTCCAGACCGCCTTGCGGCATCGAGAACGGGTTGTGCGAGAAGTCGACCTTCTTCTCGTCCTCGTTCCACTCGAACATTGGGAAGTCGACGATCCAGCAGAACTTGAACTGGTTTTCGTCGACCAGCTTCAGCTCCGTGCCGACGCGGGTGCGCGCGAGGCCGGCGAACTTGGCGAACACCGCCGGATCGCCCGCCACGAAGAACGCGGCGTCGCCGGCGCCAAGGCCCAGCGTTTCCATCAGGGCTTGCGTCGGCTCGCCCAGGTTCTTGGCGATCGGGCCGCCCCAGCCGCCCTGGTCTTCAGACCAGAACACATAGCCCAGACCCGGCTGACCTTCGCCCTGCGCCCAGCTGTTCATGCGGTCGCAGAAGGCGCGGCTGCCGCCTGTCGGGGCCGGGATCGCCCAAACCTGGTTCTTGGCGTCGGCGCCCAGGATCTTGGCGAACAGACCAAAGCCGCCGTCCCGGAAGTGCTCCGAGACGTTCTGCATCTTGATCGGGTTGCGCAGGTCCGGCTTGTCGCTGCCGTACCAGGCCATCGATTGGGCGTAGGTCAGGCGCTCGAAGCCCTTGTGCTCAAACGATTGACCAAAGTCATTGGTGAAGGTGTGCGTGCCGTCGATCGGCGAAACCGGCTTGCCGTTCGAGAACTCTTCGAACACGCCGTGCATCACCGGCTCGATCGCCGCGAAGACATCCTCCTGGGTGACGAAGCTCATCTCGACGTCGAGCTGGTAGAATTCCAGCGAACGGTCGGCGCGAAGGTCCTCGTCGCGGAAGCACGGGGCGATCTGGAAATAGCGGTCGAAGCCCGACACCATCAGCAGCTGCTTGAACTGCTGGGGCGCCTGGGGCAGCGCATAGAACTTCTCGGGGTGCAGACGCGAGGGCACCAGGAAGTCGCGCGCGCCTTCCGGCGAGCTGGCGGTGAGGATCGGCGTCTGGAATTCGTTGAAGCCCTGCGCGAACATGCGGTTGCGGATCGACTGGATCACACGCGAGCGCAGGACGATGTTCTTGTGAAGCGTCTCGCGGCGCAGGTCGAGATAGCGGTGCTTGAGGCGGATTTCTTCCGGATAGTCCGGCTCGCCGAAGACCGGCAGCGGCAGCTCGGCGGCCTCAGACAGCACCTCGACGGCCGAGACGCGGATCTCGATCTCGCCGGTCGGCAGGTTCGGGTTCACGACGCTGGCGTCACGCGCGATGACTTCGCCGTCCACACGGATCACGCTCTCTGCGCGGAGGCGCTCGACCACGCTGAAGCCGGGGGTCTCAGGATGCAGAACCAGCTGCGTCAGACCGTAGTGGTCGCGCAGGTCAATGAAGACCAGCCCGCCATGGTCGCGCTTGCGGTGGATCCAGCCGGACAGACGCACGGCCGCGCCGGTGTCGGAAGCGCGCAGGGCGCCGCAGTTATGGGTGCGATAGGCGTGCATGGTGGTCATGAAAGTCTTGAATACGCGCTGATTTGCAAGGCGCGGTAAGGCGCACGTGGGCGCCGCGATGTCAAGGATTCTGGGACGGCCCGTGCGCCTGGACGGCCCGTCCCTAGAAGGTTGTTCGGGTCTAGACGGCGCGGATGATGGCCAGGAAGTCGGCCGCCTTAAGGGAAGCGCCGCCGACAAGGGCCCCGCCGACCTCCGCCGCGGCGAGAATTTCGCCTGCGTTCTCGGGCTTCACCGAACCGCCGTAGAGGATGGGAACAACCTCGCCCTGCTCTCGGAAGATCGAAATGAGCTCGGCGCGGATGGCGGCGTGCATCTCGACGATGTTGTCGACGGACGCGGTGCGGCCCGTGCCGATAGCCCACAACGGCTCATAAGCGACATTGAAGGCCTTGCCCGCCAGCGACGGCGGAATCGACTCGCGCACCTGGGCTACGACGAAAGCCACGGCGTCGCCGGCCTCGCGGGTTTCCAGGGTTTCGCCGACGCAGATGATCGGCTCCAGGCCAGCTGCTAATGCAGCCTCGGCCTTGCCCGCCACTTGGGCGGAGGTCTCGCCGTGGTCGGTGCGTCGCTCGGAGTGGCCGCAGATCACCAAAGATCCGCCCGCGTCGGCGATCATGTCCGCTGAAATGTCGCCTGTATGCGCGCCGCTGGCCTTGCCGTGGCAATCCTGAGCGCCCGTTGCGACGGGAGACCCGGCCACCGCTTCGCTCAGGCGAGCCAGAAGGGTTGAGGGCGGGAAGATCGCCACGCGGGCGACCGAGGGCTGGCTGTTGAGAGCGGCCGCAACGGCGCGGGCCTCATCCAGAGCGGCCGAAAGGCCGTTCATCTTCCAGTTTCCGGCGATCAAAGGCCGGGGCTTTGTGCTCGAAAGGGTCATGAGCGCCTTCTTGGGGTCACGCTCCCTTGGGAAGTCAAGCCCACGCCGCTTGCCCCCCCGCCTTCGGCTCTACTATACCCGCTGCTCTCGACCGTCGCGTTCGTATGCGCAGCGGTCTGTCTGGAAGGTTTTCGCGCTCATGCTCGCCGGTTTCCGCAAGTTCGCCAAATCGCCCTTCGCGGTGGTGCTGTTTGGCTTGCTGATTGTCAGCTTCGCCATCTTTGGCATCAGCGACGTGTTCAAGGGGCCGCAAGGTTCCGGCGTGATCAGCGCCGGCTCGCGGACCATGTCTGCGGCGGACTTCAAGCAGCGCTTCGACAACTATCGCAAGGCGATGGAGCAACGAAATGGCGCCACGCTCACGCCTGACCAGGCTGTCGAGCAGGGCGTCGATCGTCAGATCGTCCAGGAACTGGTGCTGCAAGAATCGCTGGCGGCCGCGCTGCACAAGATGGGCGTCGCGCCGTCTGACAAACTGGTCGCCGACACCGTGCGTGAACAGATGAGCCAGTTGCCACCCACGACGCGCCCATTCGACCCGATCACCGGCAAGTTCGATCCTCAGGCCTATGCGGTGCTTATGCAGCAAAACGGCATGACGCCGGAGGGCTATGAGGCTTCGCTGCGCGACGAAATCGCCCAGACCCACTTCTTCTCGGCGATCGCCGACGGCCTGAAGGCGCCGCGCATCTATGCCGCGCTTCAAGGCGCCTACATGCTAGAATCCCGGGAAATCTCGGCCTTTGTCGTCAATCCCGCTTCCGTTCAGCGTCCCAACCCGCCGACCGACGCCCAGCTGACGGCGTTCATGAAGGAGAACGCTGACCGTCTGACGCGGCCGGAGACGCGGGTTCTTTCGATCATGCGCGTGAGCGCTTCGGCGCTGGAGCCGTCGGTGACGATCAATCCAGCGGATGTCCAGAAGGCCTTCGACTTCCGGAAGGACAGCCTGGCCAAGCCGGAAACCCGGACGATCATCCAGATCTCCGCACCGGACGCCAAGGCGGCCACGGTGATCTCGCAGCGCCTCGCCAAGGGCGAAGACCCGGCCGCCGTCGCCAAGGCTTACGGCAAGGCGCCGCTGGTCCTTACCGACAAGCCCAAGACCGCCGTTCCGGATCGCAAAGTGGCGGCGGCCGCTTTCGCCCTCCAGGCTGGCCAGGTCAGCGGCCCGATCGCGGGCGACCTTGGCGTCGCTGTGGTCAAGGTGACCAAGATCACGCCCGGCGCCGTCGCCTCACTGGACAGCGTCCGCGCGCAGATCGAAGCCGAGGTTCGCGCCCAGACGGCGCAGGCCAAGGCCTATGAGCAGACTCAAACCTATCAGGACGCTCGTGATGCGGGCGCCGACCTGATCTCGGCGGCCAGCAAGGCCGGCGCGCTGGTGATCACGACGGCGCCGGTGACGGCGCAGGGCGCGGACCAGATGGGCCAACCTGTCGCTGGCCTCACGGCCGACATCGTCAAGACCGCGTTCGACCTGTCGCAAGGCGGGGAGAGCGAACTGGTCGAGGCGGGCAAGGGCGACTACTACGCTGTGAAGGTCGAGCGGATCATTCCCGCCGCCCTGCCGCCTCTTGCTGAAATCAAGCCGCAACTGACCGCCGTCTGGTTCGGCCAGGAAATGGCCAAGCGCATGAAGGCCAAGGCCGACGAACTCGCCGCCCGCGCCAAGAAGGGCGAAAGCCTGGAAGCGGTCGCGACAGCGGCTCAGTCGAAGGTCCAAAAGATTCCGGGCGGTCTGACGCGCCAGAACGCGCAGCAGAACATGGCCTTGGGCCAAGAGTTCTTGGGCGCGGCCTTCACGGCCAAGCCGGGCGCCATCTTCACGGCGCGCGCCGGTCAACAGGGCGAGGCCTATCTCGTCGCCAAGCTTGACGCGGTCCGCCCCGCGCCGACCGCCAACGTGGCGCAGATCACGGTGCTGGCCGCCGGCCAGGCCGCGAACGGCCTGATGCGCGATCTAGCCGAGGCCACGCGCGTCATCGCTCGCGCCCAGATGAAGGCCAAGAGCAACCTGACCCTGGCCCGCCAAGCCATCGGCGTTGACACCGACGCCCTGGCCAAGGCTGAGGCCGCCAAGGCTGGAAAGAAAGCCGAGTAATGAGCCTGGAGCCCGCGTTCGACGCCTTCTCGGAAGCCTATGGCTCCGGGCGGCAGCAAGTCGTTTGGACCCGCCTTATCGATGATCTGGAGACGCCGGTTTCGGCCTATCTGAAGATCGCGCAGGCTCGTCCTTACAGCTTCCTGTTCGAGAGCGTTGAGGGGGGCGCCTGGCGCGGTCGCTATTCGATCGTGACGATGAACCCAGACCTCGTCTGGCGCTGTCGCGGTGATCAGGCTGCAATCGCCGAGGGCGACGATATCGCCGCCGGTCGGTTCACGCCCCAACCCGGTGGCGCGCTGGACAGCCTGAGGGATCTGGTGGCGCGCTCGCGCATGGAGCTCCCTAAAGACTTGCCGCCGATGGCCGCCGGCGTGTTCGGCGCCTTGGGCTACGACCTGGTGCGCCTGGTCGAGCGCCTGCCGGACGTCAATCCGGACGCCTTGAACCTTCCTGATGGGATCATGACCCGCCCGTCGATCGTGGCGGTTTTCGACGCCATCGCGCAGGAGATTATCCTGACGACGACCGTGCGCCCCCAAGCCGGCGTATCGGCCAAGGCGGCGCACGACGCCGCCCGGGCGCGGATCGAAGCGGTGATCGCCGACCTGCACCGGCCCCTCGCCCACGACGCGCCGCGCGCGCCGCGCGGGCCGATGGATTTCACCACGCCGGTCAGCCGCGCCGACTACGCCGAGGTGGTCGCAAAGGCCAAGGATTACATCGCCGCCGGCGACATCTTCCAGGTGGTGGCCAGCCACCGCTTCCGCAGTCCCTTCGACCTGCCGCCATTCGCCCTCTATCGCTCGCTGCGGCGGACCAACCCGTCGCCATTCCTGTTCTTCCTGAACCTGGACGGCTTCAACCTGGTTGGCTCCAGCCCCGAGATTCTCGTGCGTCTGCGTGACGGCAAGATCACCATCCGGCCGATCGCGGGCACCCGCCCGCGCGGCGCGACCCCAGAGGAAGACGCCGCGCTCGAGGCCGAGTTGCTGGCCGATCCTAAGGAGCGCGCCGAGCACCTGATGCTCCTCGATCTTGGCCGCAACGACGTGGGCCGCGTGGCGATGCTGAACCAGCACGGCCGTAACACCCCGCCGGAACAAGCCCGCCCCAAGGGGCCGAATGTTCGGGTGACTGAGAGCTTCACGATCGAGCGCTACAGCCACGTGATGCACATCGTCTCCAACGTCGAGGGGACAGCGCCCGAGGGCGTCGATCCCGTCGACGTTCTGATGGCCGCCCTGCCCGCCGGCACCCTGTCGGGCGCCCCCAAGGTTCGCGCCATGGAGATCATCGACGAACTCGAGGTCGAGAAGCGCGGCATCAGCTATGCGGGCGCGGTCGGCTATTTTGGCGCGGACGGCGCCGTCGATACCTGCATCGTGCTGCGCACGGCCCTGGTCAAGGACGGCATGATGTACGTCCAGGCCGGCGGCGGCATCGTCGCCGACAGCGATCCGGACGCCGAGTACGACGAGACCCTGCACAAGTCCCGCGCGCTGAAGCGCGCGGCCGAAGAGGCCTGGCGATTCAGCTGAGCCTGAGGGCTGCTCTATCCGCTAGGGACCACCCAGCCTATCGTTGGGAAGGTGCTGCGTCACAGCTGGGGGCGCCAGCACCATGACGGTGGCGAAGCTGAGCGCGCAGAACGCGGCGAAGGCTGCGGCGGCCAGTACTGGCCCCATCTTCTGGACACGTTGCTTGGGCCGCAGCAGAGCGCGCACATAGGCGACGGCGACAGGGTCCAAAGCGGAATCACGCGGGTCCATGAGCCTATGATGCTCAACTCCGCGACCGCTGTAACCGTTACTGAAAGCCGCAGGCGAAAATGGCGCTACACATCCGCCCGCCTCGCGCTAGAACCGACCTCCGAAAGGCGGCGTCATGATCCTGGTCATCGATAACTACGACAGCTTCACCTACAACCTCGTTCACTATCTGAACGAGCTTGGGGCCGACACGGCCGTCTATCGCAACGACGCGCTCAGCGTGACCGAGGCGCTGGGCCTGAAGCCGGCCGCCGTGCTGTTGTCGCCGGGGCCCAAGGCGCCGGATCAGGCCGGCATCTGCCTGCCGCTGCTTGAGGCCGCGCCGGCCGACCTGCCGATCCTGGGCGTCTGCCTTGGCCACCAGGCGATCGGGCAAGCGTTTGGCGGCGAAGTAATCCGCGCTAAGGCCGTCATGCACGGCAAGGTCAGCAAGGTCCACCACAACGACAAGGGCATCTTCAAGGGTCTGCCCAACCCCTTCACCGCCACGCGCTACCACAGCCTGGCCGTCCGCCGCGAAGACCTTCCGGCCGATCTGGAAGTCACCGCCTGGACCGACGACGGCGAGATCATGGGCGTGCAGCACAAGACGCGTCCCATCTTCGGCGTTCAGTTCCACCCCGAGTCGATCGCCACCGAGGGCGGTCACCAGATGCTGGCCAACTTCATGGATCTGGCCGGGGTCAAGCGAGACGCGGCGGTCTGGGTCTAGGCTTTTCAGATGTCTGACGCTTTCAAGCCCCTGCTGGCCAAACTCGCCGATGGTCAAACCCTCGACGATAGCGACGCCGAACTGTTCTTCGCCGCCTGTCTGCGCGGCGAGCCGACGCCGGCCCAGGTCGCGGCCGCCGTCACCGCCATCCGCCTGCGTGGCGAGACCGTGGGCGAGATCGCGGCCTGCGCCCGCGCCATGCGCCGAGCAGCCATCCCGTTGGAGCATCCGTACGACGTTATCGACGTCTGCGGCACCGGCGGGGACGGCCTGCACACGCTGAACATCTCCACGGCGGTCGGCTTCGTGGCCGCCGGGGGCGGTCTCAAGGTCGCCAAGCACGGCAACCGGGCCATCACCTCGAAGTCGGGCACCGCCGACGTGCTGACCGCCCTGGGCGTCAATATCGACGCCACGCGCGAGCAGCAGCGCAAGGCCCTGGACGAGGCCGGCATCTGCTTCCTGTTCGCCCAGGCTCACCATGGGGCGATGAAGCATGTCTCGCCGATCCGCCAGCAGCTGGGCTTCCGCACCATTTTCAACCTGCTCGGCCCGTTGACCAATCCCGCCGGCGCCAAGCGGCAGGTGGTCGGCGTCTCGGCGCCGCGCTTTGTCGAGCCGATCGCCAAGGCGCTGGGCGCCCTTGGAGCCGAACGCGCCTGGTCGGTGCATGGCTCGGGGATGGACGAACTGACGACGACCGGCGAGACCGAGGTCGCCGAGTGGCGAGACGGCGTCGTCAGGCTGTTCAAGATCACGCCCGAGGCCGTCGGCCTGCCCCGCGCTGCTCTGGCCGATCTGACGGGCGGAGATCCTCATTTCAACGCCGCCGCCCTGACCCGTCTGTTTGACGGCGAGACGGGCCCCTATCGGGACATCGTCTTGCTCAACGCCGCCGCCGCTTTCCTGGTCGCCGACAAAGTCGAGACCTTGGTCGAGGGCATCGCCCTGGCGGGTGAGGTGATCGACAGCGGACGCGCCAAGGCCGCTCTCGCAGGCCTCGTGACCGCCACCAATACGGACGTAACCGCGTGACCGACATTCTGGCCAAGATCGCCGCCTACAAGCGCGAGGACGTCGCAAGCCGAAAGGCCGCACGCTCTCAAGCCCAGATCGACGCCGCCGCCAAGGGCGCTTCGGCGCCGCGCGGGTTCAAGGCCGCGCTTGAAGCGCGCCACGCCCCGGGGAAGCTGTCGCTGATCGCGGAGATCAAGAAAGCCTCGCCCTCGAAGGGCCTAATCCGCGAGGACTTCGATCCGCCGGTTCTGGCTAAGGCCTATGAAGCCGGCGGCGCGGCCTGTCTGTCGGTGCTGACCGACACGCCGAGCTTCCAGGGCGCGGATGAATATCTTGTCGCTGCTCGGGCTGCGGTCGCCCTGCCCTGCATCCGCAAGGACTTCTTGGTCGATCCCTGGCAGGTGGCCGAGAGCCGGGCCCTAGGCGCCGATGCGATCCTCGTAATCCTGGCGATGATCGACGACGTACTGGCGGCGGAGTTGATGGCCGAAGCCAAACGCCTGGGCATGGACGCCCTGGTGGAGGTTCACGATGAGGCCGAGATGGCGCGCGCTGGCGCGCTGGGCTCGGATCTGGTCGGGATTAACAACCGCGACCTCAAGAGCTTCGTCGTCGATCTGGCGGTGACCGAGCGCCTGTCAGCTCAGGCGCCGCCAGACGCGCTGCTGGTCACCGAAAGCGGGATCTTCACTCACGATGACGTCGTGCGGATGGAAGGCGCCGGCGCCAAGGCGATGCTGGTCGGCGAGAGCCTGATGCGCCATGCGGATGTGACAGCCGCGACGCGGATCTTGATCGGTTAAACCCAAAACGGGCTTTTCTGGCGCTGGCGCCTGAGGGCGAAACAGTCCCATCCTTCCAAATGTCGCCGCGCCGAGAACGCGGCTGAGGAAACGTGCATGAACTGGCTCGCGCGAGTCGTGAAATGGGCCCTGGCCACGAATTTCAAGCTGCAGGGCTGGAAGATCGAGGGCGCACCGCCCGAAACGCGGAAGTTCGTCGTGATCGCCGCGCCCCATACCAGCAATTGGGACTTCGTCTATTTCGTCGGCGCCGCCGACGCCCTGAACCTTGATCTCAGCTTCATCGGCAAGGCCTCGCTGTTCAAGCCGCCGTTCGACCAGATGATGCGGGATCTTGGCGGGATACCGCTTGATCGCGAGCGCTCCAAGGACATGGTCAAGGCGATGGTCGAGGAGTTCGGCCGCCGTGACACCTTCATGCTGACGATCGCGCCGGAGGGCACACGCGGCAAAGCCCGGCAGTGGAAAACCGGCTTCTATCACATCGCCATGGGCGCCGAGGTGCCGATGGTGCTGGGCATGATGGACTACAAGCGAAAGGTCGTGGGCCTTGGCCCCGCGATCTACCCGACCGGCGACTACGCCGCCGACATGCGGCGGATCGCCGGCTTCTACCAGAGCTGCACGCCCAAGTTCCCTGAGATGGCCACCGGGTTCGACGACCAGGACCTCACGACGGGCGCGTGAGCCGGAACGCTGGTTTATAAGGCGGGCGCCGTTCTGCGGGAGAATCGGATGCGCGCCTTGCTGACCACCTTGAAGCGCCTCGCGCAGCGTCCAATCAGGTCTACTCTCGGTCGACTAAGCCCAACCGCGCACGCTACCTCTGTCACCGCGCCGACCGACGGGCTCCAGGCCCCCCAGGAACTCTGGCACCTGGTCGGGGCCGCAGACGCCGACTTCGTGCGGGTCGGGCAGCAGTTCAAGGCGCTGTTCCTTGACGCGGGCCTGCAACCTCACCACGCCATCCTCGACGTCGGCTGCGGCATCGGACGCGCAGCCGCCCCTCTCGTCGACTATCTCGATGAGAACGGCCGCTACGCGGGCTTCGACGTCATGGCCGAAGCGATCGACTGGTGCCGCGCAAATATCGCCGTCGGAGACTCCAGGTTCGAGTTCCTCCACGCCGACATGCACAGCGACCGCTACAATCCGAGCGGAACCCAGCCGGCCAGCGCCTATGTCTTTCCCTACCCCAACGCCAGTTTTGACTATGTCTGGTTGGGTTCGGTGTTCACCCATCTGCTGGCGGCGGATCAGGCGCAGTTCGCGCGCGAGATCGCCAGGGTCCTGCGGCCGGGCGGCATCAGCATCGTCTCCTGGTATCTGATTGATGAGGAGGCGCGGGCCAACACCGGGTCCGGCCAGATCGCCTTCGACTTCGTCCATCCACTGGACGGTTGCTGGACGGCGACGCCCGACCTGCCCGAGGCCGTGATTGGCTACGATCTGGCGCACGTGCGAACG
This sequence comes from Caulobacter sp. DMC95, assembly GCF_056313785.1. Taxonomy (NCBI): domain Bacteria; kingdom Pseudomonadati; phylum Pseudomonadota; class Alphaproteobacteria; order Caulobacterales; family Caulobacteraceae; genus Caulobacter; species Caulobacter sp. DMC95. The sequence goes on along the minus strand of NZ_JBQUZP010000001.1, from coordinate 202,827 downwards.
CAGTACGAGGAACTGGGCCTGGAGATCCTGAACCAAGCCCTCGGCGTCTGGCGGCGCGAACCGATGCAGGACCAGGACATCATCGTGGCGCGCAAGCGCTCCTGAAAGGCTTTATTAAGTTTTTGATTCTTCGGCGCTTTCCGATCGCCCCCACCCTAACCCCCTGAAATAACGCCGCTTTTCCCGTTAACGAAGCTCGGCTTGACTTTGACGCGGAACACCACGAGAACATTCGCAAGGTTTGCGGTTTGTTCCGCGCTCCACCTGAGGCCGACATGCTCACGCGCAAGCAGCACGAACTGCTGATGTTCATCCATGAACGGATCAAGGAAACCGGCGTCTCGCCGTCGTTCGACGAGATGAAGGAAGCCCTCGATCTGGCTTCCAAGTCCGGGATCCACCGCTTGATCACGGCCCTGGAGGAGCGTGGCTTCATTCGTCGTCTGGCGCATCGGGCGCGCGCGCTGGAGGTGGTGAAGCTCCCGCAGCAGGCTACGACCGCTGCGCCGCCCAAGGGGCGCGGCGCATTCCGCCCGCAGGTCTTTGAAGGCGGCGGGGCGCCGCTCCCGTCCAGCAGCACTGCCGTCCCGGCCAATGACAGCCGCGACCTTCCTATCCTGGGCAAGATCGCCGCGGGTACGCCAATCGACGCAATCCAGCACGAACGCGATCGTTTGCCGGTGCCAGAAACGATGCTCGGCGGCGGCGAGCACTATGTCCTTGAGGTCCAGGGAGACTCGATGATCGAGGCTGGGATCCTCGATGGTGACTATGTGATCATCAAGAAGGGCGACACCGCCACCTCGGGCGAGATCGTCGTCGCGCTGGTCGGCGAGGAAGCCACCCTAAAGCGCCTGCGCAAGAAGGGGGGCTCGATCGCTTTGGAGGCGGCTAATCCAAAGTACGAGACGCGCATCTTCGGTCCGGATCAGGTCGAGGTGCAGGGTAAGCTGGTGGGCCTGATCCGCCGTTATCACTAGACCCAGGCGCGCAGCGCTCCGGCGATTCAGGCCCTGATCCGACGAGGATCGGGGCCTTTCTCCTATTTGCGACTAGGGCGTAAGACGTCCGGCCTCCGCTAACCGTTGGGCTGCGGCGTCGAAGCCCGCCCAGGCCGCCGCCGCAAGCGCACCGCCGGTGCTGACCCGGCGCACGCCGAGCCCCGCAAGGCTCTCCACCGTCATGTCGTCGCCCCAGAGCAGAATATTTACAGGCTTGGGCGCGACCGCTTCGACGATCGCTCGAATCTCAGCCGGATCCGTAACGCCAGGCGCATAGAGGCAGTCCGCGCCAGCGCTGGCATAGGCCTTCAGCCGTTCGAGGGTCGCCCCAAGGTCACGGCGGCCACGCAGATAGCCTTCGGAGCGCCCCACCAGCATCACGTCGCGCCCGCTAGCGTCAATCGCCGCACGCGCCGCCTTGAGCCGCTCTACGGCGACGGAAAGTTCATAGAGCGCCACGCCCGACCAGTCCTCGATCGAGAGACCCGCGACACCCGCGTCTATGGCCAAAGTCACGCTCTCGGCGACCTTGGCTGGCGTATCTCCGAAGCCATTTTCGAAGTCCGCATTGACCGGTAGATCAGTGGCGGCGCAGAGCATCTTCAGGTGAGTGATCACCTCATCGCGCGTCACCGCTCCGTCGCTCTTGCCCAGCGCCCAAGCCATGCCTGCGCTGGTCGAGGCCAGGGCCTTGAAACCAAGGCCTTCCAGCCGCTTTGCGCTGCCGACATCCCACGGATTAGGCAGGATGAAGCAACCTTCCGCATGGAGGGCGCGAAATATGGCGCGCCGTGGGGCGTATGGATCTGACATAGTGGGGGCCTCCTGATAGAGCGCGGTCCGGCGCCCGATTCTAACCCGCCACGCACCAGAAGGCGTCAGTATCCGCTCCACGGTCGCTCGCCACGTAAGGGCTGCGCCCAGACAATGCGCCAACCGTCCGGCCGTCGGTAGAGTTCGGCTGAGCCTTGCCGTGCAAAGTCCTCGCCTGTCAGCAGCACGGTTTCGGCGCACAGCGGCGGCACGCGCGGCGGCGGCTTTCCGCGAACCACGACGATCTCGCTCCGAACGCATAGGCCGCTCAGCACCTCGGCGTCAGGCGTCTTGCGCGACCATGCCAGGGACAACCGCACAGGCGCGCCAAGTTTCGGTCCGCAAATCCATCGGTCGCAGCCGTAGAGACTCCAGGCTGTCGGCTCCAGACCCCGCCTCCGCGCCCAGAGCTCAGCGCCGAACCGCTTGGCGTCAGTCCGGAGCAGAACCGCCGCGTCACCCGATCGCACGGCGGCGGTCGCGCCGTCGGCGGCGACCCAGGCGTCGGGTGGTGATGGCCTGGGCCAAACGGCGACAGCCAAGGCGAGCGGCGCGCCGATCCAACGAAGACGCCCTTTCCAAAGGCAGAGGAGCATCAGCCCCAGGAACGCGAGCACGAGCACCTCTGGTGGTGCGCTGGCGACGACATGCTGCGCGCCGTGCGCTTGAGCGAACAGGTTCGCAACGCCGAGCATGGCGTCAACGCCCCAGCCGGCGATAGCCAGGAAGGGCGCGCTTAGTCCCAAGGGCTCCAGAAGAGCGCCGATAGCCAAAAACGGCATGATCACGAACGAGGACAATGGCGCCACGAGCAGGTTTGCTGGCAGACCCCACACCGCGACGCGGTTGAAATGCTGCATGGCGAACGGCGCGGTGGCCAAGCCCGCCACAAAGCTGGCCGCGACGCTGGCGGCCAACCAGGCGACGGCCGCCTGCGGCCCTTGGATCCACCAGGGTGTCGACAACTCCCGCACCGGCCGGGGCCAGGCCTCGGCTAGAGCCACGAGCGCGGCTGTCGCAGCGAAGGACATCTGAAAGCCCGGCTCGCCCGCCGTTTCGGGCTTGAGCAGAAGGATCAGCAGCGCCGCCAGCGCCAAGCCATGCAAGGTGATCGCGCGTCGATCAAAGAGGATCGCCAGGAAGGCTACGCTGGCTGTGATGGCCGCGCGTTCGGCGGGCGGTGGCGCACCGGATATGACCAGATAGCCCAGAACCGCGACCAGCCCGCCGACGGCGGCGATCTTCTTACCCGGCGCACGCAAGGCCAACCATGGCCAGGCAGCGACCCCGAGACGGAAAACGACAAAGACAAATCCGCCCACAATCGCCATGTGCAATCCGGAGATCGACAAGATGTGCGCAAGGCCGGAGGCGCGCATAGCGTCGGTCTGCGCCTCGGTGATCCAGGCTTCGTGGCCCGTCACCATGGCGGCGCCAATACCGCCGCTGGACGGCCCCATCCGGGCGAGGAGCCGCTGAGCCAGATTCCAACGGAGAGCGTTCACCGCCATGGCAAGGCGTAAGCGCAGCGGCGGCGGATCCAACTGAACGCTCTCGATCTCGCCAACGGTGAAACCGACGCCGCCAATCGAGTCGAACCACGCGTCCCGCGCGAAATCGTAAGCGCCGGGCGCGGCAGGCGGCGGAGGCGGTCCCAGCATCGCACGAAGGCGAATCGCTTCTCCGGGTTGCGGGACTGGATTCTCACCGATCGTCACGCGTATCCGGCGCGGCGTTTCTTCTGGCGACAATCCGGCGATCCTGACCGGAGCAATCAAGAGGCGCTGGCCGCCGGCGCCGGGGCTGACGACGTCCACGACGAACCCTTCGACACGCCGCACCAACCGTTCGCCGCTCATGACGGGTGCGGTGACACGCTCGCTACGGACCTTGGCGGCGAAGGCGCCCGCCGCGCCGAACGCCGCTAGACCCAACAACACCGCGATAATCGGCGGCGCATTCCAGCGGCGGGTCGCCCAGGCCGCAACACCAAGACTCGCCGCCATGACCCCCAGGACCCAGAGCGTCGGTTCGGCCCTCGCCTCCAGATACGCCGCCGCGCCCAAGCCGAAGGCCACGGGCGCCCACAGAAACCGGCGCTCAAGGTTATTCCCGACCTCGTCCGCGGCAGCACGCCCCATCCGCGCCCAACGCGCCGCACCGAATGCAGTCGCTGGCGCATTGGCCGGACGGTCAACGCCTAACACTCGGAAACCGCTGTATTTTTCGCGATCTTGCATCGCATTTCGCGTTGCGGAAAACCGCTAGGCCCGGCCATGAGCCGCGTGCTAAGACGCCTCGCCTGCGTCGCATCGCGGCGAACGTCTCCCAGCGCCGCCATGGCGCATTGTCCTGCAGCCTTGAAGTCCATGTCGAACCCCACACCCACCGGCGTCGTCACGCGCTTCGCCCCCTCGCCCACCGGTTTCCTGCATATCGGCGGCGCTCGTACGGCGCTGTTCAACTGGTTATATGCACGCCATACGGGAGGGAAGTTCCTAATTCGCGTTGAGGACACCGATCGCGAGCGTTCGACCGACGCCGCCGTCGCCGCGATCTTCGAGGGACTGGACTGGCTGGGCCTCAAGTCAGACGACGAGGTGATCTTCCAACACACCCGTGCCCCGCGTCACGTGGAGGTGGTGCATGAGCTGTTGGCCAAGGGCCGCGCCTATCGCTGCTGGATGACCGTCGAGGAACTGGAAGTCGCGCGCGAAAAGGCCCGCGCCGAAGGCCGTGCGATCCGCTCGCCTTGGCGCGACGCCGCCGAAGGCGACCTCAGCATGCCCCACGTGATCCGTTTCAAGGGCCCGCTGGACGGCGAGACCGTTGTCAACGACATGGTCAAGGGTCCCGTCACCTTCAAGAACATCGAGCTGGACGACCTCGTGCTGCTGCGTGCGGACGGCGCGCCGACCTACAACCTCGCGGTCGTGGTGGATGACCACGACATGGGCGTGACCCACGTGATCCGTGGCGACGACCATCTGAACAACGCCGCTCGCCAGACCCTGATCTATCAGGCCATGGACTGGCCTGTGCCGGCCTTCGCGCACATTCCGCTGATCCACGGGCCAGACGGCGCCAAGCTCTCCAAGCGCCATGGCGCTCAGGCCGTCGGCGAGTTCGCCGACCTTGGCTATATCCCCGAAGGCATGCGCAACTACCTGGCCCGCCTCGGCTGGGGTCACGGCGACGACGAGGTCTTCAACGACGAACAGGCGATCAGCTGGTTTGACGTCGCTGACGTCGTCAAAGCTCCCGCGCGTCTGGACTGGGCCAAGCTGAACCACATCAACGCCCAGCATCTGCGCAAGGCCGATGACGCCCGTTTGACTGCCCTGGCCCTGGCGGCGGCTGAGAAGCGGGGCGAGCCCCTGCCCGCCGATGCGGCCGACCGCATCGCGCGCACGGTTCCTGAGGTCAAGGAAGGCGCCAAAACGATCCTCGAACTGGTCGATCACTGCGCATTCGCGCTAAAGACCCGTCCATTGACGCTGGAAGAGAAAACCCAAAAACAGCTCACCGAGGAAACGGTCGAACGGCTGAAGCGTCTGCGCGACCAACTGGCCGCCGCCCCCGCCTTTGACGCCGCAACCCTGGAAACCGTGTTGAAATCATTCGCGGAATCGGAAGGTGTCGGCTTCGGGAAGTTTGGCCCGGCCCTGCGCGGGATCCTCACCAGCGGCGCCCCTGCCCCCGACTTGAACAAGACCATGGCGGCTCTCTCCCGCGATGAGGCGATTGGCCGTCTTGACGACGCGCTGGCGCCTCGCGCATGAGGCGCTATAACGCACCCGCGAAAAGCGAAAGTTGGACTGCCCGTCCCAATAATGAAGGGGTCTACGGATGACCGATAAAGCCACGCTGACGATCGGCGACAAGAGCTATGAGCTGCCGATCCTCAAGGGCAGCACGGGTCCGGACGTCATTGACGTCCGCAAGATCTACGGTGAGAGCGATCATTTCACGTTCGATCCGGGCTTCACCTCGACCGCCTCGTGCGAGAGCAAGATCACCTATATCGACGGCGACGCGGGCATCCTGCTGCACCGCGGTTACCCGATCGACCAGCTGGCCGAGAAGTCCTCGTTCCTTGAGGTCTGCTACCTACTGCTGAACGGCGAGCTGCCCAAGGCCGACGAGTTCGCCAAGTTCGAGCACAACATCACCTACCACACGATGTTGCACGCTCAGTTCGACCGCTTCTTCGAAGGCTTCCGTCGCGACGCCCACCCGATGGCGGTCATGACCGGCGCCGTCGGCGCCCTGTCGGCGTTCTATTCGGACAGCATCAATGTCGACGACGCGCGTGAGCGCGAGATCAGCGCCCATCGCCTGATCGCCAAGATGCCGACGATTGCCGCCCGCGCCTACAAGTACACGGTCGGCCAGCCGTTCGTGTCGCCGCGCAACGACCTGTCGTACTCGGAAAACTTCCTGCGCATGTGCTTCGCCGTGCCGGCCGAGGACTGGAAGCCGAATCCGGTGCTGACCCGCGCCATGGACCGGATCTTCATCCTCCACGCCGACCACGAGCAGAACGCCTCGACCTCGACCGTCCGTCTGGCCGGTTCGTCGGGCGCGCACCCGTTCGCCTGTATCGCCGCCGGCATCGCCTGCCTGTGGGGCCCGTCGCACGGCGGCGCCAATCAGGAAGCGCTGGAGATGCTGGAGACCATCGGTTCGGTCGACAACATCAAGGACTACGTCCAGGGCGTGAAGGACCGGAAGTACAAGCTGATGGGCTTTGGCCACCGCGTGTACAAGAACTTCGACCCGCGCGCGAAGGTCATGCAGAAGACCGCGCACGAGGTTCTGGCCGAACTGGGCCACAACAACGACCCGCTGCTGCAGGTCGCCCAGGAACTGGAGAAGGTCGCCCTGAACGACCCGTACTTCGTCGATCGCAAGCTGTACCCGAATATCGACTTCTATTCGGGCATCACCCTGCGCGCGATGGGCTTCCCGACCAACATGTTCACCGTGCTGTTCGCCCTGGCCCGCACCGTCGGCTGGATCAGCCAGTGGAAGGAAATGTTCGAGGACCCCACCCGCAAGATCGGTCGTCCGCGTCAGCTCTACACGGGCGCCACGCAGCGCGACTACGTCACGCTCGACAAGCGCTAAGCGCGAGCGTCTTGTGTTCACGGATCAGGCCCCGCTTTGGCGGGGCCTTTTTCGTTTCAGCGCTTGAGCAAGAAGCTCAGGACCTCGGCTACCGCTCGATAGAGCGCTTCGGGGATCTCCTCGTCGATTTCGATCGTCGAGAGCGCCTGGGCCAAGACAGGATCTTCCTCGATCGGGACCCCATGCTCTTTCGCCGTCTCGATGATCTTCTCACCAATCCAACCCTGGCCTGAGGCGATGACCTTGGGCGCATTCGGCTCCTCGTAGAGGAGAGCGACCGCGATCCGAGGTTTGGAGGACGGGCCGGAGATCCCGCTCATGAGGCTTGATCCACGAAGTGCCCCAACGGCCCGCCACCGGGCATCGGCGGCGCGCCTGAGTGCACTGCAACCTCCGGCGTCAGCTCCGCCTGGCGCAGCGCCGCGCCCAACGCCTCCTCGCCTGCTCGTAGTCTCGCAATGGTGTCTGATCGCTCCGCCCACAGCGAAACGCGGGCCCGTGAGCCAGCGAGAACCACCTGCGCATGCACCGGTCCTAGCGGCTCGACATCAATCGAAAAGCGCGCGCGATAGGTTTGCTCCAAAGTCGCCGCGCCGCCTCCCCCTGCGCCACCGCCATCGCGGCTGATCTCAAACTGTGCGACGGCGACGCCTTGCGGGGTGACGAACGGCAGGTCGAAATTCAGCTTCGCCGCGACCAGTCTAGCTTCTGCGGGCTCATGCTCGGGGACCAAGCCCTCGGGCAACGAAGCGATCTGCATCAAGTCCTGCCGCGCCAGAGCCGATTGCGTCCCCTTCAACAGGCGCCGCGCCACCGTTTCTGGCGTGCCCAATAGCGGCGGTCCTGGGTCCAGGGGCTTCTGCCCGGTCGTGGGTCCGCCGGCATAAGGTGGCGGCGGCGTCCGGGGTCGTTCTTCAGCCGCGCCGGCATAGCCGCGGGTGACGAGCGATCGAGGTTCCGCCAATGACGGACGCTGCGGCGCGTCTTCGCCGTCCTCCGGCTCGGCCTGCAACAGCGTCGGCAAGCTGCCCCCGCTGGGCGAAATCTTGCTCGGGGCGCGCTCTGCCGCCTTGTGCGGGATGGCGACAAACGCCCCAAACCGCGCAGCGAGTTCCGGGTCTGCGTCCTGGCTAGCAGGAATGGCGGCGGGGTTGATCGCAGGGCGCGCCGACGCAGCGTTGTTCGTATCCTCCGCAGTCATGGCCGCCGGAGCTTGAGCCTTGGCGAGCAAGGGCGCTTCAGCGGCGGCGGCGGCGGCGGCCGGGCGGCCTTGACTGGTCGGCGTGGCGGTCAGCGGGTTCGAGCGCGTGCTAGGGCTGTGCGCCAGCGTTTCTCGTACCGTTGGCCCTGGCGTGTCTGGCGCTTCGACGGTCGCGTTTTCACTTGCCAAAGAGACCGGCGGCCTGACGGCGTCGCCGGGGGGCTCGACCTTGGCCAGCCAGGCGGACAAGGCGCTACGAAACACCCAGAGCGCCGCCTTGAGGTCGCCTTCGGCGATGGGGCGGCGTGGTGCGCCGGCGCCCTGCGGCGAGACGGCCGCCCGGGCCAGGTGTGCTTCAAGCAGAACCCCAGATCGCTCGACCGCCTGACGAAGACCCGGTCCCGTCGTGATGTCGTGGATCGCCGGGGTCTTGGCTAGCAAAGCGCGCCCGGCGTCTCGGACGGCAGGTGGCGTGTCGGGTTCGTCAACAATGGCTCGGAGATCCGCCATGAGCGGCGCTAGGCCGGCTTGCCGCGGCACGGCCTCAGCTGTCGCCAACCGGACGACTCGCGCTGTGCGCGGATCCAAGGTCGGCTTTGGCGCTACAGGCCCCGTGGCGACCTGTGCAGGCGTGGATCGACCGTCGAGCGCAGCGGAATGACCAGCGTCCTTCGTCGCCGACTGTGAAGCCGTCGTTGCCTGTCCTAGAACCGATGCCGCGTTGCCTGCTGGCCCACCGGCAATTTCGGCGAGCTGGGCGGTCGCGCCAGCCAAGGCCTGCCGGGCTAGAGCCTGGGCGATCGCGCTGGACTCCACAGCGGTCCCAGCCGGAAAGGTTGGAATGATCGGAGAGACGGGCGCGGTCGGGTCTACAGCCACGACAACGACTCCACAGCGAGCGCTTCGTAGAGGTTAAGGCCGCGATCGTGAATCGGGGGTTAACTTTCGACGCCTCGCAAGGACCGGCCTATGCGGGGACTTCTGCGGGCGCGCGCAAGAAACTCAGCAACGCCTCGGCGGCGGCTTCAGACGGGTCGGGCATGCCACGCCCCATCTTGTCGAGCGCAAGGTACTGCTCCGCCACCTGCTTGCCGCGTAGAGCGGGGTCATCCAGCCTGATCGCGATCTCGCGCGCGAGACGCTCGCCCTGGCAGTCGTGTTGAATGAACTCCGGCGCCACCGCCTTGCCGGCTGCGATGTTGAATAGCGTGATCCACCGCGGCTTCATCAGCCGTTTGATGATGGCGTAGGTGACCGCGCCAGTCTTGTAACCCACCACAATCGGACGCCCAGCCAGGGCCAGTTCGGTGGTCACGGTGCCGCTGCACGCCAAGGCGACATCCCCTGCGAGGAAGGCGTCATCCTTGAGACCCTCGTCCTCGATCACATGTGCGCGGAACGGCCAACCGGCGACCCGAGCTTTCACCGCCTCGGCGACGGTGTAGGCGGCCGGAACCACAACCTGCAGCGCTGGCCGTTGCGCCTTCAGACGTCGAACCGCGTCCTCAAAGGCCGGCATCACGCGCTCGATCTCGGAGGGGCGGCTGCCCGGCAGGACCAGAAGTATCGGCTCGGAGGCTGACGCACCGATAGACGCGCGTAGGCGGGCGGGATCTGCGTGATCGAAACGCTTGGCGAGGGCGGAATTGCCGACAAAGACGTTCCGAAGGCCTGCGGCGTCAAAGTACGGCCTATCCATAGGCTGGATAGACAGCAACAGATCCACGGCCTTGGCGAGCGCATGGGCCCGGCTTTCGCGGTACGCCCAGACCTGGGGTGCGACATACTTCACGAGCGGCAGGTTTGGATCGAGCTTGCGCAGCGCATGCGCCAAGCGAATGTTGAAGCCCCAGCTATCGATCAGAACCGCCACGTCAGGCTTCTCGCGCGCGGCAAGGGCGATGGTGTCCTTCAACCGCGCCATCGCCCTTGGATAGGCCTTAAGGCTCTCCAGTATGCCAAGGATCGACAGTTGAGCGATATCGAAGGGGCTCTCGACGCCCTCCTCGGCCATCTTGGCCCCGCCGATACCGACAAAGGTCACACCATCTCCGAGGCGCGCACGCAGCGCCTTGGCGAGGCCCGCCCCAAGCGCGTCGCCGGACGCCTCGGCGGCGACGAGCATCACCTTGAGAGGCTTATCACCGTTCTTCGTCACGGCCGCTCCTGCGGGTCGACCCCCAGAATGAACAGGCCCACATCGTCTGCCGCCGCGATAACGGCCTCACGATCAACCACCAGCAACCGCCCAGTCTCGCCGACGATGCCCGCCAAGCCCGCCCGCGCGGCGCGGTGAACCGTTGCGACGCCGATGGTGGGCAGATCCACGCGCGTCTCCTGGATCGGCTTGGGCGCCTTAGCCAGAACACCCAGCCGGCGTTCGGCTCGTCCGCGGACCGCCTCGGGGAGGTCGGCCACGCGGCGGAGCATCGCGTCCGTTCCTTCCTGCGCCTCGACCGCAAGCACCAAGCCTTCGCAGACGACCGCGCCCTGCCCGATGTCCAGTCGCCCGATCTCGCGCGCGACGTGCAGCGCCTTGTCGATATCGGCCATGTGCTCGGGAGCCGGCGAGATCTTGCCAAGGCGGCCGCGCGGCAAGGTCATCTCGCCCATCACCTCATGGGCGCCCTCGATCTCGAAGCCTTCTTTCTCGAACTCGTCGAGCACGCGGCGGAGCAGCGCATCGTCGCCCTTTCGCGCGGCGACGATCAAACCTGGCAGAACCTTCAGCCCTCGTGCATCTGGCATCAGCGCGGAGAAATCAGGACGGCTGACGTTGCCCGCAAAGCAGACAACCTGACAGCCCTGATCTCGTAACGCCTTGAAGATCTTGCCGAACTCGCCCAGCCCCACCTCTGCGCCTGGGTGGCGCGCCAACGAGGCGTCCGCGAACGTGCGCAAACGCATAACGGCGAAGGCCCGTCCAGCGGCCTCGCAGTGGGACGCCAGTTCGACGGGAAGCGACCCGCCGCCAGCGATCAGGCCCAACTTGCGCATCGTGAAAACCTAGACTTCCCGCTCCGGAAGGCAGAGCGGGCGATTGGCGTCGGCGCGGATGAAATCGACGATCTCCATCACTTCGGTGTTGCCAGCGTGGATCTCGACAACGTCGTCGAGGCGCTCCTGGAAGGTGCCCTCGTCCGCGAACATGAGGCGGTAGGCCGCTCGCAGCGCATTGATGGTCTCGCGCGGGAAACCACGACGCTTGAGGCCCACGAGGTTCAGGCCCTCGAGGTGCGCGTGATTGCCCCATACTGAACCATACGGAATGACATCCTTGGTCACTGCGGCGAGACCGCCGATGAAGCTGTAACGGCCAATGCGGGAGAATTGGTGCGCGGCGGCTAAGCCGCCCATGAACACGTAGTCGCCGATCGTGACGTGGCCGCCCAGCGTCGCTCCCTTCGCCAGCACGACGAAGTCACCGACCGCGCAGTCGTGCGCGACGTGCGAGCCGACCATGTAGAGACCATCTGATCCGATCGTGGTCATGCCCTTACCGGAGGCGGTGCCGGTGTGCATGGTCACGTGCTCGCGGATGATGTTGCGCGGGCCGATAATCAGTTCGGTGCGCTCACCCTTGTGGCCCAGGTGCTGCGGGGGCCCGCCGAGGTTAGCGAACGGATGCACGACGCAGCCTTCGCCGATCGTCGTCGCGCCCTCCACCACCACGTGCGAGAGCAGGCGCACGCCAGCCGCCAGCGTCACATCCGGGCCCACGATGCTGTAGGGCCCGACCTCGACGTCCGGCGCGAGCTTGGCTTCGGGTGCAATGATGGCGGTGGGGTGAATGGTCATGCTTTGGGGCCCGTCTCGACGACCATGGCGGCGAACTCAGCCTCGGCGGCGACCTTGTCGCCGACCTTGGCCACGCCTTTGAACTTGAAGATCGAGGACCGCGCGCGCACGACCTCGACTTCCATGCGGATCACGTCGCCCGGACGGACCGGGTTGCGGAAACGCGCGTTGTCGACCGACATGAAGAAGATGGTCTTACCCTCGGTGTCGACTTCTAGCGACTTGCTCATCAGCACCGCGCCGGTCTGAGCCAGAGCCTCGATGATCAGCACGCCAGGCATGACCGGGTTGCCCGGGAAGTGACCCTGGAAAAATGGTTCATTGATCGTCACGCACTTGATGCCGACGATCGACTGATGGGGCTTGTAGTCTTCGGCCCGGTCGACCAGCAGGAACGGATAGCGGTGCGGGATACGCGCCAGGATTTCCGCGATGTCGATATCGGTCTGCACCGTTTGCTCGGCGTTCTCGCTCATGGTCTGCCCCTCGTGCCTCGACCGCCCGCCATGCGCGACAGCCATGCGGTCTCCCTGAGCCACCGCTTCAGCGGCCGCGCGGGGAATCCCGTCCAAGTTTCACCGTCCGGCACGTCCTTGAACACCGAGGCGGCGGCCCCGATGCTCGCGCCCGAGCCAATGTTCAAATGATCGGCCACCCCGGCCTTGCCGCCGAAGGCGACGCCGTCGCCGACGACTGTGCTGCCCGAAACGCCGGTATAGGCCGCAAGTACGCAATTACGCCCGATACGGACGTTGTGCGCGACATGAACCAGATTGTCGATCTTGGTGTTCTCGCCGATGGTCGTATCGTCGAAGGCGCCGCGATCAACGCAGCTATTGGCGCCCAGCGTCACGTTGTCCTGAAAAACGACACGTCCGAGTTGCGGAAGATCCACCATGCCACGGGGGCCAAGCGCGGCGCCAAAACCCGCCTCGCCAACGACAGCGCCGGCGGAGATCGATACGCCGTCGCCCAGCAGCGCGAACCCGATGACCGCGTTGGCGCCGATGCGGCAATCGCGGCCGATCAGCACGCCGGGCCCGATCACCGCGCCGGGGCCGATACGCGTTCCTCGGCCAATCCGGGCGCCCTGCCCGATCGTCACGTTCGGCGATAGCTCTACGCCAGTCTCGAGCGTTGCGTCGGGATGAACGGCAGCCGCCCCAGCTTGGTGGCGGCGCGGCGCGTACAGACGGTTGGCGGCGACGGCCCAGGCGGCCTGTGGCCGAGCAGTGACCAACGCAGCGCACGTCGCGGGCAGGAGATCCTTGTGCTCGGCCCGCACGAAACACGCCCCGGCCCGCGTAGCCGAAGCCGCATCCTTCCGCTTGATGTCGGAGAAGAAGGTGACCGCTTGCCCGTCCGCAGCGTCCAGCGGGGCGACGTGGGCGATCTGCCTATCGGCCAGGGAGACATCCGCCAGTTCGGCGGCGCTCGCCTGGGCCAATTCGGAAAGCAGCGCCGGACCCAGGTTATCGAAAAAACGCGGGTCCGGCATGGTTCCTCACGACGAAAAGGTCCCCCTACGTAACCACGTGGGGGACGATTCGCTTACCTGTTCGTCGGTTGCAGCGCCGCAGCGCCCGGAACTTGCTGGTCCAGACGCTCACGATCGAAGGTCAGCGTCTTGATGCGCGCATCCAGGGCGGCAACGACCGCGTCGGTGATGTCCATGGCCGGGTTGGCCAGCATCACGGACTCGCGGTCCAGCAGGATGCTGCACTTCTGGGCCTGATAGACCTGCTGGATCGGGGTGTTCAGCTCAGAATAGACGCGCGAGAGGGCCTTCTGTTCGGTCGCCTCGACTTCCTTCTGACGAAGCTGGCCTTTGCGCTGCCAGGCGTTGGCCTTGGCTTGCAGGGTCGCGGCTTGCTGCTCGAGAGCGTCTTGAGCGATGGTCGCCTTCTTGGCGTCCAGAGCCTTGGCTTCATTGTCGAGCGCGGTGCGCTCGCCGGTCAGCTCGGCGTTCACCTGCTGGATGATGGTCTTCAGGCGCGCATCGACGGCCTTGCCGACCTGCGAGCTGCCCACGGCGCGAGGGCTCGAGAAGATGCACACGCCCGGCAGGGCCGGGCCGTGCGTGACGGCAGGCGCGGCCGGCGGGGCGGCCGGAGCCGTCTGGGCCGCGGCGCTGGTCGCGATGGCGAGAGCGACAACGCTGGACGCGGCCGCGGACAGGAACTTGGACATGTCTATTGGAACCTTGTGGAGGTGGAGAACCGGAACGTTTCGGTTCGGTCGTAGCTTTCCTTGGACAGAATGCGGCTGAAGTCGAAGCGAATGGGGCCCATGGGGGACTTCCAGTCGATCGAGATACCCGCCGAGGCACGCAGGCCAAGGTTATCCCGGATGTTCGGATCGAAGACGCCAGGCGACTTCTGACGATCCACGTCATCCAATAGACCGGCCGTACCCACATCGCTAAACAGGGCGGCCTTGATGCCATACTGCTCAGGGAGGAACGTCGGCACGGTCAGCTCGAAGGTGCTGATGGCGTAGAGCTTCGCGCCCATCGAATTGTAGGAGCTCGAGATGTCGCGCGGACCGATACCGGCGATCTCGAAGCCGCGGAACGAGGTGCCGCCGCGATAGAAGCGGTCGTTGATGCGAACATTGTCGCCGCCCCAGCCCTCAATGTAACCGACCGAGCCGGTGGCGCTGAACACCAGATCCTTGGTGAAGCCCCAGTACCAGCCCGCGTCAGCCTCGGTCTTGAGGTACTTCACGTCGCCGCCGACGCCGGCCAGGTCCTGGTTCAGGTCGGCGAACCAGCCCCGGGTCGGGTTGATCGGGTCATTCCGTTTGTCGATGCGCAGGCCGTAGCCGATCAGCGAGGTGATGTAGGCGCCCCGCTGCAGGCAGAGGATCTGCGAGACAGAGCCGCTGGTGCAGAGGCTGTCAGCGACGCTCACCTCGTCCTGACGCACGGTGTAGCGCAGGCTCATCGACGAGTCGTTGGTCAACGGGAAGCCGAACCGGACGTCGCCGCCGATCGACTTGGTGTCGTAGGCCGCGTACTCCGACAGGTCGTAGCGGAAGGTGTAGAGGTTCACGCCCGCGACCAGGTTGCGGCCAAGGAAGCGCGGTTCGCTGAAGCCGAAGTCGATCTGCTGGCGCAGCGAACCCACGGACGCCCGGGCCCGCAGGTTCTGGCCGCGGCCGCGGAAGTTGCGCTCAGTGATGCCAACGTCGAGCACCAGCTTGTCGATCGAGCTGTAGCCCGCGCTGAACGACAATTCGCCGGTGGGCTGCTCCTCGACCTTGACCCGGAGGCTGGTGCGGTCGGGCGCGGAACCGGGCGCGTCCTCGATCTCGACTTCCTTGAAGAAGCCCAGGCGCCGCATGTTGTTCTTGGAGCGGTCGACCAGGACACGATTGTAGGCGTCGCCCTCGGCGACCTCCAGTTCGCGGCGCAGGACATAGTCGAGCGTACGGGTGTTGCCGACGATGTCGATGCGATCGACATAGACGCGCGGCCCTTCACGAACCTGGAACACGACGTCGACGGTCTTGGTCTCGCGGTTCGGCACATAGCGCGGGCGCACGTCGACGAAGGCGAAACCGGCCGCGCCGGCCGCGAACGTCAGCGCGTCCGTAGCCTGCTCGATCCGCTCATCTTCATAAAGCTGACCGGCGCGAACGGGCAGGATTTGGGCCAGCAGGTTGCCGTCCAGCTTTTTCAGTTCGGTTTCGACCGTGATCTTGCCAAACTTGTACTTGGGCCCTTCCTCAAGCGTGTAGGTGACCGCAAAGCCGTTCTTGTCCGGCGCAAGCTCGGCGACGGACGAAACCACACGGAAATCAAAGTAGCCACGATTGCGATAGTGCTTGCGCAGCTGCTCGCGGTCGTACTCGATCCGGTCGGGGTCGTAGTTATCATTGCTGGTCAGGATCTTGTACCAGCGGCTTTCCTTGGTGACGATGACGTCGCGGAGGTCGTTGTCCGAGAACTCGGCGTTACCCAGGAAGTTGATGCCAAGCACGCCGCTCTTGGCGCCTTCGCTGATCTCGAACACGAGGTCGACGCGCTTTTGCGGCAGCTCGACCACCTTAGGGGTAACCGTCGCAGAGATACGGCCGGAACGGCGATAGAGCTCGATGATGCGCTGGACGTCGGCCTGGACCTTGGCGCGGGTGAAGATGCCGCGCGGACGGATCTGCACCTCGTCCTTCAGCTTGTCTTCCTTCAGGGACGAATTCCCCTCGAAGACCACCTGATTGATGATCGGGTTCTCAACGACCTTCACGACAAGATCGCCGCCCACCATATCGATCTTCACATCCGCGAAGAGGTCGGTGCGGGCCAGTGTCTTAAGCGCCAGGTCGAGCCGCTGGGAGTCGACCGTATCGCCCGGTTGGATCGGCAGATAGGACAGCACGGTGCCTTGCTCGATCCGCTCGTTGCCCTGCACCAGAATGCGCTGGACCACGCCCGTCTGGGCCGCCTGAGCGAAGGCCTGCTGCGGCGCCACCAGGGCCGTGGAGCCGAGGAGCAGCGCCATACCCGTGGCGAACGCGGCGCTTTGGGCGCGAAGTTTGTTCATGTGACCAATCATGGACGGAGGACGGGCGTTCACGTGAAAAGCCCGCCGATGAATTTGAACACGTCGTAGCGGTTGAGGTCGTTCCATGCCGCGAACAGCATGAAACCCAGGATCAAGGCAAGCCCCGCGCGGAAGCCGGCGGCCTGGAACTCGGCCCGCAAAGGCCGTTTCGCAACAGCCTCATAGGCGTACATCACAAGGTGGCCGCCATCGAGAACGGGTATCGGCAACAGGTTCATGAAGCCGATGCTGACCGACAGGCTGGCGATGAGCCAGAACTGTGAATAGAGCAGACCAATGGCCAAGGCCTTGGGGTTCGGCGCCTGCTCGACCACGCCGTTGGTGACCGCGCCCGCCGTATGACCGATGCCGATGATCCCGCTGATCTGGTCGGCAGGAAGCTGCCCCATCAGGAGTCTGCCGAGGTAGAAGGCGATCGTTTTGATCATGTCCCAGACCTCGACCGTCGCGTCTGGGATCGCGCTGAGCAGCGAAGAGCGCTCGAACCGACCGCCGGGCGCGCTGCGCAGTCCCAGTTCACCGACCTTTACCCGGCCGCTGATCTCATTCTGGCGCTCCACGAGGCGCGGCGTGGCGGTGAGATGCACCGTGCGCCCCTCACGCTCGACCGCGAAGTCGATAGGCAGGTTGGCCCGCAAAGCCACATAGCCCTGGATGTCCTGGAACGAACGAATCTGACGGTTGTCCGCCTTCAGGATGACGTCACCCGGCTTGAAGCCAGCGGCGGCGGCCGGCGTACCGGCGACGACCTCTCCAACGGTTGTCGAGGTCTTCTGGGCCCCGAACGACACCAAGATCACGGCGAAGACGAGGATCGCCAGGATGAAGTTGGCCATCGGACCCGCCACGGCGATGAAGGCGCGTTGCCAGACGGGTTTGAAATGGAAGTATCGGTTGACCGCCTCGTCGCCCTCGCGGCGACGGATCTCGTTGCGCATCGCGTCGAGGTCGTTCTGGTCCGGCACGCTGGCGGCGTTCTCATCACCCGCGAAGCGGACGTACCCTCCAAGCGGGATCGACGCCACGCACCATTCCACCCCCTGCTTGTCACGCCAGGAGATCAGGGGCGCCCCGAAACCGATGGAAAAGCGCTCGATGGCCACGCCGCAAGCGCGCGCAGCCCAATAGTGTCCGAGTTCGTGCACCGTCACCACGACGGACAACACGAACACCAGCGACACAAGCATGATCAGAAAGCCGATCATCGCGCGAAAATACTCTCCCCGGTCAGGCCCGCAGACGCTTCTGCGCGACAACCTCGGCCGCAATGCGGCGAGCGCTGCCATCGATCAACATAGCGCTCTCGACAGCGTCGCCCTCAGAGACGGAGAGATCACCCAAGCTGTTCATACGCTCAAGGGTCCCCGCCACCGCGCCGGCAATATCGAGAAACCCGATACGGCGGTCAAGGAAAGCAGCCACAGCGACCTCATTGGCGGCGTTCATCGCCGCCGGCGCGGCGCCACCCAGCCGAAGCGCTTCGCGAGCGATCCCGATCGAGGGAAAGCGATCCAAGTCGGGCGATTCGAAGGTCAGTTGACCGTAGGCGGCGAGATCAAGGCGCGGCGCGGGCCATGGCAACCGATCGGGCCACGAGAACGCGCAAGCGATCGGCGCGCGCATATCCGGCGGACCCAGCTGCGCCAATGTGGAGCCGTCGACGTACTCCACCAGGCTATGAATCACCGACTGCGGATGAATCACGACGTCGACCCGGTCTTCCGGCGTTGAGAACAGATACGACGCCTCGATCATCTCGAGGCCTTTGTTCATCATGGTCGCGGAATCGACCGAAATCTTGGCGCCCATCGACCAGTTGGGGTGAGCGATCGCCTGTTCGGGCGTGGCGCGCGCCATCGCCGCCCGATCCCAAGTCCGGAAAGGACCGCCGGAGGCCGTCAGGATCAGTCGCGACACACGGTGAGCGCAGTCGGGCTGCAGCACCTGGAAGATTGCCGAGTGCTCGGAATCGACAGGAATGATCGCGCCGCCGGCCGCCTTGGCGATGGCGAGCAGCGCCGGCCCAGCGCAAACAAGGCTCTCCTTGTTGGCCAGCGCGACAACGGCCCCGGTGCGCGCCGCGGCGACTGTGGGCGCCAGGCCCGCCGCGCCGACGATCGCCGACATGACCCAATCTGCGCCCATCGCGGCGGCTTCGCTCACCGCCTTAGCGCCAGCAGCCGCCTTGACGCCCGTGCCGGCCAGCCCGGACCTCAGTTCATCGAGAAGGCTCTCGTCTTCGATCACCGCCAGGGCGGGCTTCCAGCGCGTCGCCTGTTCAATCAAGCGCTGGACATTTCGACCAGCGGCCAGCGCCAGGATCTGCACCGGCGCGCCAGACTCTTCGAAAAGGCTGAGGGTCGAAAGGCCGATCGATCCGGTCGAGCCCAGCACCACCACCTTGCGGGGCGAGATCAATGTGACCATCCGATATGATCAACCAGACGCACAGCGGCGATCACGATGGCAGCGAACATCAGCCCGTCCACGCGATCCAGCAGTCCCCCGTGCCCCGGGATCAGGTCCCCACTGTCCTTGACGCCAAACCGGCGCTTGAGCATCGATTCCCATAGATCGCCGGCCATTGTCGCCAGACCACCCAACAGGCCGATCAGCGCCGCGACAGGCCAAATCAGGTTGAGCTTGGCTGATGACGCGACAACGACGGCGCCGATCGTGGAGGCTGCAAGGCCACCAACAAACCCCGCCCAGGTTTTGTTTGGCGAGATCCGTGGCCACAGCTTCGGACCTTTGAAGATGCTGCCTGCGACATAGGCGAAGATGTCGGCGAACCAGGTCACCACGAAGAGCAGTAAGGTCCACCAGAGCCCGTCCTCCAGCGAACGCACCCAAACCAACGCGATGACTGCGGGCGCGATATAGACGACGCCATAAGCGGCGTCGGCGCGCCGCTCGACGGCGCCGCGCGCGATGAGCCCCGCCAGGAACGAGCCCGCCAGAACAACCGCCCAAGCGATAACAAATTGCTGAAAGAACGCCGAGATCACCGCGACGCCGCAGAAGACGCCCACGACGGCCCCGACGGCGTTCGGCGCCTTTGGCGCGCTGATCTTGCCCCACTCACGGGCCAGCAGCCCAACGCAGACTAGGGCTAGAGCCATGAACCAATAGCCGCCAAGCCAGACTGCGGCCACGACGGTGGGAACGAGCACGGTCGCCGAGACCACGCGCGTTCTAAGATTGCTCCAGTTGAAGCGCTTAGCCGGCGACGGCGACGTCATCGGCAGCGACCCCTCCATACCGGCGGTCGCGGCCGCGATACTCGGCGATGGCCGCCGCAAGCGCTTCGGGCCCATAGTCCGGCCAGAGAACGTCCTGGAACACGAGCTCGGCGTAGGCGCAGTCCCAAAGCAGGAAGTTCGAGATCCGACGTTCACCGCTCGTGCGGATAATCAGGTCGGGTGCCGGCGCAGACGCTGTCGATAGCAGCTGTTCGAAGGTCTTCTCGTTCAGGTCGGAAGCCTTGGCCTCGCCCCGCTCCACCCGTTCGGCGAACGCGCGTGCGGCGTCGGTGATGTCGGCCTGACCGCCATAGTTGAAGGCGACCTGCAGAACGAAGTCCGAGTTCTGCGCCGTACGCCGCTCGGCGCGCTCAATCACTTCGGCGATGTCCGCTGACAAGCCCGTGCGGCGCCCGATGATGCGAACGCGCACGCCGGCCTTGGCCAGTCGCTCAAGGTCTGATTCGACATAGGCCTTGAGCAGGCTCATCAGCTCAGAGACTTCTTGAGCCGGCCGGCTCCAGTTCTCGGTCGAGAAGCCAAACACGGTTAGAACACCGACGTTCTGGCTCTGAGCGCCCTCGACCGTACGCTTGAGCGCGTTGACGCCCGCGCGATGCCCCAGCACACGCGGCATGCCCCGCTGCTTCGCCCAGCGGCCGTTGCCATCCATGATAATGGCCACGTGCAGGCGCTCCGTGGACGGCTGCCCCCCGGCGCGCCCCGAAACATCCTGCGGACCGGTGGTCGCCGGCATTCGCTTCAACCTTCCCTCTTCGCTCCCCATGAAAACTCGCGAGGCGGGCGATCAAACCTGCATGATCTCATGTTCCTTGGTTTTCAAGGCCTCGTCGATCCGCTTGATGGCCTCGTCGGTCATCTTCTGGACCTCGGTTTCCATCTTCTTGCGCTCGTCCTCGGCGATGGCCCCGTCCTTCTCGGCCTTCTTGAGGTCGTCATTGGCGTCGCGGCGGACGTTACGCACGGCGATCTTCTGCTGCTCGGCGTACTTGCCGGCGATCTTCTGCAGGTCCCGTCGGCGCTCTTCGGTCAGCGGCGGGATCGGGATGCGCAGGTTCTGGCCTTCGACCACCGGGTTCAGCCCCAGGCCCGAGGCGCGGATGGCCTTCTCGACCGAGACCACGACACCACGATCCCAGACGCTGACATTGATCTGGCGCGGCTCGGGCACGCTGACCGACGCCACTGCGTTCAGGGGCGTCGTAGAGCCGTAGGCTTCGACCATCACCTGGTCGAGCAGGCTGGCCGAGGCGCGGCCGGTGCGCAGGCTGCCGAACTCTTCCTTCAGGGCGGAAACGGCCTTGTCCATACGGTCGCGATAGCGCGACAGGACGGGTTTTTCGGCGGCGGCCATGTGGCTCTCCTCGCTAGACTTGATTTCAGGCGGCGCGGTCTTCGGCGACCACGGTGTGGGTCCCCTCGCCTCGCAGGACCGTCAGCAGATTGCCGCGCCCCTTGATCGAGAAAACCACGATCGGAATATTGCTGTCGCGCATCAGTGCTACGGCCGAAGCGTCCATGACGCGGAGATCCTTGGCCAGGACGTCCATGTAGCTCAGGCGATCATAGCGTTGTGCCGTCGGATCCTTCTTGGGATCGGCGGTGTAGACGCCATCGACGCTGGTGCCCTTGAACAGGGCGTCACATTGCATCTCAGCAGCGCGCAGGGCCGCGGCCGTGTCAGTCGTGAAGAACGGGTTGCCGGTGCCGGCGGCGAAAATCACCACGCGCCCCTTTTCGAGGTGGCGCTGGGCGCGGCGGCGAATATAGGGCTCGCAGACGGTGGCCATCGGGATCGCCGATTGCACGCGGGTCTGCACGCCGATGCGTTCCAGGGCGTCCTGCATGGCCAGCGCGTTCATCACCGTGGCGAGCATGCCCATGTAGTCGGCGCTCGAGCGCTCCATTCCCTTGGCGGCCCCGGCCATACCGCGGAAGATGTTGCCGCCGCCAATGACCAGGCAAAGCTCGACGCCCGACTTGACGATCTCGGCGACGTCCTCAGCGACAGATTGAACCGTGTTGGTGTCGATGCCGTAGGGCGTGTCGCCCATCAGGACTTCGCCGGAAACTTTCAGCAGGATGCGGCGATATTTCTGGGGCGCGCTGGTATCGGACATGGGACCGCTATTCCTGAGTCGTCGGCACGCACATTACGTGCGTTCTACAGAAGTGGGATGGGTTTTGCCAACCAAGGTGCGTACGCCGGATGGCAGGCGTGAAAAGGGCGCGGCGCGCGTCGAACGCGCCGCGCCCAGTTTCTCGAACCGACGCCAGGTGGCGTCGGCGATCAGACCTTAGGCCTGGCCAGTCATCGAGGCGACTTCAGCCGCGAAGTCGTCTTGCTTCTTTTCAACGCCTTCGCCCAGGGCCAGACGCGTGAAGCCCTTCACAGTGACCGGAGCGCCCAGGGTCTTGGCAGCCTCCGCCACCAGTTGCTCGACGGTCTGATCCGGGTTCATGACGAAGGCCTGCTTCAGCAGCACGACTTCTTCCAGGAACTTGCGGATACGGCCTTCGATCATCTTTTCGACGACCGCCGGCGGCTTGCCCGACTCGAGCGCCTGCTCGGTGAACACGGCCTTTTCACGCTCGATGGCGGCCGGGTCCAGATCGTCCGGCGACAGCGACAGCGGGGCGGTCGCAGCGACGTGCATCGCGATCTTGCGGCCCAGTTCGCGCAGGGCGGCCTTGTCGCCGGTCGACTCGACGGCCACCAGCACGCCGATGCGGCCGAGGTCCGGCGCGGTGGCGTTGTGGATGTACGAGGCGACGACGCCGTTCTCGACCGTCCACTTGGCGGCGCGACGGACCATCATGTTCTCACCGATCGTGGCGATCAGGTTGGTAAGGTGGTCCTGAACGGTTTCGCCACCGGCCAGCTTGGCGGCGGTGATCGCATCGACCGAGCCGTCGGTGCCGAGCGCAGCGCCGGCGATCTGACGGGCGGCGCCCTGGAACAGGTCGTTGCGCGACACGAAGTCAGTTTCGGCGTTCACTTCGACGGCCGTAGCGGTTTCGCCAGCGCCTTGCTCGGCGGTGGCGATGGCGACGAGGCCTTCGGCGGCGGCGCGATCAGCCTTCTTGGCGGCCTTGGACAGGCCCTTGGCGCGCAGCCAGTCGATGGACGCTTCGATGTCGCCGTTGTTTTCCGACAGCGCCTTCTTGCAGTCCATCATGCCGACGCCGGACTTTTCGCGCAGTTCCTTGACGAGGGCGGCGGTGATCTCAGCCATCGAAAATCTCCAGATTCAAACGGTTGGCGTCCGGGCGTTTAGCCCGCCAAATCGATAAAGAGTTGGGACCGGACGTCTTAGTCCGGTCCCATGTCAGGGTCGCGACGGTCCCCGCACGGAGCGGGGACACGTTGGAAATCAGCCTTCGGCCGATTCCGCAGCCGGAGCCGCTTCGGCGGCCGGAGCTTCCGGCGCCATTTCGCGGGCCAGGGCCGGCTCGACCGGAGCGACCGAAGCGCCCAGGTCAACGCCAGCGGCGGCTTGGCCAGCGGCCAGACCGTCCAGGACGGCGTCGGCGATCAGGTCGCAGTACAGCTGCAGAGCGCGAGCGGCGTCGTCGTTACCCGGGATCGGATAGGTGATGCCGTCCGGATCGCAGTTGGTGTCGAGGATGGCGACGACCGGGATGTTCAGCTTGCGGGCTTCCAGGATCGCGATCGCTTCCTTGTTGGTGTCGATCACGAACATAATGTCGGGGATACCGCCCATGTCCTTGATGCCGCCCAGCGACAGCTCCAGCTTGTCGCGCTCGCGGGTCAGCTGCAGCAGTTCCTTCTTGGAACGACCTTGAGCTTCACCGGCCAGCACGCCTTCCAGTTCGCGCAGGCGAGCGATCGAGCCCGACACGGTGCGCCAGTTGGTCAGGGTGCCGCCGAGCCAGCGGTGGTTCACGTAGTACTGGGCGCAGCGCTTGGCGGCCGTGGCGACCGGGTCGCTGGCCTGGCGCTTGGTGCCAACGAACAGCACGCGACCGCCGGCGGCGGCGACTTCACGGACCTTCACCAGGGCTTGGTGCAGCAGCGGAATCGACTGCGACAGGTCAATGATGTGGATGTTCGAGCGCGAACCGAAGATGTAGCGGTCCATCTTCGGGTTCCAGCGGTGCGTCTGGTGACCGAAGTGAGCGCCGGCTTCCAGGAGCTGACGCATGGAGAATTCGGGAAGAGCCATCGGGCCTTTGTCCTTTTTCCGGTTGAACCTCCGTGGACACCCCCGACCCAGACCATTCTGGAGCGGGACCGGAACGGCGACGCCGGGATGTCTCCCCGGTGCAGCCGAACGTCCACGTGTGGAATGGCCGCGCAAATAGTCACTGTTGAGCGAAAAGGCAAGCCCGCTGTTGGGTCATGCGCCGCAAAGTCATACCGGATTGACGTTGATCCGACGCATCGAGCTGACCGTCGTCATCCACAGGAAGCGCTGGCGGTGTCGCAAATCTTCCATCGGATCATGGCTCAATGGCCCCGCTTGTAGCGCGGTGGAGATCGGCATGCTCGCGGTGTTCGACATGGACGGCACGTTGCTGAACGGCGACTCCACGGCGGTTTGGCTTTGGGAGCGCGCGAAGCAATCGCCTTTGCGGATGCTGGGCATGCTGGCCATCGCGCCACTCGCCGTGCCGATGGTGGCTGTGGCCGCGACCCGCCGCGTCGGCGCGTCAATCCTGTTATGGATCGCGACGGTAGGATTGACGGAGGAACGGCTCTTGGCGTCCTGCGACGACTTCGCCCGGGACTTCGTCGAGCAGCGATGCAGCCTGTCCTGGAAGCCACGCGCTCTCGCGACTTTAAACGATCACGCCGCCGCTGGCGACCGCGTGGTCGTCGTCACGGCGGCGCCGGCGTGCCTGGCGAACGCTCTCCTCCGGACCCTGGACCGACGCGTGGAGGTGCTTGGCACGTCGCTGAAACCCGGTCTCGGCGGTTGGATCGCCAACATCCATTGCCGCAACCAGCGCAAGTGCCAGGCTTTGGCCGAAGCCGGCCACGGCGCTCGCTGGGCCTATGCCTACACCGACAGCCTGGATGACCTGCCGATCCTGCGCGCTGCCGACAGGCCCGTGATCGTCAAAGGCGGCAAGGCGGCCGAGCGACGACTATTCCGCGCTGGGCTTCTGAACGGTCGTGCAGCCGCCTGGTGAGGCGACGCCACATCAGTCAGGCCTGCGCGCCGTGACGACAATCCAGGGCCGCCGACCTCGCCCGTAGTCGCCACCCTCAAAGCTTTGCACGGGCAGGACATCCCAGCCCGCAGACGTCCGATAGACGTCCTCAAGCGCCTCAGCCGCAGAATAGTTGAAGTAGCGACCCAGGCCATCGCGCCCATCGAAATCGCCGGCCCTATAGGTCGCCATATGCAGGCCGCCGGGTTTCAGCGCCCTGAAAATTCCAGCCAGGACAGAGGCAAGCGACGCACGCGGGACATGAAGCAGGCTCGCATTGGCCCAAACGCCGTCATAGGCGTTCCGAGCGTCCAAGTGATCGAACCGCATGAGACGCGTACGGCACGCTTAAGCTTGGCCTCGGCCCGTTGCGCCATGGCCGGCGCAGCATCCGTGGGATCCACAACGAGGCCGCGCACCAACATCGCCTCGCTGTCACGATCGTCACTGCAACCCAACTCCAGGACGTGCGCCCCAGCCGGGAGTTGGCTCAGAAAGCTATCGAGAAGGCGACTCGGCGCGTCCCGCGCCGTCGCCGCATAGGTCTCAGCTTCGTTGGCGTAAAAGCGCAACGTCGCGTGGTCATACGCAACATCATAATCCGCCTTCTCAGCCGAGGTCATTGCGGCGCCTCTCCAGGATTAGGGGCGCCAGGCGCAGGACCGATGCGGCATCCTCGCGCGAAGCCGCCTCGAACAAGACCGCACACAGCGCGTGTCTCGCCCCACTCTCGTCCAACGCGCTCCATCCACACCTACCTCAAGCGGACAGGGTATGGGAATATTTTCCTATACGTCTTCCAGGAGTGCGACGCCCGGCGCTGTCTTGAGAGCGCCCCGCAGAGCCGCATCCAAGGTATAGCGGCCAGGCAACCGTAGCTCGATCTCCCGGCCACCGCCGATCGCCGCGACGAAGGTGACCTCGCCGCCCTTCTGGGTCTGGGCCGGCTCAAGGCGTCGCTTCAAGGCGTCGATCTCGGCGGCAGACGGCGACAGGTGCACCCGCAGACCCGCTACAACATTCTCGACAGCCTTCTCGATCGGTTCGGCGTCATCACCGAAGAAGCGCACCTCCCCGTCCCGCGCCTTGGCGCGAACCTTGATCGCCACCGCCTTGCCGGGCTCCAGAACGTCTCGGCATTTACGAAGAGACTCCGGCGGATAAAGCACCTCGTACTCGCCCGTCGGATCAGAGAGCGAGACGAAGGCGAACTTCTCGCCGCTCTGCGAGGCCCGCTCCTGGCGACGGCGCACGACCCCGCACATCCGGAAGGCTTCCGCGCCGGCTTCGGCCTGGGCCATCGCCTCGGCGAGCATGACGGTCCGGCGGCGACGCAGCATGCCGACCATGTCCTCCAGAGGGTGGCCAGTCAGGTAGAAGCCGACGGCCGATAGTTCCTCATCCAGAAGATCGACCTGGTTCCAGTTCTCGGTCTTCGACAGACGTGGCCTGCCCGCGCCAGGGTCGGAACCGAACAGGCCGCCCTGCCCGCCCTGGCGGTCCGCGTGACAGCTCTGGGCGTGGGCGATCAACACATCGGCAGAGGCGACGATCTGGGCGCGGTTCTTGTGGATCGAGTCGAAAGCGCCCGCCCGCGCGAGGTTTTCAATGGCCCGTTTGTTGACCTGCTTGGGGTCGATGCGCTCGACGAAGTCAAAGACGTCGCGGAACGGCCCACCCTCCTCACGCACTGCCACCAGGTGCTTCATCGCCTCCAGGCCGACATTGCGAATGGCGCCGAGCGCGTATAGCACCTCGCCGTTCTCAACCTCGAAGTCCGCGCCGGACCGGTTCACGTCCGGCGCGCGCACCGTAATCCCAAAACGCCGCGCGTCCTGATGGAAGACCGCCAGCTTGTCGGTGTTCGACAAGTCCAGGCTCATCGACGCGGCGAAGAACTCAACTGGCGTATTCGCCTTCAACCAAGCGGTTTGATAAGAGATGAAGGCGTAGGCGGCGGCGTGCGACTTGTTGAAGCCGTAACCGGCGAACTTGGCGACCAGTTCGAAAATGGAGCCGGATTGCTCCTCTGGAACCCCCTTCTCCTTGGCGCCGGAGACGAAGCGGATCTTCTGGAGATCCATCTCCTCCTTCTTCTTCTTGCCCATGGCGCGACGCAGAAGGTCGGCTTCGCCCAGGCTGTAGCCGGCCAGGATCTGGGCGATCTGCATCACCTGTTCCTGGTAGACGATGACGCCGTAGGTCTCCTTCAGCACCGCCTCAAGCGACGGGTGCAGGGTGTCGACGGGCTTACGGCCGAACTTACAGTCCACAAACGTGTCGATGTTATCCATCGGGCCGGGACGGTAGAGAGAGATCAGCGCGGTGATCTCTTCGATCGAGCCGCAGCGCATCTTGCGCAGCGTGTCGCGCATGCCCTGGCTTTCCAGCTGGAACACGCCGACCGTCTGGCCGGAGGCGAGCAGTTCGTAGGTTTTGGTGTCGTCGAAAGGCAGCTTGCCGAGATCGATCTCGAAGCCGCGCTTCTTCAAGTGCTTCACCGCGCGATCCAGCACGGTGAGAGTCTTCAGGCCCAGGAAGTCGAACTTCACCAGACCTGCGCTCTCCACCCACTTCATATTGAACTGGGTGGCGGGGAGATCCGAGCGCGGATCCTTGTAGAGAGGCGTCAGTTGCGTCAGCGGCCGGTCGCCGATCACCACGCCGGCGGCGTGAGTCGAGGCGTTCCGGAACAGGCCTTCCAGCTGTAGCGCGACGTCAAGGCAAGCCGAGACGTTGGTGTCTTCCTTCTTGGCCTGCTTGAGGCGCGGCTCCAAATCGATCGCTTGGGCCAGGGTCACCGGCGCGGCCGGGTTGTTGGGCACCATCTTGCAGAGCCGGTCGACGAGGCCCAGTGGCAGCTGCATCACGCGCCCCACGTCACGCAGCACCGCGCGCGCCTGCAGCGAGCCGAAGGTGATGATCTGCGCGACGCGATCGCGACCGTACTTCTCCTGCACGTACGAGATGACCTCTTCGCGCCGCTCCTGACAGAAGTCGACGTCGAAGTCGGGCATCGAAACCCGTTCGGGATTGAGGAAGCGCTCGAACAGCAGACCAAATCGAAGCGGATCAAGGTCGGTGATGGTCAGCACCCAGGCCACCAGCGAGCCCGCGCCCGAGCCCCGCCCCGGACCGACGGGGATCCCGTGGGCCTTACCCCACTTGATGAAGTCCGAAACGATCAGGAAGTAGCCTGGGAAGCCCATCTTCTTGATGATGCCGAGCTCGAAATCGAGCCGCTTCCAATACTCTTCCTCGGGCGCCGACAGGGTCAGTCCCTCAAGGCGCATCTTCAGGCCTTCGCGCGCCTGATGCTCGAGCTCTTCGGCCTCGTTACGACCATCGCCGGTCGGGAAGCTGGGCAGGATCGGGTCGCGCTTGTGCACCATGAAGGCGCAGCGCCGGGCGATGTCGAGGGTGTTGTCGCAGGCCTCGGGCAGATCGGCGAACAGCTTGCGCATCTCGTCCGCCGGCTTGAACCAGTGTTCGGGCGTGACGCGCCGCCGCTCGTCCTGACCGACAAACGCGCCGTCGGAGATACACAGCAGCGCGTCGTGCGCCTCGTAGAACCCCGGCTTGGCGAAATAGACGTCATTGGTCGCCACCAGCGGTACGTCGTGATCATACGCCCAGTTGACGAGACCCGGCTCCGCCGCCGCCTGACGCGGGAGTCCGTGGCGCTGCAGTTCGACATAGAAGCGGTCGCCGAACACGCGATGCATCTCGGCCAGGGCGGCCGAGGCTTCGGCGGTCTTACCGGCCGCGAAGAGAGCGTCAACGGGGCCGTCAGTCCCACCCGACAGCAGGATCAGGCCCTCGCTGTACTCAGCCACCTTGGCCCAAGGCACGACCGGCTCCGGCAGTTCGGCGCTGTCGAGATAGGCGATCGAAGACAGTTCGGAGAGGTTTAGATAGCCCCGCTCGTTCTGGGCCAGCAACATGACGGTCGGCGCACGCGCCCAACGCTCGGTGGGGCCTCCGCCGATGCCGACCACGGGAATGGCGCAGCCGATAATCGGCTGCACGCCCGCATCCTTGGCGTAGGAGGAGTATTCAAGCGCACCAAAAAGATTGGCGCGATCAGCAAGCCCAGCGGCAGGCATCTTGGCCTCAGCGGCCAACTTGCCGATCTGGTCGGCCTTGATGGCGCCTTCCAGCAGCGAATAGGCCGAACGGACCCGAAGGTGGACGAACTCTTGCCCCTCCGTCTCCGACATGACCGACCTCCGCTGGATCATCGCCATCAGGCGACTCAGGCCACCAAGTTGGCCACCGTGCACATCATCCAGACGAAGCCGACGACGGAAACAAGGGCCAAAGACTCACGCGCGACACGGATCATCGGAACCTCCACAGATTTCTTGCTTTGTTCCATATTCCGGTTTTGTTCTGTTCACAAGATGTTCCACGCCACTCCCGTGCATTTTCTTCGCGCGGAAGTCCGATTAACGCCCCAGAACACCTCGAAACGGGTGGCCAAGCCGCGAGGAGTCGGCCAGACCAGCGCCATGCGCCTGATCATCGACACGGACACGGCGGGAGACGACGTGTTCTCCCTGATGCTCGCCCTGACCCGTCCGGGGGTTAAGGTTGAAGCCATCACCATCGCGCACGGCAATGTGGGCTTCGAGCAGCACGCCGAGAACGCGCTGGTCACGCTGGAGCGCTGTGGACGCGCTGGCGAGGTTCCCGTCTATCTGGGCGCCCAGTTCCCCTTGATGCGCGCGCCGCTGGACGCTGCCTACGTTTTCGGACGCGACGGCATGAGCGACAGCGGCTTCGCCAAGACCGCGCAACGCCCCGCAGACGGCCACGCGGTCGATGAGCTCGTGCGGCGGATCATGGCCGCGCCCGGCGAGATCACGCTGATCGCCCAGGCGCCTCTGACCAACATCGCCCTCGCCTATCAACGAGAGCCCCGCATCGCCACAGCGCTGAAACATCTGTGGGTCATGGGCGGCACCGATAACGGCGTCGGCAATGTGACGCCGGCGGCGGAGTATAATTTTTACGCCGATCCGGAAGCGGCCAAGATGGTGGTCAATGCGGGCTTCAACCTCTCCATCGCCACCTGGACCCTGACCCTGAAGGACGGCCTATGGACGACCGGGCAGCTCGACGCGCTCGCCGCCCTAGGCACCGAGAAGTCTCGGTTCTTCACCGACGTGAACCGCGCGTCGCTCGCCTTCGCGCGCGAGACGGAGGGCCTGGACGGCAGCCTTCATCCCGATGCGCTGACCTGTGCGATCGCGCTGGATGAGGCCCTGATCTTGGAGGCCGAAACCTGCGTGGTCGATGTCGAGACCGTAGGCGAGCTCACCCGCGGCTATCTGAGCGTCTCGCACGCGATCCTGCCCGATATCGAGATCGCCGACCCCGCGCTCAAGCGCCGTCCGCCGAACGCTCGCGTGGTCAAGGCCATCGACCGCGAAGGCTTCTTCGCAGCGATGCGAACCGCCTTGCTCTAGCCTCTCTGGACCTCGAGGTGGCCGTCCTTGAGGGCGACCACACGATCCATGAAGCGCGCGAGCTCCATATTGTGGGTGGCGATCACCGCCGCAACGCCCTGCTCGCGGCAGATCTGGTAAAGGGATTGGAAGACGGCGGTCGATGTCGCTGGATCCAGGTTACCCGTCGGCTCGTCGGCCAACAGGAGCTTCGGGCGATTGGCCAGGGCCCTGGCGATCGCCACGCGCTGCTGCTCTCCGCCCGACATCTGCGCCGGTTGGTGGTTCAGGCGGTGGCCAAGACCCAGCCCCTCCAGCAACGTCTTCGCCCGCGCTTCCGCGTCACGGCGGCTCTTGCCGGCGATGGTCAACGGCATGGCGACGTTCTCCAATGCGGAGAACTCCGGCAGCAGGTGATGGAACTGATAGACGAAGCCGACGGTGCCCAGGCGAATGCGCGTGCGCGCCCGCTCCGAAAGCGTGGAGCAGTCACGCCCCTCAAGGGCTACGAGACCAGCGTCGGGTCGCTCCAGAAGACCAGCTGAATGCAGCAGGGACGACTTGCCCGAGCCCGACGGGCCGATCAAGCCGACGACCTCGCCGGGATAGACGTCCAGATCGACGCCCCGCAGGACCGGCAGATCGCCCGCTTCGGTCTTGTAGACGCGCTTCAGGCCGCGCAGGGCGAGGACAGGGTCACTCATAACGGAGCGCCTCCACCGGATCGAGACGCGAGGCACGCAGGGCGGGCGGAAGCGTCGCCAGGATGCTCATCGCGGCCGAGGCCAGCACGATGCCGCCAACCTCACGCCAGTCGATCTTCGCCGGGATGTGGGACAGCATATAGACGTCTGCGTTGAACACGGACGTCCCGGTGGCCCATTCCACGAAGTTCTGGATCGGGGTGATGTAGGCGCAGAACAGCACGCCCAGCGCCAAGCCGCACAGGGTGCCGGCGACACCGATCGAGGCGCCAGCCATCAGGAAGATGCGCAGCACCGCGCCTTGGCTGGCGCCCATGGTGCGCAGGATGGCGATGTCCTTGCCCTTGTTCTTCACCAGCATGACCAGGCTGGAGATGATGTTCAGGGTCGCGATCGCCACAATGCAGAACAGGATCAGCCGCATCACCTTGCGCTCGACCTGCAGCGCGGTGAAGTAGCTGTGGTTCTTGTCCATCCAGTCGTTGACCAGCGCGCCCGGTCCACTGGCGACTTCGACCGCCTGCTTCAAATCCTTGGCCTTGTCAGGATCGTCGACCTTGATCTCGACATAGTCGACCGTGGTGTCGCGACCGAAGAACAATTGGGCCTGCTCCAGCGGCATGTAGATGAAAGCCTCGTCGAACTGGCTCATGCCGACGCTAAAGACGCCCCCGACGATATAGTTCTTCTCACGCGTCGAGCTGCCGAACGCCGTCGCGGGCCCCGAGGGAGAGATTACAGTGATCGGGTCGCCGGGCTGAACGCCAAGAGTCTGAGCCATGCGATCGCCGATGAGCACGATGTCGCCGCCGTACTCGCCCTGGCCGAAGCCCTCCATCGAGCCTTTCTTGATATTGCCCGAGATCAGGGACATGTGCCTCAGGTCGCTGGTCGCCACGCCGCGTACGATCGCGCCAGTCACCTGAGTGGGGCCGATCACCATCGCTTGGGCCTCGACCATCGGCGCAGCCTGGATGACCCCCGGCGCGGCCTTGATCCGACGGATGATGGTGTCTCGGTCCGGTCCGTTGATCAGCGGCGACTGGGCGTAGAGGTGCCCATTGAAGCCGAGGATCCGGCCGAGAAGTTCAGCACGGAACCCGTTCATGACGCTCATCACGGTGATCAGGGCGAAGACCGCCAGCATCACCGCGCTGAACGAGATGATCGAGATCAGCGCCACGCCGCCGTTCTTGCGCTTGGCGAACAGGTACCGGCGAGCGACAGAGCGCTCCCAGCGACTGAAGGGACCGGCGGCGCGGGCGTCTGGCATCAGGCGGTCTTGCTCTTGGTCAGGCCGTCCAGGACGGATTCCAGCGAGGCGGTATGGCGCTCGCCGGTCTTGCGGTTCTTGATCTCGACCACGCCATCGGCGATGCCTTTGGGACCAACGATCAGCTGCCAGGGGAGACCGATCAGGTCCATCGTGGCGAACTTGGCGCCGCCACGGGCGTCGGTGTCATCGTAGAGCACGTCACGGCCAGCGGCCTTCAGCGCGTTGTAGGCCGTTTCGCAGGCCGCATCGCACGCCGCGTCGCCTTGGCGCATGTTGACGATGCCGACATCGAACGGTGCGACGCTCTCCGGCCAGATGATGCCGCCCTCGTCGTGGCTGGCCTCGATGATCGCGCCCAAGAGGCGCGAGACGCCGACGCCGTAACTGCCCATCTGGACCGGGACCTGCTGGCCGTCGGGGCCCTGGACCGTCGCCTTCATCGGCTCGGAGTACTTCGTCCCGAACGAGAAGATGTGGCCGACCTCGATGCCTCGCGCCGACAGGCGGTCGCCTTCGGGCAGGGCGTTGAAGGCCGCCTCATCGTGCATTTCCTCAGTCGCGGCGTAGAGCGCCGTACGCTGGTTCACGATCGGCTGCAGATCCCCGTTGATCCAGTCGAGGTCCGGCCCCGGAGCCGGCATCTCCACCAGATCCTTGTGGCAGAAGACGGCGCTTTCGCCCGTTTCGGCCAGGACGATGAACTCGTGGCTAAGGTCGCCGCCGATCGGACCGGTATCGGCTCGCATCGGTACGGCCTTCAGGCCCATCCGCGCGAACAGGTTCAGGTAGGCCACGAACATGCGGTTGTAGGACTTGCGCGCGCCCTCGGCGTCGAGGTCGAAGCTGTAGGCGTCCTTCATGTAGAATTCGCGGCCGCGCATCACGCCAAAGCGCGGACGACGCTCGTCCCGGAACTTCCATTGGATGTTGTAAAGGTTCTTGGGGAGGTCCTTGTAGCTCTTGATCGAGGCGCGGAAGATGTCGGTGACGACTTCCTCGGCCGTGGGACCAAACAGCAACTCGCGCTTGTGGCGGTCGGTGATGCGCAGCATCTCGTCGCCGTAGTCTTCGTAGCGACCGCTTTCGCGCCACAGGTCGGCGAGTTGGATGGTGGGCATCAGCAGCTCGATGGCGCCGGCGCGATCCATTTCCTCGCGGACGATCTGTTCGATCTTGTTCAGCACCCGCAAGCCCAGCGGCAGCCAGGCATAGATGCCCGCCGCTTCCTGGCGGATCATGCCGGCGCGAAGCATCAGCTGGTGCGAAACGATCTGGGCGTCGGACGGCGCTTCCTTCAGCACCGGCAGGAAATAGCGCGACAAGCGCATCAGCTTGGAAACTCCGGGAATTCGAGAAGGGCCTGAGATAGCCCCTCGCCCGACAGCTTGGCAACGCAGTAGAGCCTGCCCGGTTCAGATCTTTGATCCGAACCGGACCAGCAGGCTCGTCCGCCCAAGCTTGGAAGCGCGACGATCGCAGAAACCGGCCACCACTTTCTGCGGTCGCGCTTCGGGCCAAAGTAAGGCTCCGCCGTAGAAAAAAGAGAGGCCGCGCGGATCGCCGCGCGGCCTTTCAGTCATCGTCGGGGAAGACGCCACAGAGCGAGACCGGCAAGGCCGATCTCCTGGGAACTACCCTACCGACCAAACAGCTGTTGGGGCACGGTCAACCGCCGGAAGCGCTAACAATGAGGCCATTCGCCCAAGCCTTGAGCGTTTGGAGGTAGATCGGTCGCCGTACGCCCAAGGCTTGTGCATTCGCACATCAGACGGCCGCCGGCAGGTCCGGAAGCGTTATGAGCTTGAAGTGTACGATCAGGAAGAACAGCCCAAACACCACGGCCGACAGCCAGGTGGTGGTGATGAACTTGCGCTTCAGGTTCGGATTCATCGGCGCCCCTGGGTCAACGCCCGGCGGTGGCTTGATCCCAGCTTCGAAGAAGCTGCGCGATCCCAGCGGCAGGACGGCGAAGAGCACCGTCCACCAGATGGTCATATAGATCGCGAACCAGGTGATCGGGCTCATCAGTGATGTGCGTCCTTCGGCGTTTCCATGAGCTCGACAAGCATGCCGCCCATGTCCTTGGGGTGTACGAAGATGATCAGCGTGCCATGGGCGCCGATGCGGGGCTCGCCCAACACCGTCGCGCCCTTGGCCACGAGCGCGTCACGCGCTTCGTAGATGTTCTCGACCTCGAAGCAGATGTGGTGCTGGCCGCCCTTGGGA
The DNA here is from genome assembly GCF_056313785.1 of Caulobacter sp. DMC95. NCBI lineage: Bacteria > Pseudomonadati > Pseudomonadota > Alphaproteobacteria > Caulobacterales > Caulobacteraceae > Caulobacter > Caulobacter sp. DMC95. The sequence goes on along the minus strand of NZ_JBQUZP010000001.1, from coordinate 168,222 downwards.
TTCTTGGCCAGGAAACCGTGAATCGGCGACTTCTCGCCGTAGGGTTCGATCAACTCGATCTGGCTGTTGGGCAGATTGACGAAGCAGACCCAGACTCCCTGCTCCGGCATCGCCCACTTTTCGGTGATGGACGTGGCGCCAAGCAGATCGCGGTACATCTTAACCGACTCATCGATGGAAGGCGTGGCGACGCCGACGTGGTTGAGCTTGCCGATCATCTGGAGGAACTCCCGCTGCTTTTCTGGTTGTTGGCTGTTGGCCTAGCACCAGTGCTGCAACGCGGAAAGATGGGGCGTCCACGGACCCGCCGCAGACGCCCTGTAGCTCAAAGCCGAAGAACTGTGGTTTCAACGACGGGCTTGCGTTCCCAAATGCGGAAAGCGGCCTTCTTCACGGCGCGGGAGATAGCCCCCTCGATCGTCTCGTCGATCTCGCGCGCGTCGCCGTCCAGCTTCTTGTAGGCGGTCTCGGCCTCTTCGCAGAGGTCGTCCAGCGCGTCTTCCAGCGAGTACTCATCGTCTCCCGTCAAGCCGATGCCGCGGATTTGCGGGCCAGAGACGATCTTGTTGCGGCCATCGAGCACGATCGACACCGCCAGCACGCCGTTGAAGGCCGCGTGGCGACGCTCACGCAGCGCTTCGCCGTTCTCTGGCGTCACCACGCCGCCGTCGACATAGAGGCGCCCTGCGGGGACCTCATCGATGATCCCGGGTTGGCCCGGCGCCAGCAGCACCATGTCGCCGTTACGCGGGCTGACGGCGTGAGGCACCTGGAGATCCTTGGCCAGGGCGGCGTGCTCGATCAGATGACGACGCTCGCCATGGGTCGGAACCGCGATATGCGGACGCACCCAGGCGTACATCTGGCGGAGTTCATCCCGGCACGGGTGGCCCGAGACGTGGATGCCGGGCGTGTCGCGCTCGGTGTGCAGGCGCACGCCGCGATCGGCCAACTTGTTCTGCAGGTTGCGGATCGGGATCTCGTTGCCAGGGATCACCCGCGAGCTGAAGATCACGTGATCGCCCGAGCCCATCTTGACGTGGGGATGGCTGCCGTCGGCGATCCGCGACAACGCCGCGCGCGCCTCCCCCTGGCTGCCGGTGCAGAGATACAGCACCTCGTTCTCGGGCAAATGCTTGGCCTGGTCGTCGTTGATAAACGGCTCCAGACCCTCTAGCAGGCCGACGGACCGCGCGGCGGCGGCCATCCGATGCATCGACCGACCAGCAAGACTGACTTTACGGCCGCAGGCCTGAGCCGCGCGGATCACCGTGTCCATCCGGGCCACGTTCGACGCGAAACAGGCCACTGCGATCTTGCCGCTGAGGCTCTTGATCAAAGCTCCAAGCGCCTCTCGGACATCGGCTTCGGAACCGGCCGAACCTTCCTGGAAGACGTTGGTGCTGTCGCAAACCATGGCCAGCACGCCTTCGTCGCCAAGACGGCGGATGGCGGCCTCGTCGGTCGGCGCGCCGAGTTGCGGCTCGGGGTCGATCTTCCAGTCGCCTGTGTGGAGCACAGTGCCCAAGGGCGTCTTGATCGCAAGGCCATTCGGCTCGGGGATCGAATGGGTCAGGGTGATCAGTTCCAGCTCGAACGGGCCCAGCTTGAAGCTGCCGCCCAGCGGAACCTCGGTGATCTCCACCTCGCCCAGCAGATCCGCGTCACGCAGCTTCTCGCGCAGCAGGAAGGCGGTGAAGGGCGTGGCGAACACCGGCGCCTTCAGGCGCGGCCACAGCCAGTGGACGGCGCCCAGGTGATCCTCGTGCGCGTGGGTCAGTACGATGCCGAGAATATCGTCGGCATAGGGCTCGATATAGGTCGGATCGGGCAGGATGATCTCGACACCGGGCGTGGTCTGATCGCCAAACGTCACCCCCAGGTCGACCACGATCCACTTGCGATCGTGCGCCGGCCCAAAGCCGTACAGGTTGAAATTCATGCCGATCTCGTTCGACCCGCCCAACGGCAGGAAGACGAACTCGTCGTTCTTGGACTTTTTCATCACGTCTCGGAGATGGTGTTTCGGCGGTAGATTTCGAGGAGACCCCGGATCGTCAGATCGGAGTCGAAGTGGTCGATGCTGTCGGTCGCGCCCTCGAACAGCGAGGCGACACCGCCCGTGGCGATGACGGTCATGGGCTCGCCGCGCTCGGCCTTGATGCGCGAGACGAGGCCCTCGATCAGGGAAATGTATCCCCAGAAGACGCCCGACTGCATAGCGGACACGGTGTCCGTGCCTACGATCTTGTTACCGGCGGGACGCTGGATGGCGATACGCGGAAGCTTTGCCGCCGCCTCGTGCAGAGCCTGCATCGACAGGTTGATGCCGGGCGCAATGATGCCGCCCTCGAAGGCGCCGTCGGCAGCCACGATGTCGAACGTCGTGGCCGTGCCGCTGTCGATCACCACCAGCGGGCCCGGATAGATCATGGCCGCGCCGATCGCATTGACCAGACGGTCAGCGCCGGCCTCGGAGGGCTTTTCTATCCGAACGTCTATGCCGAGCTTGGCGTTCTCGCCGATGACCAACGGCTCAACGTTGAAATAGCGCCGGCTGAGGTTACGCAGGTTGAAGATCGACTGCGGCACGACGCTGGAGATGATCACCGCATCGATCGCCCGGAAACCCAACCCCTGCATCGACAGCAGTTGCGAAAGCCAGACCACGTACTCATCGGCGGTGCGCGTGCTCTCGGTCGCCGAGCGCCATTGCGCCACCCACGCCGCCCCGTCGTGGATCGCGAACATGGTGTTGGTGTTACCTTGCTCAATGGCCAGCAGCATCAAGCGCCTCCAAAAAACACATCGCCGGCGGTGATCCGGCGCACACTGCCATCGGCCAGGCGCAGGCGAAGCGCGCCATCAGCGTCGAGAGCTTCGGCGATCCCCTCGACGGTCTCATGGCCAAGACGCGCCACGCAAGGCTCACCCAGCCCATGGGCGCGCGCGGTCCAGGCGTCCGCAATGGCGGGAAACCCCAGGACATCCCAGGTGCGGCGCCAGCGCTCGAAGGCGTCTGCCAGAACCTCGGCGGCCTCTTGCGGCGACGGCGGCGTCTCCAGATAGGTGGCGATGGCGGTCGCCGGGCGCTCAGCGTCGATCGGCTTGCGCCTGAGGTTCACGCCGATCCCGACCGCGAGCCAAAGACCGCCGAACGGCGAAGCGCCCGACTCGACCAAGATGCCGCTGACTTTCAGCCCGGCGAGCAGAGGGTCGTTCGGCCACTTCAGGCTGATCAGGTGGCTGGGGACGTAGCGGGCCAGCAGATCGGCGACCGCCAGGGCAGCGACGAACGAGACCTGCGCCGCCTCGGCGGGGGGCTTGTCGGCGCGGAGCAAGAGCGTCGCGGCGAGGTTGCCCTCCCCGGTCTCCCAGACACGCCCCCGACGACCACGGCCAGCAGTTTGCCGAAGACCCAGAAACCACAGGGGTCCCGCCTCGCCGGCTTCCGCCCGGCGACGGGCCTCGGCGTTCGTCGAGTCAATCTCGTCGAAAACGACGATGGGGGGGACAGTGACGGGCGAAACGCCCGTCACGTCACGCGTGACCAAAGGCGGCGGCGGCGGCCTTGGCGGCCGGCTCGAGCCAGACCAGGGCCACAAGCACGATCGGGAACGAGAAGATCGCCGCAGCGAAACCCACGGCCCGAGCCGACGGCGACGGCGCGTCCACGGCGCCCGCAGCGTCGTCGAACCACATCGCCTTGATCAGGCGAAGGTAATAGAACGCCGCGACCACGGAGCCGACCAGACCGATCACGGCGGCCCACTGCATCACGACATCGCCCGTGCCCATGGCTGCCTTGAAGACGAAGTACTTCGCCCAGAAGCCCGAGAACGGCGGCAGGCCCAGCGCCGACAGCGAGAACGCGGTCATGGCCAGGGCGACGCCCGGCCGCTGCTTCACCAGACCGGCCATATCCTGGATCGTCTCCATCGGCTTGCCGTCGCGGTTCAGCGCCTGGAGGCAGGCGAAGAAGCCCGTGACGTCCACCATGTAGAGCGTCATGAAGATCAGCATCGACTGCAAGCCGACCTCGCCGCCCGCGGCGACGCCCAGAAGCGCATAGCCGACATTGGCGATCGAGGAGTAGGCCCAAAGGCGCTTGAGGTTGCTTTGCGCCAGACCGGCGAAGGCGCCCACGAAAACCGATAGCAGAGCCGCGATCACCAGGACCTGGCGCCACTGCGCCTCGGACGCCGGGAAGGCGTCGCCGAGAACCCGGGCAAACATCATCATGGCGGCCAGCTTCGGCGCAGCGGCGAAGAAGCCGACGACCGGCGTCGGCGCGCCTTCATAGACGTCCGGCGTCCACATGTGGAACGGCGCGGCGGAGACCTTGAACGCCAGGCCGCAGATCACGAACACCAGGCCAAACAGCAGGCCCACGCCGTGCGAACCGCCGTGAGCGGCGGCCAGAGCGATCTGGCTGAAGTGGGTCGAACCGGTGAAACCGTAGATCAGCGAGCTGCCGTAAAGCAGCAGGCCCGACGAGAGGGCGCCGAGCACGAAGTACTTCAGGCCCGCTTCCGACGACTTGGCGTCGTCGCGGCGCATGGCGGCCAGGACGTACAGTGCGAGCGACTGCAGCTCGACGCCGACATACAGGCTGATCAGATCGCCAGCCGAAGCGGTGACGCCCATGCCGAGAGCGGCCAGGACCACGAGCACCGCGTACTCGAACTTCTGGTCGCCGCGCTGAGCCAGCCAGCGATCGCCAAGCACGACAGCAACGGCGCTCGACAGATAGATGGCGACCTTGGCGTAGGTCGCGGCGGCGTCGGCCACATAGACGCCGCCAAAGGCAGCGCCCTTGGGACCGAGCACCGCTGTCGCGGCGGCGGCGATCAGCGACGCGACGGCCGCCAGCGTGAAGATGGCCCCGACCTTGCCCCGAAAGGCGCCGGCGACCAGCAGAACCAGAGCCGCGATCGCGAGAACGACCTCAGGCAGGACGAGCGAGAAGTTGGCGGAAAAGGTCATTGGCTCCTCACCCACCCACGGCGGCGCGCCAGGCGCCGACGAGCGCGTCGACAGACGTCGCGGTCAGGTTGAACACGAGATTGGGATAAACACCCAGCACTAGGGTCGACACGATCAGCGGGGCGAAGATCAGGATCTCGCGCTTGTCCAGATCGGTGATCGTAGCCAGTTGAGGGTTGGTGATCTCACCGAACATCACGCGGCGGTACAGGGTCAGAGCGTACATGGCCGACAGGATGACCCCGGTCGCCGAGACGATCGCCGTCCAGGTCGAGGCCTTGTACACACCGGTCATGGTCAGGATTTCGCCCACGAAACCCGACGTGCCCGGCAGGCCAACATTGCCCATGGTGAACAGCAGGAACACCGCCGCGTACATCGGCATGCGGTTGGTGAGACCGCCATAGAAGGCGATTTCACGGGTGTGCATGCGGTCATAGACCACGCCGACGCAGAGGAAGAGCGCGCCCGAGATGATCCCGTGGCTCAGCATCTGGAACAGAGCGCCCTGCTCGCCCGCCGCATTGCCCGAGAAGATGCCCATGGTCACGAAGCCCATGTGGGCGACCGACGAATAGGCGATCAGCTTCTTGATGTCGGTCTGACGGAAGGCGACCAGCGAGGTGTAGACGATGGCGATGGCCGACATCGCAAACACCAGCGGCTGGAACATCTCCGAGGCGTGCGGGAACATCGGCAGGCTGAAGCGCATGAAGCCGTAGCCGCCCATCTTCAGCAGGATGCCGGCCAGGATGACCGAACCGGCCGTCGGGGCCTCGACGTGCGCGTCGGGAAGCCAGGTGTGGACGGGCCACATCGGCATCTTCACCGCGAACGAGGCGAAGAAGGCCAGCCATAGCCAGGTCTGCAGCCACGGGGCGAACTTGAAGGTCATCAGGTCGGGGATCGAGGCGGTGCCAGAGATCCCGATCATCGCCAGGATCGCGGCCAGCATCAGCACCGAGCCGAGCAGCGTATAGAGGAAGAACTTGTAGGCCGCGTAGATGCGGCGCTTGCCGCCCCAGATGCCGATGATCAGGAACATCGGGACGAGGCCGCCCTCGAAGAAGAGGTAGAACAGCACAAGATCCAGCGCGCAGAACACGCCGATCACCAGAGTCTCCAGGACCAGGAAGGCGATCAGGTACTCGACGACGCGCTTCTCGACCGACTTCCAGCTAGCCACAATGCAGATTGGCAGCAGGAACGCCGTCAGCAGGACAAACAGCACCGAGATGCCGTCGATGCCCATGCGGTAGTGCAGGCCCGCGAACCAGGCGACGTCTTCCACGAACTGGAAGCCGGGGTCCTTCGGGTCGAACTGTGCGGTAAGAACGATCGACAGACCAAACGTGACCAGCGTGGTCACGAGCGCGATCCACTTGGCCAGGGTGTCGGTCTTTTCCCCCGCGCCATGCAGGGCGCGCGCGGCGAGGATCACCGCAACGCCGGCCAGGGGCGCGAAGGTCGTAAGGCTGAGAAGGCCGCTCATGAGCTCCGTCCCCCTCAACGGAATGCGTACAGGGCGAAGGTCAGCAGGCCGGCGACGCCGAGCAGCATGACAAACGCGTAGTGGTAGAGATAGCCGGTCTGCAACTTTCCGGTGCGCTTGCCGACCTCATATGAGACCGCGCTCACGCCATCGGGACCCAGGCCGTCGATGATCTTCTGGTCGCCGCCCTTCCAGAACAGGTCGCCCAGGAACTTGGCGAAGCGCACGAACGTCGCCTCGTAGAGTTCGTCGAAGAACCACTTGTTATAGAAGAAGACGTACAGCGGCCCCTTGCGCTCGGCCAGCTTCAGGCCGAGGCGCTCATTGCCCTTGATCAGGTACACATAGACCGCGATCAGCAGACCAATCAGCGAGGCGATCAGCGGGCTCCACTTCACCCAGGTCGCCACCTCGTGCGCTTCATGCAGCACGTGGTTGGTCGGGGCGGTGTAGATGGCGCCGCGCCAGAACTCTTCCTGGTGGTGGCCGACGAAGTAGCCGGTGAACACGAAGCCGGCGGCGACGGCGCCGATCGACAGCACCACCAGCGGGAACAACATCACCCACGGGCTCTCGTGCGGCTTGTGGTCGTGGCCGTGGCCATGATCGTCGTGCGCATGAGCGTGGTCATCATGGCCATGCGCGGCGTGCCCATGGTCGTCGTGGCCATGGTCATCATGACCCCAGCGCGCCGTACCGTTGAAGGTGAAGAACGCCAGGCGCCAGGAGTAGAACGAGGTCAGACCCGCGACGAGCACGCCAATCACCCAGGCGAACATGGCGAGCGCGTTGTGACCGCCCGCAGCGAAGGCCGCCTCGATGATGGTGTCCTTCGAGTAGAAGCCGGCGAAGCCCAGGTGCAGCGGCGGGAAGCCGAGGCCCGTGATGGCGATCGTGCCGATCGTCATGGCGATGAAGGTCACCGGCAGCAACTTGGCCAGGGCGCCGTAACGACGCATGTCCTGCTCGTGGTGCATGCCATGGATCACCGAGCCGGCGCCCAGGAACAGCAGGGCCTTGAAGAAGGCGTGCGTGAACAGGTGGAACATGGCCGCGTGGTAGGCGCCGACGCCAGCCGCGAAGAACATGTAGCCCAGCTGCGAACAGGTCGAATAAGCGATCACGCGCTTGATGTCGTTCTGGGTCAGGCCGACCGTGGCGGCGAACAGGGCCGTCACCGCGCCGATGACCGTGACGATGTTCTTGGCCACAGGGGCGTATTCAAACATCGGCGACAGCAGGCACAACATGTAGACGCCGGCGGTCACCATGGTGGCCGCGTGGATCAGCGCCGACACCGGGGTCGGGCCTTCCATGGCGTCGGGCAGCCACGTGTGCAGGAAGAATTGCGCCGACTTACCCATAGCGCCGATGAACAGCAGGAAGCAGGCGATATCCATCAGCGGCCACATATGGCCGGCGAATTCCCAGGTCTTGCCGGCGTTGGCCTGGATCACCGGGAACAGCTCGGCGAACTGGATCGTGCCGAACGCCCAGTAGGTCGTCATGATGCCCAAGGCGAAACCGAAGTCGCCGACGCGGTTGACGACGAAGGCCTTGATGGCGGCGGCGCTGGCCGACGGCTTCTTGAACCAAAAGCCGATCAGTAGGTACGAGGCCAGACCCACGCCTTCCCAGCCGAAGAACAGCTGCATGAAGTCGGCGGCGGTGACCAGCGACAGCATGGCGAAGGTGAAGAGCGACAGATACGCGAAGAAGCGCGGCTTGCTGTCGTCCTCGGCCATGTAGCCCCAAGAATAGATGTGCACGAGGGCCGAAACCGTCGTGACCACGATCAGCATGGTCGCCGACAGGGCGTCAATGCGGATCGCCCAGTTGGCCTGGAAGTCGCCGATGTGGATGAACGGCAGCAGGTTGACCGTGAAGGCCTCCATGTGCCCCCAGGTCCATTGGCTGAACGTGTACCAGGACAGCGCGCACGACAGGATCAGCGCGCCGGTCGTGACCGACTGCGAGGCCACGTTGCCGATACGACGGCCCAACAGGCCGGCGATCGCCGCAGCGATGATCGGCGCGAAAACGAGAATGGTGACAAGCGTCTGCATGACGTCGCTTAGCCCTTCATCATGCTGGCGTCGTCAACCGCGATATCGCCGCGGTTGCGGAAGAAGGTGACGAGGATCGCCAGACCCACGGCCGCCTCGGCGGCGGCGACGGTCAGGACGAACATCGCGAAGATCTGGCCCGCCACGTCGTGCAGATAGGCCGAGAACGCCACGAGGTTGATGTTCACCGCCAGAAGGATCAGTTCGATCGACATCAGGATGACGATGACGTTCTTGCGGTTCACGAAGATGCCGAAGACGCCGATCGTGAACAGGATCGCGGCGACGACGAGATAGTGCGGCAGGCCGATCATTCGGAGATCCCCTCACCCGGCTTGATCTGAACCAGCTCCATGCCGGTCTTGGGCGTGCGGGCGACCTGCTTGCCGATGTCCTGGCGCTTGACGCCCGGCTTGTGGCGCAGGGTCAGGACGATGGCGCCGATCATGGCCACCAGCAGCACCAGGCCCGCCAGTTGGAAGAAGAAGACATAGTCGGTGTAGAGCACCCGACCGATCGCCTCGGTGTTGGGCACCCCGCCCGGCGAAGCGTTCGGCACGGCGTTCTTGGCGGCGGCGCCGTTCGTGGCGACGGCCGCGACGACCATCACCATTTCGATGGCGATCACTAGGGCGACCAAGCCGCCGAACGGCAGGTACTGCACGAAGCCTTGGCGAAGCTCGGCGAAGTCCACATCCAGCATCATGACGACGAACAGGAAGAGCACCGCGACCGCGCCGACATAGACGACGACCAGAAGCATCGCCAGGAACTCCGCGCCCAGCAGGACGAAAAGGCCGGCGGCCGAGAAGAAGGCGGTGATCAGGAAGAGCACCGAGTGCACCGGGTTGCGCGCCGACACGACGAGGAGACCCGCCGCTATGGTCACGAAAGCCAGTAGATAAAATGCGATCGCCTGCACGGGCATTGGCCCTGGGCTCCCCTGAAATCTTAAGTCCAACAACGGCGCGCCGTGTGACGCGTCGCCTACCCCGGATTCGGCCCCGTCTTTAACGGTACGGCGCGTCCAACTCCAGATTCTTCGCGATCAGGCGCTCCCAGCGGTCGCCGTTATCGAGAAGGCGTTCCTTGTCGTAGTAGAGCTCTTCGCGGATCTCGGTCGCGAACTCGGTGTTCGGGCCCTCGACGATCGCGTCGACCGGACAAGCCTCCTGGCAGAGGCCGCAGTAGATGCACTTGACCATGTCGATGTCGTAGCGGGTCGTCCGGCGGCTGCCGTCCTCGCGCGGTTCGGCCTCGATGGTGATCGCCTGCGCCGGGCATATGGCTTCGCAAAGCTTGCAGGCGATGCAGCGCTCTTCGCCCGACGGATAGCGGCGCAACGCGTGCTCACCGCGAAAACGGGGCGACTGCGGGTTGCGCTCGTTCGGATAGATCACGGTCTTCTTCGGCGCGACCATGTACTTCATGGCCAGGCCGAACGCGCCCGCGAAGTCCAGAAGGGCAGCGCCCTTGACCGCCTGAGTGATGCGCTGGAACACCAGAGCTCTCCTAACACTTTTCCTTAGGGAGGGGACGGACGTCCCTACCCTGCTCTTTTTGCTGCCGCCGCAACGTCTGCTCGAGGACGCACTTCTTGGTCTTGTCGTCAGCCTTGCGGCGCGCCTCGACCTTGTCCTCAAGCGTCCGCTCCGGCGGCCGCGGAATGCTTTCGTTCCAAGTCGAGCAGCCAGCCAAAAGGCCGATCACCGCCATCCCGAGAACGACCTGCCTCATGTCCCCGTCCGGGGAATGACGCAGGTGTAGTTCGATAGCTGGACAGGGTCGCCCCCGTCCTGCTTGGCCCGGATGGTTCCACCCGAAGCCTTGCACTTGTCGCCCTCGCGCCGGAGGTCGTCATAGCTGACGACGCCGTCGCCGAGGGAATAGGACCGATCCGGCGCCGAGACCGCCTGGCAGGCCGCCAGGGCGGCGCCGGTCAGGCTCAAGGCCAGGATCGTGGTCCGGCGCATCAGGCCGCCGGACCGAACACGCGCCAGGCGGCGACCGCGGCGACCAGCACCAGCGACGTCGGCAGGAACACCTTCCAGCCCAGACGCATCAGTTGGTCGTAGCGGTAGCGAGGCACGATGGCCTTCGCCATGGCGAACATGAAGAACCAGAAGCAGATCTTGGCGTAGAACACCAAGGCCAGGAAGAAATTGGCCGCGAACGGATGCCAGCTGTTCAGGAAGTCGGTCGGGAACCCGGGGTTCCAACCGCCGAAGAACGGGACGCTGATCATCGCGCACATCAGGACGATGTTTGAATACTCGGCGACCATGAACAGCAGGTAGGGGGTCGAGCTGTACTCGACCTGATAACCGGCCACGAGTTCCGACTCGGCTTCCGGCAGGTCGAAGGGCGGGCGGTTCGTCTCGGCCAGGGCCGAGATGTAGAACATGCCCATGGCTACGACCATGACAGGCAGCAGGATCAGATTGTTCAGCCCAGCGCCGCCGAAGACGTTCCAGTTCCAGATCCAGCCCGACTGCTTCTCGACGATGGTCGACAGGTTCATCGAACCGGCCAGCAGGATCACCGTGATGATGATCAGGCCGATCGACACTTCGTACGACACCATCTGAGCCGCAGAGCGCAGGGCGCCCAGGAACGGATACTTCGAGTTCGAAGCCCAGCCGCCCATGATGATGCCGTAGACGCCCAGCGAGCTCATCGCCAGCAGGTAGAGAATGCCGACGTTGAGGTTCGAGACGACCCAGCCCGGCGCGAAGGGCACGACGGCCCAGCCGACAAAGGCCAGGATGAGGCTGATCAGCGGCGCTAGGATGAAGACGACCTTGTCGGCGCCCGCAGGGATCACGATCTCTTTCAGCACGAACTTGAAGAAGTCGGCGAAGGACTGCAGCAGGCCGAACGGCCCCACGACGTTCGGACCCTTGCGCATCTGGACGCCGGCCCAGATCTTGCGGTCGGCCAGCAGCAGGAACGCCAAGCTCAGCAGCACCCAGATCACGACCAGCAGGATCCCGCCGGTGGTCAGCAGGGTCCAGGAGACGGCGGGGTTGGCGAAGAACGCTTGCATCGGCCTACTCCGCCGCGATCTTGGCGGCGCCCGAGGCCACGGCCGCGCACTCGGCCATGGTCACGCTGGCGCGCGCGATGGGGTTGGTCAGGTGGAAGGCCTTGATCGGGCTTTCGAACGGCGCGTCCGAGACCTCGCCGTCAACGCCCAGGGCGCCGACGTCGAACGACGTCGCCACCGAACCCGGCGCGTAGTCGATCTGACCGAAGGTCGGATGGTCGGCGAACAGCTTGGCGCGCAGTTGGTCCAGGCTGTCGTAGGGCAGCTTGTGGCCCAGCACCTCGGACAGCGCCCGCAGGATCGACCAGTCTTCCTTGGCCTCGCCCTTCGGGAACACGGCGCGGCGGCCCATCTGGACGCGTCCTTCCATGTTCACATAGAGGCCGTTCTTCTCGGTATAGGCCGCGCCCGGCAGGATCACGTCCGCCTTATGGGCGCCGTTGTCGCCGTGGGTGCCGAGATAGATCTTGAAGGCGTCCGAAGCAGCGGTTTCGCACTCGTCGGCGCCGAGCAGGAACAGCACGTCCAGAGCGCCGGGCTTCAGCATGTCGGCGGTCGCAAGACCGCCCTCGGCCGGGACGAAGCCCATGTCGAGGCCAGCGACGCGCGCGGCGGCGGTGTGCAGGACGTTCCAGCCGTTCCAGCCTTCGCGGACGACCTTCACGGTCTTGGCCAGGCCGGCGGCGGCTTTGAGGATCGCCGCGCCGTCGGCGCGGGCGAGAGCGCCCTGGCCGATGATGATCGCGGGACGTTCGGCGGCCTTGAAGGCGGCGACGAAGTCGTTCTTGCTCTTGGCCAGGCCCGACAGGGTCTTTGCGCCGGCGCCGAGATAGTCGTAGCCGAAAGTCAGGTCGGCCTGCTCGCCGACCACGCCGAAGCGGGTCTTGCCGGCCAGCCACTGCTTGCGGAAGCGGGCGTTGAGCACCGGGGCCTCAAGACGCGGATTGGCGCCGACGAACAGCACCACATCGGCGTTCTCGATGCCGGCGATGGTCGAGTTGAACAGCCAGCCTTCGCGCGGACCCGCGCCCAGGGCCGAACCATCCTGACGGCTGTCGAGGTTCTTCACGCCGAGGGCGGTGAAGAGATCCTTGGCCGCCTTCAGGCTTTCAGCGTCCTGCAGGTCGCCGGCGATGACGCCGACGCGCTCCGGCGCGCTCGTCTTCACCTTGGCGGCGATGGCGGCGAAAGCCTCGGCCCAGGTCGCTGGCTTCAGCTTGCCGCCAACGCGGACGTACGGACGGTCAAGGCGCTGACGGCCCAGGCCGTCAACCGCATAGCGGGTCTTGTCCGAGATCCACTCTTCGTTGACGTCGTCGTTGATGCGCGGAAGCACGCGCAAAACAGCCGCGCCGCGCGCGTCGACGCGGATTGACGAGCCCAGGGCGTCCATGACGTCGACGCTCTCGGTCTTCTTCAGTTCCCACGGACGGGCTTCGAAGGCGTAGGGCTTGGAGGTCAGGGCGCCGACGGGGCAAAGGTCGATGACATTGGCGCTGAGCTCCGACGTCACCGCCGCGCCCAGATAGGTCGTGATTTCAACGTCTTCGCCGCGCGAGATCAGGCCGATCTCCGGCGAGCCGGCCACCTCGGTGATGAAGCGGACGCAGCGCGTGCACTGGATGCAACGCGTCATCACAGTCTTGATCAGCGGGCCCATCGACTTTTCTTCGACGGCGCGCTTGTTCTCTTCATAGCGGCTGTCGTCACGGCCATAGCCGACCGCCTGGTCCTGCAGGTCGCACTCGCCGCCCTGGTCGCAGATCGGGCAGTCCAGCGGGTGGTTGATGAGCAGGAACTCCATCACCCCTTCGCGGGCCTTCTTGACCATCGGAGTCTTGGTGAAGATCTCCTGGCCTTCGGCGGCCGGCAGGGCGCACGAGGCCTGCGGCTTCGGCGGGCCGGGCTTCACTTCAACCAGGCACATCCGGCAGTTGCCGGCGATGGACAGGCGTTCGTGATAGCAGAAGCGCGGGATCTCTTCCCCAGCCAGCTCCGCCACCTGCAGAACCGTCATGCCGGGTTCGAACTCGACCTCGACGCCATTGACCTTGGCGATTGCCATTCTTGTTACTCCGCCGCGATCAGCTTGGCGCCCTGCACGTGCAGGCGACCGCTACGATAGGAAGCGATCCGCTCCTCCACCTCATGGCGGAAGTGACGGAACAGGCCCTGGATCGGCCAAGCGGCCGCGTCGCCCAGGGCGCAGATGGTGTGACCTTCGACCTGGGTCGTGACGTCCAGCAGGGTGTCGATCTCTTTCGGATCGGCCTCGCCGGTGACCATGCGTTCCATGACGCGCCACATCCAGCCCGTGCCTTCACGGCACGGCGTGCACTGGCCGCAGCTCTCGTGCTTGTAGAAGTACGAGAGGCGAGCGATGGCCCGGACGAGGTCGGTGTCCTTGTCCATGACGATGACGGCGGCGGTGCCCAGGCCCGACTTCAGGTTCCGCAAGGCGTCGAAGTCCATCGGCAGGTCTTCGCACTGCTCGGCCGGGATCATCGGAACCGACGAGCCGCCCGGAATGACGGCCTTCAGGTTGCCCCAGCCGCCCCGGATGCCGCCGCAGTGATCCTCGATCAGCTGGCGGAACGGGATGCTCATCGCCTCTTCGACGTTGCAGGGCAGGTTCACGTGCCCCGAGACGCAGAAGAGCTTGGTGCCGGCGTTGTTCGGACGACCAAAGCCGGCGAACCAGGCCGCGCCGCGACGCAGGATCGTACCCGCGACGGCGATCGATTCGACGTTGTTGACCGTGGTCGGCATGCCGTAGAGGCCAGCGCCGGCCGGGAACGGCGGCTTCAGGCGCGGCTGGCCCTTCTTGCCTTCCAGGCTTTCCAACAGGGCCGTCTCTTCGCCGCAGATATAGGCGCCGGCGCCGTGGTGGACGTAGAGATCGAAGTCCCAACCATGGACGTTGTTCTTGCCGATCAGCTTGGCCTCGTAGGCCTGCTTGATCGCCGCTTCCAGGCGCTCGCGCTCGAAGACGTACTCGCCGCGGATGTAGATGTAGCAGGCATGGGCCAGCATCGCGCGCGAGGCGATCAGGCAGCCCTCGATCAGGAGGTGCGGATCATGCCGCATGATCTCCCGGTCCTTGCAGGTGCCTGGTTCGGATTCGTCGGCGTTGACCACCAGGTAGTGAGGACGACCTTCCTTCACTTCTTTGGGCATGAACGACCACTTCAGGCCGGTCGAGAAACCGGCGCCGCCCCGGCCGCGCAGGCCGGAGTTCTTCATGTTCTCGATGATCCAGTCGCGCCCGGCGTCCAGGATGTCCTTGGTGCCATTCCAGCAGCCGCGCTTCTTCGCGCCCTCAAGGCCCCAGTCGTGGAGACCGTAGAGGTTCGTGAAGATGCGGTCCTTGTCTTCGAGGATACCGACCATGACTCAGCTTTGCGGATCGAATGGATGGGCGCGCACATAGCGCGTCCGACGAATGATGACATAGGCGAAAAGCGACCAACCCACGCCAATGATGGCGAGACCGGCCACAACCGCCCAGAACGGCGCGCCTTCGACGACACGACCCCAGATCAGGAGGATCGCGCCGATGAGGCAGGCGACGAAACCGACGCTGCGCTCGCGGCGATGCAGACCCCGCAGGGTGTCGGCATACGCCGCCTTGCGCATGTTGAGGTCGCTGTCGTCGATCATGACGAGGCGCCCTCCCCCTTGGTCGCCCGCATCCAGCCCAGGATGAACCAGATATGCGAGCCAAGGCCCGCGACGATGGCGCCCAGGAAGACCAGCCGCAGCCAGTCGATCCGCAGCGACACCGCGCCATAGATCGCCACGCCGGCCAGCACGAAGCACACCGCGTTGATGACGAGCATCGCAGTGAGGCGCTTCTTCTGGAGGGCGGCGTCAGTGGTCATGTTAGGCGGCAGGCTCCGACTTCGGGGCCTTCTTCGGCTTTTCAGGCAGGTTCGGGATCTTGATCTTCTTGGCGGCCGAGCCGTCGTACAGCTTCGGATCGATCAGGGTGTGGATCGCGCCCTTCGGCTCCGAAGCGCCACGGCCCTCATAGCTGCCCGGCTTCGGCGCCTTGCCGGCGGCGAAGTCGTCGAGGATCGTCGCCAGGCTCTCCGGCGTCAGGTCCTCGTAGTAGTAGTCGTTGATCGCGGCCATCGGCGCGTTGCAGCAGGCGCCGAGGCACTCGACCTCTTCCCAGCTGAACTTGCCATCGGCCGAAACGTGGTGAGCCGGACCGATCTTATCTTCCAGCACCTTGCGCAGGTCGAGCGCGCCGCGCAGCTGGCAAGGCGTGGTACCGCACAGCTGCACGAAGGCGACCTTGCCGACCGGCTGCAGCTGGAACATCACATAGAAGGTCGCGACCTCCAGCACGCGGATGACCGGCATCTCGAGCTGCTTGGCGATCTCCTGGATCGCCGGCTCGGAGATCCAGCCCTCCTGCTTCTGGGCCAGCCACAGCATCGGGATCACCGCCGACTGCTTGCGCTCGGCGGGGTACTTGGCTTTCCACCAATCGGCCTTGGCCTGGCTTTCCTTCGAGAAGGCGAAGCTGGCGGGCTGTTCTTTAGCGAGACGACGGACGCTCATCGGGCGAAATCCACGCGGGCGATCTTGTCGCCCTTGAAGGTGTAGATGGCGGCGACCTGGAACGGCGCATCGCCGTTACCGCGGTCGACATGCTCGTGATCGATCACGTTGGACCCGACCACGATGCGGTTCAGCAGCGTCGCTTGGTTCTTGGGGAACTCGGCGAAGGTCTTGGCGTAGAAGGCGCGATAGGCCTCGATGCCCTTACGAGCAACGTCACCGTTCAGCCCGGCGACGACTACGTCGTCGGTGAAGTGGGCGCAATGCGCGTCCAGATCCTGGGCGTTGTAGGCATCGAGCTGCGCCTGGGCTATGTCGGCCAGGCTCAACGGTCGATCTCCCCGAACACGATGTCCAGCGAGCCCAGGATGGCCGAAACGTCGGCCAGCTGGTGGCCGCGGTTCAACCAGTCCATAGCCGCCAAGTGCGGGAAGCCCGGCGCGCGGATCTTGCAGCGGTAAGGCTTGTTGGTGCCGTCCGAGACGACGAACACGCCAAACTCGCCCTTCGGCGCTTCGACGCAGGCGTAGACTTCACCGGCCGGCGTCTTGAAGCCTTCAGTGTAAAGCTTGAAGTGGTGGATCAGCGCTTCCATCGAGCGCTTCATCTCGGCGCGGCGGGGCGGCGAGACCTTGTTGTCTTCCGACAGGACCGGGCCGTGCGTCTTACGCAGCATCTCGCAAGCCTGGCGGATGATCTTGGTCGACTCGCGCATCTCCTGCATGCGGCACAGATAGCGATCATAGCAGTCGCCGTTCTTGCCCAGCGGGATGTCGAACTCGAAGTCGTTATAGTTCTCGTACGGCTGGTTGCGGCGCAGGTCCCAGGCGATGCCCGAACCGCGCACCATCACGCCCGAGAAGCCCCAGCTGATCGCGTCTTCCTTGCTGACCACGCCAATGTCGACGTTGCGCTGCTTGAAGATGCGGTTGTCGGTGATCAGACCCTCGATGTCGTCGCAGATCTTCGGGAAGGCCTTGGCCCAGGCGTCAATGTCCTCGACCAGTTCCGGCGGCAGGTCCTGGTGGACGCCGCCCGGACGGAAGTAGTTGGAGTGCAGGCGAGCACCGCAAGCGCGCTCGTAGAACACCATCAGCTTCTCGCGCTCCTCGAAGCCCCAGAGCGGCGGCGTCAGGGCGCCGACGTCCATGGCCTGGGTCGTCACGTTCAGCAGGTGGTTCAGGATGCGGCCGATTTCCGAGTAGAGCACGCGGATGATCTGGCCACGGATCGGCACTTCAACGCCGAGCAGCTTCTCGATCGCCAGGCAGAACGCATGCTCCTGGTTCATCGGCGCCACGTAGTCGAGGCGGTCGAAGTACGGCACGTTCTGCAGATAGGTGCGCGCTTCCATCAGCTTCTCGGTGCCGCGATGCAGCAGGCCGATGTGCGGATCGACGCGTTCGACGATTTCGCCGTCCAGCTCCAGCACAAGGCGCAGCACGCCGTGCGCGGCCGGATGCTGCGGGCCGAAGTTGATGTTGAACTTGCGAACAGGCGTTTCCGGAACGGCCGGAACCGCGGCTTCGTCTCGGACAAGTTCAGTCGCCGCGATGGGCGATGGCGTTCCGGTCATGACTATGGACCTTCGTTACGCTGTTCGATGCTGAGCGACACGATCAGTCCCGCGATCAGCAAGACGACGCCCAGCAAGGTGATGATGGTGGTCGCGACGTCCCAGCTTTGGGAGATCGCGGCCTGAGACAAAGGCAAGGCCAGCAAGACCGAGGCGGCTCCCAGCAGCGCGCTGCGCAACTCGGCCACCTCCATCCGCCGGATGCTGGCGCCGATCGCCAGCGTGATCACCGAGATCATGATCGCGACGCCCAGCGACTTGTTCTGATCCGCCGAGATCGTCGGCGCCTTCGTGAACCACCCCGTCAGCCGCATTCCGATAGTCATCAGGAACGCGGTCGAAAAGGCGACCAAGAAGAACGCTGTGGCGGAACGGAACGAAGGCCGTCGCAAACCCATGAGTCGGCATCCCCTTGCTCGCTATTGCGCCTTCTCGTCACCGGGGAGCGCGTACTTGGCGCCTTCCCAGGGCGAGAGGAAATCGAACGCACGGAACTCGGTAATCTTCACAGGTTCATAGACGACGCGCTTGAGTTCGTCGTCGTAGCGCACTTCCACATAGCCCGTCATCGGGAAGTCTTTCCGAAGCGGGTGGCCGTGGAAGCCATAGTCGGTCAGGATTCGACGCAGGTCAGGGTGACCGTCGAAGAAGATCCCGTACATGTCGAACGCCTCACGCTCGAACCAGTCGGCGACCGGAAAAACCGGCGTCACGCTGGGAACGGGTGTGTCCTCGTCGGTCGAGACCTTCAGGCGGATCCGATGGTTCTTCACCAGCGACAGCAGATGATAGACGACATCGAAGCGTGCAGCACGCTCTGGATAGTCCACGCCGGTCAGGTCGATCAGCTGGTGGAAGCGGCACGCCGCGTCGTCACGCAGGAAGGTCAGCGTTTCGATCACTGACGCCGCGCGGGCGACGATAGTCAGCTCGCCGAATGCGACAGAATGTCCCAGCACGCCCGGAGCGCGTGCGACAATGTCCTGACCAAGCAGTTCCAGGGCTTCGCTCATCGCTCGATCGTCCCCGTCCGGCGAATCTTCTTCTGCAGCTGCAGCACGCCGTAGACGAGCGCCTCGGCGGTCGGCGGGCAGCCCGGTACGTAGATGTCGACAGGCACGACGCGGTCGCAGCCGCGCACGACGCTATAGCTGTAATAGTAATAGCCGCCGCCATTGGCGCAGCTGCCCATCGAGATCACGTAGCGCGGCTCAGGCATCTGGTCGTAGACCTTGCGCAGAGCCGGCGCCATCTTGTTGGTCAGCGTGCCGGCGACGATCATAACGTCCGACTGACGCGGGCTGGCGCGCGGCGCAAAGCCGTAGCGCTCAAGATCGTAGCGCGGCATCGAGGCCTGCATCATCTCGACGGCGCAGCAGGCCAAGCCGAACGTCATCCACATCAGCGAGCCGGTGCGGGCCCAGGTGATGAGATCGTCGGCGGCGGCCGTGATGAAGCCCTTATCGGCCAGTTGCTGCGAGACGCCGTCGAAGAACGGGTCATGCAGCTTGGGGTCATAGCCCTCGACCGTCGAGCGGCCGGCGGACAGCGCCGGGACCGGGGACGAGTTGGCGGGAACGATCACTCCCATTCGAGGGCGCCCTTCTTCCATTCATAGATGAAGCCGACGGTCAGGACGCCCAGGAAGGTCATCATCGACCAGAAGGCGAACTGCGCGACGTCTTGCGGCAACTTCATCAGCGTGACCGCCCAGGGGAACAGGAACGCCACTTCCAAGTCGAAGATGATGAAGAGGATCGAGACCAGATAGAACCGGACGTCGAACTTCATCCGCGCATCGTCGAAGGCGTTGAAGCCGCACTCATAGGCGGACAGCTTTTCCGGGTCCGGCGCCTTGGGCGCGAGCACCGCGGCGGCGAGCAGGAAGACGATACCGATGGCCGCCGCGATCCCGAGAAAGATCACGATCGGCAGGTATTGGAGAAGGAAGGCGGTCATGACAGCCCTTGGCTTGAATCGAGCGGGTTGTAGCCCACTGTCGCCAGCGCTTCAAACACCCCGCGCACATTGAGAAACGATCGCAACTGGACGCGATTTGTCGGTTCTTCGAGATGGCCGTTGACACGAGTCTTCACCCGACATATCAGACGCGCCTCGCCGATTGGCGGGTCGCACTTTCGCTTCGGCGAAGGGGTATGCGG
>NZ_JBQUZP010000001.1:0-148227 GCF_056313785.1 Caulobacter sp. DMC95 | reverse complement strand
GGATGTAGCTCAGTTGGTTAGAGCGCCGGCCTGTCACGCCGGAGGTCGCGGGTTCGAGCCCCGTCATTCGCGCCACCCTTTCTGAAGTGGTAGACTTCCCTCCTCGGTCACGGACGACCGTCGCGCCCTGGCGCACGACGCGGATGTAGCTCAGTTGGTTAGAGCGCCGGCCTGTCACGCCGGAGGTCGCGGGTTCGAGCCCCGTCATTCGCGCCACCGTCCATCTCTCTCAAAAATCTGATGTTCTAACGCCAAGGCTTGCGTCTGCTGGCGGTTGCGCCATCTAGCGAACATGACACGCGCCGCCTCCCCGCTGATCTCGGTTCTCGACCTCGCGCCCGTTCCTCAGGGCTCCAGTGTTGGTCAGGCCCTAAGAAACAGCATCGATCTGGCGCGCCACGCCGAAGCGCTCGGCTTCCACCGCTATTGGCTGGCCGAACACCACAACATGCCGGGAATCGCCAGCGCCGCCACGGCCGTGGTCATCGGCCAGGTGGCGGCCGCGACGACGACGATTCGCGTGGGCTCCGGCGGCGTCATGCTGCCAAACCATGCACCGCTGATGGTGGCTGAGCAGTTTGGAACCCTCAATGCGCTCTATCCAGGACGCATCGACCTGGGTCTGGGGCGGGCGCCCGGCACGGACCAGGCCACGATGCGCGCCCTTCGGCGATACGCCGGGGCGGTCGATTCGTTCGCCCAGGACGTGGTCGAACTTCAGCATTGGTTCCAACCGGCGAGCGCGGACCAGAGCGTGCGCGCCGTTCCAGGCGAAGGCCAGGACGTGCCGATCTGGATCCTCGGCTCCTCGACCTGGGGCGCGCAGCTGGCGGCGGCGCTCGGCCTGCCTTACGCCTTCGCTGCGCACTTCGCCCCGGACGCTCTGCTCGAAGCTCTGGCGCTGTACCGTCGACACTTCAAGCCTTCGGCCGCTCTGGATCGCCCCTACGCCATGGTCTGCATTGGCGTCTGCGCCGCCGATACGGACGAAGAGGCCAAGCGGCTCGCGACGTCGACTCAGCAACAGTTCTTGGCTCTACGCCGGGGGCGCCCAGGCCTGCTGCCCCCGCCGGTCGACGATATCCGAGACCATGCCTCGCCGGTCGAATTGGCGGGTCTCGAGCACACGCTCCAATACGCCGCCGTCGGCTCTGCGGAGACAATCAAACGCAAGATCGATCAGGTCCTGGAGCTTACGGGCGCGGACGAACTGATGGCAGCCGCGCAAATCCACGACCACGCTGCGCGCAAGCGCAGCTACGAGATCTTGGCGTCGATCCGCGGTTAGTGGGCGGCTTCCGCGGCGACAGGCTCAAACGCCCTTCGCCCCGTCAGCCGGCCATAGATAGCGCAGAGCTCAGTAAAGACCGCGTCCCAGCCATGACGCTCGAGCGCCCGCTGGCGCGCGGCCTCTCCAACCACGCGCGTATCGCGCGCGAAAAGGGCCTCGATCGCTTCGGCGAACGCGCCCGCCTCCGAGGCGCGGGCCAGTTGCCCAACGGCCTCGTCCACCGACTCGGCCACCCCGCCCGCCGCGACGCCCACGATCGGCAGGCCGCAGGCCATGGCCTCCAGCACGATCAAGCCAAAGGGCTCGTTGTCGTTGGCATGAACGAAGGCGTCGCAGCTGGCGAGGATAGAGGCGAGTTCCATCGGATCTCGGACGTAATCGATGCAAAGCGCGCGGTCGCTCACCGGCGCCCCGCTCCCTGCCCCGACAAATAGCAGCTTGTAGGGATCGCCCAGGCGCTCGACGGCGGCCACCAGCACGTCGAGCTTCTTCTCTCGGGCAGGACGGCCGGCGAACACCAAGAGCCGTTCAGTCGGCGCCACTCCGAGTCGGCGGCGCAGACCGTCGCGATCGGCGCGGTCTGGCCGGAAAATGTTCGTATCGACGCCGAGCGGCAGGCCGATCGCATCGTTCACGCCCGCTTCGATCAAGCGTCTCGCGATAAACTGGCTGGGCGCCACCGCCTGGTCGAACTGCCGATAGATCGCCGCCCATCGCCTTTGGACTGGCTTCTCGGCCCACTCTCCAATGTGCAGCGCGGCCAACCGACCAAGATCCGTATGGCAGAACCCGACGACAGGGACACCCAAGGCGTCGCCGGCTCGTAGCGCAGCGAGACCCGGAGTGTAAGGATCCCCTGCTTCGATGATGTCCGGCCGTTGCCGGACCAGCCGCTCCATCCACGCCTGCTTGACCACTGGCCAGCGATAGCCCGCGCCGAACGGCAGAGGCGCCGCATAGATTGATACCCGGCCCTGACTGTCATGCGAGTGGCGCGCCCCCGGCACCACGAGCGTGTGGCGGACGTCCCGGCGATTCGCCGCGAGCCACGCGCGTTTGGATGACAGATAGCGCCGTACGCCCCCGCTCTGCGGGGCGTAGAGCATTGTCGTATCGACAAGACGGACCGGATCATCAGCCAATATGGGAATACCCTGATGGCCGAGAAGCGGGTCAGGTCCCGTCTGCGTCACCCCGAATCCTCATCGCTGCTGATGGCCGCCTATTCGGCGCCGAAACGATAAAGCTTTTGCGACAGCTACGGTTCCTCGGCGCCGTCAGTAGACTTTGGGCTGATCCCGCGCCGCTTCAAGGCCTCCCGCAGCAAGACTTCAACCTGGGCGTTGACGCTCCGGAACTCGGCGTCTGCGAGGCGCTCAACGGCGCTGAGCACGTCGGGGCTGACGCGCATCAGAAATGCGCGCCGCCCTCCCCTGGCTTCTTTCGGATCTCTCGCCACGTCAGCCGTACAGTGTGCCGGTGTTGACAACCGGCTGGGCTTCCCGGTCTGCGCAAAGCACCACGAGCAGATTAGACACCATCGCCGCCCGACGCTCATCATCGAGCGTCACTACGCCCCGCTCGCTGAGCGCGCCCAGGGCGTTTTCGACCATGTCCACCGCCCCTGCCACGATCGTGCGGCGGGCGGCCAGCACCGCCTCGGCTTGCTGCCGCTTCAGCATGGAGCCCGCAATCTCCGGCGCATAGGCGAGGTGCATGAGATGCGCCTCATCGATCGCGACGCCCGCGACGGCGGTTCGCGATTGGAGGTCGTTGCGCAGACGATCCCCGACCTCCTCGGCGTCAGCCCGCAAGGTCGGTTCGCCTTCCTCCGCATGGTCGTATGAGTAGTGGGACGCGACTTCGCGAAGGCCGGTCTCGATCTGGATGTTCACGAAGGTCGCATAGTCATCCACATCAAACAGGGCCTGCGCGGAGTCTTGAACACGCCAGACGATATTCGCGGCGATCTCGATAGGATTACCCCGCTTGTCGTTCACCTTCAGCGTCTCACTGGTGACGTTGCGCACGCGGAGACTGATCTTCTTGCGACCGTACCAAGGCAGCACCCAGCGAAGACCGGTCGACCGGTCCGTGCCGACGTATGAGCCGAAGAGCGTAATGACCACGGCTTCGTTAGGCTGCAGCGCGTAGAAGCCCGCACTGACCAAACCCCCGGCGAGCAACAGAAGGACACCCGCGATAACGAGCAGCGGTCCACCGCCGCCGCCGCCCTGCTTCACCAGCCAGATTCCAGCGATGAGCATCAAAGGCGCGAGCAGCAGAGGCAGGCCTCCGCCCACACCCCCGCGAACGCGCTCATTGGTCCGGTTGATTGTGCGAATGTCTGACATGCACGCCTCCTTAGCTGCGATCAAATTGATATCACTTTGATCGCAGTTCGCAAGACATGAACGCCCAGGCGGCCTGGACAGACATAGACGCGCTGACGCTAATCGATATGGAGAAAGGAATGGTGGGCAGTGAGGGGATCGAACCCCCGACCCTCTCGGTGTAAACGAGACGCTCTACCGCTGAGCTAACTG
This sequence comes from Caulobacter sp. DMC95, assembly GCF_056313785.1. Taxonomy (NCBI): domain Bacteria; kingdom Pseudomonadati; phylum Pseudomonadota; class Alphaproteobacteria; order Caulobacterales; family Caulobacteraceae; genus Caulobacter; species Caulobacter sp. DMC95. The sequence continues at coordinate 144,390 of NZ_JBQUZP010000001.1, read as the reverse complement.
CCCTCTTGGGTGGGCGCTTCTAGCCGTCTCCGGGGTTTGCGCAAAGCCCAAAACGAAAAGGCGGCGCGCCATTGCGTGACGCTCCGCCCTTTTTAGATCCCTGCAACTTAACCTAGCCGTTCAACGACGACTTCAGCCCTTCGCCGACCTGGAACCGGGCGGTCTTCGACGCCGGACGGTTGACAGTCTCACCTGTGCGCGGATTGCGGGCGGTGCCGGCGGCGCGCGTCACGGCCTTGAAGGTGCCAAAGCCGACCAGACGCACATCCTGACCGGACTTCAGAGAGTCGGTGACCGCGTCGATGAAGGCCTCCAACGCGTCCTTGGCTTGGCCCTTGTTGATACCCGCCTTTTCGGCGATCGCCGTAACGAGCTCGGCTTTTGTGGTCATGTTTCTCTCCCAGCCTGAGCGACCACGCGTTTGTCGCTGACGGCGTTGCGCTCAAAACGATTATGGCTGCTGGGAAATCCTCGTCAAACGCGAGCGGCGCAGGAAACTCCCGCGCCGCCTAAGTTATCGTCGTTAAGTTTGCCCTAGTGGGTTAACATGGCGTCGCTATCACCGTCATCTTTCTTCGCAGACGCAGCAATAGGCTCCTCAGCCTCGTTCCACTCGACGGGGGTCAGCGGACCGACAAGAGCGTGTTTGAGCACCTCATCCACCGTCGAGACCGGGATGATCTCCAGCCCGTCCTTCACGGTCTGAGGCACGTCCGCCAGGTCCTTCTCGTTCTCCTGAGGGATCAGCACTGTCTTGACGCCCGACCGGAGCGCCGCGAGCAGCTTCTCCTTCAAGCCGCCAATGGCGGTGACTCGGCCACGCAGCGTGATCTCGCCGGTCATGGCGATATCCTTGCGGATCGGGATACCGGTCAGCACCGAGACCATGGCCAGGGCCATGGCGATACCGGCAGAGGGACCGTCCTTGGGCGTGGCGCCGTCAGGAACGTGGATGTGCACGTCGGTCTTCTCGAAAACCGGCGGCTTGATGCCGAACTGCAGCGCGCGAGAGCGGACATAGCTGTTCGCGGCGGCGATCGACTCCTTCATCACCTCCTTGAGGTTCCCGGTGATCTGCATGCGACCCTTGCCGGGCATCTTCACCGCTTCGATGGTGAGGATGTCGCCGCCAAACTCTGTCCAGGCCAGACCCGTGACGATACCGACCTGGTCGACCTCGTCCGTTTCGCCATAGCGGTACTTCTTGACCCCGGCGTACTTGGCCAGACGCTCATCATCGATCGTGATCGAAGCCAGCTTCTCGCGGGCCAGGTCTCGCACCGTCTTGCGCGCCAGGGCGCCCAGTTCACGCTCAAGCGACCGCACGCCGGCTTCGCGGGTGTAGTAGCGGATAAGGTCGCGGATCGCCTTGTCAGGGACGACGAATTCCGCCGGCTTCAAGCCATGGTCCTTCGACAGCTTGGGCAGGATGTGCCGCTTGGCGATCTCCAGCTTTTCATCCTCGGTGTAGCCGGGGATGCGGATGATCTCCATGCGGTCCAGCAGCGGCTGGGGCATGTTCAGGCTATTCGCGGTCGTGACGAACATGACCTGCGAGAGGTCGTAATCGACCTCCAGATAGTGGTCGCCGAAGGTCGAGTTCTGCGACGGGTCCAGCACTTCGAGCAACGCCGAGGCAGGGTCGCCGCGGTAGTCGCTGCCCATCTTGTCGATCTCGTCCAGCAGCACGAAGGCGTTGGTCGTCTTGGCCTTCTTCATCGACTGGACGACCTTGCCGGGCATCGAGCCGATATAGGTGCGGCGGTGGCCGCGGATCTCGGCCTCGTCACGCACGCCACCCAGGCTCATGCGCACAAACTCACGCCCCGTCGCCTTGGCGATCGACTTGCCCAGGGAGGTCTTGCCCACGCCCGGAGGGCCGACGAGGCACAGGATCGGCCCCTTCAGCGAGTTGGTGCGGGCCTGCACCGCCAGATACTCAAGGATCCGCTCCTTGACCTTCTCCAGGCCATAGTGATCGGCGTCGAGAATGTCTTCGGCCTCCGAGAGGTCGATCTTCTTGGTCTTGGCCTTGCCCCACGGGATCGACAACAGCCAGTCCAGATAATTCCGGACAACCGTGCTCTCGGCCGACATCGGGCTCATGTTGCGCAGCTTCTTCAGCTCGCTTTCGGCCTTGGTGCGGGCTTCCTTGGAAAGCTTGGTCTTCTTGATCCGCTTTTCGAGGTCGATCAGCTCGTCGCGCGCGTCGTCGGGATCGCCCAGCTCGCGCTGGATCGCCTTCATCTGCTCGTTGAGATAGTACTCGCGCTGGGTCTTCTCCATCTGGCGCTTCACGCGCGAGCGGATCTTCTTCTCGACCTGCAGCACCGAGATCTCACCCTCCATCAGGGCGAAGACCTTCTCCAGGCGCTTCACGACGTCGAAAATTTCCAGCAGGTGCTGCTTGTCGCCGATCTTCACCGACAGATGCGCGGCGATGCTGTCGGCCAGCTTGCCCGGCTCGGCGATCTGCGGGATCGACGCTAGGGCCTCCGGCGGGACCTTCTTGTTCAGTTTGACGTAGTTCTCGAACTGCTCGACGACCGCGCGCGACAGCGCCTCGGCCTCGGGGCCGGCGCCTTCATCCTCGGAGACCTCGCCGATCTGAGCTTCGTAGTAGGACTCCTGGTCGGTGAAGCTGACGACGGCGGCGCGCGCCTTGCCCTCGACCAGAACCTTCACGGTGCCGTCAGGCAGTTTCAGCAGCTGCAGCACAGTGGCCAGTACGCCCACGTCGAAGATGTCGCCCGGCGCCGGATCATCGTCGGCCGAGTTCTTCTGGGTGACGAGCAGGATCTGCTTATCACCGCGCATCACCTCTTCGAGCGCGCGCACGGATTTATCGCGGCCCACGAACAGCGGCACCACCATGTGCGGGAACACCACGATGTCCCGCAGCGGCAAAACAGGAAGCGTACGTAGTTCGGACATGTTCTCAATACTCCCGGCCATAGCCCCGAAAGGCGCTTGGCCACGCGGGCCGCCGTAACACCAGACGATGCGCCTGAGTCGATCGGCCCGTCCGCCCGGGACTGGGCGAATGGTCGTTATTTATGTGGACGTTTTACAACACGGTTCAAGCGCGCTCGCCCACCAGCGGCGACTGGTCGCGCGGCATCGGTCAAGTTGAGCGATCCATGCCACGCAAGCGGCCAAAGTGGGAAAAATAGACCGCGCAACCCCCCATCAGGGAAGCAGCAATAGCGTTACCCGGTCATGCTCACAGGGCGATGACGGGCGCAGAGCGGCTACTCGCGCCCTGTTATCCACGAAAAAGGCGCGCCTCCGAAGGAAGGCGCGCCTGATTCAGCAGAACGGATTCGGCTAGGCCGAGGCCGCACCGCCCTTCTTTTCGGCGTAGATCAGCAGCGGTTGCGCGCGGCCTTCGACGACCTCGGCGTTGACCACCACTTCCTCGACGCCCTCGTAGGTCGGCAGCTCGAACATGGTCTCCAGCAGGATGCCTTCCATGATCGAGCGCAGACCGCGCGCGCCGGTCTTGCGGGCGATGGCCTTCTTGGCGACCTGGTGCAGGGCGTCGTCGGTGAAGGTCAGGCCGATATTCTCCATCTCGAACAGGCGCTGGTACTGCTTGACGAAGGCGTTCTTCGGCTCGGTCAGGATCTTGACCAGGGCGGCCTCGTCGAGGTCCTCCAGGGTCGCGACCACCGGCAGACGACCGATGAACTCCGGGATCAGGCCGAAGCGCTGCAGGTCGTCGGGTTCGACGTTCCGCAGGATCTCGCCCGTCCGGCGCTCTTCCGGATCGGTCACCTTGGCGCCGAAGCCGATCGACTTGGCCGCGCCGCGCGCCGAGATGATCTTCTCGAGCCCGGCGAAGGCGCCGCCGCAGATGAACAGAATGTTCGTCGTGTCGACCTGCAGGAATTCCTGCTGCGGATGCTTGCGCCCGCCTTGCGGCGGCACGGAAGCGACGGTGCCTTCCATGATCTTCAGCAGGGCCTGCTGCACGCCCTCGCCGGACACGTCGCGGGTGATCGAGGGATTGTCGGACTTGCGGCTGATCTTGTCGATTTCGTCGATGTAGACAATGCCGCGCTGGGCGCGCTCGACATTGTAGTCGGCGGCTTGCAGCAGCTTCAACACGATGTTCTCGACGTCTTCGCCGACATAACCAGCTTCGGTCAGGGTCGTGGCGTCGGCCATCGTGAACGGAACGTCGATGATTCGGGCCAGCGTCTGAGCCAGCAGGGTCTTACCCGTGCCGGTCGGACCGACCAGCAGGATGTTCGACTTGGCCAGTTCGACGTCGTTGTTCTTCGACGCGTGATTAAGGCGCTTGTAGTGGTTGTGAACGGCGACCGCGAGGACCTTCTTGGCGTGACCTTGACCGATCACGTAATCGTCCAGAACTTCGCAGATCTCGCGAGGCGTCGGAACGCCATCCTTGGATTTCACGAAGGCGATCTTGTGCTCTTCGCGGATGATGTCCATGCAGAGCTCGACGCATTCATCACAAATGAACACCGTCGGTCCCGCGATGAGCTTGCGCACCTCATGTTGGCTCTTTCCACAGAAAGAACAGTACAGGGTGCTCTTGGTGTCGCCGCTCGCGGCTTTCGTCATGATCGCTTCTCACACTATGGCGACGACGGCTTGCGCCGAGACGCCCCTTCCGAGCGCGTACGCCGCCACCGAAGCAAGCAGAATACACGCCGGGAGTTGTCTAATCCTTGACATTCCCCGATCCGCGCTCGGTTCACAAGCCTCGCCGGGCCCTTTCGGCCGTGAAACGCGTGAACCCGCCAGATCGTGTCGTAGGCTTTACAACTAAATTGGGCGATTGGCGTCCCAGCGCAAGCGCCAAGCGCCTAGACCCTTACAGCGCCGCCGGTAACGCCGTATTACAAAGCCAGGATTCGTCAGGGTGGCGGCGCGCCGATCGCGTTCGCATAAAGGTTGAATGGCTAAGCGTTCCTGGATGGCCAAAGGATTGAGCGCGTCTCGCCCGATGACCGGCGAGATGGGGCATGAGCCGCTGCTCGTGGCCTTCGATTTCGACGGCACCTTGACCGTGAAGGACAGCTTCAACGCGTTCTTGAAATGGCGCGCCGGAGGGCGCTGGCCACTGGGCGTGCTGCGCCTGACGCCCGCCCTGTTCACCTATGTGTTTGATCGCAATCGCGGCAAGCTGAAAGCCGCTGCGGTGCGCCAGTTCCTGAAGGGCGCGACGGTCGCACAGATCGAGAGCGACGCCCGCGGCTTCGCCGAAGCTTTTGCGCCCTCGCTGCTGAGGCCAGACGCCGTGGCGGTTTGGCGCAGCTGGCGCGCCAAGGGCGCCAAGATGGTGATCGTCACCGCCTCCCCCGACCTGATCGTGGCGCCATTCGCCCGCGGTCTTGGCGCGGACATGCTGATCGGCACACGCCTGAGGTGCTCTGAGGACGGCCGCATCCTCGGCGGCCTCGACGGAAACAACTGCCGGGCCAAGGAGAAGGTCCTCCGCCTGCGGGAGGTTTTCGGGCCGGACGTGCGGCTGACGGCGGCCTACGGAGACACCTCGGGCGATACCGAGATGCTCGCGATCGCCGACGAGAAGGGCTACCGGGTCTTCCGAGGCAAGCCGGGCTAAGCGCTGCGCCTTATGCGCAGCGCAACAAAAAAGCCGCCGACCTTGGGTCGGCGGCTTTGTCGTTGTGGCGCTTAGAGCCTACTCGGCGCCGGCCTCGGCCGCGTCGCGCGAGTCGTAGACGTGATCGACCAAACCCCAGGCCTTGGCCTCATCAGCGCTCATGAAGTGGTCGCGATCCAGCGTGCGCTCGACCTCTTCATAAGTGCGACCGCAGTGCTTCACATAGATCTCGTTGAGACGGCGCTTGGTCTTGATGATGTCTTCAGCGTGGCGCTCGATATCCGAGGCCTGGCCGCGGAAGCCGCCGGAAGGCTGGTGCACCATGATGCGGGCGTTCGGCAGCGAAATACGCTGACCAGCCGCGCCAGCGGCGAGAAGCAAGCTACCCATCGAGGCGGCCATGCCCATGCACACCGTCGAGACCGGGCTCTTGATGTACTGCATGGTGTCGTAGATCGCGAGGCCAGCCGTCACCACGCCACCCGGCGAGTTGATGTACATGGCGATTTCCTTCTTCGGGTTCTCGGACTCGAGGAAGAGCAGCTGGGCGCAGATCAGGCTGGCCATGCCGTCCTCGACCGGACCGGTCAGGAAGATGATCCGTTCCTTCAGCAGGCGAGAGAAGATGTCGAACGCGCGCTCGCCACGGCTGGTCTGCTCGACCACCATCGGCACCAGGTTCATCGCCGTCGAAACCGGATCGTACATCATTGGGGATCACCCTTTTTGTGTGTGCTGGCGACGCGAAAGCGAATCAGCCTCCGCGCAGCGTCGCCCACGCATATCGCGTTCCCCTTAACAGGTTGCAAGGAGGGCTCCGCTCGGACCGAAATGAAAAAGGCGCGGCCCTTGCGAGCCGCGCCTCGTTCAATTTCAGCTTCAGCGAGCCTTAGCCGCCGTAGCCTTCCGGCAGGTCGTCTTCTTCCAGGAGCTCATCCTTGGAGACTTCCTTTTCCTCGATCTTGGCCTTGCCGAAGATCAGGTCGACGACCTTGTCTTCATAGATCGGGGCGCGCAGGGCGGCCTGCAGATCGGCGCGCTGGCGGTACATGTCGAACACTTGCTGGGCCTGGGCGCCGTACTGGCGGGCTTCGCGCATGATCGCGTCGGTCAGCTCCTGATCCGTGACGACCACGTCGTTCTTGCGGCCGATCTCGGCGAGCACCAGACCCAGGCGCACGCGGCGCTCGGCGATCTTCTTGTACTCGTCCTTCAGCTGGTCTTCGGTCTTCTCGGCGTCTTCGGGCGGCAGGCCGCCGCGAGCCTTGTCGGCCTCGACCTGTTGCCAGATGCCGGCGAACTCGGCGTCCACCATGCGCGGCGGCAGCGGGAAGTCGTGCTTGGTGTCCAGAACGTCCAGCAGCGCGCGCTTCAGCTTGAAGCGCGAGGAGTTGTCGTAACGGCTCGACAGGTTCGACTTCAGCAGCTCGGTCAGCGCGGCCAGGTCCGACAGGCCCAGGCGCTTGGCCAGCTCGTCATCGGCCTTGCCGTCGACCGGCGCACGGACTTCCTGCACCTTGGTGGCGAACTCGGCGTCCTTACCGGCCAGATCCTTGGCCTGATAGTCTTCCGGGAACTTGACCTTCACGACGACGTCGTCGCCCGGCTTGGCGCCGACCAATTGGTCTTCGAAGCCCGGGATGAACTGGCCCGAACCCAGGACGAGTTCAGCGCCTTCGGCCTTGCCGCCGGCGAACTCGACGCCGTCGATCGTGCCGACGAAGTCGATCAGCAGTTGGTCGCCGTCCTTGGCCTTCTGGCTCTTGCCGGTGCGCGGCTCATAGGTGCGCGCCTGCTTTGCCAACTCCTCGAGAGCCTCTTGGACTTCCTCGTCGGAGACCTTGTAGACCGGCTTCACCAGCTCGATCGACGCCGGGTCGATCGGCTCGAACTCCGGCATCACTTCGACGGCGAGATCGAACGACAGATCTTCGCCGCCGGCGATGACCTTGTCCATGTCCGACGACGGGTTCAGCTCCGGCTGGCCAGCGGGGCGCAGCTTGTTGTCTTCGAGGACCTTGGTGGTGGTCTCGTTCAGGGCCTGCTCGATGACTTCGCCCATCAGGGCCTTGCCGTACAGGCGGCGAACGTGGGCCGTCGGCACCTTGCCGGGACGGAATCCCTTCACGTTCATTTGCGGGGCGACTTCGGCGATCCGCGCCTCCAGACGCGTCGCCAGTTCACTCGCGGGCACCGTAACGCCAAAAACGCGGCTGAGGCCTTCGCCCGACTTTTCAACGATCTGCATCGACATTCTTAATTCTCGGGTCGGGGCGCCGGGCGCCCGAGCTCCGCCCTGGGGTCCAAAAGATCGACGCCGCCCGCGACGTGCCGGGCGGCGAAAGAGCGCCCTTATGTCACGACGTGCGCGAGCATCCAAGAGCGGCGGCGATAAAACTCGCACGCCCTAAAAGGGCATTGCGAGAGGTATGGTGCGGATGAGAGGACTCGAACCTCCACGCCTCGCGGCGCTGGAACCTAAATCCAGTGCGTCTACCAGTTTCGCCACATCCGCGTGCGCCCGGCATTACGGGTTGCAGGCGCGCCGCGCAAGTCCGCTCAGCCGCCTTGATGGAGTCGAGTAAGGATCTTCGGCGCCAGACCTGGCAGATCCTCGGCGATCAGACCCGGCCCATGCAGCGCACCGCATTCGGCATGAACCCAAGCGCCGGCGCACGCCGCCTCGAAACTTTCCATGCCTTGCGCCAGCAAACCGCCGATAAACCCCGCCAGGACGTCGCCGGACCCGGCCGTCGCCAGCCAGGGCGTTCCGTTCAGGTTGACCGCCGCGCGGCCATCCGGCGCCGCGACAACCGTATCGGCGCCTTTCAGCAGCACGACAGCCCCGGCGAGTCGCGCCGACTCCCGAGCGGCGCTGATCCGCTCGGGCGCGCGCGCCAAAAGACCGGGGAAGATCCGCTCGAACTCGCCCGGGTGAGGCGTCAGGACGTCATCGCGGTCCAGGCAGGCGAACAGTTCTGAGGGATCGCCCTGGAAGCTCGTGAGGGCGTCCGCGTCGGCCACCAGGGCCGCCCCAGTTTGCGCCAGGGCGCGCAGATTGCGCGCCGTCGCCTCCCCTACCCCGGCGGCGGGACCAATAATGACCGCGTCCGCCTTCTGCGCCTTCGCGGCGAGGTCGCCGTCAGTCTCGAAGGGCGCTAGCATGACAGCTTCAAGGTGGCTGGCGTTTACGGCGAGGGCGCTCGATGGCGAAAGCAGAGTCACCGCACCAGCGCCGATCCTCAATCCGGCCCGCGCCGCGAGACGGGCGGCCCCTGTGTTCCATGCGTCACCGCTGACGACGCTCAGACGCCCGCGGCTGTGCTTGTGGGCGTCGATCGCCGGCCAGGGATAACGGGGAAGCCAAAGATCTGGCGCATTCTCGAAGAGCGTCGCAGCGCCCACCGGAGCAAGGCCTATATCGGCGACCACGATGTCGCCGGAAGCTTTGCGCCCCTCAATCAAGACATGGGCGGGCTTACGACTATGAAAAGTGACGGTGAGCTCAGCCGTTAATGCGACGCCGTCCAAACACCGCCCCGTATCCCCATGAACGCCCGACGGCGTATCCACCGCGACGACCGTCACCGCCTGTCGCGCGGCGGCGCGCGCCAAGCCGGCAACCTCGCCCTCCAAAGGCCGCGACAGACCCGCGCCGAAGATCGCGTCTATATAGAGCGTGTCAGCGGACAGTGTCGGAGACAACGTCCGGACCTCGCCACGCCAGCGCGACGCCGCCCAGCGACAGGCGTCCGTTGTCGGCGGATAGGCCGCTTCGACGACGACTGGCCAGCCGTGTCGCCGCAGGTGCCGGGCGGCGACGTATCCGTCCCCGCCGTTATCGCCGGGTCCGCACCATACGACCACAGGGCGGCGCCGATAGCGGACGCGAGCCGCCTGCGCCACGGCCTCGCCGGCGCGCTCCATAAGGACAGGCGTCGGCGTTCCCGCCAGCACCGCCGAACGGTCGGCCGCAGCCATCTCAGCGACGGTCAGGATCTCTCGGGCCACACGGCCTCCCTCAAAGCACTTGGCTTTGAGCTTCTCGCCCTTTGGCGATCAGGATCAAGCGGTCACCGTCGATCTCAAACACCGTACGGGAGCAATGGTCCGGCCGAAACGCCATCACCTCCGGTCGCCCGGTCGCGACGGACACCGCGCCGTTCAAGGCGACGAAATGGCTGAAGACCGCTGCGCCGCCATGCTGGCTCAACGCCGCGGCGACGCTTTGAGTCCACGTCGTGTAATCGAGATCTCCCTCGATCTCGTCCCAACGCCCTGCAAAGGCCGCGCGGAGCCAAGCCGGTCGCTCGGCCGCAGAAAGCGCCGCTGGCGTCGGGATCTCACCCACGCGCGGATCTATCACGATCTCCACACCCAGGGCTTCCGCCAGCGGCGCAGCCGTTTCCCGGCACCGTCGCAACGGCGAGGACACGACGACGTAGGGTCGCTCGTCTTCAGGCAAATCCAGGATTTCGGCGGCGACAGCCTTGGCCTGGGCGAGTCCGGTCTCGTCCAAGCCCGGATCCTCGTCCGCGCCGCCCCAGGTCGAGGCTGGCCGCCCGTGGCGAATGACATGTACGATCTTCATGGCGCTCAATCCGGTACGAAGAGATTGCGCACACCGTCGGGGTGTGGGCCGACCTTCCCGGACCGTCCGACGCCCTCTCGGCTCTCCAGGTCGAGCAATACAGCGGGGTCATCAGGGGTCTGGGCCACAAACCGGCGCCCCTGGCTGTCACGCCCGATCACGATCCCCATCCGTACGCCTTCGCGGCCATGAACGACGGTGTAGGTCTCAATCACCGCCCTGCCCTGCGGCTTCTCGACGATCTCCGGATGCGGCAGCGCGTCGATCCTGGCCTGGATCACGGACGGCGGCTCGCGTTCCCATTTCCCCTCGAACGGACGGGTTGAGTAGATGCCGACCGACTGCTTGGTCAGGAACCAGCCATTGGCCGTTGAGAGGCCGTAGGCGCCGGGCCGGTTCCTCAACTTGGCGACCATCTCGGCGATCGCATGAAGCGCGTAGTTGTTTCCAGGGCCGCCGAAGTAAGGCAAGCCGCCGGTGATGGTCAGCCCGCGCGGATCATCGAGCGCCAGACCGATCTCCTCGGCGCCGATCCGCACGGCGGACGGGAAGCAAGAATAGAGGTCGATGACCTCCAAATCCTCGACGCCGATGCCAGCCATCTCCAGAGCCCGCTCCCCGGTCAGGCGCATGGCTGGACTCGAATGATAGTCCTGCCGCTCAAGCGGGTACCAAAGGTCGGAGGCGTCCGCGCAGCCGTGGAGGAAGACCCACTTGTCCTCCGGCACGCCCAATTCGCGCGCCTTCCTGACGCTGGCGATCAGGACAGCCGCCGACTGGTCGACCTCCATGATCGCATTGAGGTACTTCGGATAAGGATAACCCACCATGCGGTTGCGATCAGTGACCGTCACCAATTCCTCGGCCGTGCGCTCGATCGGAAACCAGGCGTGAGGATTGGCGGCCGCGACCTTGGTGAAAGGCGCGAAAAACGCTCCCAGCTGCTTTTGATGGTCTTCCAGTGAGACTCCGTCGCGAGCCCGCAGCGCGTTCTCGAACAGCGGATAGGTGTTGACCGGATAGCCCAGACCATGGGCGGCCTCTTGCGCGGTGACGCCCGGACGCGGATCACCGATGCGCTCCGGCGCGCTCTCGATGTCGTCGCCCCAGCCGTCGAAGCCCAGCCCACCCTTCAGCCGCTTCATCAGCGAGCCGAGGAACTCAGCGCCCGTTACAAGGGCTAGGTCATTCTGACCTTTGGCGATCCGCTCGCACACGACATTGACGGTCTGCTGCGGGCTGTTGCCGCCCGTTTCGGTGTAGACGCTCCACAGCGGCGCCGCCGACAACGCGCGCGCCAGCGACGCCGGCGGGTTCTTCAGGCGGGGCAGCGGGAGCTTCGATAACCCGCCTGGCGCATCGATGCTGAACGCAACAACCGCCATTGCATCGAGTTCGGCAAAAACCGCCCCCTCAAGTCCCGCGTCTTGAACAGCGCGTTCCGCCGCAACTTTCAGCAGTTCCAGCGGAGACGGCGAATTCGCCGCTTCGCCCCGATAGGTGAATTGGCCCGCCCCGATCAAAACTGGCGTGTCGTCGCGCATATCCGCCCCCATTCAAACGTTCGTTGGGCGCGATCGTAGGCGTCAAATGAAGCGCCGCAAGGCCATTTGGGTGCGGTTTTAGATTTGCCCAATCCGAGTGCGCTTGGCGCCCAATTTCTAATCACATGCTCGCAAGTCAATCGTTCGGTCAGATTTGTCGCGAAGGCTCGCTTGCGGCCTGCGGGGCGGCGTGATGGTTGCGCCTCAGAGAAGGCGGTTCGCCGCCGACGGGCCCGAAAGTGGAACCGATGAAGAAGATCGAAGCCGTCATCAAGCCGTTCAAGCTGGATGAGGTGAAGGAGGCCCTGCAAGACATGGGCGTCCAGGGCATGACCGTGCTTGAGGCCAAGGGCTACGGCCGTCAGAAAGGCCACACCGAGCTCTATCGCGGCGCCGAGTACGTCGTGGACTTCCTTCCCAAGATCAAGGTGGAGGTCGTCGTGGAGGACAGCCAGCTCGAGCCCGCGCTGGAAGCGATCACGCGCGCCGCTCGTACGGGTCGCATTGGCGACGGCAAGATTTTCGTCTCGGAGATCGCGGAAGTGATCCGCATCCGAACCGGAGAAAACGGCCCGGCCGCCGTCTAGGCCGGTTCGTCATCAACTAAAGAGTTCTACAAGGGGATACGGAATGAGCACCGCCAAGGACATCCTGAACCTGATCAAGGAAAAGGACGTGAAGTACGTCGACGTCCGCTTCACGGACGTGCGCGGCAAGATGCAGCACGTGACCTTCGACATCGATCTGGTCGACGACGACTTCCTGAATGACGGCACGATGTTCGACGGTTCGTCGATCGCCGGCTGGAAGGCCATCAACGAGTCGGACATGAAGTTGCGCCCCGATCTGTCGAGCGCGATCATCGACCCCTTCTACCAGCAGACCACGCTGGCGCTGTTCTGCGACGTCGTAAACCCCGACACCGGCACTCCCTACAACCGCGACCCGCGCTCGATCGCCAAGGCCGCGCTGAACTACCTGAAGACGGCGGGCGTGGGCGACACCGTCTACTTCGGCCCTGAAGCCGAGTTCTTCATCTTCGACGACGTGCGCTGGTCGACCTCGCCGCACGACACCAGCTACTCGTTCGACTCGACCGAACTGCCGATCAACTCGAACAAGCAATACGCCGAAGGCAACATGGGCCACCGCCCGGGCCCCAAGGGCGGTTACTTCCCGGTCAACCCGGTCGACAGCTGCCAGGACCTGCGCGGTGAAATGCTGGCCGTCATGGGCGAGCTGGGCATGAAGCCGGAAAAGCACCACCACGAAGTGGCGCCCGCCCAGCACGAGCTTGGCCTGAAGTTCGACACCATGGTCACCATGGCCGACCGGATGCAGCTTTATAAGTACGTCATCCACAACGTCGCGGCCGCCTATGGCAAGACCGCCACCTTCATGGCCAAGCCGATGTTCGCCGACAACGGCTCGGGCATGCACGTGCACCAGTCGATCTGGCAGGACGGCAAGCCGCTGTTCGCCGGCGACAAGTACGCCGGCCTGTCGCAGGAATGCCTGTGGTACATCGGCGGCATCATCAAGCACGCCAAGGCTATCAACGCGTTCTCGAACTCGACGACCAACTCGTACAAGCGCCTGGTGCCCGGCTACGAAGCCCCGGTGAAGCTGGCCTACAGCTCGCGCAACCGCTCGGCCTCGATCCGCATCCCGCACGTCGACAGCCCGAAGGCCAAGCGCCTGGAAGCCCGCTTCCCCGACCCTATGGGCAACCCCTACCTGACCTTCGTCGCCCTGCTGATGGCCGGCCTGGACGGCATCATCAACAAGATCGATCCGGGCGCTCCGGCCGACAAGAACCTCTACGACCTGCCGCCCCGCGAGCAGAAGAAGATCCCGGAAGTCTGCGGCTCGCTGCGCGAAGCTCTGGAAAACCTCGACAAGGACCGCGCCTTCCTCAAGGCCGGCGGCGTCATGGATGACGACTTCATCGACAGCTACATCGAGCTGAAGATGGAAGAGGTGATGCGTCTGCAACTGCACCCGCACCCGGTCGAGTTCGACATGTACTACAAGTGCTAAGCGCTAAAGGCTTAGGATGAACAGCAAGGGGCCGGAGAGCGATCTCCGGCCCCTTTTCGTTGCGCCACAAAATCTCGTCAGCCGAAAAGTAGAATGACTTATTACTTAAGAGGCGCCTGCTGAACAAAATTGTCGCAAGTTCGCAACATTGCCGACGCAATCGCCCCCAAGTTTCTGAAAAGACGTGATGCGCGATATCCCTGGGGCGGAAACTTGGCCTATCGCAGCGCAAACGGAATCGCCGCCAACGCCTGGGCCACAACTTAGCGACGCGGCGTCTCGACAGGACATCTCATGCACAGCCTCAATAGCTCTCTTCGTCGCGCCCTGACGCTCTCGTGCGGCGCCGCCGCGCTGGTCACGGCGATGGCCGCCGCCCCGGCGGCGTTCGCGCAGGACACCAAGGTCGGCGAAGTCATCATCACCGCCCAGAAGCGCAGCGAAAACCTGCAGGATGTTCCGGTCTCGGTGGCCGCCATCAGCGGCGAGCGCCTGCAATCGACCTTCGCGGCCGGCGACGATATCCTGGCCCTTTCGGCCAAGGCCCCGGGCCTGTACGCCGAATCCTCGAACGGCCGTGTCGCGCCGCGCTTCTACATCCGCGGTCTCGGCAACGCCGACTTCGACCTGGCTGCGTCGCAACCCGTGTCCATCATTCAGGACGAAGTCGTCCTCGAAAACGTCGTCCTGAAGAGCTCGCCGCTCTACGACCTCGACCGCGTCGAAGTCCTCCGCGGCCCGCAAGGCACCCTGTTCGGCCGCAACACCACGGCCGGCATCGTCAAGTTCGACACGATCAAGCCGTCGGAAGAAATGAAGGGCCGCGCTTCGGCGACCTACGGCAGCTTCAACACCTTCACCTTCGACGGCGGCGTCGGCGGCGCTCTGGTCGAAGGCAAGGTCGCGGCCCGGGCTTCGGTCCTGTTCCAGCACCGTGACGACTGGATCGACAATGGCTTCACGAAGAAGAAGAACGTCATGGGCGGCTTCAACGAGCGCGCCGGCCGTCTGCAACTTCTGTTCACCCCGAACGAGAAGCTGGACGCGCTGTTCAACATCCACGGCCGCGACCTGGACGGCACCGCCGCCGTCTTCCGCGCCAACGTCCTGACCAAGGGCTCCAACAAGCTCAACGCGAACTACGACCGCGACACCGTCTATTTCGACGCCGGCGCCAACAACCCGCAGAGCTACAAGGGCTACGGCGCTTCGGCCAACATCGGCTACGACTTCGGCGTCGCCAAGCTGACCTCGATCACCGCCTATGAGAACACCCACGGCTATAGCCGTGGCGACATCGACGGCGGCAATCCCACCGGCCCGGGCTTCATCCCGTTCCAGTCGGACACGCAGGACGGCATCAAGGACCTGGATCAGTGGACCCAGGAAATCCGTCTGGCCAGCAACACCGACGGGCCGCTGAGCTGGCAGGTTGGCGGCTTCTATTTCGACACGAAGTACGCCATCCAGACCAACCCGTTCTTCGCGCCGGCCACCACGCTCCAGCAGAAGAACACCGCCTGGGCCGTCTTTGGTCAGGCGTCGTACAAGGTCAGCGATCAGCTCTCGCTGACCGGCGGCCTGCGCTACACCGATGACGACAAGGACATGAAGGTGCTCTCGGGCCCGAACATGGCCGCGCCGGTTTCGGTGTCGGACTCGCAAGTGAGCTGGGACCTGTCGGCGTTCTACAACGTCAACGAGGACGTCAGCGTCTACGCCAAGGTCGCGTCGGGCTTCCGGGGCCCGTCGATCCAGGGTCGCGACATCGCGTTCTTCTCGCCGGCCTCGGCCGCGAAGTCCGAGACGATCATGTCGTACGAACTGGGCCTGAAGAGCGAACTGTTCGACCGTCGCGTTCGCCTGAACGGCGCGGTGTTCGCCTACACCATCGACGACCCGCAGTTCAGCGCGGTCGGCGGCGGCAGCAACTCCAACCGCCTGATCAACGCCAAGAAGGGCGAGGCCTATGGCCTGGAACTGGACAGCGAATTCGTGGTCGCCCCGAACTTCGTCGTTACGGCCGGCTACAGCTACGCCCACACCGAAATCAAGGACAGCACCCTGGCCGTGGCCGCCTGCGCCGCCTGCACCGTGACCGACCCCACGACCGCCACGGGCGCCGCGCTGGTCAACGGCAATCCCTTCCCGAACGCGCCGAAATACACCTTCGACTTCACCGCTCGCTACGCCTACCCGGTGGCCAGCGGCGAACTGTTCGCCTTCACCGACTGGAAGGTGCAGGGCTACACGAACCTGTTCCTCTACGAGTCGAAGGAGTTCTACTCGAAGGGCGACTTCGAAGGCGGCCTGAAGCTGGGTTACGCCAACAAGGAAGCCGGCTGGGAAGTTGCGGCCTTTGCTCGCAACATCACCAACGAGAGCAACATCAAGGGCGCGATCGACTTCAACAACCTGACCGCGTTCGTCAACGAGCCGCGCGTGATCGGCGTCTCGATCGACGCGCGCTTCTAAGCCGCAAGATCTGGGTAGACGGGGAAGGGCTGCGGAGCGATCCGCAGCCCTTTTCTTCTGCCGTTAGGCCTTCAGGCCGTGGCCGCCCACAGGCAAGGTCTCAAAGCGTTGCGGAAAGCCCGCGATGATGGGCCGCGCCTTCGCGATCGCCGCCCGAACCGCCGGCAAGGATAACGACGCGGCATGCGCGGCCTTATCGATCCAGACCTCTGTGATCCAGATCGCGTCGGGGTTGCCTGGGTCGATCGCGAGCACATAACTCAGACAACCGGGCATTTCAGACGTTCCTTCGCGCAGGATAGCCAGCAAATCGTCGCGCTTGCCGGGGGCGGCCAGCATCTGGCCGATTAGTCCATACATCGTCTTGTCTCTCTCCTGAGCCTGCGGGATCGCGGGAAGCGCGGCGGCGGCTAAGGCGCCGACAACGATGTTCCGTCGCTCAAAGTCAGTGTCGGTCATTAGCACCCCTCTAAGCGGTCCAGCCGTGCGGGATCTTTCCAATCGCGCAAGCCTCCGAGGCGGCGCGCAAAGTTTTTGCGGACAAACGCCCCTGATCGCGCCGTTTGACTTGATAACGCGGTTCTTTTCGTCTGTCCTTCCGGCCTCTTCGAGAGTCGGGGTTTTTCATGATCAGATGGCGTTCCGTGGCGATGGCCACCAGCCTACTCGCCTTGGGCCTTTCGGCCTGCGCGACGACCGGGACCGGCGGTCCCGCCAAATCGTCCGCGCCCGCTAAGCCGGCGGAAAAGGCTGAGGTCAAGCCGCTGCCCAAGGGCCTGGACGGACAGGCCTCCACAGGTTTCCCGTCCACCTACAAGCCGCTGCCGTCCCGTGCGACCGCGTTCGTCGGCGCTACGGTGCTGACGGCCACCGGGCAGCAGATCGAAAACGGCGTGGTGTTTGTCTCTGAGGGCAAGATCACGTCCGTCGGCGGACCCGAGACCCCGATCCCTGCCGACATTGCGGTGATCGACGCCAAGGGCAAGTGGATCACGCCCGGCATCATCGACGCCCACAGCCATCTTGGCGTCTACCCCTCGCCCGGCGTCTCCGCGCGCTCCGACGGCAACGAGGCGACCGACCCGAACACGGCGCAGGTCTGGTCGGAGCACTCGGTTTGGCCGCAGGATCCGGGCTTCAACCGCGCCCGCGCCGGCGGCGTGACGACCCTGATGATCCTCCCTGGCTCGGCGAACCTGTTCGGCGGCCGCTCGGTGACCTTGAAGAACGTCCCATCGCTGACGATGCAGGGCATGAAGTTCCCTGGCGCGCCCTACGGTCTGAAGATGGCCTGCGGCGAAAACCCCAAGCGCGTCTATGGAGGCAAGGGTCGCAATCCCTCGACCGCCATGGGCAACGCCTTTGGCTTCCGTCGGGCTTGGATCGATGCGGCCGACTACGCTCGCAAGTGGGACGATTTCCGCGCCAAGCAGCAGAAGGGCGAAAAGGCCGACGCGCCCAAGCGTGACCTGCAGCTGGAAACCCTGGCCGGCGTGCTGAAGGGCGAGATCCTGGTGCAGAACCACTGCTACCGCGCCGACGAAATGGCGGTGATGATCGATATCGCCAAGGAGTTTGGCTACAAGATCACGATGTTCCATCACGCGATCGAGAGCTACAAGCTCGCGCCCGTGCTGGCCAAGGAAGAGATCTGCTCGGCCACCTGGGCCTCGTGGACCGGCTTCAAGATGGAAAGCCTGGACGGCATCGACGCCAACGCCGCCATTCTGGCCAAGAACGGGGCGTGCGTGGTCATCCACTCCGACGATGCGATCATGACCCAGCGCCTCAACCAGGAGGCTGCGATCGGCATGGCCGCCGGCGCCAAGCTCGGGATCAACATCCCGCGGGCCGAAGCGATCAAGTGGATCACCGCCAACCCGGCCAAGGCCATGGGCATCGGCGACAAGACCGGCTCGATCGAGCCCGGCAAGGCCGCCGACCTGGTGGTCTGGAGCCGCGATCCGTTCAGCGTCTACGCCCAGGCCGAGCAGGTCTATATCGACGGCGCGCTGACCTACGACCGCAAGGACCCGCGCTTCCAGCCCAAGTCCGATTTCGAGCTCGGCCAGCCCGGCCAAGGAGCGTTCAACTGATGATCCGGTCCCTGCTTCTCGCCAGCGCCGCCTGCGCCCTGGCCTTCCCCGCCGCAGCCGAGACGGTCGCCATCGTCAACGCCCGCCTCGAGCCCGTGTCCAGCGCGGCGATCCCGAGCGGAACCCTGGTGATCAAGGACGGCAAGATCGCCGCCCTCGGCGCCAGCGTTCAGGTCCCGGCAGGCGCCCGTGTCATCGACGCCAAGGGCGGGGTCGTCACCCCTGGCATGATCGCGCCGTCCTCGAACCTCGGCGCGTCCGAGATCAGCGGCGTGCGCGAGACCCGCGACGACGGCACCGGCAGCGCCCTGAGCGCCGCGTTCGACATCAGCTACGCCATCAACCCGGCCTCGACCTTCCTGGGCCTGGCCCGCGACGGCGGCATAACCGGCTCGGCAGTGACCCCGGTGCTCTCGGGCTCCGGCGGCGGCGCGCATGAGCATGCCGATGACGGCGTGGTCGAGGAGATGACGGCCGGCGCGCACGGCGACGGCGATCCGCCGCTGTTCGGAGGCCAGGCGGCGTTCATCCGTCTCAAGGCCGGCAGCCCCGACATCGTCGAGGGTTCCAAGCTGGCTGTCACCGTGTCGCTCGGCGAAAGCGGCGCCCGGTCGGCCGGCGGCTCGCGCGGCGCCAACCTGATCCTGATCCGCTCGGCCCTGGAGGACGCCCGGGCGTTCGCCAATCGCCGCGCCGCGTTCGAGCAGGGCGCCACCCGCGACTTTGGCCTCTCGCGTCTGGACCTTGCGGCCCTGATCCCGGTCGTCCAGGGCAAGACCCCGCTGCTGATCCGCGTCTCCCGCGCCGCCGACATCCGCCAGGCGCTGAAGCTGGCGGCCGAGGAGAAGGTCAAGATCGTCCTCGAAGGCGTCGAGGAAGGCTGGATGGTCGCGGCCGAGATCGCCAAGGCCGGCGTGCCGGTGATCCTGGACCCGCAGGCCGACCTGCCCGACAGCTTCGAGACCCTGGGCTCTCGCCTCGACAACGCCGCCCGGCTGCACGCCGCTGGCGTTTCGGTGGCCATCAACGGCTCGCGGGACTTCAACAACCTGCGTCAGGAGCGCCTTAACGCGGGTCTGGCGGTCGCCAACGGCCTGCCCTACCCGGCCGCCCTGGCCGCCGTGACCCTGGTCCCGGCCAAGATCTGGGGCCAGGCCGACAAGGTCGGGTCGCTCGAGGTCGGCAAGGTCGCCGATGTGGTCGTATGGAACGGCGATCCGCTGGAGACCACCAGCTGGCCGACGGCCGTGCTGGTCGGCGGCGTCGAGCAGCCCAAGGACGGCCGCCACCAGCAGCTGAAGGCCCGCTACGCGGCCAGCGACCAGAGCGGCTATCCGCCGGCCTATCGCTAGACGGGAGAGCGCCCCCTCCGGCCCTACGGGCCACCTCCCCCGTTTCACGGGGGAGGATGCTCTCCTCCTCCCTTGCGAAGCGGGGGAGGTGGCGCGAGGCGAAGCCTCGTGACGGAGGGGGCGTCCCCAAGTTTCTCTTTTCAGGGGATGTCGGGACCGCCATACGAGGCCCCCGCGTTCGAATCGCCTAGACTTCCCCTGATGTCCTCCTCCGATAAGACCCCTTCCCTGTTTGGTGACGACGACGCCCTGGCGCCGGTCCCCGCCGCGCCGTTCAAGGCCAGCGTGGAGCCGCACGTCGAGGCGACGCCGCGTCCGATCCCGCCGCCCCCGCCCTCGAAGGCCGCGCCCCCGGCAGCGCCCGCCGGCAAGCCCGGCGAGTACTCGGCCGCCGACATCGAGGTGCTCGAAGGCCTGGAGCCGGTCCGCAAGCGGCCGGGCATGTACATCGGCGGCACCGACGAGCGGGCCCTGCACCACCTGTTCGCCGAAGTGCTGGACAACTCGATGGACGAGGCCGTGGCCGGCTTCGCCAAGACCATCGAGGTCAAGCTCGACGCCGACGGCTTCCTGTCGGTCAAGGACGACGGTCGCGGCATGCCCGTCGACCCGCACCCCAAGTATCCCGGCAAGTCGGCGCTGGAGGTCATCATGACCGTCCTGCACGCCGGCGGTAAGTTCACGGGCAAGGCCTATGAGACCTCCGGCGGCCTGCACGGCGTCGGCGCCAGCGTGGTCAACGCCCTGTCCGAGCGCGTCGAGGTCACCGTCTGGCGCGACGGCTTCGAGCACCTCCAGGTCTTCGCCCGCGGCAAGCCGCTGGGGCCGATCCAGCAGGTCGCGCCGTCGAAGAAGAAGGGCACCATGGTGCGCTTCAAGCCCGACGACGAGATCTTCGGCGAAGGGACCAATTTCAAGCCCGCGCGCCTCTACCGCATGGCCCGCTCCAAGGCCTATCTGTTCCGGGGCGTGCAGATCAAATGGTCCTGCGATCCCTCCCGGATCCATGACCAGACCCCGCCCGAGGCCACGTTCCACTTCCCCAACGGCCTGGCCGACTTCCTGGCCGAGCGGACCAAGGGCCTGACGACGATCACGCCCGAGAGCTTCTCGGGCCGCATCGAGCGCCAGGGCGAGGCCGGCGCCGTCGAGTGGGCCGTCAGCTGGACGCCCCAGGGCTTTGGCGAGCACGACGGCTTCATGCAGTCGTACTGCAACACCGTGCCCACGCCCGAAGGCGGCACCCACGAGAGCGGCTTCCGCGCCGCCCTGACCCGGGGCCTCAAGGCCTATGCCGAGCTCAAGGGCGAGAAGCGCGGGACGATCATCACCGCCGACGACGTCGTCGCCCAGGCCGGGGCCCTGATCTCGGTGTTCATCAAGAACCCCGAGTTCCAGGGCCAGACCAAGGAAAAGCTCTCCACCAGCGAGGCCCAGCGCTTCGTCGAGGCGGCCCTGCGCGACCCGTTCGATCTGTGGCTGACCTCCAGCCCCAAGAACGCCCAGGCCCTCTTGGAATTCGTCATCGAGCGGGCCGAGGAACGCCTCAAGCGCCGCAAGGACAAGGAAGTCTCCCGCGCCAGCGCCACCCGCAAGCTGCGCCTGCCGGGCAAGCTGGCCGACTGCGCCGGGAGCGCGGTCGACGGCGCCGAGCTCTTCATCGTCGAAGGCGACAGCGCCGGCGGCTCAGCCAAACAGGCCCGCGACCGCAAGTTCCAGGCGATCCTGCCCCTGCGCGGCAAGATCCTCAACGTGGCCTCGGCCAGCGGCGAGAAGTTCACCGCCAACAAGGAGCTGTCGGACCTGATGCTGGCCCTGGGCGCCCAGGCCGGCTCCAAGTACCGCGAGGAGGATCTGCGCTACGAGCGGATCATCATCATGACGGACGCCGACGTCGACGGCGCCCACATCGCCTCCCTGCTGATCACCTTCTTCTACCGCACCATGCCGGACGTTATCCGTCAGGGGCACCTGTTCCTGGCCCTGCCGCCGCTGTACCGCATCAGCCACGGCGGCAAGTCCGAGTACGCCCGCGACGACGCCCACAAGGACGAGCTCCTGGCCACGGTGTTCAAGGGCAAGAAGCCCGAGATCGGCCGCTTCAAGGGCCTGGGCGAGATGATGGCCTCCCAGCTGAAGGAGACCACCATGGATCCCAAGCGCCGCACCCTGGCCCGCGTGACCCTGCCCCGCCACGAGGAAAGCGTCGAAGACCTGGTCGAGACCCTGATGGGCCGCAAACCCGAACTGCGGTTCCGCTTCATCCAGGAGAACGCCGAGTTCGCGGCGGCGGATCTGGATCTGTAGGGCGTTAAGCGCCCCCGCCGTCACGCGGCTACGCCGCGCGCCACCTCCCCCGTTCCACGGGTGAGGAGGAGACCATCATCCTCCCCCGCGTGCGGGGGAGGTGGATCGGCGCGGATACGCGACGAGACGGAGGGGGCGCTCCTCTGCGGGCACACCCCCACCCCCTCACGCGATCGCTCGCTGAGTGGATGGAAAGGGACGCGGAGCGCCGGACATCCGTCCGGAGAAGATTGATAACTACCGTTTCGACGAAGCCTGACGCTCCGCGCAGCCGTTTTCCGTCAGCGTCCCGTCAGGTGGCCCTGTTCAGGCCTTACCGGGACCCGAGCCCCTGGTTTCCCAGGCGCCCGACGATCAAGGAGGACGAGCCACTCCAGGCTAAGACACATCCTTTTGCCCTCGACCACGCCGACGGCGGGCGGGTGAGCCCAGCAAGCTCAGCCCCGGACCGTCCGAGTATCCCCCTCGAACCTGTCCCCGCTCGACCGCCCCCCCGCCGCCACGATGGTCGCTGGCCATGCGCCCTTTCCTCGCGACGAGGTGGGTAGAGACTACGACAGGTTTTCAGGCCGGGGACGAAACGGCGAAAACGCTCACCCAATCCCCTCTCCCAAAGGGAGAGGGAGGGGCCCAAGCGAAGCTTGGGAGGGTGAGGGGTTTCACCCTTTCCGGCCAAGACGGGGCCTGACAAGAGGCTGAAAAGGCGGGGTTTTCACAGCCGATGCCATACCCCCTCACCCTCCCGTCGCTGCGCGGCGGGCCCCTCCCTCTCTCTAAGAGAGAGGGATTTCAGCGCCCGTCCCGATCAGCGGATTGGCCCCCTGCTCCGCCCGCATGCGGTAGGCCATCACCGCCGTGTGGCCCAGTTTCTCGACCAGGCGCCAGTTGACGATGGCGCCCAGCGGCGCGCCGACTACGGGCAGGAACTGGGCCAGTTTGGCCAGATCGATGTGGTCGCGGTACTGCTGCTGGAAGGCCCGCCAGTCGAAGGCGTCCAGGTCCTGGGGATGGGGCTTTGAGTCCCAGTGGTCCATCGTCGCCAGCACGGCGGCGCGGTGCTCGGTGTCGGAGAACGCCAGCTCGAAGATGTGCAGGATAAACAGCCGCTCGCTCAGCACCGTGCCGTCATGGCCAAACACTGCGGCGATCTCGAACAGCAGCTTGATCTTGAAGCTCATCAGCAGCGGAAAGTCCGCCGCCGCCAGCAAAAAGCCCCCGGCCCCGGTCACACCGCCCTCGACGGCGGCCGTCTTCTTCCAGCCGTCGATCGCCTTGGCCGCCCGCGCCCGGCGCTCGTCCAGGGAGAGGCCCGCCAGCGGCGAGCCGGTGGTGAAGTCCGACCCGACCAGCAGCGCCCGCGTCATGCCCTCGATGGCGCTGGTGATCGCCGCGTGGACCTTGTCGGGGATGATCCGGTTGATCCGCTGCTGCGCCGCCCGCGCCAGGCCGTTCAGCGGCCCCGGCGGCTGGGTCATCTGCGCGCGCCAGGCCAGGAGGTCGGGGGAGAGGGTCATGGGGTTGAGATAGGGGTTCGGGGCGCACGGGTGAAGGCCGCTGGTCTGTTGGGGCTGGAACTCGGCGCCGATTGGATCCCTCTCTCATGGAGAGAGGGAGGGGCCCGCCGCGAAGCGGTGGGAGGGTGAGTGGGTTGGCGAAGCCCGAGGACGATCCAGGCGCAGGAACGAACGACGTGCCGGCTCGCCGGCCAAGGGTGTAACCACTCACCCTCCCAAGCTTCGCTTGGGCCCCTCCCTCTCTCAAAGAGAGAGGGGTTCGACGCAACGGATCGTGAGGAGCACGCCTGACATCTCACGACAAGACAATCGAAGGGCTGATTGCTCTAGCGATCGCGCACAACATTCCTCTGCCCTAAGAGCAACCCGCTATCCAGCGAGGCATTTGGAAGACCAGCTCACCGATATCGGGCTGAGTTTTCTTCACAGTGGGCCCTCACACGTGCGAGCCAAGAGTCAAACCACTCCCAAGACCCTTTATAGACCCCCGACTTTCCGAAACCTTTACCTGGATTTTTTGCGTCGAGAGATTGCCAGAGTTCGGTGTGATCCCGCAGACGAAAATTGGGAAAGCCCTCCCCGTGCATTGCTGCGACAATCTGCGAAGCAGAGTATCGGCGTTTGTCCACATCCTTGATCAGAACGCGAGTTATTTCCTCATATTCGGCTGAGTCCGATCTAATAAACTCAATAGCTTCATCTGAGGCGCTCGCCCGTGCACCAATCTTAGGCATGAAAATAACTCGATGGGCAAAGGCCTGATCGGCCTGCTCTTCCGCAGTTAGCCCTTCGTAGAAAGCGTCCATCATCGCTGAGATGTTTGGGGGGAGCGAGTTAGCCTTCTTCAGGAGCGCTCGCTGACTGGAGCCAAACGTAACAAACTGCAGTGCTATTGGGAGGCGTCGCTCTAGTGCGTACTGTGAACCAAAGAGTGTTTTCACAGCCTCGTTGAAATTGATGCAGCAGGCTTGCAGTTTCGCGCTAACGGCATCGTCTATCCGACCAGTTGAACGATGCTCGATTTCGTGTCTCAGCGTCAGTATAAATTCAAGGTTCTTCACTACTCCATTGCCCACCGGACATTTGGCATGGCGAAGGCAGAACCCAAGCTCCCAGTACTTCTCCGCACCCTCCGGTGTCGTAGCGACGGTTCCATCAGCGTTTTTGTAGCGATGATCAACGCCCTCTCGCCGATAGAAAGCATGCATGAGATAAGTCCACGCGATCACCGCCGTTACTATGAATAGTTCAGCACGAAACGTCAGACCGGCGCCATTGAACGTGTGGACAGCGGCGATCATGGCCTCACGAGCTTTGATAAGTAGTTCATCTCCACGAATGCTGAGGCCAGTCTGGGGATCTATATCGGCCCAGGTTGCGAGGAAGTCATCAAGCTGCGCATCGGTCGCCGCGGCTACTTCTTTGAATCGGGTTCTTTTCCGTATCTGGCCGATCAGACGATGGTTCACCGTCCTTAAAGGTCTCGTAAAATAGGCCAGTATCTCTTGGTCGTTCCATCCACCTCTTGCCTGCATAGCTTTTACAAGCGCGACTTCCCATCCATCTAACGTACTTGCTAGCTTCCCTCGCGCCATATTGTTTCCCCGGTTTCTTCATCGATCTTAGCTTTGAGAGAAGCGCCTGTGTCGAGAGGAAAGTGTGGTCGCATTTCACGGGCTTGGGGCTAGTCTTGACCACATTCGCCGGCTTCTAAGGACCGCCCCCATCCACACCTCCCCCGCCCCTATCCCCATCATCCCCAGCCCCCGCACCTCCCCCGCCCCGCCGAAGCGGCCTATATCCCTGTCCTGACGTTCACCACGCTGGACTCCCGGATTGTCCACCCAGTTCAAACTGCCGCTGGCTTCGCCGCTGACCCATGGGCGGGAGGACTTCGCCGTCTCGCCCAGCAATGGCGAGGCGGTGGCGCGGCTGGACGCCTGGCCGGACTGGGCCGAGGGGCGCCTCGTGCTGGTGGGACCGGCCGGGTGCGGCAAGAGCCATCTGGCGCGGGCCTGGGCGGCGGCGGCCGGGGCCGTGGTGGTCGAGGCGGCCGATCCGGACGCCGCGCCGGTTGACCTGTCGGCCCTGCGCGGCCGGGCGGTGCTGGTCGAGGACGCCGACCGCCGGGCGCTGGGCGGCGCGGTGTCGGACGAGGCGCTGTTCCACATTCTGAACATGGCCGGGGTGGACGGCGGGACCGTGCTGCTGACCGGCCGCACCGCGCCCCTGGCCTGGAGCGCCGGGGTGGCCGACCTGCGCTCGCGGCTCAACGCCTTGTCGGTGGCCGAAATCGCCGAGCCCGACGACGTGGTGCTGGAGGCGGTGCTGCGCCGGGCCTTCGCCGCGGCCTGGTGGAAGCCCGAGCCCGACCTCTATCCCTACCTGCTGGCCCGCCTGCCCCGCTCGGCCGCCGAGGCCCAAGCCGCGGCGGCCCTGCTGGCCGAGGCCGCCGCTGACGGTCGGCGCGAGCTGACCAAGGCCCTGGCGCGCGAGGTGCTGGGGGATTTCGAGGGGGATGAGGAGGCGAGTTAAATCCCTCTCTCGTGGAGAGAGGGAGGGGCCCGCCGCGAAGCGGTGGGAGGGTGAGTGGGTAAGCCGTTTCCGGACCGCCATCTGCCCTACTCTCGGTTCTAGACTTGAGCGCGCGTAACCACTCACCCTCCCGCGCCTGCGGCGCGGGCCCCTCCCTCTCTCAAAGAGAGAGGGACTCATTTTGCCCTGTCGTCACCGCGTCACTTGTCTCGTTCACCATGACGGAACAAAGTTCGCCTATATAGATGACATGACCGACGCCCTGCCGATCGCCGCCAACGCTGAAGCCTCCGCTGCGGACACCCTGTCGCTCGACGCCGAGCTGATGGCCTCGCCCGAACGGTTCTTCAACCGCGAGCTCTCGTGGCTGGCCTTCAACCAGCGGGTGCTGGAGGAGAGCGGCAATCCGCGTCACCCGCTGCTGGAGCGCTTAAGGTTCCTGTCGATCAGCGCCAACAACCTCGACGAATTCTACATGGTGCGCGTGGCCGGCCTCAAAGGGCAGGTGCGCGAGGGCGTGCGGGTGGTCAGCCAGGACGGCCTGATCCCCAGCGAGCAGTTGAACCGCATCAACGCCTCGGCCTTCGAGCTGATGGCCGAGCAGCAGAAGATCTGGCGCCAGGTGCGCACCGAGCTGTGGGACGAGGGCCTCAAGCTGCTCGACGCCAAGGACATCGAGGGCGAGGACAAGGTCCGGGCCGAAGAGATCTTCCGCAATCAGATCTTCCCGGTGCTGACGCCGCTGGCCATCGACCCCGCCCACCCGTTCCCGTTCATCCCGAACCTGGGCTTCTGCCTGGCCTTGAAGCTGCGGCGCATCGCCGACGACAAGCACCTCTACGCCCTGGCCCCGATCCCCTCGCAGGTGCGCCGGTTCTGGGAGCTCAGCTCGGTGGTGTCGCGCGGCAAGAAGCGCCAGCGCAAGATCGTGGCGCTGGAAAGCTTCATCATCCTCTTTCTGGACCACCTGTTCCCCGGCTATGAGGTCGAGGGCCGGGGTCTGTTCCGCCTGATCCGCGACAGCGACCTCGAAATCGAGGAAGAGGCCGAAGACCTGGTGCGCGAGTTCGAGGCGCGGCTGAAGAAGCGGCGTCTGGGCCAGGTGGTGCGGGTCAAGATCCAGACCACCATGCCGGCCGACCTGCGCGACTTCATCACCGAGGGCCTGCGCGCCGAGCCCGAGGACGTGGTGCTGGTCGACGGCAAGCTGGGTTTGGCCCAGATGTCCGAGCTGATCCCGCCGGACCGGCCGGACCTGAAGTTCCCGCCCTTCAACGCCCGCTTCCCCGAGCGCATCCGCGACCACGGCGGCGACTGCTTTGCGGCGATCCGCGAGAAGGACATCCTGGTCCACCACCCGTTCGAGAGCTTCGACGTGGTGGTGCAGTTCCTGCGCCAGGCCGCGCGTGACCCCAACGTGCTGGCGATCAAGCAGACCCTGTACCGAACCTCCAAGGACAGCCCGATCGTGGCGGCCCTGATCGAGGCGGCCGACAACGGCAAGAACGTCACCGCCCTCGTGGAGATCAAGGCAAGGTTTGACGAAGAGAATAACTTGAAGTGGGCGCGCGACCTGGAGCGGGCGGGCGTGCACGTGGTGTTCGGCTTCGTCGACTGGAAGACCCACGCCAAGCTGTCGGTGGTGGTGCGCCGCGAGGGCGAGGCGCTGCGGACCTACTGCCACTTCGGCACCGGCAACTATCACCCGCAGACGGCCAGGGTTTACACCGACCTTAGCCTGTTCACCTGCGACCCGGCCCTGGGGCGCGACGGCGGCAAGCTGTTCAACTTCATCACCGGCTACGCTCAGCCCGGCCGGCTGGAGAAGCTGTCGTTCTCGCCCCAGACGCTGAAGCCGGACCTGCTGCGGATGATCGCCCTGGAGGCCGACGCCGCCCGGGCGGGCCGTCCGGCGGGGATCTGGGCCAAGATGAACGCGGTCGTCGATCCGCAGATCATCGACGCCCTCTACGCGGCCAGCCAGGCGGGCGTGCAGATTGACCTCGTGGTGCGCGGCATCTGCTGCCTGCGTCCGGGCATCAAGGGCCTGTCGGAGAACATCCGGGTCAAGTCGATCGTCGGCCGGTTCCTGGAGCACTCGCGCATCGTCGCCTTCGCCAACGGCGCGCCGATGCCCAGCGCCCAGACGCGGCTCTATATGAGCTCGGCCGACTGGATGCCGCGCAACCTCGACCGCCGGGTCGAGAGCCTGGTGCCGATCGAGAACCCGACGGTGCACCAGCAGGTGCTGGACCAGATCATGGTCGCCAACCTCAACGACGAGGCCCAGAGCTGGAAGCTGGACAGCGAAGGCGACTACGCCCGCGATCCGGCCTGGAAGACCAAGGGCGCGTTCTCGGCCCACGACTACTTCATGACCAATCCCAGCCTGTCGGGACGCGGTCACGGGGCCCGCGACCTGCCGCGCGCCTTTGACCACGTGGGTCCCAAGCGCAAGCGGTGAGGCGCGCCGCCCTCGCCGTCCTGCTGCTGGTTCCGGTCCTCGCCGGCTGCGCGCCCAAGGGCGAACGGGGGACTGAGATCTGCGCGATCCAAGCCCTGCCCGCCCGCCCCGGCTTCGACCGCTTCGGCGCGCCGCCGCCGGGCCTGGAGAAACTGGCTCAGGCCACGGCTGAGGTCTACGGCCCCGGGATCGCCGGCGGCTACGGCGTGCGCTGGTGGGGTCCGTGCGGTCCCAGCGCCAAGACCACCGACATGCTGCTGCTGGGCCCCGCGCCCTGGGCCCTGACCAAGGGCGGCCCCCGCGCCGACGGCCATCAGGTCGCCTACGGCACCTGCTACCACCGGCGCCAGGCCGACGGCTGGCGCACCGTGGCCTGCCGGATCAACCGCTAGGCGGCCTTCGCCGAAGTCATCCCCATGGAAAATCGTCGCGAGACGATCGGTCCTGCTTTCCCCCGCCGGGGAATAGGCTAAAGGACGCCCATGCCCTTCCAGGCCCCGCGCGACGCGGCTGTCATCGATATCGGCTCCAACTCGGTCCGCCTGGTGGTGTACCGGCTGGAAGGCCGCGCCATCTGGACCGTGTTCAACGAGAAGGTTCTGGCCGGCCTTGGCCGCGACCTCTCCAAGACCGGCCGCCTCGCCCCCGAGGGCGTCGTCCAGACCCTGCAGGCCCTGAAGCGCTTCCGCGCCGTGCTGGAAGCGGTGAACCCGGCCGAGACCTTCGTGGTCGCCACCGCCGCCGCGCGCGAGGCGGAGGATGGTCCGGACTTCATCATCCGTGTGCGGGAAGAGACCGGCTTCAACGTCCGCGTTCTGTCCGGTGAGGAAGAGGCCCACTACGCCGCCGTCGGCGTGCTGGCCGGCGCGCCGGACGCCACGGGCGTGGTCGGCGACCTCGGCGGCGCCAGCCTTGAGCTGGTCCATCTGTCGGAGACCGGCGCGGGCCGTGGCGTCACCCTCCCGCTCGGACCGTTCAGCCTGGCGGGTCCAGGAGGAACCGCAAACGGCTTTGACGCCGACCGCGTCCGCCGACTGGTTCACGAGCGACTGGCGAGCGTCGCCGCCGATTTCCGCACCGAGACCTTTCACGCTGTCGGCGGCGCCTGGCGCAACCTGGCCCTGCTGCACATGCGCCTGTCGGGCTATCCGCTGCACGTCGTCCATCAGTACAAGATCAGCGCCGCCGAAGCGCTGGACGCCGCCCGTCTTGTCGCCCATCAGTCGAAGAGCTCGCTGGAGCGCATCGAGGGCATGAGCAAGAAGCGTTCGGAGACCCTCCCCTACGCCGCCATCGTCCTGGAAGCCCTGATCGAGCAGCTTCAGTTGAAGCGCATCGAGATCTCGGCCTACGGCGTGCGCGAGGGTTTGCTGTTCGAGGCCATGCCGCCCCGCGTGCGGGGACTGGATCCGTTGATCGAAGGCTGCGGCGCGCTGGGGCATCGCCAAGGCGTCGCCGACGACTTGGGCCCCGCCTTGGACGCCTGGATCGGGCCGGCCTTCAGCCAGTTGCCCGCCTTGTTTGACGACCGCGACTCGGTGCTGATCTCGGCCGCCTGCCGTCTGGCCGATATGGGCGTACGCCTGCACCCCGATCACCGGGCCGATCTTGTGTTCGAACAGGTGCTGCGCGCCCCGATCGCCGGCCAGGGCCATGCCGAGCGCTGCTTTCTGGCCGCCGCCGCCCACGCCCGCCACGCCACCAACTTCCATCCGCCCGAGCTGGAAACCCTGGAACGCCTATTGAGCCCGGCTCAGCTGAAGCGCGCCCGGGCCTTGGGCGCGACGATCCGCCTGGCCTGCGACCTGTCGGGGCGCAGCCCCAGCCTGCTGGCCCATTCGCGGCTGAGCCTGGACAAGCACCATCTGATCCTGGCCGCCGAGCCAGGCTTTGCAAATCTGCTTCTTGGTGAACAGACCAATAAGCGCGCCAACACGGCCGCGCAGCATCTTGGACTGAAAGCAAAGATTATCGCGGGGTAATCTCTGTGTAAAAGACCAGTCCAGATCATACTTAACCCGATCTGAATTTCCCCATTACGGGGGAAATGACAAGTTGACGCAGCCAAAACGTGTAGAAAACGCACGGTTTGTTAGCCTTGCCACGCGCAACCTTCCTCCAACAACAAATGTGGAGGTCAGTGATGTTGCAGCGTAAGTTCGACTATCTCGACGCGATCGCTCCGGCTCCGGCCGCTCGCAAGCGCCCCGAACTCCGGGTGGCCAATGACCACGACGCGCCCGTGACCAGCGCCGCGCGCACCCTGCAATCTGAACTGGGCCGCGTCTTCGCCCAGGAAAGCACCTGGTCGGTCCGCCGCACGGTGGCGATTGGTGTGGTGTTCCACCTGGGCGTCTTCTGCGCTCTTGGCCTCGCCGCTGGCGGCGCCCTGGCGCAGTTCGCCCATTGAGCCCCAGAGAGTCTTGACCGCGTCTAGTCAGGCTAGTCCGCCAACTCCGAGCCGCTCGTGACGGGATCGCCCCGATCCAGCTCAAGGAAATCGGTGAACGGCAGCCCGTAGACGCGGTCAAAGAACTCGGCCTGATAGCGGAACGGCAGGTTGGCGTCGCTGTTCCAGAGCATGACGATGCCGGTCCGGGTCGCCGGTTCGAACATCATCGTCGAGCGATACCCCGCCACGCCGCCGCTATGCCCCACAAGGTCGTGGCCGCGATAGGTGAAGCTGCGCATGCCCAGGCCGTAGCCCGGCCCTTTCAGTTCGCGCGCGATGTTGAGCCGCCCATAGGGCCGGCCCGTTCCCACACGAGAACGCTGCACCTCGCCCAAGACGCCGGCCGACAGCACATCAGGACGCAATCCCATCTGCGCCTGCATCCAGATCGCGAGATCCACGATCGTGGAGTTCACGCCGGCGGCGGCGGGGACATGATAGTAGGCGTCGGAAAACGGCAACGCGCGACCGTGCCGCGACGGCTTGGCCCAGTGGGCGGACGACTTCAGGCCGCCCTCCCCGAACGTCGCATTCTTCATCCCGAGCGGCTCGAACAGGCGACGCTTGACCGCCTCGGCGTAGTCCAGACCGGTGCGGGCGTGGATGACCTCGGTGATCGTGTCGTAGGCGATGTTCTGATAGGTGTGACAGGTCCCCGGCGGGCAGACTGGCTTCAAGCTCGCGAACGAGCCGCGAATGACAGTGGGATCCTCGCCGTCCTCCAGCCTCCCATCATAAGCGTTGCGTCCCAAGCCGGTGCGCTGGGCGAGCAGTTGCTCCAGCGTCAAGCCGACTTGCGCGTCGCCGGGCAGCTTCAGGCTGGTGTTGAAGACGGACAGCGGGTCCTGCAGCGATAGCGCGCCGTCAGCCGCCAATCGGGCGGTCAGGGTTCCCGCGACCGTCTTGGACAGCGAAGCCCAGCGGAACACGGTCTTGGCGTCGACGCGCTCGGTATTGTCGGCGGCGGTGTAGCCATAGCCATGGACGAAGGCCAGCCGACCATCTTCGACGATGGCCACGGCCAAACCTTGCATCGAGCGATCCGTCATCATCGCTCTCAAGCGCGCATCGACGGCCCGATAGTCGATCCGGCCGCGCCAGTCGGCTGGGTCCTCCGGGATCGGCGCGACGACGCTGGAAAGCTGCGGCGGCAGGATGGCGGGCGCGGCGCGCTTTAGAAAAGGCAGAGCGATCAGACCCGCAAGCACCAGGGCCCCTACGCCGGCGGCAAGCCATTTCAGGCGGCGACGCCGCTCCCAGTCGCTCTGTTCGCCGGTGTCCAACACGCGTCTACTCTTGAAACTAGAAAGGGACCGGATCGCGGCATGGCGCGCGATCCGGTCCCTTCTAGGCAGACTCGCTGGCCGACCCAACCAGGGGGCCGGTCACGGCTTGGGGAGAACTATTCGCTCTTGGGGGCGCGGCGCACCTCGACCACCCGCACGCGGGCGCCGTCCAGCACCAGCGCCAGCTCGCCCCGCTTGATCTTCAGGGCGTCGGAGCCGAACGCCTCGCGGCGCCAGCCCGCCAGCGCCGGGGTCGCGGCGTTGTCGTCGGCGGCGATCTTTTCGAGATCCGAGACCGTGGCGATCAGCTTGGAGGCTACGCCGGCTTCCTCGGCGCGCGCCTTGAGCAACACCTTCAGAAGCTCGACCACAGCGCCAGCGTTCTGGGGCGGGGGCGGGCCTAGCTTGTCGACGACGGGCGCATAGCCCTCGGGATCGGCCAGCGCGTCCTTGATGGCGGCCAGGAGATCGGGGCCGAACTTGCTGCCGCCAAAGCCCTTGGGCACGCCGCGCAGGTTGTTGAGGGCTTCCAGGCTGCTGGGCGCCTGCGTGGCCAACTCGTCGATGGCCTCGTCCTTCAAGATCCGGCCGCGCGGTTGATCGCGGTTCTGGGCGGTGCGTTCGCGCCAGGCGGCGACGGCCTTGAACACCGCAAGGTACTTCGCGGCGGTCTTGCGCGGACGCAGGCGACGCCAGGCTTTCTCCGGGTCCACGTCATAGGCGGCCGGATCGGAGATGGCGGTCATCTCTTCCTCGACCCAGGCCAGGCGCCCCGAGGTCTCCAGGCGCTCGCGAAGAATGGGGAACAGTTTGGCCAGGTGCGTGACGTCGGCCAGCGCGTAGCTGGTCTGAGCCTCGGTCAGCGGACGTCGCGCCCAGTCGGTGAAGCGGCTGGACTTGTCGATCTCGATCCGCAGCATCTGACGCACCAGGGCGTCATAGGCGATCTGCTCGCCGAAGCCCGCCGCCATGCCGGCGACCTGGGTGTCGAACAGAGGCTTGGGCATCGCCTTCAGATTGTTGAAGATCTCTACGTCCTGGCGGGCGGCGTGGAACACCTTGAGGATGCGTTCGTCACGCATCACGGTCAGCAACGGCTCCAGATCGATACCATCGGCCAGCGGGTCGATGACGGCTTCCTGGGTGAGGGACGCGACCTGGATCAGGCACAGCTTGGGCCAGTAGGTCGTCTCGCGCATGAACTCGGTGTCCACGGCGACGAAAGGCTCGCCCGCAAGGCCATTACAGAACGCCGCCAACTCGGCGGTGGTGGTGATCAGCTTCATCCGCTGCTAATAGCCTCGCGCACCCCCGAGTCTGCAAGCGTCAAGACGCGCCAAGCGTGGCCGGGAAGCAAATTTTCCGCGAGTTCGGACGGCGTCGTCGCCTTCCGACAGACCAGAGCGAGCGAATGAGCGATCTGCCGAACGGCCTGACCTACGCCCAGGCGGGTGTCGATATCGATGCGGGCAACGCCCTGGTGGACGCCATCAAGCCGCTGGCCAAGGCGACGCGCCGCCCCGGCGCGGAAGCCAGCCTAGGCGGTTTTGGCGCGTTGTTCGACCTGAAGGCCGCCGGCTACGACGACCCGCTGCTGGTCACCACGACCGACGGCGTCGGCACCAAGCTGCGGATCGCCATCGACACCGGCATGCACGCCACGGTCGGCATCGACCTGGTGGCCATGTGCGTCAACGATCTCCTGGCGCAGGGCGCCGAGCCGCTGATGTTCCTGGACTACTTCGCCACCGGCAAGCTGGACGTCGAGACCGCCAAGAGCGTCGTGGCCGGCATCGCCGAAGGCTGCAAGATCTCGGGCTCGGCCCTGGTGGGCGGCGAAACCGCCGAAATGCCGGGCATGTACGCGGACGGCGAGTACGACCTGGCCGGCTTCTCGGTCGGCGCGGTCAATCGTGACGGGGTGCTGCCCAAGCTGGATCAGCAGCGCGCCGGCGACATCATCATCGGCCTTGGCTCATCGGGTCCGCACTCGAACGGCTACTCCCTCGTGCGTCGCGTCGTCGAGCGCTCGGGCCTGGCCTGGGACGCGCCCTGCCCGTTTGAGACCGGCAAGACCCTGGCCGAGGCCCTGATGGCCCCGACCCGCATCTATGTGAAGTCGCTGCTGCCGCTTCTGAAGTCGGGCCGGATCAAGGGCGGCGCCCACATCACCGGCGGCGGCCTGATCGAGAACCCACCGCGCGCCATCGCCGAAGGCCTGGCCGCCGAATTCGACTGGAACAGCTGGGCCATGCCGCCGGTGTTCGACTGGCTGGCCAAGACCGGCGGCATCACCGAGCACGAGATGCGCCGCACGTTCAACTGTGGGGTCGGTTTCATCATCATCGTGGCGCAGGCCGACGCCGAGCCGGTGCTGGCGGCCCTGCTGAACGCCGGCGAGGACGCGTTTATCTGCGGGCAGCTGGTGAAGGCGTAGAGCCCCCTCCGTCGTGGCGCTCCGCGCCACGCCACCTCCCCCGTTCCACGGGTGAGGAAGACAACTACAATCCTGCTCCCCCGCGTGCGGGGGAGCTGTCAGCGGGCGAGCCGCCCGATGACTGAGGGGGCGCGATAGATGACCCAACGCACCAAAGTCGCCGTGCTGATCTCCGGACGAGGCTCCAATATGGAGGCCCTGGTTAGCGCCGCCCAGGCGCCCGGCTGCCCGTTCGAGATCGCTCTGGTCCTCGCCAACAAGCCCGACGCCAAGGGCCTCGAGATCGCCGCTGCGGCGGGTGTCGAAGCGCTGTGCGTCGATCAGAAGCCGTTCGGAAAAGACCGCGAGGCCCACGAGCGCGCCATCGACGCGGCCCTGCGCGAGCGCGGGATCGAGGTCGTAGCCTTGGCCGGCTACATGCGAATCCTCACGCCGTTCCTAGTCGACGCCTGGGAAGGCCGGATGCTGAACATCCACCCGTCCCTGCTGCCCGCCTATCCGGGTCTGGACACCCACGCCCGCGCGATTGCGGCGGGCGAGGTCGAGGCCGGTTGCACGGTCCACCTGGTCACGGCCGGCGTCGACGAAGGTCCGATCCTGGGCCAGGCGCGCGTGCCGATCCTGTCCGGCGACGACGAGGCCGCCCTGGCCGCGCGCGTGCTGACGCAGGAACACCGCCTCTACGCCGAGACGCTGGCGACGTTCTGTCGCGGTCTTTCAGCGGGAAAACCCCAAGATTGACGCGCGTTTACGACGCTGGGTCAGAGAATCGTCACAGTCGGTAACGATACTGTGGTCATGGACGCCTTCCTGACTCAGACCTTCGCCCTGGCGGCCGACAACAGCGTGTTGGCGGGATTGGTGCTGTTCGTGCTGACCCTGCTGGAAGCGCTGCTGGTGGTGGGTGTTCTGATCCCCATCGTCGGCGTCATGCTGGCCGCCGGCGCGCTGGTGGCCCAAGGCGTGATGCATCCCGTCGAGGCGGTGCTGTGGTGCAGCGCCGGCGCGGCGGTAGGCGACGCCCTCTCCTACCTGCTCGGACACCGCCTGGGCGGACGTCACGGGGCTCGTATGCTGTTCTCGGGCCGTCGTCGCCTGTTCGCACGCGCCAAGCTGCTGGCCCGTCGCCACGGCGCGGTGGCGATCATCGCCGCCCGCTACCTTGGCCCCGTCCGCCCGATGATCCCGATCCTGGCCGGCATGAGCCGCGCCCGCCCCTGGCGCTTCCACATCGCCAGCGCCCTGACCGCGCCGATCTGGGTCGTGTCGCTGATGGCCCCGGGCTACCTGGCCGTCGTCAATCTGCAGCGCCTGGATCTTGATCCCGGCGTGGCCGGTCCTCTGGCCGTCGCGGCGCTGATCGTGGTCGCCACCGGCTGGATGGCCCTGCGCCGTCCCCGCGCGGTTCTGGCCTAGACCGCTCTGTAGCGACGCTCCGCCCAGAGCGCGCCGCCGAGCACGATCAAGACGGCTAGCCACAAGGCCGCAGGGCCGATCGTCAGATAGCTCAACGCGCCAAGCGCCCCGCCCGCCGCGAGGCCGGTCCACAACAGCGCGTAACGCCACCAGTCGTTCGGCTCTCCGCCCACCAGCGCGCCCGCGATCCGCTGCCCCGCCTTGACCAGGGCTCCTGTCATGTAGGTCAGGCCGACCGCGACGTCGCCGTTGCGCTGAAAGACGGCGTTCTCCGCGCCCATCGCCATCGCCACCGCCGCGACGCCGACCCGGTCATGGCCAAGGGCCAACAGGATCGCGCCGGCCGCCAGCAGCACGGCCTCCAGCACCAGCACGGGCGAGCGCCGCGTCTCGCCCAGCGCTCGGGCTGTGAGCGCGCCCAACACTACGCCCGCGACAAAGGCCGCCACCAGCCCGACGACCGTCAGCGCCGCCGTCCAGTGCGCCGTCGCCAGCGCCACGCCGAGGCGCGTGGAGTTGCCGCTCATGAACGAGACGAAGAAGCCGCCCAGCTTCAGAAAGCCGATCGCGTCGACATAGCCGGCCACGCCCGACAGAGTCACCGCCAGCGCCACCTCGCCGCGTCCGTAGTGCTGCACGTCCCGACTCCCGCGCAAAAGAAAACGGCCGGATCGTCACCGATCCGACCGCTTCTGGTCATCCAAAAAAGTCGACGGAGATTAGCCGACGATTTCTTCTTCCGTGAAGAACTGGGCGATTTCGATGCCAGCGTTCTCCAGGCTGTCCGAACCGTGGACCGAGTTTTCACCGATCGACAGGGCGAACTGCTTGCGGATGGTGCCTTCGTCGGCGTTTTCCGGGTTCGTGGCGCCCATCACTTCGCGGTACTTGGCCACGGCGTTGTCGCCTTGCAGGACCTGGACGACGACCGGCTCGGCGGTCATCTGGGCCACGAGTTCGCCGTAGAACGGACGCTCGGCGTGGACTTCGTAGAACTTCTTGGCTTGGGCTTCGGTCAGCTTCACGCGACGCTGAGCGACGATGCGCAGGCCGGCGGCCTCGATCACCGCGTTGATGGCGCCGGTCAGGTTACGACGGGTGGCGTCCGGCTTGATGATCGAGAAGGTGCGTTCGGTCACGGTAGTGATCTCACAGAAAAGTTGTGAATTGGGAGGTTGCGGGCTTATAGCCGTGCGCCCCGCCCCCGCCAACCCCACCGCGTAAGCTTCACAAAAATGCTGCAGATCAACGACCTGACCTTCAACGCGTGGGGTCGGCGCTTTTTCGACAAGGCGACCGTCAGCCTGCCGCCGGGGGCCAAGGTCGGCCTGATCGGGCGCAATGGCGTTGGCAAGTCGACGCTGTTCAAGCTGATCCTGGGCCAGTTGCACGCGGGCGATGACGAAATCAGCCTGCCGAAAAGCGCCCGGATCGGCTCGGTCGACCAGGAACACCCGGCCACGCCGGTCAGCCTGCTGGAGACCGTTCTGGAGGCCGATGTCGAGCGTCACACGCTGATGACACGGCTGGAGACCGCCGATCCCGAGGAGATGGGCGAGATCTGGGCCCGGCTGATCGAGATCGACTCCGACTCCGCCCCGGCCCGCGCCTCGGAAATCCTTGTTGGCCTGGGCTTCACCCAGGACGACCTGCGCCGACCGATGAGCGAGTTCTCGGGCGGCTGGCGCATGCGCGTCGCGCTCGCCGCGGCCCTGTTCGCCGAGCCGGATATGCTGCTGCTGGACGAACCGACCAACTATCTCGATCTGGAAGGCGCGCTCTGGCTGGAGGCCCGCCTTCAGAAGTATCCGCACACGGCGTTGATCGTCAGCCACGACCGCGAGCTCTTGAACAACAGCTGCACCCACATGCTGCACCTGGCCGGCGGCAAGCTGGAGCTCTACACCGGCGGCTACGACGACTTCGAAAAGCGCCGCGCCGAGAAAGCCCGCCTGCAACTGTCGGCCAAGGCCAAGCAGGACGCCGAGCGCGCCCACCTCCAGGCCTTCGTCGACCGCTTCAAGGCCAAGGCCTCCAAGGCAGCCCAGGCCCAGTCGCGGATGAAGCGCCTGGCCAAGATGGAGCCGGTGGCCACCACGATCGAGGAGCGCGTCGCGCCCTTCACCCTGCCTTCGCCGCCCAAGCCCCTGCCCCCGCCGCTGATCCGGCTGGAGAAGGCCAGTGTCGGCTATGAGGCAGGCCGCCCGATCCTGAAGAACCTGAACCTGCGCATGGACCTGGACGACCGCATCGGTCTTCTGGGTGTGAACGGGGCAGGCAAGTCGACCTTCGCCAAGATGATCGCTGGCGCCCTGGGCGTGCAGGCCGGCGAGTTCCATCGCGACAAGAAGATGAAGGTCGGCTGGTTCCACCAACACCAGATCGAGGCGATGGATCCCAACGACACGCCGCTGGAGATCATCCGCCGGGCCATGCCCGAGGCCTCGGAAAGCTCGCGCCGCTCCAAGCTGGCCCAGTTTGGCCTGGGCTTCGAGAAGCAGGAGACCAAGGTCGAGAGCCTGTCGGGCGGCGAGCGCGCGCGCCTGCTGCTGAATCTCGTGGCGATGGACGCGCCGCACATGTTGATCCTGGACGAGCCGACCAACCACCTGGACATCGACAGCCGTCGAGCCTTGCTGGACGCTCTGAACGACTACATGGGCGCGGTGATCCTGATCACCCACGACCGCTCGCTGATGGAGCTGGTCGCCGACCGCCTGTGGCTGGCGGCCGACGGGACGGTCAAGCCGTTCGACGGCGACATGGACGACTACGCCAAGTTCGTGTTGGAACGCGCCAAGCTGGCGGTGAAGCCGACCCAGGTGGCTCGCGAGCCGGAAAAGCCTGTCGCCGCCACTCCGAAGAAAGCCGCAATCGAGCCGCTGCGCCGCAAGGTCGAGGCCGCAGAGCAGGTGATGACCCGGCGCACGCGAGATCTCGCCGAGCTGGAAGCCCAGCTTGGTGACCCGGATCTCTACGTGAAGAACCCCGGCAAGGTCGCCGAACTGACCAAGCGCCGCGACAACGCCCAGGCCAAGCTCAGCGAGGCCGAGGAGGCCTGGATGACGCTGGCCGAGGAACTGGCCGAAGCCGAGGGTTAAGACCCCTTCTGGGCCGAACGGCAGGGTGAACGGCCGCTAAACCATGTCGTTTAGCGCTTCCCGAACGCCTGTCGGCGCATCCTGCGGCCTATGAGCACAGGTCATCCCCGCAACCATGTCGTGGCCAACCCCGAGGGGTTGTCGTCGCACGTCGTGCTGGAGGCGTTCGCCGAATGGGTGAACACCCGCATTGGCGAGGCCTTGCGGGTCGAGATGGATCTGGCCTTCCGCGATCGCCCGTTCGATATCGAGGTGGGCCGCTCGCCCGCCCTGGTCGGATGGGAGCACAAGTTCATCCAACCCGGCGCGCCCGCGCCACGCGGCAAGATGTGGACGGTCTATCGTCTGCACGATCAGAAGGACCGTCCGGTCCACCTGCCGCAATCCGGTGATCTGGTCGAAGACCTGACGCCCTTGCTTGGTGAGCTTGGCTATCTGGGCGTGTTCGAGGACGGCGTCGCTCAGTTTCCCGGCGTGGGCAAGCGCTGAGCGAACCGCTCAGCGACGGCGGTGATCGTCGTGCGGCTTGTCGTAAAGCGTGCGTAGATAGGCCGTGACGTCGGCGATCTGGATGGCCGTCATCGCCTTGGCGGGCATGGCATAGTGGCCCACCGATGCGATCGCCTCTAGCTCCCAGTCCAACCGATAGTCCGCGTACTTCTTGGCGACTTCGCCGAACGGCGGCGCGTCTGAACGCGGGCTGACGCCGTCCGCAGTAACAGCGTGACAGCTCGCGCATTGCTTGTCCGCGAAGGCCGCGCCCCTGGCCGGCGAGCCCGGGATGGCGTCATCGTCGACCCCGTTGGTTCGCGAGGACTGGGCCGATGACATCGCTGGCGCCGCCAGGGCCGCCATCGCCAGAGCGGTTATCAGTAGGTTTCGCATGTCGGTCACTCCCGTCGCTTTGACGATGCCTCCTCACCACGACGCCACCAACTCCGGACGACCGCGTAAGCTCAGAGTCGCCCCCCAGCCTGTTCTCTCAGGCCGTTATCGGCGCGGGAGGCTCCAAGGCCTGGGCCAGCGTCGAGAGAAGCGACATCACGGTCAGCGGCTTGGGGGTGGCTCCATCGAAAACCGGGTCCAGAGGTCCGGCGCGCACATCCGCTGAAAAGGCGATGATCGGCGCCTTGGCGCTGGGGCCGCGCTCCGCGCGGATCCGCAGCGCCGCCGCCACGCCGTCGAGGCGCGGCATTCGCAGGTCCATCAGGATGGCGTCATAGGACTCCGCGCGCGCGGCGGCGACGCCGTCTTCGCCGTCGATTGCTTCCGCCACCTCGACGCCGACAGCCTCGAGCACCGAGCGGACCAGTTCCCGATTACCGGCGTTGTCGTCGACGACCAGCACACGACGCCCTGGCGGCGGCATCGGAAATTCCAGGGCGTCTTCATCGCCTTCGGCGGCCGGCGTCGCCACAATCGCAGCGGGGATTTCAAACCAGAAGCGCGCGCCCTGCCCCAGGCTGCTGGCCACGCCAATCTCGCCGCCCATCAGCTCCACCAGCCCGCGCGAGATGGCCAGGCCCAGACCGGCGCCGCCATGCTCGCGATTCAGCGCCGCGTCGATCTGCGCGAAGCGGGTGAAGATCAGAGCCTGATCAGCCTCCCCGACCCCTGGGCCAGTGTCGATCACGCTCATGCGCAAGCGGCCCTTGTCGTTGTCGTAGGCCGCCTCAAGTACCACTTCGCCGACCTCAGTGAATTTCACGGCGTTGCCGAGGAGGTTCAGCAGCACCTGGCGAACGCGCTCGGGATCAAGGATCACGCGCTCAGGCGTGGCTTCAACCTCCACGGATCGCAGCGTCAGCTGCTTCTCCCGGGCGGAGGGTGTCAGGATCTCCAGAACATCGGCGACCAGATCAGCGATCGCGACGGGGCGCGGCTGAAGGGCGATGCGCCCCTGTTCAAGGCGGGAGAAGTCCAGGATGTCGTTGATCGTCGTCAGCAGAGTCTGACCGCCCGTGGCGATACGGTCGACATAACGCCGCGACCGCGCGCCTAGGTCGGGCTCCTCGGCCAATAGGTTTGCGAACCCGATAACCGCTGTCAGCGGCGTTCGCAGCTCATGACTCATATTGGCCAGGAACTCGCCCTTCACAGCGGCGGCGGCCTCGGCCTCGGCGCGCGCGGCCCGCAGGTCCATCTCCAACGTCTTGCGCGCGGTGATGTCACGGATGATGTCGGTCACGCTGACCGGTTGGCCGGTCTGCGCGTCACAAGCCAGGGTCGGCCGCGATTCCAGCCAGAGCATTGCGCCGTCCTTGCGAAAGGCGCGGTACTCGACGGTAACGCTCATCACCTCGCCGCGGCCGCTGGCCTCGCGCTGCGCCTTGACGAGATCCGCGATCCGTGGGGCGTCCTCCGGGTGGAGCACCTTCGTATAGGCCCATCCCAGGAGCTCCTCGGCGTCGTATCCAAGGATCGTGCGCGTCGCCGGCGACATGTAGGTCATCCGCCCGTCGAGGTCGCTGTGGGCGATAATATCGAGCGCGTTCTCGGCGAGAAGCCGGTAGCGAGCCTCGCTCAACTCGGCGTCGGCGCGCGCCGTGATCAGCTTGGCTATGATCTCACGGCGTTGCCGCTGGAGCGCCGCCGCCGGCAGGCTGACGAAGGTTGAGACCGCCAAGAACAACTGCAGCACCGACGACTGATCATAGCCGCCGCTGTCGATGAGGTTGATCGGTCCCCGTCCGGCCAGCGTCAGCACCAAGGCGATCGCAGCCACCAGCACCGAACAGAGCGCCGCGCCGAACACTTCCTGGCGCCAGGCGGCGATCAGCATCATCGGCGGCACCAGGAACAGCAGCGGATAGCGGGTCTGGGCGAAGACGATCAGCGTCATCGCGCAACAGGCGACGATCGACAGCACGCCATCACGGGTCAGCGGCTTTTCCCGGAGATAGTGCCTAGCCTTGAGGAACACCAAGACCGCCGGGCCAACGCAGAGCATGCCCAGGATATCGTTCAGAGCCCAGGCGATGACGTTGTGCAGCAGCGCTCCGCCCCGCAAGGCCGTGTGGATCGAGGCTGCGATCGGGCCGACAATCAGCGGCGCGAGCCCACCGGCCAAAAGGACGAAGGCGAGCATATGACGCGGGCGTCCCAGGTCGATCGCGTCGCCGACCGCCCTGCGGACGAGGAACGCCGCCAGCACCGCCTGCGAGACGTTCATGGTCACCAGGATCACATTGACCAAGGGGCTATCGCCAGCGTGCGCGCCGGCGGTCAGCGCGCCAATGACTCCGCCCAGGATGACGGCTGGCCAGCGGCGCGACGGCGAGGACAGCAGGAAGGCGGCGAGGAAGCCGTTGGACAGCCAGATCGGCGTCACGTGATCGTAGGCGCGCGGCACCTCGACGCAAAGATAGGCGAGAAAAGCAAAGCCGACTGCGGCGACCAGACCGGCCAAGGCCGCTCCGCCCAGATCACCCCGTGATCCCGTCTCCAACGTCGGTTTGACGACCATGATTTGAACCAGCCTTTGAAAGGGCTGATTCTGTTATTTCATGCGCTTTGCCGACACGCCACAAAAGCTTGGCCGGCATCGGGTTTAGCCGCACTTCACTTGCTGGACGATACCGTTATCAGCGTTGAACAGGATGTTCAGGCGGTCGGCGCGATAGTCCATGGTCACCGGGCATGTCGTGCACGCCACCCGCCAACGGGACGGATCGACGGGCGCCGGAAGGCTGGTGCGCGGCTTGCCAATGAACTGCTGAGCGTCCTTCAGACCGCACTCGTCCTTGGGCTCGCCCTGTGGAGGCGGGGTTGGAATGGCGATGGCGGGCGGCGCAGTGGGCGTCGTGGGCGGTGGCGGCGGCGCGGGTTCGGGCGCGCTGGAGCACCCCGCAAGGACCATCACGGAGATGAACACCCATGCTGCTCGTCTCATGCCTGCTTCTCCCAACCGCGCTCGGCGCCCTGGCGCCAGTACGACACCGGATGCCCGGCCTTCTTGAACGTCGACCACCGTCCGCGCGCCTGCGCCAAAGCCTGATCGTCTCGGCCGTCGAACAGCAGAATGCAGCGCGAAATCCCTGAAAGATCTCCAGGTTCGGCCCCGTCGATGAGAAACAGCGCATCGCCGCCATTGGGGTTCCCCTCGGCGGCGGTGAGAAGCACGGGCTGACGCTCGGCCATCGGCTCGCTGGCCAGGCCGTGAGGCAGGAAGCTGTCCTCGCGCCAGGTCCAGAGGTGCTGGTCCAGCGCTTCGATCCGACGCGGATCACCGCCGCGCACCAGCGCCTTCCAGCCGCGCCCCAGCGTCTTCTCCAGAAGCTCGGGCAGCACCGCCTCGAGCGGCGAGCGCTCCAGGTGGTAGAACCAGACCTCGCAGGGGTTAGCGGTCATCGAGATTCCCTGTCATCCCGGGCGAGCGTAGCGAAGACCCGGGACCGCGACAAACGCGGCGCATGCGGCGGTCCCGGCTCGGCGCGCTGCGCGCTGGGCCGGG
This sequence comes from Caulobacter sp. DMC95, assembly GCF_056313785.1. Taxonomy (NCBI): domain Bacteria; kingdom Pseudomonadati; phylum Pseudomonadota; class Alphaproteobacteria; order Caulobacterales; family Caulobacteraceae; genus Caulobacter; species Caulobacter sp. DMC95. Next base: position 100,731 of record NZ_JBQUZP010000001.1, on the reverse strand, counting down.
ATGACAGCCTGATCGGATCACCCTTCGTAGGCGTCGGCGACGAGGCGGTTGAGGAGGCGCACGCCAAAGCCCACGGCGCCATCCGGCACGGTGGGATCGGCCGATGGCTTCTTCCAGGCCACCGAAGCGATATCGAGGTGAGCCCACGGCACGCCGTTGACGAAGCGCTGCAGGAACAGGCCCGCCGTGATCGAACCGGCGGGGCGCCCGCCGATGTTCTTCATGTCGGCGATCGGGCTTTCGATCTGCTTTTCGTACGCCGCCGGCAGCGGCAGGCGCCACAGGGCCTCGCGCTCGGCCTTGCCCGCGCTGAGAAGCTTCTCGGACAAGCCGTCGTTATTGCTGAACAAACCCGCGTAGTCATGACCCAGCGAAATGATGATCGCCCCGGTCAGGGTCGCTAGGTCGATCATGAACTGCGGCTTGAAGCGTTCCTGCGTGTACCAGAGCGCGTCGGCCAGCACGAGGCGGCCTTCGGCGTCGGTGTTGATGACCTCGATGGTCTGACCCGACATCGAGGTGACCACGTCGCCCGGACGCTGGGCGTTGCCGTCGGGCATGTTCTCCACGAGGCCCAGCACGCCGATGGCGTTGACCTTGGCCTTGCGACCGGCCAGGGCGTGCATGACGCCGGCCACGGCGGCCGCGCCGCCCATGTCCCACTTCATGTCTTCCATACCGTCGGCCGGCTTGATCGAGATGCCGCCGGTGTCGAAGCAGACGCCCTTGCCGACAAAGGCGATCGGCTGCGCCGCCTTATCGGCCGCGCCCATCCATTTCATGATGACGAGCTGGCTTTCGCGGACGCTGCCTTGGCCCACGCCCAGCAGGCTGCCCATGCCCAGCTTGGCCATCTCGGCCTCGCCCAGGATTTCGACCTCGAGGCCGAGGCTCTCCAGGCCCTTGGCGCGGGCGGCGAACTCTTCGGGGTGCAGGATATTGGCCGGCTCGGAGACGAGGTCGCGGCTGAACACGATGGCGTCCGCCAGGGCAGCCAACGGCTCATAGGCCTTCTGCGCCTTCACCGGATCAGCGGCGGCGATCTTGATCACCTGGACCGACGGCTTCTTTTCGGCCTTTTCGGTGGTGCGGTACTTGTCGAAGCGGTAGGCCGCCAGGCGCGCGCCGAACGCCGCGCGGGCGGCGGTCTCGGCGTCGGCGCCGAGCTTGAGCACCAGCTCGACGACGCCCGAGGTCTTCACGGCCTGGAAGGCCGACGCGGCGGCCAGTTCGACAGCCTCAGGCTCAACCGCGCCAGATCCGTCGACGCCGATTAGAACGACACGCGCGGCTTCCAGTCCGTTCGGCGCGACGATGTCGAGCGTTTGGCCCTTGGCGCCGGTGAAACGACCGCCAGCGATGGCTCGGGCCAGGGCGCCGCCCGTGGCTTCGTTGGCCGCGCGGGCCTCCGGCGACAGGGCCGCGCCTTCGTGAGCCAGGACCGCGAGGGCGGCGGTGGCGCCAGCCTGGGTGTCGACGGAAACGAACTCGATACGCATGCCGCGCTCCTGCAATTTGGGCGACGGTAAGCGGCGCGTCGGACCGCGCGCCGGCTCACCTCATCAAGGCGGCATAGTCCAATGCCGCGCCTTAGAAAAGGCTCCGTTCGGCGCCACCCGGGACAGCCAAGCAAGGTCCCCGGTTGTGCTGGCGTTAAGCCCCCGTGTAGAACGGCGCATCTTCGGGGTTCGTCCCACGAATCCATCCGCCCCGATCCCCGTTTTCATGCGCCTCATCGAACGCTATCTCTTCCGGCAGTTGCTAGGCCCGACGCTTCTGGCGACCGCGGCGCTGGTGGCGCTCGCCTTGCTGGCGCGGAGCCTGTCGGAGTTCGACGTTCTGGTGGAGCAGCGGCAGAGCGCCGTGGTCTTCCTGAAGATCATCCTGCTGGCCCTGCCCCAGCTCCTGGGCATCATGATGCCGCTGGCGCTGTTCGTGGCCGCCTTGGTGGCGCTGAACCGGCTGCACACCGAACAGGAAATCGTCGTCTGCTTCGCCGGCGGCATGAGTCGCTGGCGCGTCATCTCGCCGGCGATCCGCCTCTCGATCATCGCGGCGCTGATCTCTCTGGTCTCAGGCCTGTGGCTGCAGCCCTGGAGCGCACGCCAGATCCGCGAGACGGCTTTCGAGATCAAGACCGACGTCGCCTCGACGCTGGTTCAGCCAGGACAGTTCACCGAACCTGGCCCGGGCCTGACCGTCTACGCCCAGTCGATCGACCGCGACAACAAGATCCAGAACTTGTTCATCCACCAGGAGCTGCCCAACGGCGCGGCGTCGACCTATTCGTCTCGCGAGGCCGAGATCGCCACCCGCAAGGGCGAGCCGGTGCTGATCATGCGCCATGGCAGCAACCAACAGTTCTCCCGCGAAGGCGTGCTGCAGTACACCTCGTTCGACGAGTACACCTTCGACCTCTCCAGCCTGTTCAACAGCGACGAGCTGCTCCACTACAAGATCGCCGACCGCTATCCGCACGAGCTGTTCTTCCCGGACCTGACCCAGGAGTGGGAGCAGCGCAACAAGGAAAAGCTGCTGGCCGAGGGTCACTCCCGCTTCGCCGGACCGCTCTACAACATCGCCCTGATGAGCATGGCGCTAGCCGCCGTGCTGGGCGGTTCGTTCAGCCGCATGGGCTATGGCAAGCGAATCGCCGCCGTCGGCGCTGCGGCCGCCATTGTCCGCATTGTCGGCTTCGGCGTGCAGGCCGCGTGCGAGGACGATCCCTGGCTGAACGTGCTGCAGTACGTCGTACCGATAGCCGCCATGGCCTGGGCGATGTCGCAGATCTTCCGCCAGAAGGTCTCGCCCCGGCGCAAGGCCAAGCCTGCGGCCGCCGAACCCGCCCTTTCGGGAGCTGCGTGATGCTGACGATGGGCATGCTGGAACGCTATGTGCTCAAGCGGACCATGGGCGCGCTGGTCGGCGCCCTGGCGGTGCTGGGCGCGATGGTGATGCTGATCGCCTTCGTCGACATCGCCCGCAACGTGGGCACGCGCGCTGACGCCAGCTTCCTGCGGCTCCTCTATCTGACCATCCTGCAGGCTCCGGCCACCATCCTGGTGCTGGCGCCCTTCGTGTTCCTGTTCGGCACCATGTGGGCGTTCGTCGAGCTGAACCGCCGCAGCGAGCTGATCGCCATGCGCGCGGCGGGGATCTCGGCCTGGCGTTTCATCATGCCGGCGGCTGCGTCGTCGTTCGTCATCGGGCTGCTGACGATCACCCTGCTCAACCCGCTCACCACGGCGATGACGGCCAAGTTCGAGACCGAACGCGACCGCACGATGAACGGCTATCTCAAGGAAGCGCCCAAGGGCACATGGCTGCGCCAAGGCGACGACAAGAGCCAGATCGTGATCCGCGCCCGCGCCCGCGAACTTGTCGATGGCTCCGTGCGCCTGCGCGGCGTGTCGCTCTTCGTCTACACGCTCAACGCCAAGGGCGTGATGGACTTCACTCGCCGGATCGAGGCGAACGAAGCCCGCCTTGAGCCGGGATTCTGGCGCTTGAGCGGCGTACGCGAAGCCACGCCGGGCGCGGGCGCCATCCGCTCCGATAGCCTCTCGATCCCGTCCAACCTGGACGATCGCACGGCGTCGGAACGTTTCAACACCCCGCAGGCCGTGGCGCTCTGGCGCTTGCCGGCCACCATCCAGCGCACCGAAGACGCGGGCTTCTCAGCAGCGCCCTTTAAGCTGCGCCTGCAGCAGGATCTGGCGACGCCCCTGCTCTTCGCGGCCATGTCGGTCCTGGCGGCGGCCTTTTCCCTGCGCCTGATGCGACTGGGCGGACTGGCCATGCTGGCCGGCTCGGGCGTCGCGTTGGGCTTTGGGTTCTTTTTCTTCAACGAGCTGTGCAGCACATTGGGCAAGGCCGACGTTCTGGCCCCGTTCATCGCTGCCTGGACCCCGCCGACCATCGCGCTTTTGGTGGGCTTCACGTTGCTTTGCTATACGGAAGATGGGTGAGTCATTGTTTCCAGGGTCGTCCATGACTGAAACGCGCTCCAGCGTCCCGTCCACGGGCCGCGCGCTGCTGATGAGCGGCGCGGCTTGGCTGGCGCTGGCCTGCGCCGGCGCGGCCCAGGCCCAGCAGAGCCTCGCGACCATCCCTGCGACGCCCGTCGTGAAGGCCGCGCCCTCTGACGGACTTGGCGACGAGGGCTACTATCTGGAATCAGACCTGCTGATCCGGGACGACAAGAACCAGATCATGACGGCCGAGGGCTCGGTCGAAGCCCGCTATCAGGGCCGCACCCTGCGCGCCGACAAGGTGATCTACAACAGCAAGACCGGGGCGATCACGGCGGACGGAAACGTCCAACTGATCAACCCAGACGGCACCGCCGAGTTCGCAGACCATCTCGAGCTCGACAGGGACATGAAGGCGGGCTTCGCGCGCAACTTCGCGGCCCGGCTTGACCAGAACATGAAGGTCGCCGCCGCCAGCGCCGTACGCCGCAACGAGAATATTCAGGAACTGAACAAGGCGATCTATACGCCCTGCGAAGTCTGCGCCGAAAAGCCGACCCCGACCTGGTCGGTCGCCGCCGACAAGATCGTCCAGGACAAGCCAAGGCAGCTTATCTACTACAAGAATGCGGTCATCCGGATGTGGGGCGCGCCGGTTCTCTACCTGCCCCTGTTCTGGCACCCCGATCCGCAGGCCAAGCGCAGCTCTGGCTTCCTGGCCCCGAAGCTCGACTTCTCCAAGGGCCGCGGCGTTTCGTACAACCAGCCCTACTATCACGTGATCTCGCCGTCGTCGGACGTGATCCTGGCTCCGCAGATCAACAGCCAGGTCAACCCGTTCCTGAATGTGAGCTACCGCAAGCGCTTCTATTCGGGGACGCTGGAGGCGCGCGGCGGCTTCACCTACGACAAGGAATTCGACATCAAGGGCGATCGCTTCGGCGAGGAGACCTTCCGAAGCTACATCCTGGCGAACGGCAAGTTCGACATCGACCAGCACTGGAAATGGGGCTTCTCGGCCGAGCGGGTTTCGGACGCGCTGCTGTTCGACAAGTACAAGGTCAACGACGTCTACCAGCAGCGCGGCCTGTTCACGAGCGACGACCATCGACTGGTGTCGCAGCTTTACGCGACGCGTCAGGCGCAAAGGTCGTGGTTCTCGGTCTCGGCGGTGTCCGTGCAGGGGCTGCGTGTCGTGGGCGTCAACGCCGCCACCAACTCTGCGAACGCCTTCGAGAACAGCGGCGCCTTTCCGCTGATCGGCCCGCTGGTCGAGGCCCGCTGGGAACCGGAAAGCCCTGTGCTGGGCGGCCGTCTGCGTCTGCAGGGTTCCGGCGTGATGCTGAACCGGTCAGAGTCTCAGTTCGGTGAAGCGCCCTACTTTCTCGGCGCCTACAAGGGCCAGAACGGCGTCGACTCCAGCCGGGCCAGCGTGAAGGCTGACTGGCGCGCCAGCAACATTATCGGACCGGGCCTGAAGGTCTCACCGTTCGTTCAGGCGCGCGGCGATGCGTATTCGATCAAGACCTTCGTTACGCCCGCCGCCCGAGGGCTCGGCGACGACGCAAAGGAAACCTACACCCGCGCCCTGGGCGTCGGTGGCGTCGACTTCAGCCTGCCGTTCTACAAGCCGCTGACCAACGGCGGCAGCGTGGTGCTTGAACCTCTGGCCCAGGTCGCGGTCGGTTCAGAAAGCTCGCGCGTGCCCGTGGTCGTCGCCCGCGACGGGACCAAGCGCTACCTCTACAATGAGGACAGCGCGACTCTCGAGTTCGACGAGACCAACCTGTTCCAGGCGAACAAGTCGCCAGGCTTTGACCTCTACGAAGGCGGCCAGCGGCTGAACGTCGGCGGTCGTGCGACCTATGCTCGCCCCGATGGTCGTGGCGGCAGCATCCTGGTCGGCCGAAGCTTCCGTTCAGAGTTCGATCCCCTTCTGCCGACCCGCACGGGTCTGCAGAGCAAGTCTTCGGACTGGATCGTCGCGGCCACCGTAACGCCCGTTCCGGGTATCAACGCCTTCGTCCGGACCCGCCTCGATTCGGAAACGCGCGAGATCCACCGCGTTGAAACCGGCGTCGACGCCTTCACCAAGCGCGGCAGTGGTTCGGTCCGGTACCTGAAGGACGAACTGGACGCGAACGGCAATCGTCAGGAAAACTTCGAAGCCCGCGGCGAGCTCAAGCTGACCAGCCGCTTCTCCCTCACCGCGTTCGGGCAACGCGACATGGTGCAGGACGTTTGGCGTCGCCGCGACCTGGGCGTGGCCTATCAGGACGACTGCATCCGCATCGACGTGATCTACCAGCAGGAAGACCGCTACGCCTCGACGGCCAGCGGTCTGAGGCTGCAACCGGATCGTACGATCGTGTTCCGCCTAACCCTCGCCACATTGGGTGATACAGGGTACAGCAGCAATTAATTGACCGCGCTTGGGGGGCGTGCGGGCGAACCCGCAGGCCAGACGAGCGCGTCTATCGGGGGCGGTGGCCGAAAGGAACGCCAGTTGGGCGACCGCCGCCGTCGAGACTGTGATAAACGACCGCGCTCCGAGAGGGGCGGCTGGGCTAGAGGAACGACACTATCCATGCGGTCTGCGCGTAGCGTGACGACTTTCGCGGCCGGCGCCGCGTCCATTCTCGCCCTGACCGTGGCGAGCCTCGGCGCGCCCGCCATGGCCCGGCAGCAGACGGCCCCTGAGGCTGCTGCGCCGGCAGTGCAAGCGCCCGCGGCGCCTCAACCGCTGTCCGAAAGCGTTGCGGCCGTCGTCAATGACGACATCATCTCGAGCTACGACCTGATGCAGCGCATGCGCCTGCTGATGGCGACATCGGGCATGCAGCCGACTCAGGAGAACCTTCCGCAGATCGAGCAGGAGGCCCTGCGCTCCCTGATCGACGAACGCCTGCAGATGCAGGAGCTCAAGCGGGTCGAGAAGCAACAGAAAATCACGATCATCTCGACCGACAAGGAAGTCGAAGAGCAGATCGGCGATATCGCTCAGTCCAACCGGCTGCAGCCGGAACAGCTGAAGCAGCAATTGGTGGCCCAGGGCATCGGCCTGGACACCTGGCGCGCGCAGCTGCGGGCCGAATCCAGCTGGCAGTCGTGGATCCAGGGCCGGTACGGCTCGCGCCTTCGCATCGGCGAAGACCAGATCAAGGCCTATCAGCGACGCCTCGCGGACGCGGCGGCCAAGCCGCAGTACCAGATCAGCGAGGTGTTCCTCGACGCGGCCCGGGTCGGCGGCATGGAGGTCGCTGTCAACGGCGCGACCCAGCTGATCAATCAAATGCAACAAGGCGCACCGTTCGCGGCCGTCGCCCGCCAGTTTTCGGGCTCAGCTACCGCCGCCAACGGGGGTGAGGTGGGCTGGGTCAGCCAAGGCGAAATGCCGCCCGAGGTCGACGCTGCGCTGGAGCAGCTGCGCCCAGGCCAGCTGTCCCGCCCGATCCAGGTCCGGGATGGCGTGTACATCATTTATCTCCGCGACAAGCGCGCTGGATCGAAGACTGCGATCGTCGACCTCAAGCAGGTCGCCGCGCCGCTGGCGGCGGACGCGACCCAGGCCCAGATCGACGCCGCAACCAAGCTGCTGACCGACCTGAAGCCCAAGATCACCAGCTGCCAGACGCTGGAAGCCACGGCCGGCAAGGTCGATGGCCTGGTCGCCGGCGATCTCGGCGAGGCGGAGATCACCGACCTCGCGCCAGCCTTCCAGGAAGCGGCCAACAAGTTGGAGATGGGTCAGGTCTCAGATCCGATCCGCACCGATGCGGGCCTTCACCTGATCGCCGTCTGCGGCAAGCGCCAGGGCGGGGCCAACGCCCCGACGCACGACCAGATCGAGAACCGCCTGCGCGGCCAGCAGCTCGCTCTGATCGCCAAGCGCTATCTTCGCGACCTGCGCAACCAGGCCACCATCGAAACCCGGTGACGGCGCGTCCCCTCGCCATCAGCGCCGGCGACCCGGCCGGCGTCGGCGCGGAGATCATCGCCAAGGCGTGGCGCGCGCTGCGCAACGAGGGCCCTGCCTTTGTCGTCATCGGCGACGCTCAGTTGTTGGCGTCAGCCGGCGGCGGCGTGAAGGTCCGCACCGTCACACGGCCGCAAGAAGCCGCCCAGGCGTTCGCCGACGCCCTGCCCGTTATCGACATACCCCTGCTTTCGGCGGTCGTGTCCGGTCGTCCCTCGCCCAGCCACGCCCCACAGATTATCCGCTGGATCGAGACGGGCGTTGGTCTGGCGCTCTCTGGAACGATCAGCGGCCTCGTCACCGCGCCGATCGCCAAGGCTCCTCTCTACGAGGCGGGCTTCCCGTTTCCCGGTCACACCGAGTTCCTGGCGGAGCTGACCGCTGCGGCCACGATGGACGGCGCGCGCGGGCCGGTGATGATGCTGGCGGCCGGCGACCTGCGCGCCACCCTGGTGACGATCCACACCGCGCTTGGGAAGGTTCCCTCGGCGCTGACCACTGATGCTATCGTCAACGCCGGCCTCGTAACCGCTCAGGCGCTGCGCCGAGATTTCGCAATCGCCGCGCCGCGATTGGCGGTGGCGGCTCTCAACCCGCATGCGGGCGAAGGCGGCGCCTTGGGCCGCGAGGAAATTGACGTCATCGAACCTGCGGTGCGGACGCTGCGGGACCTCGGTGTCGACGCGTCGGGCCCCTCCCCGGCCGACACCCTGTTCCATCCAGAGGCGCGGGCGCGCTACGACGGCGTGCTGTGCATGTATCACGACCAGGCGCTGATCCCGGTGAAGATGCTGGACTTCTGGGGCGGCGTGAACGTCACGCTAGGCCTGCCCATCGTGCGAACCTCGCCTGACCATGGCACCGGGTTCGACATCGCTGGACGCGGGATCGCCCGTCCCGATAGCCTGATCGCCGCCATTAAGCTGGCGGCCGACATCGCCGCCCGTCGCGGCGCCTAGAACGGCCTGCTTATCCGTCGGATAGACAGGTGGAGAGATACGAGATGAGCCTGGCTGATCTGCCGCCTCTGCGCGAAGCCCTGGAACGTCATGACCTGATGGCGCGCAAGAGCTTCGGCCAGCACTTCCTGCTGGACCTGAACGTGACCCGCAAGATCGCCCGCCTGGCCCAGATCGGCGAGGGCGACACTGTCGTCGAGGTTGGTCCGGGTCCCGGCGGCCTGACCCGCGCCCTGCTGGAAACCGGCGCGCGCGTCGTGGCGATCGAGAAGGACAGCCGGTTCTTGCCCCTCCTGGCCGAGGTGGCCGAGGTCGCTGACAGGCGCCTGGAGCTTGTCGAAGGCGACGCCCTCAAGGTCGACGCCGCGCAAGCGGCGGGTGGGCCGGCGCACGTAGTCTCGAACCTGCCGTACAATGTCGGCACCCAGTTGTTGATCAACTGGCTGACGGGTCCGTTCCGCCCACTGTCGATGACCTTGATGTTCCAGAAGGAAGTCGCCGACCGCATCGTCGCCCAGCCGGACGATGACGCCTATGGGCGCCTCGCCGTCATCGCCCAGACGCTCTGCGAGGCCAGGACCGTGATGGACCTGCCCGCCAAGGCCTTCACCCCGCCGCCCAAGGTGGCCTCGGCCGTCGTGCGCCTCGTTCCCAAGACCAACCCGCCGCCGGCCGACGTCGTAGCGGCGCTGGAACGCGTGACCGCCGCCGCCTTTGGCCAGAGGCGTAAGATGCTCCGCTCCAGCCTGAAGGCCCTGGGCGGCGCAGAGCTCTGCGAGCGCGCGGGCGTGAGCCCGGATGCGCGGGCCGAAGTGATCGACCTGACGGGGTTCCTCGATCTCGCAAGGGCGACATTGAGCGCCCCGGCGGGCTAGCCCTTCAGCTCCGGTTCATCCACGGCGCCGCTTGATGCTTCCGGCAAGCCGAGGAGAACGCCGTGGCCGTCCGCCTGATCCTGATCTGCACCCTGCTGTCGCTGGCCGCGTTGTCGGTGATGGCTGAGGGCCACCGTCCCGCCTCGATGACGGCGCGGGCGCCCGTCGTGACGGCTGGCTAAGGGTCCGACGAAGCCAGAACCCTGGCGAACGACGGTCTCCTATTGACGCAGCCCCCTTGGCCCGCCAGCTTCGCGCAGTTTTTTGAGCGGGGCGGACGTGACCACCAACAGCGCGACAAGGGCGCCTTCCACGGTCACGCGGCGGCTGTTGTTCATGGCCCTGACCTTGGCCGCCCCCGCCATCCTGCTGATGACCGCCTTGGTGGCGATGCAGTACACCGAGGGACAACGACGCTTCGCCACCCAGTTGGTGACCACGACACGCGCGCTGTCGTTGGCGACCGACCGGCAAATTGGCCAAGGCCAGAGCGTGCTGCAGGGCCTGGCGGTTTCTCCGGCCCTCTCGCAAGGCGACCTCGCCACCTTCGAGAAGCAGGCGCGCGAAGCGGTCGAGGGCCGCGACGGCTGGGTGGTTCTGATGAGTCAGGACCGGCAGTGGCTCAACACACGGATGCCGCCCGGCGCCCCGACGCCCTACGCGCCGATCTCCGACGAAACCTGGCGCGAAATGACGACCGGGAAGTCGAACGTCAGCAACCTGATCCCGCGCGCCAACACCACCCCCATCGTCGGCGTGAACGTGCCTGTCCTGGTGAAGGGCCGGATCTTCGTCCTGGGCTACATGCAACATCCGGCCGTCTTCCAGGCCCTCGTGACCGGTCAGGGCTTGCCCGACACCTGGACCGCCAGCATTGTCGATCGCAACGCCGCCCTGCTGGCCCGGTCCCGAGACCAGGACAAGCTGATCGGGCGCCACGCCAGCCCCGACATGCGCGCGGCTATGGCGCGCGCGCAAGACGGCGTGGTCAACACCCACACGCTGGACGGCGTGGAGACCCTGTCCGCCTTCAGTCGCTCGCCGACCTATGGGTGGACCTTCATCGTCGGCGTGCCGCGCGATGAGCTGGATCGAACCATCCTGGGCTCTCTGGGTCCGGCAATGCTGGGCTCGGCTTTGATGATCGCCCTCGGCGTGATGGCGGCGCTCGCATTCGCGCGCCCGATCTCGCGCGACGTGCGCGGCCTGGTCGCCGAGGCCGAGGCCCTGGCCGCCGGCGCGCCCCTCGCCCCCGCGCCCTCGCACCTGCAAGAGATCGCCGAGGTCCGCGGATCTCTGCGCGCGGCGGCGCAGATCCTGCAGCATCGCGACGAAGAAGCCCAGAAGGCCGCCGAGCGTCAGCAGTTGATGATCAACGAGCTGAACCATCGGGTGAAGAACACTCTGGTCGTCGTCCAATCGCTGGCGCGGCACAGCCTCAAGGAAGGCGGCCAGGAAGGCCTGGCGCAGTTCAATGAGCGCCTGTTGGCCTTGGCGGGCGCGCACGATCTCCTGACCCGCCGTAGTTGGGAGGGCGCCGACCTCGGCGAGCTCGTGGTCGAGGCGCTGCAACCCTACGCGAGCCAGGTCGCCGTCGATGGCCCCACCATGCCGCTGGCGCCGAACGCGGCGGTCGCGCTGGCCATGATCTTCCACGAGTTGGCGACCAACGCGTCGAAGTACGGCGCGTTGTCGACCGAGGCGGGCAAGGTCGAGGTTTCCTGGACGGGCGAAGGCCGCACCCGGCTGACGCTCACCTGGCGGGAACGCGGCGGGCCGCCGACACAGAAGCCCACCCGAAGCGGCTTCGGCTCTCGTCTCATCGCATCCAGCCTACGCGGCGACCTTTCGGGATCGGCGCAGTTCGACTACGCCCCCGAGGGCCTGACCTGCGTCTTCACGATCCAGACCCCGCCTCGCCCCTCCGCCTGAGGCGGACGCCGCAGACCGATCGTCGCAGCGCCCCGATGTCGCCTTGGCTTGGACATGGAGCGTCGGCAATAGCTCCAGGGACGTAGGAGTGAGATGCGATGACCCTGCAATTCCTGATCGGCGCGGCGCTGGGCTCAGGCCTGTTCATCGCGCTCGGCCGTCCGCCGGCCGAAAAACTGATCGCCTATGTTCAGGATCGCCTTCGCGGCGGGAACTAACGGCGCCGCTGAGCTCTTGATTGGGCAAGGTCGCGCAGGGCGGCCGCTCGAGGAGTTCCTACGATGTCTATTCTCGCCTGGCTGCTTCTGGGCCTGATCGCCGGCTTCATCGCCAGCAAGCTCGTCAACCGCACCGGCAGCGGCGTGCTGCTGGATATCGTCCTTGGCATCGTCGGCGCGTTCGTCGGCGGCTGGCTGTTCAACCAGTTCGGCAACGCCGGGGTTTCGGGTTTCAACCTCTACAGCCTTCTGGTCGCCACCGTCGGGGCCGTGGTGATCCTGGCGATCTACCACCTGATCTTCGGCCGCCGCGCGGTCTAAGCGGCGTCGCAGGCGGCGGGTCGCGGCCCGTCGCCGGCCTCAGATCTCTTCCTTCAGAAGATCGCCGACCAGATCGCCGATCCACGGGTTACGCGCCCGTTTCAGGCGTTCGGCGTGATAGATGTGGGCAAGATCGGCGTAGGCGCGATCAAAGTCGTCATTCAGGATCACGTAGTCGAACTGCTCCCAGGCGGCGACCTCATCCTTGGCGCGCGACAGCCGGCGGTGGATCACCTCTTCGCTGTCCTGGCTGCGCGTGTGCAGGCGGCGGCTCATCTCCGCCAGAGAGGGCGGCAGGATATAGACCAGCACGCTGTCCGGGCCTGCCTGCTTGTGCACCTTCATCGCGCCCTGGAAGTCGATGTCGAACAGCACGCTTTCGCCACGGCTGAGCGCGTCCATGATCGGCGCCTTGGGGCTGCCATAGAAGTTCCCGTAGACCTCTGCCCACTCCAGGAAAGCGTCCTCGGCCAGCATGCCCTGGAACTTCTCGCGCGAGACGAAGTGATAGTCACGGCCGTCGTGCTCGCCCGGACGCGGCTCACGCGTCGTCGCACTGATCGACAGGTGCAGGTCGCCGTGGTCGGAGACGAGGCGGCGGGTCAGAGAGGTCTTGCCGACGCCCGACGGGGCGACGACCATCAGCAGAAGACCCCGGTGCGGGTGATGGGACTTATTCAACGTTCTGGACCTGCTCGCGGAACTGCTCAATGACGGCCTTCAGCTCAAGACCGATCGCGGTCAGGCTGGTCAGGGCCGATTTCGAGCAAAGGGTATTGGATTCGCGCATGAATTCCTGAGACAGGAAATCCAGCCGCCGGCCTGAGGCTCCTTCACTGGCCAACAGTCCGCGCGCTGCGGCGATATGGCTGGCGAGACGGTCTAGCTCTTCGCGGACGTCAGCCTTGACCGCCTGGGCCGCGGCCTCCTGGACGATGCGCTCCTCGCTGGCGGCTTCGCCCACAAGCTCGGCCATGCGCCGGGCGAAGCGTTCCTTGATGACTGTGGGCTGCCCCGCAGCTTCGGACTCGGCCTGAGCCGTCAACTGTTCAATTCGCGCGACAAGGCCGCCGAGCACCGGCTCCAGCGCCGAACCCTCCTCAAGGCGCGCACCTTTCAGGCTATCCAAAGCCTGAGCGATCGACGCGGCCATGGCGGCCTCAATGACCGCGCGCGTTTCAGCGTCGTCCTCGTCCTCTCGCGCCTCGATCACACCCTTCAGGGATAGCAGTCCGTCCAGGGTCGGCTTGGCCACCATGCCCGTGGCCACATAGGGCCCTCCGGCGGTCAGATAGCGCTCCAGCGTCTGAATGTTCACGCGCGTCTCGCCCGAGACCTCGGCGCGCTTGGTCTGAACATTGACCGTCAGTTGGCCGCGCTGAAACCGGGCCTGAGCGCCGTCGCGCGCGACGCGTTCCAGGGTTTCGAACCCGGGCGGGCCGCGAAAGCGGGTGTCGAGATTGCGTCCGTTGACGCTGCGGGCCTCGACGGCCCACGACCAAGCCTCATGCGCGCCCTCAACGCGGGCGAAGCCCGTCATGCCGGACAGCGGCACGCCTTAGCCCCCCGCCAGCGGCGCAGCGGCCGGCTTGGCCGGGGCTTGGCCCGCCCGCTGGCGTTCGATCTGACGCCACTTGGCGACGTTGGCGTTGTGCTCTTCCAGCGTCGAGGCGAACACATGGCCGCCGGTGCCGTCGGCCACAAAGTACAGGTCGCCGGTCTTGGGCGGGTTCATCACCGCCGCCAGGGCCGCGCGGCCGGGATTGGCGATCGGCGTCGGCGGCAGGCCATCGATCAGATAGGTGTTGTACGGCGTCAGACGACGTAGCTCCGAGAGGAAGATGCCCCGCCCCAGGGGACGTCCCCGCGAAATACCGTAGATGATCGTCGGGTCCGAACCCAGACGCATGCCGGTCCGCAGGCGGTTGACGAACACGGCGGCGACGCGCGGCCGTTCCTCCGCTAGGCCTGTCTCCTTCTCAACGATCGAGGCCAGGGTGACGGCCTCTTCCTTGGTCTGGAAGGGCAGATTCGGCGCGCGGTTGGCCCACAGCGCGTTCAGCACCGCGTCGCGGTCGTCCATCATGCGCTGCAGGACGGCCGCGCGATCCTCGCCGCGTTGGACCTCATAGGTCTCGGGCAGGATAGCGCCTTCAGGCGGGGTCGCGGCGCTGCCGGTCAGCACGGTCGACTTGTTGAGGATGTCCATGACCATGTCCGAGGTCAGGCCCTCGGGGACGGTGATCCAATGGCGAACGATGCGACCCCGGCGGACGGCGTCCAGGACCTGGGCCATCGAGGCGCGGCTCTTGAACTCGTACTCGCCGGCCTTCAGCGTTCGCGCCGCGCCAGTGATCTTGGCCGCCGTCATGAACAATGACGAGGAGCGGATGACCCCGCCCCGCTCGAGGCTGGAGGCGATCTCGGGCAGGCTGGCGCCCTTGCGCAGCACGACAGTGGTCTTGTCGCCATCCTTCGCGGCCGGGCCCGCGCCCTGGTAGACCCAGAGAGCGCCCAGCAAGGCGACCATGCCGACCACAGCCAGGGTGGCGACGGCCCCGAGCAGGGCCCTCATCATGCGACGGCCGGCGGTGGCCGTCTCACGGCGGGAGCCCGCTCCCTTGGGAGCCCGGGCGCGGGGCGGCGACTTTTTGCTCACGAGACCTTCTTGAACACGACGGAGGCGTTGGTGCCGCCGAAGCCGAAGCTGTTGGACACGGCCACGTCGATCTTCATCGGCACGGCCTTGTGCGGAGCCAGGTTCATGGCGACATCCACGTCCGGATTGTCGAGATTGATGGTCGGCGGGGCGATCTGATCACGGATGGCCAGGATCGCGAACGCGGCCTCGATGGCGCCGGCGGCGCCCAGGAGGTGGCCGGTCATCGACTTGGTCGAGGACATGACGACGTTCTTGGCGTGGTCGCCGAGGAACTTCTCTACGGCCTTGGCCTCGATGCCATCGGCCATGGTCGAGGTGCCGTGGGCGTTGACGTAGTTGATATCCGAAGGGTTCAGCCCGGCGTCACGGACGGCGGCGGCCAGGGCGCGCGCGCCGCCCTCGCCGTCTTCCGACGGAGCGGTGATGTGGTAGGCGTCGCCCGACAGGCCGTAGCCCACGACTTCGGCGTAGATCTTGGCGCCGCGCGCCTTGGCGTGTTCGTACTCTTCCAGCACCAACACGCCCGCGCCCTCGCCCATGACGAAGCCGTCGCGATCCTTGTCGTAGGGACGCGAGGCCTTCTCGGGCGTGTCGTTGAAGGCGGTGGCCACGGCGCGGCAGGCTTGGAAGCCGGCGATGCCGACCTTGCAGACGGCTGCTTCCGCGCCACCGGCGATCATCACGTCGGCGTCGCCGTACTTGATCAGGCGCGCAGCGTCGCCGATCGCGTGAGCGCCGGTGGCGCAGGCGGTGACCACGGCGTGGTTCGGCCCCTTGAAGCCGTACTTGATCGAGACCTGGCCTGAGATGAGGTTGATCAGGGCCGAGGAGATGAAGAACGGGCTGATGCGACGCGGGCCCTTGGCTTCCAGTTCCAGCGCGGTGTCGGCGATGCTCGACAGGCCGCCGATGCCCGAACCCAGGATGACGCCCGTGCGCCACTTGTCTTCGTCGGTTTCCGGAACCCAGCCCGAATCCTTGATGGCTTCATCGGCGGCGGCGACGCCGTACAGGATGAAGTCGTCGACGCGCTTCTGGTCGCGCGGGCTCATGGTCTGGTCGGGATCGAACGAACCCTCGACTTCCGGGCCGCCACCGCCGCGACCATCGACGCGCGGCACTTCACAGGCGACCTGGCAGGAGTAGTCGGCGGGATCGAACGCGCTGATGCGGTTCGCGCCGGACTTACCGGCGAGGATGTTCTTCCAGGTGATATCGACACCCTGGCCGAGCGGGGTCAGCAGGCCGATACCCGTGACGACAACTCTACGCATGGCTCACTCCCAACCTTCGATGCGGGACGCTGGATGTGGGAAAGACCCCCGCTCCGCGCCACCGCGAATCTTGGCCTCAAACGAAAACCGCCGCGCGCACGATGGCAAGAGCCCGTGCGGCGCGGCGGAAATACTCCGGTTCGCGAACAAGGCGAACCCGAAGACCTTAGGCGGTCTTTTCCGTGATGAACTTCACGGCGTCGCCGACCGTCTGGATGTGCTCGGCGGCGTCGTCCGGGATTTCGATGTCGAACTCTTCTTCGAACGCCATCACCAGCTCAACGTTGTCGAGGCTGTCGGCGCCTAGGTCATCGATGAAGGAAGCCTTCTCGGTGACCTTCTCGGGATCGGCATCCAGGTGTTCGATGACGATCTTACGCACGCGCTCGAGAATGTCGGACATTCTGTTCAGTCCCTCTTGATCAAATTCAGAAGCCGCAGCCCCCTCCCAGGGAGATCACCACAGCTCATCGGGCCACCGCCTATCACGTTCTTTTTCGGGTGACCAGCGGCGCCGATCTCCCGCGAAGCGCTCTGGCGACGGGGGGCTTCAACGGTCGATAAGTTCAGACTCGTTGAAACACGTAGTTGATGTATTCACCATCTCGCTCGCTATCGACAACCCTGAAACCAGTTCGTTCCGCCAAAATATCCGGGGATCGGCCCAGCAGAAAAACGGAATGAAACCGGGTGAAGGCGAAGCAGTAGTCATAGCAAGGCGAAGCGTGCGCCATCTTGGCGCCGGGTTTTAACAGAGCGTGGAAGGCCCGAAACTGGGCGACGGGGTCGCGGAAATGCTCGATAACATTGTTCGAGAAAATCCCGTCAAAGTCTCCTGTTAAGCCATCCCAGACCTGGGCCCCGCTCTCGACGATGGCTCCGGCAGCATTAGGCTCATGGGCGACGATGTCCCAGCCCTCGCCCTTCAGCGTCTCCAGGGTGCGATTCCACCCGCCGCCAGCGCCCCAGTCGAGATAACGCCCGGCAGGATCGGCGTTGAGCGACCGAAAGGCGCGCAGTTCGTTGGCGGTGGAGTCGCCCTCGGCGTATCGGGAATAGAGGACCTGATAGTCCTTGCCGACGAACGCCTCGTCGAGGTCCAGATACTTCTGCGGCCCGAAGACGCAGTCGCAGCCCGGACAGACGTAGCGCTCCAGTCGACCGCCGCCGAAGTAGCAGCGGTCTTCGCGAATCTCGAAACCGTCGCGACCGGATGTGTGGCCGCAGACGACGCAGGTCAGCGGCCGATGCTTCAGGATCGGCTCATAGGCCGCATCAAGCGCTGTCCAGAACGCCTCGGTGAAATAGCGTTCGGTCAGGGCGACCTGGGCTTCCAGCTTTTCAAGACGCGCTGCAAGAGCGTCGGCCTCGGCCCGGGCGGCGGCCTCGCGCTCCGCCGCCAGGGCGAGCGCCATGTCGGCCGCCTGGGACGCCCCCGCGCGCCCAAACCAGGACAATCCAGCCACCATGACGACACCTTCCCAAAGCTTCGCCAGAGCGGCTGGAGCGCAAAGTCCCTAGATCATCGCCATGCCGCCGTTGACGTGCAAGGTCTGGCCGGTGACGTAGCCGGCCTGATCGCTGGCCAGGTAGACGCAGGCGGCGGCGATGTCGGCGCCCTCGCCCAGCTTGCCGGCCGGGATTGTCGACAGGATGCCGGCCTTCTGCTGTTCGTTAAGGGCGTCGGTCATCGGGCTGGCGATGAAGCCCGGCGCCACGCAGTTGACGGTCACGCCGCGGCTGGCCAGCTCCTGGGCCAAGGCCTTGGAGAAGCCGATCATGCCGGCCTTGGAGGCGGCGTAGTTGGTCTGGCCCGGATTGCCCGTGACGCCCACCACCGAGGTGATGCCGATGATGCGGCCGGTGCGGCGCTTCATCATGCCCTTGGCGGCGGCGCGCGCCAGGCGAAAGTAGCCTTCCAAGTTCACCTTGATCACGGTTTCCCAGTCCTCGTCCTTCATACGGACGATCAGACCGTCGCGAGTGACGCCAGCATTGGCGATCACGATGTCGAGCGGCGCGCCGGCGGCTTCCTCGGCCTTGGCCACGAGGCCGTCGACCTGTTCGGCGTCGGAGAGATTGGCCACGACGGTCGAGGCCCGATCGCCCAGCTGCGCCTTCAGCTCGGCCAGGGCCGATTCCCGCGTGCCGGAGAGCACGACATGCGCGCCCTGGGCGTGCAGGGCGCGGGCGATGGCGCCGCCGATGCCGCCCGTGGCGCCGGTGACGAGCGCGGTCTTGCCGTTGAGATCAAACATGCTCGAACTTCCTTGGGCTTAGAGCGACTTAGCGAACGCTTCGAGGTCCGCCGGCGTGTTGAGGGGGACGGCTTCGGCGTCAGGGGCGATGCGTTTGGCCATGCCCGACAGCACCTTGCCCGCGCCGGCTTCGGCGAAACGGGTGACGCCGCCTTCGGTGGCCATCCAGGTCATGCTCTCGCGCCAGCGGACGCGGCCTGTGACCTGCTCGACCAGCAGCTTGCGGATCATGTCGGGATCATGGATCGGCGCGGCGGTGACATTGGCCACCAGCGGCGCGCGTGGCGCGACGATGGTCGCTGCGGCCAGGGCGGTCGCCATCTCGTCGGCGGCCGGTTGCATCAGCGGGCAGTGGAAGGGCGCCGAGACGTTCAGCGGAATAGCCCGTGCGCCAAGCTCCTTGGCCTTTTCAATGGCCTTGTCGACGGCGGCCTTGGCGCCCGAGATCACGACGTTGCCGTTGTTGTTGTCGTTGGCCACGACACAGACGCCGACCTCCGAGCCCGCCGCGGCGGCCGCTTCGGCCAGGGCCAGATCCGTCTTCGGGCCGATCAGCGAGGCCATGGCGCCCTCGCCCACCGGCACGGCGCGCTGCATCGCCTGACCGCGCAGCTTCAGGAGACGCGCAGTGTCCGCCAGGCTGATGGCGCCGGCGGCGGCCAGGGCCGAGTATTCGCCGAGTGAGTGGCCGGCCACGAAGGCGGCCTTGTCGATCCCGACGCCGAATTCCTTCTCCAGCGTGCGGGTCACCGCCAGGCTGACCGCCATCAGGGCCGGCTGGGCGTTCTCGGTCAGGGTTAGGTCGCCTTCAGGACCTTCCTTCATCAAGGCGAACAGCTTCTGGCCCAGCGCGTCGTCGACTTCCTGGAAGACTTCGCGCGCGGCGGCGAAGGCCTCGGCGAGGTCGGCGCCCATGCCGACCGACTGGCTGCCCTGACCCGGGAAAATGAAGGCGATGCTCATCGAAGCCCGCTCCGTTTCTAAAGAGATTCAAGGCCGGGAGGGTTAGGGTAAAGCCGGCGGGCGGGCAAGTGCGACGCCGTGTGCCGCGCAAGGCTTGCAATCACCGCGACCACGTCCAAAGTGCCGGTGCGTCCGTACCAGAGGCGCCCATAGATCTTGGAGTCGCGCCATGAAATCCGTTCTCGCCGGCGTCGCTGCGGCCGCTCTGGCCTTCGCCGTCGCTTCCCCCGCCCTGGCCGCCCTGAAGGCTGGCGACAAGGCCCCCGACTTCAGCGCCAAGGGCGCCCTGGCCGGCAAGGACTTTGACTTCAACCTCGCCAAGGCTCTGAAGAAGGGCCCGGTGGTGCTCTACTTCTTCCCGGCCGCCTACACCGCTGGCTGCACGGCCGAGGCGCGCGAGTTCGCTGAAGCGACTCCGGAATTCGAAAAGCTGGGCGCCACGGTGATCGGCATGACGGCCGGCAATGTCGACCGCCTCAAGGACTTCTCCAAGGAGCACTGTCGCGACAAGTTCGCGGTCGCCGCCGCCGACAAGGCGCTGATCAAGGCCTATGACGTCGCCCTGGCGGTGAAGCCCGACTGGTCGAACCGCACCTCGTACGTAATCGCACCCGACGGCAAGATCCTGCTCAGCCACACCGACGGCAACTTCATGGGTCACGTCCAACAGACCATGGGCGCGGTGAAGGCCTACAAGGCCAAGAAGTAAGCGAGCGTTTTTGGATTCCGACCAGCGCGCGCGGGTTGAGCCCCGCGCGCGCCGGCGGTCATGATCGGCCATGACCGATCTCGCGCAAATCGAACTGGCCGTGCGCGGCCTCGCCGTCGGCGCCTTCGCCGCCACCGGCGTTTCGCTCGCCGCCAGCCGGAAGATGACTCCGGTTCGATGGCTGGGCGTCCTGCTCATGGCCTGCGCGATCTCCCATGTGATCGACAGCCACTTCTTCTACGCCGAGGGGCGGCACTTCAGCGTCGTCACCTGGGCGCTCTCGGCCTGGACGGCCGCTGTCTTCTGGCTGTTCTGTTCCGTCCTCTTCGAAGATGAACCGAAAATCCCGACTTGGCGCTTTGCCATCCCCGCGTTCGTGATCGTTCAGTGGGCGGCAGGCGCGTTCCTGCCCCCATCGTCGGCGAGAGCCGCCGTCTGGTGGAGTTTCGCGGCCGTCTCGGTCGCCTTGCATAGCCACATCCTACTGATGGCTTGGCGGGGTTGGCGGATCGACCTTGTCGAACGTCGCCGCCACCTCCGCGCGCCGATCGCCGCTGCGGCCACGGCCTATATGTTCGTTCAAACGCTATGTGACTTTGGCTTTGGCCAGGGCCCGGTCCTACCCAGCCTGATCCAGGCTTTAGGGGCGGCCGCCCTTGGGGTCGGCTCAGCCCTAGCGTTGCTACGCGCTGAGCCTGTCCTCGTTCAGGCCTCGACCGCTGCAGGCCAGGCGCCGGCTTCAAAGATCGCCGAAGCCCTCGACCTCACCCCCGCCGACCGTCTGGTCCTGGCCCGCCTCGACAAGGCGATGAACGACAACGAGGTCTGGCGCGGCGAAGACCTGTCGATCGGAACCCTGGCGGCCCTGGTCGGCGCGCCAGAACACCGCTTGCGCAAGCTGATCAACGGTACGCTGGGCCATCGGAACTTCGCCGACTATGTCAATGGCCGGCGGATCGAGGCTGCCAAGGTCGCCTTGGCCGATCCCGAGCAGGCGCTCAAGTCGGTTTCCACCATCGCCTACGATTTGGGCTTCGCGTCCCTGGGCCCCTTCAACCGCGCCTTCCGCGCCGCCACGGGTGTCACGCCGACCGTCTGGCGACAGCAAACGACTCCCAACATCCCCCACCTTCGGCTGGTCGAAACCAGCGAACGTGCGCCGAAAGCTGGCAAGTCCGCCTGAATTCAAGGGCGGCGAGACGGACGAGGATCACTCGAACCTTCCTGTCAGGGCATCGCAACCCTCGGAGCGTTTCATGCTCGACACTCTTCTCCCCTTCGCCCGCAATTGGCTGGTCGGCATGCAGGTGGACGTCACGCGCTACGTGATCTTTTCGGCCGGCGTCTGGCTGACCTTGTGGGTCGTGCTGGCCGCGCCCCTGGCTGGCCGCAAGATCCGCGACAGCCGCCCGCCCTCGCGACAGTTGCTGGTCGAGTTCGCGGTCTCCATCCGTTCGATTGCGATCTTTTCGACGATCGGCCTACTGACGTTTGGCCTGTTCCGAGAGGGTTTGCTGCCCGGCCCCTATATCGCCAAGAGCTGGGGTCCGGTCTGGTTCTGGATCAGCCTCGCCCTAATGATCATCGCTCACGACGCCTGGTTCTATTGGACGCACCGGCTGATCCACGACCGCCGCCTGTTCCGCCGTTTCCATCGGCGGCACCATCGCTCAAACAATCCCTCGCCCTTCACGGCGTATAGCTTCGATCTTGGCGAGGCGGCGATCAACGGCCTGTTCGTGCCGCTATGGATGATCCTGGTCCCGACCCCGTGGCCGGTGCTCGGCCTCTTCATGCTGCACCAGATTGTCCGCAACACGATCGGCCACTCCGGCTACGAGCTCTTCCCCGCGCGCAAGGACGGTCGGCCGCTGGTCCCGTGGCTGACGACCGTGACCCACCACGACCTGCATCACGCTCAGGCGGGCTGGAACTACGGTCTCTATTTCACTTGGTGGGACAAGCTGATGGGCACCGAGCACCCGGAGTATCTGCAACGGTTCGCGGCGGTCACGTCGCGGAGAGACAAGGCCCTGGCGGCTACCAGCTCGCCTTCACCAGCTTGACCATGGCGCGGGCGTCCTGAAGCCGCCAGGCCTCCCGCTCATTGCTGACGCCGCGCAAGCTGACGGTGAACTCGGCCGGCAGGTCGAACGGGCGGGTGAGGCTGAGATCGATGCCTTCGTCACCCATGGTCCCGCCTCCGAAGGCGATAGAGCCCACGGGTTTGCCGTCCAAGGTCAGCGACGAGCGGATGTTCGCGCGCGCCACGGGCGCCAAGCCAGGTGCGGCGACAGGTTGGCTGGCGTCCATGTCCATGGACAGGCGGATATAGTTGGCGCGTGGCAGCAGACCGAAGCCGAACAGTTTCGACATGGACGAGCGCAGGCGCGCTTCATTCTCGTTCCACGAGGCGCCCACCGCCAGCGAGCGCTGCCCCACCCGCTCATCGTCGGGCTTCTGGGTCAGATTCAGGTCGAAATCGTAGGTCGGGTTTTCTGGCATGCCCGACGACTTGACTGTCAGGGCGACCTTTTCCTTGTCGGTGGAGAGATCCAGCGGCAACGCCGCATAGTAGCCGGCGAAACGGCCGTCCTTGGCCGAAACCGACATGGCGGGCTTTTGGATGATCTCGGCGTGCGCGACACCGGCGGCCGAAACCGCCGCGAGCGCGATCCAAAGACGAGCACCGATCCCCATGCACGCCAGCTAGCATACTTGACCTTGAGCTTGGAAGCCTTCCCGGCCATTTGTAAGACAGTTCGCGTGAACGCCTGTTTTGCCCGCAAACCCAGCGCCGACTTGCGTTTCGGGCCTGTGTCCTGTAATAGCGCGCGCTCTCACGGAAGGCGGTCTTGCACGCACCCATCGGGGACCGAGGTTCGCCTCGCTCGGCTTGCAGGATCCATCGTGGTCGACGGACTTCCGTCGTCGTCCGCGCCGCCTTCCACAACGGAAGAAGGAAAACATGGCGTTCTACGAACACGTGGTCATCGCGCGGCAAGACATCTCGCCGCAACAGGCCGAAGCTCTGAACGAGCAACTCAAAGCCCTCATCGAAGAGAATGGCGGTCACATCGCCAAGATCGAGTACTGGGGCCTGCGTAACCTCACCTACCGCATCAAGAAGAACCGCAAGGGCCACTATTCCCTGCTCGCGATCGACGCCCCGGCGCCGGCCGTGAAGGAAATGGAGCGCCAGCTGCTGATCAATGAAGACGTTCTGCGCTTCATGACGATCCGCGTCGAAGAGCTGGACCTGGAACTGTCGCCGGTTCTCGCCCGTCGTGACCGTGGCGATCGCCCGGAACGTCCGCGCGAAGACTTCGCGGCTCAGGCGTAAGGGAGAGATAGATCATGACCGATACGACTGCTCCCGAAGCCGGCGCTCCGGCCGCCGCCGCTGGCGGCGCTCGCCGCCCGTTCTTCCGTCGCCGCAAGGTTTGCCCGTTCTCGGGCGCCAACGCGCCGAAGATCGACTACAAGGACGTGAAGCTGCTGCAGCGTTACGTCTCGGAACGCGGCAAGATCGTGCCGTCGCGCATCACCGCGGTGTCGGCCAAGAAGCAACGCGAACTGGCCAAGGCCATCAAGCGCGCCCGCTTCCTGGCTCTGCTCCCCTACGTCGTGAAGTAAGGGAGACGCCACGATGAAAGTCATTCTGCTCGAACGCGTTGAAGGCACCGGCGTCCTCGGCGACGAAGTCACCGTCAAGGACGGCTTCGCCCGGAACTACCTGCTGCCCCGCGGCAAGGCCCTGCGCGCCACCAAGGCGAACCTGGCCCACTTCGAAGCGCAACGCGCTGAGATCGAAGCCCGCAACGTGAAGAACCGCGAAGCGGCCGCCAAGAACGGCGAAGCGCTGGACGGCACGCAATACGTCCTGATCCGTCAAGCCGGCGAAAGCGGCCAGCTGTACGGTTCGGTCGCCGGTCGCGACGTGGCTGACGCCATCCGCGCCGAAGGCGGCAAGGTCGACCGCTCGATGGTCGTCCTGGACAAGCCGATCAAGACGCTCGGCGTTCACGAAGTGAAGGTGAAGCTGCACGCTGAAGTGACCATCACGGTCACGCTCAACATCGCGCGCAGCCAGGACGAAGCCGATCGTCAAGCGCGCGGCGAGAATGTTATCGCCTCGCAGTTCGAAGAAGATCGCGCCGCCGAAGCCGAAGCCGCCCAAGACATGGCGGAAGGCGGCGCCGGCTCGTTCGAAGGCGACCACTACGAAGCCTAATCCCGTCCGGGATCGGAGCTTGGTTACGAGAAACGGCGTGGAGCAATCCACGCCGTTTTTTTCTGCGCCCGATATGAGAATGCTTAGGGCCCGGGCGCCTTGTGTCGAATTTATGAACGACCCATGTTCTCGACGCGGGGCGATTAGACCTCGCCAGCGCGGACGGCCACGCCGTCACGCGCCTGATCACGAGAGGGGTAATCGATGCGCTACAAGACCTTGCTACTCGCCGCGGCCTCGCTGGCCAGCGTCGCGACCATGGCCAACGCCCAGACGGCCAATGATGCGGACCAGACTTCCGTTGAAGAGCTTGTTGTCACCGGCACCCGCACGGCGGGTCGATCGCGGCTCGACACTCTCGCCCCCGTCGATGTGGTGAACGAGAAGGCGCTGACACGCACGGGCACGACGGAACTGGCTCAGTCGCTGTCGACGCTGGCGCCGTCGATCAACTTCCCCCGTCCGGCTATTACCGACGGCACCGACCACATCCGCCCGGCGACGCTGCGCGGCCTGGCGCCCGACCAGACCCTGGTGCTCGTCAACGGAGCGCGCCGCCACTCGTCGGCCCTGGTCAATGTGAATGGCTCGATCGGACGCGGCTCGGCTGCTGTCGACCTGAACGCCATCCCCACCATCGCGCTCGACCGCGTTGAAGTCCTGCGTGACGGCGCCTCGGCGCAATATGGCTCGGACGCCATCGCCGGCGTCATCAACCTGCGCCTGCGCGAAGCCCGTTCGGGCGGCGGCGCGACGATCACCTACGGCGGCTACAACACGCTGGTCCAAACCGCCCGCAACACCGACGGACGCCGCGAACGCGACGGCGAGACCGTGACCGTGCAAGCCTGGCAGGGTCTGCCGCTGGGCGCTGACGGCTTCCTGACCGTGTCGGCCGAATACCGCGACCGCAACCCCACCAGCCGCGGCGACATCGACACGCGCGTGACGCCTGCTCGCGTGACCTCGCGCTTCGGCGACGCCGAGGTGAAGGACAAGACCGTCTACCTGAACGCCGGTTTGCCGGTGGGTTCGGGCTGGGAAGCCTATGGGTGGGCTGGCTATCAGACCCGCGAAGGCGGCAGCGCGGCCTTCCCACGCATCGTCGGCGACGCGCGCCAGACGCCGGTCGCCTCGATCTATCCGAACGGCTATCTGCCGATCATCGCCACCGACATCGAAGACTCGACGGCCGCCTTCGGCCTGAAGGGCGATCTGGGTGGCTTCAAGGTCGATCTGAACGTCGTCTACGGCAAGAACAAGATCGACTACCGCACCGAGAGCTCGGCCAACGCCTCCTATGGCGCGGCCAGCCAGACCAGCTTCAAGTCGGGCGGCATGACCTACGATCAGACCGTGGTCGGCCTGGACGTCTCGCGCGGCGTGGATATCGGCGCCTACGAGCCGCTCAACATCGCCTTCGGCGCTGAGGCGCGCTGGGAAGGCTATTCGATCCGCGCGGGCGAGCCGACCTCATACAATCGCGGCCCGATCACCACGGCCGCCGCCGGCGCTCAAGGCTTCCCGGGCTTCCAGCCGTCGAACGTCCTGTCGCGCGACCGCGACAACATTGGCCTCTATCTCGATCTGGAATCGCGCCTGACCGAGCGCTTCACCGCCTCGGCCGCGATCCGCTACGAGGACTACTCGGACTTCGGGTCGACCACGACGGGCAAGCTGGCCGCGCGCTATGAACTGTCCGACGGCTTCGCCATCCGTGGCGCGGCCTCGACCGGCTTCCGGGCCCCGGCTCTGCAGCAGCAGTTCTTCACGACCACCTCGACGAACTTCATCATCGTCAATGGCGTCTCGACGCCGGTGGAAGTGGGCACCTTCCCGGCCACCAGCGCCGTGGCCAAGGTGCTGGGCGCCAAGCCGCTAGAAGCTGAGAAGTCGGACAACCTCTCGGCGGGTCTCGTCTTCCACCGCGGTCCGTTCGAGCTGACGGTCGACGCCTATCAGATCAAGATCGACAACCGGATCGTGCTCTCGGAAAACATCCAGGGCGCAGCCACCGGCTCGGCCACGGCGGTCGCGATCTACAACCTGCTGGCCCCGTTCAACGTGACGGCGGCGCGCTTCTTCCTCAACGGCGTCGACACT
Organism: Caulobacter sp. DMC95; assembly: GCF_056313785.1. Classification (NCBI taxonomy): domain Bacteria; kingdom Pseudomonadati; phylum Pseudomonadota; class Alphaproteobacteria; order Caulobacterales; family Caulobacteraceae; genus Caulobacter; species Caulobacter sp. DMC95. Next base: position 74,276 of record NZ_JBQUZP010000001.1, on the reverse strand, counting down.
AAGACCAAGGGCGTCGACGTGGTGGCGCGCTACCGGATCGACGATGACCAGGCCGGTCGCTTCGACCTGACGGCGGCCGCCAACTTCAACAAGACCGACGTCACCAAGCTGCCGACGACCAATACGATCTCGTCGCTGCCCGTTCCCCCCAGCCTGTTCGCCCGCGCCAACGTGCTGACCTTCGAGGAAGGCACGCCCAAGCGGAAGATCACCCTGGCCGGCGACTGGAGCCGCGAGGCCTGGGGCGCGACCCTGAAGACCACCTTCTACGGCTCGGTCCTGTCGCCCAACAACGATCCCACGGGCGCGTTCGACGTGCGCACCGGCGCAAAGGCCGTCGTCGACCTGGAAGGCCGCTACGCGATCAACGAACGGCTCAACCTGGCCATCGGGGCCAACAACCTGTTCGACGAGTACCCGAACCGCACGCCGGCGAACATCAACACGACCAACGCGACGGCCTTCACCGGCTTCTCGCCGTTCGGCTTCAACGGTCGCTTCTTCTACGGCCGGGTCAGCGTCAGCTGGTAGGCCGCAGGGGTCTTTCGACCTCACCAAGGTGGGCGCGGAGAGCGATCTCCGCGCCCTTTCTTTTGGCTCCGACGTCAGAAACGGACGCCCCGGCCGGTGGGCGCTCTTGCACGTCTGGCCCCTCAAAACATACACAGAACATCCCCGTTCATCTTGGGACGCCAAGCAACTGGCCCGCGCGTCTCAAGACGCGTCGCGTTAACTTATGCCGATGTCTCTCGTCCCTGCGCTCGACCTTGTTCTCCCCGGCCTTCCCGAGCCCACGATCAACGTGGCGCCGCACAACATGGAGGCCGAACAGGCGCTGCTGGGCATCCTGCTCTACGACAACGCCGCCTACGAACGCCTGAGCGACAATCTTCAGGCCCGCTGCTTCTACGAGCCGTTCCACCAGCGCCTGTTCCAGGCGATCGAGACCCACGTCCGCAAGGGTCAACTGGCCGAGCCGATCCTGCTGGCCGACGAGTTCAAGAAGGATCCCGCGTTCGAAGAACTAGGCGGTCTGCGCTATCTGGCCGACCTCGTCGACCGCGCCCCGCCGGCGGCCAATGTCGGCGACTACGCCCGGGTGATCTTCGACCTGTCGCTGCGGCGCGAACTGATCCGCATCGGCGGCGACATCGCCACGGCGGCCCAGGGCGGCAACGACGAGAAGCGCAACGCTCGCGACCAGATCGAGGCCGCCGAACAGAGCCTCTACAGCCTCGCCGAAAGCGGCGCGGCCTCCTCGGGCTTCGTCTCGTTCGGCGACGCCCTACGCGGCGCGGTCGAGATGACCGCCGAGGCCTACAGCCGCGACGGCGGCATGTCGGGCGTCTCGACCGACCTGATGGACCTCGACCAGAAGATCGGCGGTCTGCACCCGTCCGACCTGATCATCCTCGCCGGTCGCCCCTCGATGGGTAAGACCGCGCTGGCGACCAATATCGCCTTCAACATCGCCAAGAAGTACGCCTACGAGATCCAGCCCGACGGCACGAAGAAGACCGTCCAGGGCGGCGTGGTGGCCTTCTACTCGCTGGAAATGAGCGCCGAGCAGCTGGCCCTGCGTATGCTGGCCGACGCCTCGGGCGTGTCGGGCGACCGCCTGCGCAAGGGCGAGATCGACGCCAGCGAGTTCGGGCGCGTGCGCGACGCGGCCATGGAGCTGCAGAACGCGCCGCTCTATATCGACGCCACCGGTGGTATCTCGATCGCCAAGCTGACCGCCCGGGCCCGCCGCCTGAAGCGTCAGGTGGGCCTGGATCTGATCGTGGTCGACTACCTGCAGCTGGTGACCGGCTCGGACCTCGGCGCCAACGCCAACCGCGTACAGGAAGTCTCGCAGATCACCATGGGTCTCAAAGCCCTTGCCAAGGAGCTCAGCGTTCCGGTCATCGCGCTGTCGCAGCTGTCGCGTCAGGTCGAACAGCGCGACGACAAGCGGCCCCAACTCTCCGACCTTCGCGAATCCGGCTCGATCGAGCAGGACGCCGACATGGTCTGGTTCGTGTATCGCGAGGCCTACTATGTGGGCCGCGCTGAACCGCGCGAAGGCACGCCCGAGCACCTGACCTGGCAGGAAGAAATGGACCGGCTCCAGGGCTTGGCCGAAGTGATCATCGCCAAGCAGCGTCACGGCCCCATCGGCACCGTGCGCCTGTCGTTCAACAGCGACACGACGCGTTTCGGCAACCTGGCCCGCGACCACTACTTCGCCCAGGCGCGGAACATTCCGTCGGACGAGTAAGCGACGGCTTTGGGTGGATGGTCGAAGTTCCTCCCCCGCAGCGCGGGGGAGGTGGCCCAGAGGGCCGGAGGGGGCTAGCACTGCCTATGTCCAGCTCGCCCCCTCAGTCGCTCCGCGACAGCTCCCCCGCAGCGCGGGGGAGCATCTTGAACGTCCACAACGAAAGCCGTCCTAACCTGCGACAGCTTCCCGCCAGCGTCCAACAGGGCACAGAAACATCAGCCCAAAGGGGTTTGACGCGCCCGACGGCCTCGGGCCACGGTTGAGAGCCTCCAAGCCCCGACGAGTCGCATGGACTTCAGCCCCCTGCCCACCTCCAGCCTGATCGGCGCCTTCCTGCTGGCGTTCCCGGCGCTGTTCTCGATCGTCAATCCGGTCGGGGCGGCGCTGATCTTTGACCAAGCCATGGGCGGTCGCTCGCGTCCCGAACGGTTGAAGCTGGCGCGCGCCATCGGCTTCTACGCCTTCCTGGTGCTGCTGGGCTCGCTGCTGCTGGGCGGCTATATCCTGAACTTCTTCGGCGTGAGCATCGGCGCACTCCGGGTCGCGGGCGGCCTCGTCGTGGCGATCCGCGCCTGGGGACTGTTGATGGACCCCGAGGAGAACGAGGACCGCAAGGCCAACCAGACTGAGCCGGCCCAGAGCCACCACGACGTCGCCTTCTTCCCGCTGACCATGCCGTTCACCACCGGCCCTGGGTCGATTTCGGTGGCCATCGCCCTTTCCTCCCAGCGACCGACCGAAGGCGACGCGGTGGCGCCGTTCTTCATCGGCGCGAGTCTTGCCGCCGCGCTGGTCGCGATCCTGGTCTGGCTTTGCTACAGCGCCTCGGGCCAGGTGATGCGCCTGCTGGGTCCCTCGGGCGCTCGGGTGCTGTCGCGGCTGGTGGCGTTCCTGCTGCTCTGCATCGGCGTGCAGATCATCGCCTCGGGCGCGGAGAACCTGGTAGCCAAGTTCCTGCTCGCGCACCCGGGTTAAGCCGTTGAACCCAAGAGCCGTGTCGGCTAGGCCCAAGCCGTGACCGACGCCCACGACACCCGCATCACCATCGACCTCGACGCTCTGGCGCACAATTATGCCGCCTTGCGCGCGCGCGCTGGCGAAGCCGAGGTGGCGCCGGCGGTGAAAGCCGACGCCTATGGCCTGGGCGCTGCTCCGGTGGTTGATCGGCTCTGGGCGGAGGGCGCACGCAGCTTCTATGTCGCGCGCCTGGCCGAAGGCGTGGCCTTGCGAGAGGTCCTGGGCGATCGCGAGGCCAGGATCTTCGTGCTCGACGGCGCGACGCCCGGGTCGGGTGACACCCTGCAGGGCGCCCGGTTGATCCCCGTGCTCAACAGCCTGCCCCAGGTCGAAGCCTGGAACGTCCAGGCGCGCTCGGGGCGGCTCTCCGCGGCGCTTCACGTCGATACCGGCATGAACCGGCTGGGCCTGCGCTGCGAGGAACTGAAGGTGCTGCTCGGCTCCTTCGACCGCCTCAAGCGGTTGGATGTGGAGCTGATGATCAGCCATCTCGCCTGCGCCGACGAGCCTGCCCACCCGCAGAACGCCAAGCAACTCGAGCGCTTCCAGGAAGCCACCGCCATGCTACCCGGCGTCAAGCGCAGCCTGGCGAACTCCGGCGGACTGTTCCTCGGCGCAGCCTATCGCTTCGATCAGGCGCGCCCCGGCGTCAGCCTCTACGGCGGCGGTCCGGAAGGGCGCCCGCACCCCGAGATCCGAGCTGTGGTCACCGTCGAGGCGCCGATCCTTCAGGTCCGCGTCGTCCCGCGCGGCGAAAGCATCGGCTATGGCGCAGGTTGGACCGCCGCCGATAACACCCGCGTCGCCATCATCGCGGCGGGCTACGCCGACGGCGTGCCGCGCGCTGCGTTCCCGCGCGGCGAGGTCTGGTTCGATGGCGCTCGGCGGCCGATGCTGGGACGGGTGTCCATGGATCTCATTGCGGTGGACGTCACCGACTGCGACGCAGCTCGTCCCGGCGCGATGGTCGAGCTGTTTGGTCGCAATCTACCAGTGGACGACGCCGCCGAGGCCGCAGGGACCTCCGCCTATGAGCGCCTCACCAGACTTTCCCTGCGCGGCGCGCGCCGATACGTCGGCGCAGCCCGCTAGACCACGTCCGTCTTTGGCGCAGCACGTCCCCACCCTGTAGTCTCCCGCATTCGAGAATCAGGAGACCCCATGGCCCGCGACGGCGCCGTCTACGCCTGCCAGTCCTGTGGCGCGGTCCAGACCAAGTGGTCCGGTCAGTGCCCCGCCTGCCAGAGCTGGAACACTTTGGTCGAGGAAGTCGGGGCCAGGCCGCCCGGCGCCCTGTCAACGACCAAGGCGACCCGCGTGCGCGGCTTGCAGTTCACCGGTCTGGAAAGCGAGACGGCGCCCCCTCCCCGCATTCTGACGGGCGTCGACGAGTTCGACCGCGTGTGCGGCGGCGGCGTCGTCCCCGGCTCGGCCCTGCTGATCGGCGGCGATCCAGGCGTCGGCAAGTCCACCCTGCTGCTGCAGGTCTGCGCCAGCGCCGCCGCGCGCGGCGTGTCCTGCGCCTATATCTCCGGCGAAGAGGCCGTGGAGCAGATCCGGGGCCGCGCCGACCGCATGGGCCTGGCCAAGGCCAATGTCAGCCTGGCGGCCGAGACCGCGCTGCGCGACATCCTCGATGGCCTCAAGCGCGACAGCTTCGACCTTGTGGTCATCGACTCGATCCAGACGCTGTGGAGCGACGCCCACGAGGCCGGGCCCGGCACCGTCACTCAGGTCCGCGCCTGCGCCACCGAGCTGGTGCGCCTAGCCAAGAAGAAGGGCGTGGCGATCCTGCTGGTGGGTCACGTCACCAAGGACGGCCAGATCGCCGGCCCCCGCGTGGTCGAGCACCTCGTCGACGCCGTGCTCTCGTTCGAGGGCGAGCGCGGCTATCCGTTCCGCATCCTGCGCGGGGCCAAGAACCGTTTCGGCGCCACCGACGAGATCGGCGTGTTCGAGATGGGCGATGTGGGCCTGCGCGAGGTGAAGAACCCATCCGCCCTGTTCCTCAACGAGGGCGGCGAGCGCGCGGCCGGAGCGGCGGTGTTCGCCGGCATCGAAGGCTCGCGGCCCGTGCTGGTCGAATTCCAGGCCCTGGTCGCCCCATCGGCCTATGGAACACCCCGCCGCGCGGTCGTCGGCTGGGACTCCGGACGCCTCGCCATGGTGCTCGCCGTACTCGAGGCCCGATGCGGCCTTGGTTTTGGCGACAAGGACGTCTATCTGAACGTCGCCGGCGGCCTGCGCATCACCGAACCGGCGGCGGATCTCGCGGCGGCGGCGGCCCTAGCCTCTTCCGCCCTGGACGTCGCCCTGCCCCAGGACTGCGTCGTGTTCGGCGAACTCAGTCTGTCGGGCGAAGTCCGCCCGGTCAGTCGGATGGAGACCCGTTTGAAGGAAGCCGCGAAACTGGGGTTTGGCCGCGCGCTCGGCCCGCTGGCCGGTCTGCCGGAAGGCGGCGGCGCCCTGCCCGTGGCCGGCGTGGCGCGCCTGACTGACGCCGTCCGCCGGATCGGCGACGAGATCTGGACCAGCCTGACGTGACGCCGTTCGACATCATCGCGGGCCTGCTGCTGCTGGTTTCCGGCGTCACCGGTTGGGTGCGCGGCGCCTCGCGCGAGCTGACCTCGGCGCTGTCCTTCATCTTCGCCGCCGCCATCGCCCTGTTTGGCCTGCGCGTCACAGGCCCTCTGTTTCGCGAGATGATGGATCCCGACTGGGCGGCGACCGCCACGGCGGTCCTGGTCGTCTTCGTGATCGTCTTCTTGATCGTGCGCCTGATCGGCGGGCGGATCACCGCCAGCCTGCACGACACCTCGGCCGGCGTTCTCGACCAGGCGGTCGGCGCCAGCTTCGGCCTGATCCGCGCTCTGGTGATCCTCGGCGTCTTCAATCTTTTGCTGAACCTGGCGACGCCGCCCGACCGCATGCCGCGCTGGGTCGAGGACTCGATTTTCTATCCGCTGTCGGAAGTCAGCGGGACTGTGCTGAAAGTCTTCGCTCCCAAGGGCAAGGCGCTGGCCGGCAAGATCGCTCCGGCGATCAAGGACGCCGTCAAGGACGGCGGCGACAATACGTCCGGCGAGAAATCGTCGGGAAAAGGCTATGATGAAAACCAGCGTCGGAACCTCGACGACCTGGTGGAGAAATCGCGATGACCTTCCTGGGCCAGTCGACCGACCGCTATTCGTCCACGCCCTGGCGTGACCCAGAGGACGACACCCTCCGTCTGGAATGCGGGGTCTTCGGTGTGTTCGGCGTGCGCGACGCCGCCGCCATCGCAGCCCTGGGCTTGCACGCCCTGCAGCACCGCGGCCAGGAAGCCTGCGGCATCGCCGCCTTTGACGGCGCCCGCTTCCACACCGAGCGCCACATGGGCCATGTCGGCGACGCGTTCACTGGCGCCGATCTCGTCCAACGCCTGCCGGGCGCCCTGGCCATCGGCCACACCCGCTATTCGACGGCCGGCGGCGCGGGCATCCGCAACGTCCAACCGATGTTCGCCGATCTGGAAACCGGCGGCGTCGCGATCGCCCACAACGGCAACCTGACCAATTTCCTGACGCTGCGCGAGCGCCTGGTGCAGGAAGGCGCGATTTTCCAATCGACCTCAGACAGCGAGGTGATCCTTCATCTGATCGCCCGCTCGCGGAAGGCCAAGATCGTCGACCGTTTTGTCGACGCGGTCAGTCAGATCGAGGGCGGATACGCCCTTGTGGCGATCACCAACAAGAAGATGATCGGCATGCGCGACCCGTTGGGCATCCGCCCGCTGGTGCTGGGCGACCTGGACGGCAAGCCTGTCCTGGCTTCTGAGACCTGCGCCCTCGACATGATCGGCGCCCGCTTCGTGCGCGACATCGAGCACGGCGAGATGGTGGTGATCGAGGAGACCGGCATCACCTCGACCAAGCCGTTCCAGACCGCGCCCGCCCGCCCCTGCGTGTTCGAGTACGTCTACTTCGCGCGCCCGGACAGCGTCGTGAACGGCCGCTCGGTCTATGGCGTGCGCAAGCGCATGGGTATGAACCTGGCCAAGGAAACCGGCGTCGACGCCGACGTCGTGGTGCCGGTGCCCGACAGCGGCGTGCCCGCCGCGCTCGGCTACGCCCAGCAGAGCGGCCTGCCGTTCGAGATGGGCATCATCCGCAACCACTATGTGGGCCGCACCTTCATCCAGCCGACCCAGGGCGTGCGCGAACTGGGCGTGCGCATGAAGCACAGCCCCAACCGCGCCATCCTGGCCGGCAAGCGCGTGGTTCTGATCGACGACTCGATCGTGCGCGGCACCACCTCGCTGAAGATCGTCCGCATGGTCCGTGAGGCCGGCGCCAAGGAAGTCCACCTCCGCTCGGCCAGCCCGCCGATCAAGTGGCCGGACTTCTACGGCATCGACATGCCTGAGCGCGAGCAACTGCTGGCGGCCAACAAGTCGCTGGATGAGATGGCCAAGTTCCTTGAGGTCGACTCCCTGGGCTTCCTGTCCGTGGACGGGCTCTACGACGCCCTGGAAGCCGGTCCGCGCGATCCGGCGACCCCGCAGTTCACCGATCACTACTTCACCGGTGACTATCCGACCCGCCTGACGGATCGCGAGATCGCTGAGGGCCGCAACGAAACCAACGACAAGCAGCTTTCGCTGCTGGTCAGCGCGTGACATATCCCTCGTCCCGTCGGGAGCTGGCGGGACGAGGATTTTGTCCATGGGTTTCAAGAGTCTGCTCGATAAGCTGAAGATCGAGCCCTACGTCATCGCCCTGTTCGGCATGGTCGTTCTGGCCTCGGTGCTACCCGTGCGCGGCGCGGCGGCGGAAGGCCTGTCGGTCATCGTCAAGCTGGCGATCGCCCTGCTGTTCTTCCTGCACGGCGCCAAGCTGTCGCGCGAGGCGGTCGTCGCCGGCGTCACTCACTGGCGCCTGCATCTGACGATTTTGGCGTTCACCTTCGTGATGTTCCCCGTGCTGGGCCTTGTCGCCAGCAAGCTTGGGGTTTTGTCCTCGACCCTGGCGGCCGGCATGCTGTTCCTGTGCTGCCTGCCCTCGACAGTGCAGTCGTCGATCGCCTTCACCTCGATCGCTCGCGGGAACGTGGCTGCCGCGGTCTGCGCGGCGTCGGCCTCGAACCTCTTCGGCATCTTCATCACGCCGGTGCTGGTCAGCGTTCTGATGCACACCCAAGGCGGCGCCGCTGGCGGTTGGGAGTCGATCAAGGACATCATCATCCAGCTCCTCCTGCCCTTTATCATTGGCCAGTTGGCGCGACCGCTGGTCGCCAAATGGGTCGAAAAGCACAAGCAACTCGTCGGCTACGTGGACCGGGGCTCGATCCTGTTGGTGGTCTACGCGGCCTTCAGCGAGGCGGTCGTCGGCGGCATTTGGAGCAAGGTCTCGGCCGTGGAGATGATCGTCCTGCTGATCGCCTGCTGCGTTCTGCTGGCGATTGTCCTGGCGGCGACGACCTATGGCGCGCGGGCGCTCGGCTTCTCGAAGGAGGACGAGATCACCATCATGTTCTGCGGCTCCAAGAAGAGCATGGCCACCGGCGTGCCCATGGCCGGCATCTTGTTCCCAGGCCCGACGGCCGGGATCATCGTGCTGCCGCTGATGATCTTTCACCAGATCCAGCTGATGGCCTGCTCGGTGATCGCCCAGCACTACGCCAAGCGACCGCCTGAGATCGCAGAAGCTTAAGGGCTTCCGCCAGTTTTAGTTTCCGCCTCCCTGCTCTAGAACGCGCCCATGACTTCCGACTCCTCCAAGCCGCTGGCCGGCCGCATCGCTCTTGTCACCGGCGCCACGCGCGGCATCGGCGAGGCCGTCGCCCTCGGCTTGGCCAAGGTCGGCGCGCACGTGATCGCCGTGGGGCGCACCCAGGGCGCTCTGGAGGCGCTGGATGACGCCATCCTGCAGGCGACGGGCGAGCGGGCCACCCTCGTGCCCCTGGACCTGCGCGAGCCCGACGGCCTGGACCATCTGGGCGCGGCCATCCACAAGCGCTGGGGCAAGCTCGACATCCTGATCGGCGCGGCGGGCGTGCTGGGCCCGCTGACGCCGGTCAGCCACCTAGAGCCCAAGGGCTGGGACATGATCGTGTCGACCAACCTGACGGCCAACTGGCGCCTGATCCGCGCCATGGACCCGCTGCTGCGCGCCTCGGACGCCGGACGCGCCCTGTTCTTCTCCAGCAGCGTCGCCAAGACCCGGCCCGCCTTCTGGGGCGCCTATGCCGCCACGAAGGCGGCGCTGGAGGCGATCGTCGACGTCTATGCCGACGAGATGGAGAACACCACGGTGCGCGCCTTCTGCGTCGATCCCGGCGCCATGCGCACCAAGATGCGGTCGGCCGCCTTCCCGGGCGAGAACCCCGCGACCGTACCCGCGCCCGAGACGATCGCGCCCTTCATCGTCGATCTGCTCCGCACCGATCGCGAGGCGCCCAAGGGTGTGGTTCGCTTCAAGGAACGTGGCCAGGAATCGCCGTCGATCGACGCCTGACACCGATTCGTCGGCGTCCATTCGCGTGTCCGCCAGGGTTGTCCTGCCTTCCTGGACTTCCACCCTGGATGGCGTTCGGAGAACTCCGTTCCAGGATAATGCGCCCAGAACAGACGCATTAGCGGCTCATTAACCATGCGCGGCGAGTGGTTACGCTCCAAGTAGCAAACACCGAGACCTCGCATGGCTCTGTTCTCCATCGGCCGCGAAGCCGGCGACCAAGCCAGCCGCATTTGCGAGCTGGAAGGCGTCGTCGCCGCTATCCAGCGTTCGCAGGCCGTGATCGAGTTCAACCTCGACGGCTCAATCATCACCGCGAACGACAATTTCCTGCGAACGGTGGGCTATGGGCTGGGCGAGATTCAGGGGCGGGCGCATAGCCTTTTCGTTGGCTCCGACTACGCCGCCAGCGCCGACTACCGGAATTTCTGGCGTCGCCTGAACGCCGGCGAGTTCCTCGCCGGGAAGTTCAAGCGCGTTGGCAAGGGCGGCCGTGAGATCTGGATCCAGGCCTCGTACAACCCAGTGTTCGACTGGCACGGCAAGCTGACCAAAATCATCAAGTTCGCTACGGACATCACTGAGATCGAGACCGAACGGCTGGAAAGCGAGCGTGAGCGAGACTTCATCCGCCAAGAGCAGGACGAGGTCGTCTCTGCGCTCGCCGCCAGCCTTCAGCGTCTGGCGCAAGGCGACCTAACGGCTCGGATAGATGCGCACTTCGATGAGCGTTACGCCCGACTAAAGGCGGATTTCAACGCCGCCATCGACAGCCTCAGACAGGCCATGGGCGCAATCGCCGAGGCCGCCCATGGCATGGAGAGCGGCGCGGCCGAGATCGCCAGCGCCTCAAACGACCTGTCAAAGCGAACGGAACAACAGGCCGCCAGCCTCGAGGAGACCGCCGCAGCGCTTGATGAGATCACCGCGACGGTCAAGCGTAGCGCCGACGGCGCCAAACAGGCGTCGGCCGCCGCCTCCTCGGCAAGCCGCGAGGCCGATCGGTCCGGTGAAGTCGTCCGCGAGGCCGTCTCGGCGATGGGCGAGATCGAGAAATCCTCGGGCCAGATCACCCAGATCATCGGGGTGATCGACGAAATCGCCTTCCAGACCAACCTGCTGGCCCTGAACGCCGGCGTCGAGGCCGCCCGGGCCGGCGACGCGGGTCGCGGCTTCGCGGTCGTCGCCCAGGAGGTGCGGGGCCTGGCCCAGCGTTCCGCAGAAGCCGCCAAGGAAATCAAGCAACTCATCGCCAGCAGCACAGCCCAGGTCGAACGCGGGGTCCGCCTGGTGGGCGACACCGGCCAGGCGCTGACCGACATCGTGGCCAAGGTCGGCGAGATCGACACCCTTATCCGAGAGATCGCTGAATCCTCACAGGAGCAGGCGACGGGTCTCAACCAGGTCAACGCCGCCGTGAACCAGATGGATCAGGTCACGCAGCAGAACGCCGCGATGGTGGAACAGGCCACCACTTCTGCCGCCCAGCTACGCGGCGAGGCCCAGGACTTGGCGCGACAGGTCTCGCGCTTCCAGACAGGCGCGAGCTACGCGGCGAGGCGCCCGGAAGCCCCCGCGCCAAGAGCGGCCCCGGCCGTCGCCGCTCCGCGCGCCAAGCTTCAGACCTATGCACGCCCCGGCTCGGCGGCTGTCGCGGTCGCGCCATCCAGCGATTGGGAAGAATTCTAAGTCCCGTGGGGGGACGGACCCGTGTTGTCGGGTTCGACATGGCCGCCGCTGACCAGCGGCGGCCATGTTCATTTCAGAGCTTAGCGTCCCTTGGGACGTCCAGGCCCAGTATTGCCACGCACCGTCCGCGCCCCCGCTGTGGGACGCTTCGGCCCAGCCGCCTTGCCACCGGCCGCCTTGGCGCCGACCTTGTAGCTGGGCGTGGTGGACACCTTCTTCTGGGCGCGGGGGCCCTTGGCCTTCACCGACTTAACCGCCGCCTTGCCGGGCTCCGACGCGGTTGCGACCTCGCTCGGCGCGGCCTTGGCCACGGCGGGCCCCTTCTTCTTCACCGGCTTCACCGCAGCCTTGCCCGGATCGGGCAGGCCCGCTGCTTCAGCAGCCTTGGCGGCGGCCTCGGCGGCCAGACGCTTGGACTTCTTGACCGTGTTGCGCGAGGCCCGGATGCGCTCTTCTTCCCGCTCACGGCGCTCGAACTCGCGCTTGCCACGACCGCTATGGCCCTTGGCTTCGCCATCCGCATAGGGGTTCGCGCCAGACTTGATGGTGATCCGCAGCGGCACGCCCGGGAGGTCGAAGCTCTCGCGCAGGCTGTTGACCAGATAGCGACGATAGTGATCCGGCATCTGGTCGGCGCGGCTGGAGAACAGCACGAACGTCGGCGGACGGGCCTTGGTCTGGGCCATGTACTTCGGCTTCACGCGGCGACCACTGACGGCCGGCGGCGGGTGCCGCTGCATGGCCATCTGCAGCCAGTCGTTCAGGTCGCGCGTCTTGACCTTGGTCGACCAGTCCTTGTGGGTCTTGATCACGGCTGGCATCAGGTGACCGATGCCCTTGCCCGTCTCGCCCGACAGCGCCACGACCGGCGCGCCGCGTAGCTGCGGCAACATGCGCTCGGCATGCTCACGGAAGGCGGCGAGATGAGCGGCCTGATCCTCGATCAGGTCCCACTTGGCCAGCACGAACACTACGGCCCGCCCTTCCCGTTCGGCAAGGTCAGCGATCTGAAGATCCTGAATCTCGAACGGATGGGTGGCGTCCATCACCAGAAGCACCACCTCGGCGAAGGTGATGGCGCGGATGGTGTCGGCGGTCGACAGCTTCTCCAGCTTGTCCTGAACCTTCGCCTTGCGACGCAGCCCAGCCGTGTCGACCAGGCGAATCTTGCGACCGTCCCACTCCCAGTCGACCGAGATTGAATCGCGGGTGATGCCGGCTTCAGGACCCGTCAGTAGGCGATCTTCGCCCAGAAGACGGTTCACAAGGGTCGACTTGCCGGCGTTCGGACGGCCGATGATCGCGATGCGGATGGGTTTGCTGTCGTCGTCCTCGTCGCCATCCTCAAGTTCGGCTTGGGGCTCGAACGCCAGCAGGGCGGCGTAGAGCTCGGCCATGCCTTCGCCGTGCTCGCCCGAGATCGGGATCGGCTCGCCAAGGCCCAGGCGGAACGCCTCGCCCGCGCCAGCCTCACCGGCCTTGCCTTCGGCCTTGTTGGCCGCGACGATGACCGGCTTGTCGCGCTTGCGCAGGATGGCCGCGAACACCTCGTCCAGCGCCGTCACGCCCTCGCGGCTGTCGAACACGAACAGCGAGACGTCCGCCTCTTCGATCGCGGCTTCGGTCTGGGCGCGCATCCGCGCCTCCAGGCTAGAGTCGTCGACGTCCTCGAAGCCGGCGGTGTCGATCAGTTCAAGCTCAAGATCCCCCAGGTTCCCGGAGGCGTAGCGGCGGTCGCGCGTGACGCCCGGCTGGTCGTCGACGATCGCCAGCTTCTTGCCGGCGAGGCGGTTGAACAGCGTGGACTTGCCCACATTGGGCCGGCCGACGATGGCGAGTTTCAAAGGCATAAGGCGTCCAGTAGTCGATTTTCGCCCCTATCGCAAAAGGGAGCCGAAAAAGCGAAGGCCCGGGCCGGCTTTCGCCGACCCGGGCTTCAAGGATTTGGGCCTCTGCTCCCAGCAGGGACCAGGAGGTTAGCGGATGGCGACGAGCTCGGCGTCGTCGGTGACCAGATAGATCATGTCACCCACCGCGATCGGGTTCAGCAGGACCGGCGAGCCAATCTTCAGCGTCTTTTCCTTGGCGCCGGTCTTTGCGTTCAAGGCGACAGCCTCACCTTCGCTCGACACCGTGATCAGGCGGCCGTTCGCCAGAATCGGGGTCGACCATAGACGCGGCTTCTTGGCGCGTTTTTTCTTCTGCTTCTTCGAGAGATTGGCCGAGTCATTCAGGTCCTGGATCCAGTAGACCGAACCGTTCTCGCGCGACACGCAGATCACCTGGCCCGCCTTGTCGACGACATAAACGACGTCACCGGCGGCCCAGGGCGTGGTGATGGCGGTGACAGGCAGGCTCCAGCGCGCCTGGCCCGAACGCAGGTCAGTCGCGGCGAAGACGCCCGAATGGCTGACGGCGAAGACGTCGCCCTTGTAGATGACCGGGCGCCCCGGGATGTCGCGGATCTCCGACAGGGCGTTGGTGCGGCTGGCGCGGCTGAGCGCTTCGCTCCACAGGTCGTTGCCGTTGGCGGCGCGCAAGGCGATCAGTTCACCCGATGCGAAGCCCGAGACCACCGTGTCGCCGCTGACGGCGGGCGTCGAGGCCGCGAGAATGCGCGCCGGCTCGGTGAGCGCCTGATAGGTCCAGCCCGGCACGCCGGTCTCGGACGCGAAGGTCAGAAGTTCGTTGTCGGTCGACACCACGAAAACGCGACCGTCGACTACGGTGGGCGCGGCGTGGATCGGCGTCGAGGTCGGTTGCGTCCAGCCTATGGCGCCGGTCGCAGCGTCGATCTGGGCGACCGAGCGGAAACCCGAGGCGACATAGAGCTTGTTGTCAGGACCCAGGGCGACCCCGCCACCAAAGCCAAGACGGTCGTTCTTCTTGGGGAGGAGACCCAGGAACCCGCCCTTGATCGCTGGACCGGCGGCCGGACGAAGGTCCTTGCGCCAAACGATGTCGCCGGAACGTGCGTCCATTGCGACCACGTCGGCCTCGCCGTCCATCACGAAGATGCGGTCACTCGACGCCACCGGCGGCGCGGTGACATGGAACTTGGCGCCGCCCTTCTTGCCGAAGCCCTTCTTCCAGGCCACCTGGAACGCCTTGCCGGCGTCGACGTGCTCGATCGACTGCTCCGGATTGCCTCCGGGCAGGCGCCACTCGGTCTGCACCACCGGATCGGGCAGGAAGAAGTCGGCGCCCTTAAGCGACTCGTTGGCCTCGACCTTCTGGTCAAAGGCGATGATCGAAATCCGCTGGCCCTGGCTGGCGGTGCTCTTGTTCTTCTCGCTCTTGTCGAACGGATTGAGCTTGGAGACGGTCGAGCAGCCGCTGACCGTCACGGCCGCCGTCATCAGCGCGACCAGCGCGACGGAACGCTTGGAGTTCATTTTGAGGCTCATTGGGCGGCGTTCGGGGCGGCGGCGGGCGGCAGTTGCATCATCGGAGGCGCTGCCGGCAGCGCGGCCGCAGCCTTGACGGCCGCGGCCAGATCCTTGGCCGAGCCGGAGTCGATGAGTTGCATGGCGGCCTGAGCGCGTTGGCGCACCGCCTCAGAGGTGTTGGCGTCGAGCGAGTTGGCCAGAATCACGAACTCCGACCGCGCGCCGGCCAGGTCGCCGGCCTGCAGCTTGGCGAAGGCCAGCGCCTCCTTGGCGTACACACGGTATGGGCTCTTTTCCCCCGCCAAAGGCGTCAACCTCGTCTCGATGTCCTTGTAGGAAGCGGTGTCCATCAAGGCGAAGGCGGATTTGAGGCGGGCCAGGTCGCCGATCATCGGCCCCGGCGCGACCTTGGCGGCCTCATCGAAATAGGCGACGGCTTCCTTGGTCTTGTTCTCTTCGAGCCGGATCGCGCCCATCTGCATCAGGGCCAGGGCCTTGTAGCCCTTGGCGTTGGTGTCGGCGACGCCCTTGAACCCGTCGAACGCCTTGGCGGGCCCTTGGCTCTGCGCGGTCTGCAGCGCGGCCTGATAGGCCTGAGAGGCTTTGTCGGTCTGACCCGTCTGGTAGCCGGTCCATCCCCAGTAGCCCCCGACGCCGATCACCACCACCGCGGTCGCCGCCGCCACCCAAGGCAGCGACTTCATGGCTAGCGTGCGATAACGCTCCGCCCGAAGCTGTTCTTCGACTTCGTCAAAAACATCGACCACGAAACGAGGCTCCGAAAACAGGCGCTGACCCATAGGCGCTCCCCGCCGATGCGAAGAACCCCTTCGGGTTTAGGACAGAATGTGGCGGACGAAGGGCCGTCCGCTGAGGCGGCGAACCTATAGCGTGCCGCGCGCGGTCGCAACGCGCCGTTTTATGGCTTCTTGGCGTAGTAGGTTTCAGACGGCCCCGGGAAGCTGCGATCGCGAACGTCACTGGCGTATTGCGCCGCGGCGCGTTCGATCTGGTTCTTCAGATCGGCGTAGCGGCGCACGAACTTCGGCGTCCAGTCGAACAGGCCCAGCATGTCGTCGACGACCAGCACCTGGCCGTCGCAACCGGCCGAGGCGCCGATACCGATCGTCGGGACGGAGACCGACTCGGTCACCTCGCGCGCGAGGCTCTCAGCGACGCCCTCGACCACGATGACGAAGGCGCCGGCCTCGGCCGTCAGCCGGGCCTCCTCCAGCACCTTGGCGCGTCCCGCGTCGTCCTTGCCCTTGGCCTTGAAGCCGCCTTCCAGCAGCACCGCCTGGGGGCGCAGGCCCACATGGCCCATGACCGGCACGCCCCGCTGGGTCAGGTAGGCGATGGTCTCGGGCACGGTCGGGCCGCTCTCGACCTTCACCGCCTGGGCGCCCGTCTCCTTCATGATCCGGACAGCGTTCGCGTAGGCCTCCTCATGCGAGGCCTCATACGAGCCGAACGGCATGTCCACGACGACCATGGCCTTGCGCGATCCCCGCATCACGGCCTGACCGTGCAGGATCATCATTTCCATGGTGACGCCGACGGTGTTGGGCAGACCATGGACGACCATGCCGACGGAGTCGCCCACCAGCAGGACGTCGCAAGCATCGTCCAGCGCAGCAGCGACCGGCGCGGTGTAGGCGGTCAGGCACACAATGGGCACGCCGCCCTTGCGGGCGGCGATATCGGGGGCGGCCAGACGGCGAACCGTCTCTTCACGATGGGCGGACAGGGCGAACCCTCCCTAAGACGCTTTTTGGGCGCCGTTTGTGGGCGAGATCGCGCCGCACCGCAATATGAACAGCGATAATGCGGCGAGAACCCCTCAGAAATCCTCGACCACGCGTGTGACAGCGAAGGCCAGGGCGACCACCGCCAACCCTGCGGCGAGCCAGACTGCTTCAGCGCTGGACGGCGTGCTCAGCAGCGAGGTGAGCTTCGCCCATCCGCCATTGATCTCGGTCTCCAGACCGTGGCTCCCCTCACGGGAAAGCTGCGCCAGTTCGTTGGTGAAGCGGCTGCCGAAGATCTGGAAGGCGCCGATCAGGCCCGCGCCCGTTCCCGCGACGGCGATGAACATCCGCCGCATCGCCCAGCCTCGGTCCAACTTGGCCATGACTTCCGCATTGAACAGCGCCGCGTCCGGAAACGACGGCGCCTGAGCGAACATGCGGGTCAATTGCGCTTCGAAATCGGGTTCAGCCATGAGCTTCCCTCCTCGCGCCCTCATCCGGTCGGGCGAGTTTCGCCCGAAGTTTGTCCAAACCACGTTTGACATGGGATTTCACCGTGCCGATCGGGATATTCAAGGCCTCCGCCGCTTCGCCATGGGACCAGTCGGCCCCGTAGCAGAGCGAAACGCACAAGCGCTCACCCCGTGACAGACCCTTGAGCGCCTCGTCGAGATCGATACGGCTGGCGGCGTCGCCGGACGCATCCTTCACGGAAATCTCTTCAAGCGGCTCGATATTGTCCGAGAAAATCAGACGCGCCTCACGCTTGACGCGCTTCAGATAAAGCCGCGCGGCGATCTTCTTGATCCAGGCCCCGAAAGTCCCATCACCTCGGAACTCGGCGACCTGCTCAAAGCCCGCCATGAACGCGTCCTGCGCCAAGTCGTCGGCGGTGGCGGAGTCGGCGCCCATGCGTCGCAGCAGCCCTCGGACGGCCGAGCCATGCCGCCGCACCAGTTCCCCATAGGCCAGCCGATCGCCACCCGCCGCCTGTGCGGCGAGCTCGACGTCGTGTCCTGTTGGCGGGCGTTCCATGCCCATTGAAATCAAGCCCCTCCCAAGGCCTCGGGCGCTAGACCCGCTGTTCCTTGTTCGGATTGAAGAAGCTCAGAACAATAAACGCCACGCCGATCACGGCGGGAATGCAGGCGATGCCGAAGCCGTCGAAATCCATGTCGCCTTCAAGGAAATCGCCGAAGTAGGTGGCGAGACCGACGCCGACGCCGATCGCCAGCCAGATCACACCCGTCCGCAGATCGCGCAGTCGGGTGGGCGGCATCTTCACGTTACGGGTCATGGCCTCGATCACCTCGGGCGGGACCGGCTGGCCTTTCTCGATGGCGAGACGAAGCGTCGCCTGCATCTCCATCCGCTCCTTGCTCTTCAGGTACAGCGGCACGCAGACGACGGCGCAGATCATGGCGAAGAGCGCGACCGGGACGATAATTTCGGGACCCATTCTCAAATCCTCCAGTTCGGTGGACGACGCCCCCGCGCCGCCTTCACTGGTAAGAGGCGCTCACGCTCTCGTTTGGAGGCGCCGTTCGCCATGAAACTTTCGTAAGGCGCTAGCCGGCGGCGAAACCCATGCGCCGTCGGACCGAGGAGCTGCTGACAAGGAGCGTGACCGCCACCAAAGCCAACGCCGCTGCGGCAGGGGCCAGACCCGGCGCCAGCGCGCCGACCAGCACGTTCAGCGCTGGTGCACAGGCCCAGGCGATCAAGCCGACCACCGCCGAGCCGCCACTGGCGACGGCGATGCGCTGGAGAAAGACGCGGCGTTCGATCTTCTGCATCACCACCGCGGTGAACAGACCCGCGCGGCTTGTCGCAGGCTGCTCTCCCAGGAAAAGCGAGAGCTGATCATCAGGGGTCATCGAGAGTCTCCCAAAACCGCCAGCAGCCGTTCGCGCCCACGGGTAACATGCGACTTCACGGTGCCCAAAGGAATGCCCAAAGCGTCGGAAACCTCTGCGTGCGACCAAGCCTGCCCCAGACAAAGGGCTACGCAAGCGCGCTGGTCGTCCGGCAAGGTCGCCAGCGCCGCCTCCAACGCCAGGCGATCTTCGGCGGCGACGTCAGCAGCGGCTTCCAGGTCCTGCTCGCCGCGCCAGGCCTCGTCCCGAGCGGCGGCGCGTTGCGCGCCCCGCCGGTGCGACAAGGCCTTCTTCCAGGCGACGCCATAGAGCCAAGCCCGAAAGCCCGCATCATCGCGGAGCTTGGGCAGATGGCTCCACGCGGCCACGAAGGCTTCCTGGGCGATGTCGTCGGCGTCAATCCAGCCGCTCTTTCGCAGAAAGCCCCGTAGCGGCTTCTCGTGGATGGCCACCAGCCTGGCGAAGGCGACCTGGGACCCCGCGCGCGCCTGCCTGACGAGCGCGGCGTCCATCAATCACGCCGCCGCTTGCCGACGAACAACACCTGCACCAGGGAGGCCGCGCTCAAAGCGGCCATCACGAAAGCCACGATCGTGAACGCTTCGCCCGCGCCGTAGATGTCCGCGAAGGCCGCGTAGGAGAAGCCCGCGCAAAGCATGCCGAACAGCACCACTTGGTACCAACCGTCGTATCGACCGTCACCTCGGCTTCGCTCGGCGTGATCATCGGCGTCGAAGTTCTGGCGCTTGCTCAGGCGACTCAGAAGCTCCGGCGGCGGCTCTCGTCCTGAAGCCGCATAGGCCTTGATCAGATCCAGAGTTTCACGGTTCGAGCGATAGGACAGCCAACTCTGGAAGGCGCTGTAGATGAAGAAGCCGATCGGAAAGAGCAGCCACCAATAGCGGTTGAACAGATCAAACATCATCTTCGCTCCCTATCGGTTCAACTGGCTCAGGAGCACGGCCGGCGGCTCGAGCCCCTTCTCCGCGAACGCACGCAGGGTCTTGGTCAGCTCAAGGCGCGCGCGCCAATCCAGCCACATGCGGAAGGCGCCCATCGCACCAAACGCCAACGGAAACAGAAGCCACCAGAACGCTTGGAACAGGTCGGCCATGGAAGTCATTCCCTCTTGGGCGCGATCATTCGCGCTTTCGAAGGTTAGTCGCCGCCGACCGCCGCCTTGGATGCGCCGACATACGAAATAATTTCGGACATCGAGTTGAACGAAACGGTCGGGCCATGTTGCGCCAGGATCGAGGGCTTGGCGTAGCCCCAGCCGACGGCGCCACAATCAAGGCCGACCGCTCGCGCGGCCTCGATGTCGCGGGTCTCGTCGCCGATGCAGATGATCTTGTCGCGGGCCACGCCCTGTCGCGTGACCTGCTTGAACTTCCGCGCCTTGCCGAACAGCGACGCGCCGCAGGCGTAGAGGCTGATCAGATTACCGAGCTCTTCGCCCAGGACACGGCGGATCACCGCCTCGCTGTTGGAGCTGACCACCGCGATCTTGACCCCGGCCGCATGCAGGGCGCGCAACATCTTCTCGGTCTCGGGGAACAACGGAATCGTATGAGCGTCGGCGGCCATCAGTTTCTTGCCGGCGCGCGCGATCAGCGGAAGCTTCCAGGGCGATACGCCGAGATAGCGGATCACCTCGCGCGTGCTGCGACCACGCAGCATCTCGATCTCGTCGTCGGTGACAGTCTTGAAGCCATAACGCCGCGCCATCGGATTGACGGCGCGCATCATCCACGCGGCGCTATCGGCCAGCGTGCCGTCAAAGTCGAAGATGACCAGCTCGTATCGCGAGACGGCGTTCTTCCCCACGCGCGAAATGCCCTCCAAGAGCCCGCGTCCGGCGAGCCTAGCCCTCACTGATAGACCGATCCGGCCTTGGATGTCGTCTTAAACTTCGCTCAGCAGGCGATAGCGCCGCGCCGAGGCGCTTGGATCAGCCGAAAGCGGCCGCGTAGAGATCGGGCTTGAACCCCACCAGCCGGCGCTCACCAAGATCGAGGATGGGTCGTTTGATCATCGAGGGCTGGGCGAGCATCAGCGCGACAGCCTTGCCGGCGTCGAGATCCTGCCGGTCCGCCTCGGGCAGCTTGCGGAACGTCGTTCCCGCGCGGTTGAGCACGATCTCCCAACCCAGCTCCGCGACCCAGGCGTCCAGACGGGGCTGGTCGATCCCTGCGGCCTTGTAGTCGTGGAAGACATAAGGCTGACCATTGTCGTCCAGCCATTTACGGGCCTTGGCGACGGTGTCGCAGTTCTTGATGCCGTACATCGTGATGGTCATCGTGGACTTCCTGGCGCGCCGAATCGAGAGGTGCGTCCTTCCTGCCACCGAACCCGTTCAGCGCAACAGGCCGATCCGTCAGCTCAGGGGCCATTCCCGAAGGACGATGTGCTGGGTCTGGCCGAGCTTGCTCTGCACAAGCGCGAAACGATCGATCGTCCAGGTGATCGGCGTGACCGCCTGCTCGGGGACGATTTGCCCGTCGTAGAGCAAGGTGATGTGCGGCGTGAAGCTCCGGTCAGGACGCAGCGCCGCCGCGGCCATCTTCTCGCCCAGCGTCTTCTGGAAGCCGATCAGGGCGCTCACCCCCTCCCTGCCCTGCAGCGTGAACGGGTTGTTGCCCGGACGATTGGCGAAGCTGAGGGCGCGGTCGAAGACCACCTCGAACGGAGCGCTGGCCACGGCCCCACCCGCCAGGACGCCCTTGCTGACGATGTCGTTAGGTAGGCCGACATAGTCGCCCAGATGGTGGAGGGTGATGTGCAGGCGGTTGGTTTGAACCAGCGCGCCGCCGAGATTCAGAGCGGACTTCAGGCGCGCGGCTTCCTGCGCGATGCGCTCTGCCGTCGATGGGTCCGGATAAAGCAGGAACATCAATCGGTCGGTCGGCGTCGGCGGATCAAAGCCCGGCAGGCCAAGCTGAAGCGTATCTGGCATGCGCAACTCCTCTGACGACGAAGGCCTAAGCCGGTTCGCGCACGGCTCCAACGGTTCATTACATTTCGTTTACGCGCGTAATCGATCACTTGACGGGAACGTTTACATGCGTAATCGTCCGAAGCATGGACACGACATCACACCGCATCAGCGCCGCCGAGAGCGAAGTCATGAAGGTGCTTTGGGCCGACAGCCCCAAGCCGGCCGAAGAGGTTCTGGCCATCTTGGCCAAAGACCACGGCTGGGCGGAAGGCACGGTGAAGACCTTGCTGAACCGGCTTCTCAAGAAGGGCGCCATCGCCGCCGACAAGGATGGCCGACGCTTTTTGTATCGCCCGCTGATTGGTCGCGAGGACTATGTGGACTCCGAGAGCCAGGGCCTTCTGGATCGCCTGTTCGACGGTCGTCTCGCGCCGCTGGTGAGCCATTTCTCGAAGCGCGAGAAGCTCAATCCCGAAGACGTCGCCGAACTCCGCCGCCTCTTGGAGAAGATCGACGATGGTCGCTGACATCCTGCTCTTCCTCGGCAAGGCCAATATCGCTCTGGCGGCGGCCGTGCTGCTGGTGCTGGTCCTGCGTCGACCCGTCCGAAAGGCCTTCGGCGCCGGAAACGCCTATGCGCTGTGGCTGATCGCACCGCTCTCGATCCTGGCGCTGCTGATCCCGGCCCGAACCATCGTGCTGCCCGCGCCCTACGTCGCCACCCCCATGGCCGTGATTGCGGCCCCAGCATCGCCGCAGCCTGGGCCTGCCGCGCCAGCGGCGCCAACGCAGACGGCGTCCACGCCCCTGGTCCCGCTCGGCGAAATCGCGCTGGGTCTCTGGCTGGTCGTGGCGTTCGGCGGCGTAGTCCTGCAGGTCGAACGGCAGCGTCGCTTTGTACGTTCACTGGGCGCGCTGACCCTGACCGGGGATGATCGCCTGGTGCGCTCTGATCGCCCCGGGGTCGGTCCTGCCGTCATCGGCGCTCTGACGCCGTGCGTCGTCTTGCCAGCGGATTTCGACAAGCAATACACGCCCGAGGAACAGGCGCTGATCCTGGCGCACGAACGTAACCACCTCGCCGTTGGCGACGCCCAGATCAATGCGATCGTCACCGCCCTGCAGTGCCTGTTCTGGTTCAACCCCTTCGTTCACCTCGGCGCCGCAGCGCTTCGCATCGACCAGGAGATCGCCTGCGATGCGGCCGTGCTGGCCCGTCACCCCAAGACCCGCCGCGCCTATGGCGAGGCCATGCTGAAGACCCAGCTGGCCGCCTGCGCGCCTCCGCTGGGCTGCCACTGGCCAGCCTCGGCCAACAAGCAACTGAAGGAGCGCTTCACCATGCTCACCCATCATCACGCCGACCGCCGCCGCCACCTCGCCGGAGCCGTGGCCGTGGGCGTCCTTGGCCTCTCGACCGCCGCCGCAGCCTGGGCCGCACAGCCCGCCCAGACCGTGCAGCAAACGCCCGAGGAGGCCCGTCGCGCCGTAGCTCGGCATCTGGGACGCCCGCTGTATGACGCGGTCGACCGGAAAGACCTGCGCAGCATCCGTGAGCTGATCGCGCTGGGCGCCAACCCCAACTACATCGCCCGCGGCGATGGCTCGCCGCTGATCGAGGCCTCGCGCAGCGGCCAGGCCGACGTCGTCCGCGCCCTGCTGGCCGCCGGCGCTGATCCCAACCTCGCCGTTCGCGGCGACGGCAATCCGCTGATCCAGGCCTCGTTGGCCGGTCGCCTCGATATCGTGCAGGCCTTGGTCGAGCGCGGCGCGGACGTCGAGTCCTTCGTCCCCGGCGACGAGACCCCGCTGATCGGCGCCGCCCGCCGGGGCGACCTCGCGGTGGTGAAGTACCTCGTCGAGCACGGCGCTGACGTGAACCGCGCGGTCGTGGCCAATCCCGGTGAGATGCGGTCCCCGCTGGGCATGGCCCGCAAGAACGGCCATGTCGCCGTGGTCAGCTACCTGAAGAGCCGGGGCGCTCGCGACTAGATCGCGAGGCGCGGCGCTCGCCGCGCGCGCGCCTTTTTTCATCTCGAAAATCAGCGAGTTTTCAACGATGGCGATCATCGACGCCCGAACCTTGCCTGACGCCAGCGCCCTTGAAGCCGATCTTGTGATCATCGGCGGTGGCCTGGCCGGCATCACCCTGGCCAAGGAACTGGCCGGAGGCCCCTTGAAAGTGGTCATCCTGGAAAGCGGCGGCCACGAAATGGAGCCCGAGACCCAGGCCCTCTACGCCGGCGCCTGCGTGCAGAAGGCTGACGGTAACAAGGATCGCCCCCTCCACGAGTACCCGGTGCAGTCGCGGATCCGGGCGCTCGGCGGCTCAGGCCACGTCTGGGGCGGCAAGTGCGGTCCGCTGGATCCGGCGGACTTCGCCGAACGCGTCTGGATCCCCTACAGCGGCTGGCCGGTCAGCCGCGAGGCGATGCAGCCCTACTACGACCGCGCCTGCGATCTGCTGGAGATCGATCGCTTCCCCCTGGAACGTCCCAACGCGGCGGATCCGAACCTCCAGCCCCTGGCGCTTGACCCCGAAGACGGGTTCTTTCCGGCGCCCCGCGTCCATGCCCGCATCTCGGGACGGGCGGACAAGCCGGCCTTCGACCGCTTCCGGACCCAGTTCGCCGAGGCGCCCAATATCGACGTCTACCTCTACGCCAATGTGATCCGCATTCGCCACAAGCGGAACACGATCACGGGCCTCGACATCGCCTGCCTCGATGGCAAGCGGCACACAGCCAAGGCAGGACGCTACGTGCTGGCCACCGGTGGAATCGAGAACGTCCGGCTGCTACTGGCGTCAGACAATCTCGGCAACAGCCACGATCTCGTGGGTCGTTTCTTCCAGGGCCATCTTACCTACTCGAACGACAGCGACTCCCAACGGGAAGGTTCGGCTTTCGCCGCATCGCGCGCCGAACCGCTGGATCTGTATGCTCCCGCCCAACGTTACGGGCCGCACTGCGTGATCGGCGCGGGGCTTGCGGCCCAGAAGCGCATGAAGACCGGCAATTTCACCGCTACGCTCTTCCGCGCGAACTTTTCGAACGCAGACGCCAAGATCGCCGCCGACACCCAGACGATCAGCAAGACCAGCGCCCGGCTAGACAAGGGAGACGCCAGATCCAACCTGCTCGGCTTCTTCGCCATGACCGAGCATTTTCCAAATCCCGACAGTCGCATCACCCTGGACCCCGACCAGAAGGACGCTCTGGGCATGCCTCGCGTCCGCCTCGACTGGGTTCACGGGCCCAAGGACTATGCAGACCTTGAAAAGACAATCGACGGACTCGCCAACGCCCTAGGCGCCTCCGGCGAGGGCCGGTTGTGCTGGTCGCTCCGACGCGATGAACTGTTGGCCTCGTCGAACGCCTCGCGCCACCACATGGGGACCACGAGGATGCACGACAATCCCACGAAGGGCGTGGTCGACGCCAACGGTCGACTGCACGAGGCGGACAACCTCTATGTTGCCGGCAGCTCGGTTTTCCCGACCTCAGGGATCATTAATCCCACCCTCACCATCCTGGCCTTGACCATGCGACTGGCCGATCACCTCAAATCCGAAAAGAAGGCCGCCTGACCATGAGCACGCGTCGCGATCTTCTGGCTGCGTTGGTCTCCCTGGCCGCCACACCGTCTTTCGCCAAATCTGTTCCGGCCGCCTCCATCGCTGGCCTCGACGCCGAGGCCATCCGTCGCATCGGAGAGGCTTGGCGCAAAATCCATCCAGGCGTTAGCGCGAAGACCCTCGCGGCCCAGCTGTTTCCCAAAGGGCGGGGCGCAGAAGCCCTACCCCGGCTACGCTCGGCAGCGACGGCGGATTTCCGCGCCGGCGCGGTGTTCGACTATCGCGGTTGGCGACTATCGAACACTGAAGGCGCCCTCTTCGCCCTGCTCTCCCTGGAGGCCTGATCTGGGCAGCTCAGCGCCCGCCGGACCGCGCCAGGGTCAGCCTAGAGCGTGCGTCCGGTGACGCCGGCGGTTTCGACACGGGTCCAGACCTGGGACTTGCAAAGGAAGTTGGGCAACAGGCAGCCTTTGGCGCGCAATGACGAGCGGTCCAACAGCCGCACCTGGCCTGAGAACGTCATACTCAGGTCCGGGACGAAGACCTTGCCCTTCCACTCGTTGGCGCCAGACGAGGAGAAGTCGCGCAGCAACTGCATGCCCACCAGGCCCTGGTTGCTGCCCTTCTTGACGTCGGCCTGAGCCTCGGCGTTCGCCCAGACCACATAGCCGCAGGTCTCCAGCCCGCAAGACTTGATCTCGATATGAACGCTGCCCTTGGGGTTGCGCCATACGCCGAACAGGTCGCCGGATCGCGCCGTCGCATCCGCAGCCAGCACGGGTGACGCCACACCCACAGCAGCGGCGGCGATCAACGCCAAGCTCAACTTCCTGATCATCGCGGTCCTTCCTGGGGTCACCGATCCTGCTCTGCGTGAAGCTAGCCGCTGAGGGGATAGAGGAGAAGCCAGGAGAATTGCGGCGCAATCGCGGCGCGGCCGCTCCCGCAGAAAGTCGCCCAAAAGACGGAACCTTCACCTTTGAGCGGCGTTCGAGAGCCACGCGTCGTGGCGCGTAGGGGGCGTTTTGTCTGTTCTGCCGCAATTCTTAGCGCTTGAGGAACCCGGTCTCATGAGCTCGGCCTTCCCATCGCGACCAAACAGCGACAGACCCGCACGTCTCCTCCTGATCCCTTTGCCTGCTTGGTTCTAGAATGTCGCTCAATAAACAGCGTTCCGCTACGCCTTCAGTTTCGCGGACCGAGCTATGGACGGCCCTGGGGCTGGCCGTCGTGCTGGCCTTCTTCGTGACCAGCGGGATCATCGCCTACCGCAACGTCGAAATGCTTCGCGGCAACAGCCAGAGGATCTGGCACACGCACGACGTCATGATGGCGCTCAATGAGTTGATGGCGTTGACCCAGGACGCCGAGACGGGGCAGCGCGGCTTTCTGCTGACAGGCAAGAGCGACTATCTGAAGCCCTACGAGATCGCGGCGTCCGAGAGCGCCTCCCGCATTGAGACCGTGCGCGATCTCACGCGCGACAACCCAGCCCAGCAATCGAATATCAAGACGCTGGAACGCCAGATCACCGCGAAGTTCGAGGAGCTTGAGGAGACCGTCCGGCTGCGCCGTGATGGCAGCCAGGCCGAGGCCCTCGCGGTGGTCGACACCGATCGCGGCAAGATCGAGATGGACGCCATTCGACGTCAGATCGAGGCCATGCGGACTGAGGAGGATCGCCAGCGCGACCTTCGCCTTTCGGAAATGGAGGTCGCCTACCGCACGGCGCTGCTGAGCGGCGTACTTTCGAGCCTTTTGGGCGCTGTCCTGACCTTGATGGTGTTCTATCTCATCCGCCGCGCCAATCGCGCGCAGGCGCGGGAAGAATGGCTGCAGGCAGGCCAGGTCGGCCTTTCTGAAGCGATGAGGGGCGACAAGACGGTCGAGGCGCTCTCCGATAGCATCCTGAGCTATCTGGCGCGCTATGTCGGCTTCCAGGCTGGCGTGATCTTCAAGGGCGAGAACGGGCGGTTCCACCGCACAGCGAGTCTCGGCGTAGCGGCGGACTCCGACACGCCGACCCGCTTCAATCTGAAGGAAGGCCTGCTCGGCAAGGTCGCCGCCGAGGGTGACGCGGTCATTATTCGTGACGTGCCCGAAGGTTACATGACCATCGGCTCGGGCTTGGGACACGACAAGCCTCGCCATCTCGTCGTTGTGCCGACACACGCCGATGATGTGGTCAACGCGGTCATCGAGCTGGGCTTCCTGCATCCGGTGGACGATCAGGTCCTGGAACTGCTGCGCCAGGCGGCGCCCTCGATCGGCATCACCCTGCGTTCAGCACGCTATCGGTCTGAGCTCCAGAACGCGCTCGAGGAAACCCAGCGCCAGGCCGAAGAGCTCCAGGTCCAGAGTGAAGAGCTCCGCGTCTCCAACGAGGAGCTCGAAGAACAGGGGCGCGCCCTCAAGGAATCCCAGATCCGTCTTGAGCAGCAACAGGCGGAGCTGGAACAGACCAACAGCCAACTCGAGGAGCAGGCCCAGACGCTGGAGACCCAGCGCGACGAGCTTGAACGGACCAGCGCGGCCGTGGCGCTGAAGGCCCGGGAACTGGAACAGGCTAGCCAGTACAAGTCTGACTTCCTGGCGAACATGTCCCACGAGCTGCGCACGCCGCTCAATTCCCTGCTCATTCTGTCGAAGCTGCTCAGCGACAATCCGCAAGGCAACCTGACCCCTGAACAGGTCAAGTTCGCCCAGACCATCGCCTCGTCCGGCAACGACCTGCTGACCCTGATCAATGACATCCTCGACCTGTCGAAGATCGAGGCGGGCCATGTGGAGGTGCGTCCCGAGCCGCTGCCGCTGCAGCGCCTGACGGACGACCTGCGTCAGCTCTTCCAGCCCGTGGCGTCAGAGCGGAACCTCGACTTCGACATCGACATCGCCGGCGATTGTCCGGCCAGCATCGAGACAGATCGCCAACGCCTGGAACAGGTGCTGAAGAACCTGCTGTCGAACGCCTTCAAGTTCACCGAGAAGGGCGGCGTGCGCCTGGAGGTCGGCCTTTCGGGCGGGCGCGATATCGCCTTCACGGTCATCGACACGGGGATCGGTGTCTCGCGCGAACAGCAGGACGCGATCTTCGAGGCGTTCCGCCAGGCCGACGGGACCATAAGCCGTAAGTACGGCGGCACGGGCCTGGGGCTTTCGATCTCTCGCGAACTGGCTCGCCTTCTCGGCGGCGCGATCACGCTGCGAAGCCAGCCCGGCGAAGGCAGCGCCTTCACCGTCACGATCCCGCTCGCCTACGACCCGGCGCGCGTCGCGCCCAGGGACCAACCGCTCGCCGCAAAGCCAGTCTCGCCGCTGCCGCGCCCCAAGGCCGCCCGCGCGCCAGTCGTTCGAGCGGCGGTCGATGACGATCGTGATCAACTGACGGGCGGTCGCCGGGTCCTGCTAGTCATTGAGGACGATGACAAGTTCGCCGGCATCGTCCGCGATCTGTCGCGCGAGCTGGGCTTCCAGTGCCTGGTCGCCGGCACCGCCGAAGAAGCCCTGAAGCTTGCCCGTCGCTTCAAGCCCAGCGCCGTGGTGTTGGACGTCGGCCTGCCCGACGAGTCGGGCCTGATGGTGCTGGACCGCCTGAAGCGCGATGACGCCACGCGCCACATCCCGATCCACGTCGTCTCGGCCGCTGACTATAGTCAGACGGCGCTTTCGCTCGGCGCGATCGGCTACCTGATCAAGCCGGTGAAGCGCGAAGCCCTCGCCGAGGTGCTGAAGTCGCTGGAGGCCAAACTGTCCAGCACCGTCCGTCGCGTGCTGATCGTCGAGGACGACTCGGTCCAGCGCGAGGCGGTAGGAAAACTGCTGTCGTCGGGCGACGTCGAAACCGTAGGCGTCGGCACCGCCGCTGAATGTCTCGAGTTGCTTCGCGAGCAGACCTTCGACTGCATGGTCTTGGACCTTTCCCTGCCTGACGCCTCCGGCTTCTCGCTGCTGGAGACCCTCAGCCAGGACGACAATCACGCCTTCCCGCCCGTCATCGTCTACACCGGGCATGACCTGTCGGCCGACGATGAACAGCGCCTGCGCCGCTACTCCAGCTCGATCATCATCAAGGGAGCCAAGTCGCCCGAGCGGTTGCTGGACGAGGTCTCATTGTTCCTGCACCAAGTGGTTTCGGAGCTGCCCGCCGAGCAACAGAAGATGATCCAGAAGGCGCGCCATCGCGACGCGGTTCTGGAAGGGCGTCGCGTGCTGATCGTCGAGGACGATATCCGCAACGTCTACTCGCTGACCAATGTGCTGGAGCCCCGCGGCGCTGTCGTCGAGATCGCGCGCAACGGCCAGGAGGCGATCGACGCGCTCAATCGCTCGGCCGAGGATCCAGCGCGGGCGATCGATCTCGTCTTGATGGACGTGATGATGCCGGTGATGGACGGGCTGACGGCGGCGCGCCAGATCCGCCTCGACGCGCGCTGGTCCAAGCTCCCGATCCTGATGCTGACCGCCAAGGCCATGCCTGACGATCAAGAGCGGTGTATCGCAGCCGGCGCCAGCGACTACATGGCCAAGCCGATCGACGTCGACAAACTGCTGTCGTTGGTTCGCGTCTGGATGCCGAGGTAGCCCCGTGTCCGACGCCATCGAGGACATTGAGGTCCAACTCCTGCTGGAAGCGCTCTTCCAGCGCTACCATTATGACTTTCGGCACTACGCACGGGCGTCGATCAAACGGCGGCTGACCCAGGCCCGCGCCCAGCTTGGCGTCCCGACGATCTCGGCGCTGCAGGATCGTGTGCTGCACGACCCCTCGATGCTGCCGCGCCTGCTCGACTTTCTCACCGTCCAGGTGAGCGAGATGTTCCGCGATCCGTCCTACTTCAAGGCGCTACGCGAGAAGGTGCTGCCGCATCTCAGCACCTACCCCTCGCTCAAGGTCTGGATCGCAGGCTGCAGCAACGGCGAAGAGGTCTATTCCCTGGCCATCCTCTTCAAGGAGGAAGGACTCTACGACCGCACGATCTTCTACGCGACGGATATCAACCCCGAAGCGCTCGCGGCCGCGGAGGCTGGTGTCTATGCGGTAGACCGCATTCGCAAGTTCACCGAGAACCACCAAAGGTCGGGCGGCAAGTCCTCGTTGTCCGAACACTACACCGCCGCCTATGGCCGGGCGGTGTTCGACAAAAGCCTGCGCAGTCGGGTCGTGTTTTCGGACCACAGCTTGGTGACCGACGCGGTGTTCGCCGAGATGCATCTGATCTCGTGCCGAAACGTGATGATCTATTTCGACCGTCCCTTGCAGGACCGCGCCATCGGCCTGTTCCGCGACTCGCTGACGCGAAAGGGGTTCCTGGGCCTGGGTTCCAAGGAAAGCCTCCGCTTTTCCACCCACGCTCCGGCGTTCGCCGACTTCGTTCCGGAGGACAAGATCTATCAAAGGCGCGACCCATGACCGGCGAGCGCCCCCAAGCGATCCTGATCGGTGCGTCGGCCGGCGCCGTTCAAACCTTGCTGGCGATCCTGCCCGCCCTGCCCCCCAGCTTTCCGCTGCCGGTGCTTGTAGTGGTCCACATCCCACCGGATCGCGACAACATGCTGGTGCCGCTCCTGCAGTCCAAGTGCCGGATCACCGTGAAAGAAGCCGAGGACAAGGAGCCCATCGAGGGCGGCGTCGTCTACTTCGCGCCATCGGACTATCACATGCTGGTCGAGACCGATCGCAGCCTGGCGCTTTCGACCGACGAGCCGTTGAACTATTCGCGCCCGTCCATCGACGTGCTGTTCGAGTCCGCCGCGGACGCCTATGGCCCGGTTTTGGTCGGCGTCATCCTCACCGGCGCAAACCATGACGGCGCGGCGGGGCTTCGCGCCGTGCAGGCGGCGGGCGGCGTGGCGATTGTCCAGGATCGCGCCGAGGCCTACGCCACCGCCATGCCGGACGCCGCGCTGCAGGCCTGCCCATCGGCGCATGTCATGACCATCGACGCCATCACGACCTATCTGACGAGTTTGGGGACCGCATGACCAACGCGGACAAGCCGATCAACTTCCTTCTGGTCGATGACCTCGAGGAGAACCTGCAGGCCCTGGAGGCCTTGCTTCAGCGTGAAGGCCTCACCTGCCTCAAGGCGCGAAGCGGCGAGGAGGCGCTTGAGCTTCTGCTGACCCATGATGTCGCCCTGGCGCTCCTGGATGTCCAGATGCCGGGCATGAACGGCTTCGAACTGGCCGAGTTCATGCGCGGCAGCGAGCGGGCCCGTCATATCCCGATCATCTTCGTCACCGCCGGGGCTGCGGATAGCCAGCGTCGCTTCCGGGGATACGAGGCCGGGGCGGTGGACTTTATCCAGAAGCCCATTGAGACGGATGTTCTGCGCAGCAAGGCCAACGTCTTTTTCGACCTTCACCAGCAGCGCCGCCAGATCGAGGCTCAGCGCGACGAGCTGGAAGCCGCCGCCCAAGCGCTGCGTCGGGCCGATCGGCACAAGGACAGCTTCCTGGCGGTCCTGGCGCACGAGCTACGCAACCCCGTCGCCGCGCTCAGCGGTGGCCTGCATCTGCTGAACAAGGACATTCCACCCGAACGCGCCCAGGATATCCGGGGTCGTATGGAGCGGATGCTGGATCACCTGAGCCACCTGGTCGACGACCTGCTGGACGTCTCTCGCGTGAGCCAGGGGAAGATCGCGCTCAAGAAGCAGCGGATCGAACTGGGTGACGTGCTGCAATCGGCGATCGAGGCCAGCCAGCATACCATCGAGGCTGCCCGGCATCAGTTTGTCATCGAAACGCCGGAGACTCCGGTCTGGCTCGAGGCCGACCACACGCGCCTCGCCCAGATCGTGGCCAACCTGCTCAACAACGCCGCCAAGTACACCCCGCCAGGCGGCGTCGTCACGCTCGCCGCAGCTGTTGAGGGGCGCACGGTGACGATCAAGGTTTCGGACACGGGGATCGGCATTCCCGAGGAGATGCAGTCGAAGATCTTCGAGATCTTCGCCCAGGTTGAGGACCACCTCGGCAAGTCACAGGGCGGGCTCGGCATCGGCCTGGCCTTGGTCCGGCAGCTTGTGGCGCTGCACGGCGGCGCCATCACCGTCGACAGCGACGGCGAAGGGCTGGGCAGCACCTTCACGGTCCGGCTGCCCATTCTGAGCGGTTAATCTTGCGGCCTAGAGCCCTTCCTAAATGTTTGATTTTAGAGCCTGTTTATCTGGTTTAGATGGTTCCATCTAAACCAGACAGGCTCTAGCGGGTCGCCCAGGCCCTGCCGATCTGCGCCAACGGCACGCAACCGTTGTAAGCGCCGGGAACGGGATCGTATTTCAGCGCCATCGTCGCGCCGGGCTCCGAGGTGAAGTAGCCCACGGTGACGAAGTCCTCGAGCAGAGGGAAGAAGTGACCGCTGGTCGAGTTGGCGGTCTCGCGATCATAGACGTTGAGGATGGCGACCTGCTGCTCGGGCGCCAGCGCCACGAAGAGCTTGCCGTGCGCAGCCTTGGCGTCGGCGTCCATGCGGGCGAAACCGCCCTTCAGCTGTTCGACCTGCCACGCCTCGCAATAGCTGGCCATGGCGCGATCAATGAACTGCGGCACGCCGGCCTCGCGCGCACCTGGGGTGTCGGTGGCGGGAATGATCAGCTCAGCGACCACGTCGAGGATCTGGGCCTGATCGGGGGTCAGCGCCGTCGGCGTCCAGCTCAGGGCGGTGGTGGCCGCAGCGCTCCCAGCCCATCCGGTGGCGGCGGCGCCGACCGTGAGGGCAAGGCCGCGAAGGGTGTCGCGTCGGTTCAGCATTACAGCTCTCCCCGTTTGCGGGCGCGCACCGCGTGGTCGGCGGCGCGGGCCGTCAGGGCCATGTAGGTCAGGGACGGGTTCACGCACGATGCAGACGTCATCGCCGCCCCGTCGGTGACATAGACGTTCTTGCACTCGTGAACCTGATTGTGCGCGTTCAACACGGACGTCTTGGGATCGCGGCCCATGCGAGCTGTCCCCATCTCGTGAATGCCCAGGCCCGGCGCGAAGCCGTTATCGTGACCGCGCACATTCTTGAAGCCGGCGGCCTCGAGCATTTCGGCCGCCGCTGACTGCATGTCGCGGCGCATGGCCATCTCGTTGTCCCGCATGGTGACGTTCATGGTCAGGGTCGGCAGGCCGAACTTGTCCTTCACATCGCGGTTCAGCGTGATGCGGTTGTCGGCATACGGGAGCATTTCGCCAAACCCGCCCAGGCCCATCGTCCATGGCCCCGGCTGGCTGAGTTCGGCCTTTCGGGCCGCGCCGAACCCGCGTCCCCCCTTGCCGCGATCACGCTCCCAGGTCGCGCGTCCTGCGCCGCCTTGGTAGCCGAAGCCGCGCAGATAGTCCGAGCGCTTGGTGGCGTCGTCGCCCAGATTGCGGAAGCGCGGCACATAGATGCCATTCGGTCGACGCCCCGAGAAATACATCTCAGCGAACTCCGGCGCCTCACCCGAAGCCCCAACGCCCAGATGGTGGTCCATGACGTTGCGACCCAACTGATCGCTGGCGTTGCCGAAGCCGTTCGGGAACCGTGAACTCGTCGAGTTCATCATGATCCACGCCGAGTTCAGCGCCGACGCGCACAGGAAGATCACGTCGGCGTGGAATTCCTCATCCTTCAGCGTTTCGGCGTCGAGGATCCGAACGCCGCTGGCCCGCCCCTTGCGCTCGTCATAGACGAGCTCCGTGACGATCGAGTTTGGACGGATCACCAGATTGCCGGTGCGTTCGGCCGCGATCAGCCCGCCGGAGTTGGAGCTGTAGTAGCCGCCGAACGGGCAGCCCCGGATGCACAGGTTGCGGTACTGGCACTTGGTGCGCCCCAGCGAAAGCTGCTCCTCGGTCGGATCGGTCAGGTGGGCCGTACGCCCGATGGTGACCCGTCGTTCGGGGAAGCGAGCCTCGGAACGCGCCTTGAACGCCTTCTCGACGCAGTTCAGCTCCATCGGCGGCTGGTAATGACCATCCGGGAAATGGGGCAAACCCTCGGCCTGACCGGAGACGCCGATAAAGCGCTCGACGTGCTCGTACCAGGGCGCAAGGTCCTCGTAGCGGATCGGCCAGTCGACCGCGATCCCTTCACGGGCATTGGCCTCGAAGTCGATCGGACTGTGACGATAGCTCTGACGTCCCCAGGTCAGCGAGCGCCCGCCCACGTGATAGCCCCGGATCCAGTCGAAGCGGTTCTCCTCGGTGTAGGGATGCTCGTCATCCCGCACGAAGAAATGCTGGGTGGTCTCCGTCATCGTATAGCCGGTGCGCCGCTGCACCTTGTAGTGCGCGGCGAGCTCCGCCTGTGGCAGCTGGCCCTGCGGGTATTTGGTCTGCCAAGGATCAAGCGTGGCGGTCGGATAGTCCTCAAGGTGACGGACCATTCGGCCCCGTTCGAGCACCAGGACCTTCAATCCCTTCTCGGTCAGCTCCTTGGCCGCAATGCCGCCCGTAATGCCGCTGCCCACCACGATGGCGTCGTATGTATTCTTCCGACGCGCGCGGCCGTTCAGGTTGGCCATGTTCGCTCCCTTCGCGGCCGCTCGCGGGTCCACGTCGAGATGCTTACGCAACACGACCTCCTACCCCGGCGCCCCTTCATTCTTGCCTGGAGGCTTCCATGAAATGGGTTACATTGCAACAAAGCTCGGCGTTTCGACTGAGCTGATGCGATACGGGGAAACGCACCATGATCTGGATGAAGTCGTCACGGCGACGGACGCGCCTCGGGCTCGCATCGGTGCTCGCACTCTGCATCGCGGGCGTATCGCACGCTGAAGAGGTCCGCGCCGGACAGTGGCGCTCGCTTTTCGACGGCAAGACGCTGAACGGCTGGACCCCGAAGATCGCCAGGCGTCCGGCCGGCGAGAACTATCGCCAGACCTTTGTCGCCGACCAGGGCGTCATCCGGGTTTCCTATGCGGGTTACGACAAGTTCGACAACCAGTTCGGACACCTGTTCTACAACACCCCGTTCAACGCATACCGCCTGCGGTTCTCGTACCGCTTTCTGACCGAAGGCTTGCCGCTCGACACCCCAGGCTGGGCGCGCGGCAACAGCGGGATCATGTTCCACAGCCAGACCGCGGAGAGCATGACGGTAGACCAGCCGTTCCCTGTTTCGATCGAGTTCCAGCTTCTGGGCAAGGACGGCGACAAACCAAGGCCGACCGGCGCGGTCTGCACGCCGGGCATCACGATCACGATTGACGGGACCAAGGTCAAAGAGCACTGCACGCCGCCCGCCAACGCCCCGACCATCGCCAACGGAACCTGGGTTCAAGCCGAGCTTGAGGTGCTGCCCAACGGCGAGATCACTCAGAAGATCAACGGCGTCGTTGTGCATCGCTACGCCGGCGCCGCGCTCGACCCGGACGACACCGTCGCGGGCGGAGCCAAACCCTACATTCTTGCGCGGGGCGCTCAGCCGGTGACCGGCGGCTATATCTCTCTGCAAAGCGAGGGCGCGCCGATCGAGTTCAAGGACATCGAAATCCAGGAACTGACGCCGCGCTGAGATCTATTTCTTGACGCTGGCCAGATAGGCGAGCACGGCCGCGCGTTCGGCGTCGTTGGGCGCGCCCAGCAGCATCTTGGTGCCGGGTACGGTCTTAGCCGGAGCCTTCACATAGGCGTCCAGCTTGTCCGGGGTCCAGATGACGCCCGAGCCCTTCATGGCCGCGCTGTAGGCGTAGCCCGGCACGCTGGCGGCCTTGCGACCGACCACGCCCGCCAGAGGCGGTCCCATCTTGCCCGGGGCGGCTTGCAGCGCATGACACATGCCACAGCGTTGTTCGAACAGCTGTTGTCCCGACGGCGCGGCGACCGCGCTGGACGCCAGACCGGCGATCATCGCCGCCAGGGTAAGCCGAACCTTCATCAAGCAACTCCGTCAGAACACACGCTTAGACTATAGGCCAAGAAGTCTTCGATTACGTCCAGCGTCCGACCCCGCGCTGGCGAAATCGTCGAACGCCTTGTCCGTCACCCGAATGATATGATCCCGGATGAACGGCGCGCCCTCTGCGGCGCCCTGTTCAGGATGCTTGAGCGCGCACTCCCATTCCAGGACCGCCCAGCCGTCATAGTCGTACTGCGCCAGCTTTGAAAAGATCGCCTTGAAGTCGACCTGACCATCGCCCAACGAGCGGAACCGACCCGGCCGGTCAACCCAGCCCTGGTAGCCGCCATAGACGCCCGAGCGCGCGGACGGCCGGAACTCGGCGTCCTTGACGTGGAACGCCTTGATGCGCTCGTGGTAGCGATCGATGTAGGCCAGATAGTCCAGTTGCTGCAGCACGAAGTGGCTGGGATCGTACAGGATATTGGCGCGCGGGTGTCCGCCGACCTCGTCGAGGAAGCGCTCGAACGTCGCCCCGTCATGCAGGTCTTCGCCCGGATGGATCTCGTAGGCCGCGTCGACACCGTTCTCCTCGAAGACGTCCAGGATCGGCTTCCAGCGACGCCCCAGCTCGGCGAACGCCTCCTCGATCAGGCCCGCTGGCCGCTGGGGCCACGGATAGAGATAGGGCCAAGCCAGAGAGCCTGAGAAGGTCGCATGCGCCTTAAGGCCCAGCCGCCGACTGGCGATCGCCGCAGCCTTCACCTGCTCGACCGCCCAGGCCTGCCGTTCCTGTGGCTTTCCGCGCAGCTCCGGCGGCGCGAAGCCGTCGAACAGTTCGTCATAGGCCGGATGAACAGCGACGAGTTGACCTTGCAGGTGCGTCGACAGCTCGGTGATCTCCAGGCCGTACTCGGCCAGCATCCCGGCGATGTCATCGCAATAGATCTGGCTCTCGGCGGCCAGGGCCAGATCGAAGAACGAGTCCGCCCCGCCGGTCGGCATCTGCACCCCGACATAGCCGAGGCTGGAGACCCAGGCCGCCATGGTCTCGAGCTTGTCGAACGGAGGCTTGTCGCCGATGAACTGGGCCAGGAAGATGGCCGGCCCCTTGGGCGTCTTCATCAGCCCTCTCCTTCTAGCGAGACCCAGCCCGCATCGTCGCGGCTGGCCGCAACAGCGCGCTCGACAAAGGCCATGCCGCGCAGGCCCTCGGTAATGTCCGGTACGAGTCCGCCATCACGACCTTCGATCGCGTCGGCGAAATCGCGGTAGATCGTGGCGAAGGCCTCGATGAAACCCTCGGGATGCCCGGTCGGCAGCCGCGTCACCGCCCGAGCCGCAGAGCCGAGGTAGCCAGAGCCGGCGTGCAGCACATGGCTAGGGCCCTCCAGCCAATCCAGCGTCAGCACATTGGGATCCTCGTGCGACCAGGTCAGGCCGCCCTTCTCGCCATAGACGCTGATCGTCAGGCCGTTGCGGGCGCCGGCCGAGATCTGCGAGGCGATCAGCACGCCGCGCGCCCCGCCCTCGAACCGCAGCAAGACGTTGCAGTCGTCATCGAGGCCGCGTCCCGCAACCACAGTGGCGACGTCAGCGCACAGCCGCGCCACGCGCCGTCCCGTGATGAACTCGGCGATGTTGAACGCGTGGACGCCGATGTCGCCGATGCAGCCGCCCACGCCCGACTGTTTGGGATCGGCGCGCCAGCTGGCCTGCTTGTTGGCGCTGTCGCGCTCCAGCGGCGTCGACAGCCAGCCTTGCGAGTACTCGACGACAACCTTGCGCACCGCGCCTAGATCGCCACGCGCGACGATCTCGCGGGCCTCCCGCACCATCGGATAGCCGGTGTAGGTATAGGTCAGGCCGTAGTGCTTGCCGCTGGCCGCCACGATGTCGGCCAGGGCCTGCGCCTCGGCAAGGTTCAGGGTCGCGGGCTTGTCGCTGATCACGTGCAGCCCAGCTTTCAGGGCGGCGGCAGAGACCTCGAAATGCAGATGGTTTGGCGTCACCACCGAAACCAGCTGCACGCCGTCGGGGCGCGCCCGCTCGGCCGCGAACATCGTGTGGTGGTCTGGATAGACGCGGTCGGGCGCGACGCCCCACGCGGCCGCCGCCTGGGCGCTCTTGGTGGGATCGCGACTGAACACGCCCGCCACCAGCCGGATGCGCCCATCCAGCTCCGCCGCCATCCGATGCACCGGCCCGATGAACGAGCCGGGACCGCCGCCGACCATGGCCATCCGCAGCGCCATCAGGCGACGACCTTGGCGAGGTAGTCAAAGCTGATCTTGGCCGACTCCAGGCGCGTGTAGGCGAAAGGCGGCTCCTGCTCGTAGTAGAAGCCCCGGATTCCGGCGTCATAGGCCGCCGGCAGCAGCCGTTTCCAGTCGATCATGCCCGAGCCAACCTCGGTCGGGTCCTGGCGCAGCTCGAAATTCGGCTTTGTGCTCGGCTTGACGTCCTTCACGTGCATCTGGGTGAAGCGTCCAGGATAGGCCTTGAGCAACGCGAACGGATCCTGGCCCGCCGCCGTCACCCAGCCGGCGTCCAGCTCGAACGTCACCAGCGCCGGATCCGTGCCCTTCAGCAGGATGTCCATGCCGGTGGTCTCGCCACCCTTGGCGTCCTTCAGCGGCGCGAACTCGAAGTTGTGATTATGGTAGCCGGCGAGAATGCCCGCCTTCTTCAGGATCGCGGCCTTCTCGTTGAGGAAGTCGGCGTTCCATTTCCATTCGTCGGCGGTCATCTGGACGCCGGCCTGGCGGAGATCGGCCGACCCCATGCGCTCGGGAATGTAGAAGATCGGCATGATCGCCGACTTCACGCCGATCACGTGCAGCTCGTCCGCAAGCTTCGCGAGATCGCCACTGAAGCCGTTGGGGCCTTTCGGGGAGATATGAGCGCTGGGGCAGACAAGGCCATGCTTGTCGAAGGTCGCCCGCAGCTCGGCGGGCGTGCGGCCCAGATAGCCGGCGAGCTCGACCGTCCTGAAGCCGATCTTCGCCACGGTCGCCAGTTGCGCGTCGAGCTCTTTGGCCAGGTCCGGACCCAGGCTGTAGAGCTGGATGCCCACCGGCTGCTTGCGACGCTGGAAGAACGGAACTTCACTCGCAGTCGCCGTCCCGGCGAAACCTGCGCCCAGCGCGGCGACGCCGGCGGCGAGCATGCCGCGACGGGATAGGCCCTGGCTCTGACTATCGAAGGCGGTCATGCGCATGGGGATCACCTTTCCTGACATCTAGGCTTGCGCCGGGCTGGCGGCGGACGAAGCGGAATCCGCCTCCGAAACAGGTCCCCGCGTGGGAGGACGGAAGAACAGCCCCAGCAGGCAGACCGCCGCCAAAGCCATACCGGTGGGAACGAGGAACAGGGTGGTGTAGTCCACCGCGCCGTCGGTCGTGAGGCGGCCGACCAGTTCGGGGAAGATGAAGCTGGCGGCCACATTGCCCACGCCCAGGATCAGCAGGTTGAACAGGCCCTGCGCGCTGGAGCGCACGTCCTTGGGGAACACGGCGTCGACGAAGATGTACACCGTGGCGAAGAAGAAGGCGTAGCAGACGCCGTGCAGCAGCTGCACCGCCACGATCACCGGAACGCTGTCGGCGAAATAGGCGAACACCGCAAAACGCGCCGCATGCCCCAGCACGCCGACGATCATGGTGACCTTCCAGCCCAGCTTGGCGAGCACCCGGCCCAGCACCAGCATGGTGACGATCTCGGCCACTTGGCCCAGGCTCAACACGACCATGCTGAGATTGCCGGCGATCCCGACCCGATTGGTCAGGAAGGCGTCGGCCATCACGAAGTAGCCGTTGTGAATGACGGAATCGATGAAGGTGACGATGAACAGCACGAGCACAAACGGAACGCTCAGCAGCTTGACCGCGCGACGCCAGGCCAGCTTGTCGACGGCGTCATCAGCCTTGCGCGGCGGGGTGTGCGGCAGGGTCAGGGCGTAGCCAGCGAAGACAAACGAGACGATCGCCGCCACCAGGAAGATCCAGCGGACCTGCTCCACCGTCGCCTGGGCGCCCAGCAGGAACACGAAGGGCCAGCTGACCAGCACCCAGCCGACGGTGCCGCCCATCCGTACGCCGCCGAAGCCGGCCGCCGGGTCGCGCAGGTTGGCGAAGGCGATCGAATTGGTCACCGACAGCGTCGGCACATAGACGAGGCTGAAGACGAGATAACAGGCGAAGAACGGCCAGAAGGTCGTTGAAAACGCCGTGCCCAGCAGCGCGACGCCGCCAATCAGATGGCTGACCGCCAAAAACCGCTCCGCAGAGAAGTTCCGGTCCGCGAACTGGTTCGAGAAGAAGATGCCCACCAGGGCCGCAACGCCCCAGGCGCTGCCAACCAGGGACTGCTGCCACGGCGCGAAGCCCAACATGCCCATGTACGGGAAGATCTTGGGCGCCCAGGCGCCCCAGATCGCCAGTTGCAGCACCATCATTACGAACAGACGGAAACTCGTCCCCATGCCTTCGTCCTCCCCGACCCTTGGGCGGCCAACTCTTGTCCGTCGGGACGCGCGCCGCTCCAATGTAATCGAATTCATCGATAACAGGGGTCTTCCGAACCGGCAACCATCCCTCGGGTCCGCCTAGAGCGTGACGCTGAAAGTGGGAGCCGGTTTCGGCAGGAGTCACGCTCGAAGCTCCGGGGGCGGCGACGCCTTGCCAAGCTTTCAGCGACCCGCCAGTGTCCGCCCGATGGCCACCATTCAAGATGTCGCCCGCGAAGCCGGAGTCTCGACCGCGACCGTGTCGCGGGTCTTCAGCGCGCCCGACCTGGTGCTCGAGCCTACGCGCCAGAAGGTCATGGAGGCCGTCCACCGCCTGGGCTACGAGCCAAACTTCGCGGCCAAGAGCCTGCGCACCCTGAGAACCGAGAAGATCCTGGTCACGGTACCGGACATCTCCAACCCGTTCTTCTCCCAGGTGATCCGCGGCGTCGAGGAAGCTGCGCTGGCGGCCGGGTACTCGGTTCTCTTGGGCGACACACGCCACGAGGAGGCGCGCGAGGAGCAATACGCCCTTATGTTCCGGCGCAAGGAGGCTGACGGCCTGATCTTCCTGGGCCATCGCCTTCCGGACATCCTGGCGGAAATGCTCGCCGCCAAGGGCCCTCGCACACCGATCGTCAACGGTTGTGAGTTCAGGCCGGGCCTAGCCGTCTCAAGCGCCCATATCGACAACGAGCGCGCCGCTGCCGAGGTGATGGACCACCTTTATGGCCTCGGCCATGTCCGCGTGGGCGTAATCACGGGTCCGCTGGCCAGCCCGATCAGCAGCGACCGTCTGTCAGGCGTACTATCCGCCGCCCAGCGCCACGGACGCGCCAGCGCGCTGCGGATGGCCATCGGCGACTTCTCGATCGAGTCCGGCGCACGCCAGGCTGCGGAGTTGCTGGACGAGCCTGGCCGACCAACAGCGATCTTCTGCTTCAGCGATGAGATGGCCATGGGCGCGATGGAAGCGATCCGTCAGCGCGGCCTGGATTGCCCGAGAGACATCTCGCTGGTCGGCTTCGACGACATCCGTTTCGCTGAATACCTGCACCCAAAGCTGACCACGGTGCGTCAGCCCAAGGAGCAGATCGGTCATGAAGTCGTGCGACTGCTGCTCGACATCCTCGCCGGACGATCCACCGCCTTGCAGAACATCACCCTGCCCCACCAGCTGCTGATCAGGGACAGCACCGCCGCACCACTCAGCTAGAGCTCACGGCCTGTCTTCATCAGTCCATGAGCTCTAATCTTCTGTTTTGGCGCATTTTTCTTCACGCGAACCGGAACCACTTCGCTCGAAAAATGCTCTAGCGCGGCGCGAGCTCTCGCACCCAGATATTGCGGAAGCTGATCGGAATGCTGGGGTCGCCATGCGCCTGCAGCTTGATCGGCGACGGACCGTGCGCCTTGTAGGCAGGCTTGCCGATATAGACGGTCTCGCCTGCGAGCATCGCGTTGTCCTGCACCAGCACGCCGTTGTGCAGCACCGTCACCGAGGCGGGTTTGCTCAGCGCGCCATCGGCGCCGAACACGGGCGCGCGCCAGATGATGTCGTAGGTCTGCCACTCGCCTGGCTTGCGAGTGGCGTTGGCGAGCGGCGGATGCTGCTTGTAGACCGAGCCGGCCTGACCGTTGACGTAGGTGGCGCTCTGGTAGCTGTCGAGGATCTGCACCTCATAGCCCTCGTCCCGCGGCCCGGTGGACGCCAAGAACACACCGCTGTTGCCGCGTCCTTGGCCAGAGCCCGCGATATCGGCGGGAATGCGCCATTCAAGGTGCAGCTGATAGTCGTGGAAGGTCCGCTTGGTCTCGATGTTGCCCCGCGTCTTGTCGACGGTGATGACCCCGTCCGCGACGAGCCAGCCCGCCGGAGATTTGTCGGCGGCGGTCACCCACGCGTCGAGATTGCGGCCATCGAACAGGATGACAGCGTCCGACGGCGCGCCGCCGGGCTGCGAGGCTGGGGTCACGACGACGGGCGTCGGCTTCCAGACTTCCGTGTCTTCCGGACGCGTCTGGGCGGACGCGCACGTGGCCAAGAGCCATGACCCCACCGCGCAAACGGTCAAAACCTGAATCTGCTTCGCCGTCATCCGCTGCGCCCCCTCACGCCGGTTTTGCTCGACCGGCAGGGCTGCAAGATTGACCAGCCAGGGCGTTGCCGCAAGCGGCGCGGGCGCATTGGCCGCCAGCGCCGCTCCCAGTCACGCCCCCTCGCCTATTCCCACTCGATCGTGCCGGGCGGCTTGCTGGTCACGTCATAGACGACGCGGTTCACGCCCCGGACCTCGTTGATGATGCGCGTGGCGGTCTTGCCCAGCACCGCCCACGGGAACTCGAAGAAATCGGCGGTCATTCCGTCGGTCGAGGTGACGGCGCGCAGGGCCAGGACGTTCTCGTAGGTGCGCGCATCGCCCATCACGCCGACGGTCTTCACGGGCAGCAGCACAGCGAAGGCCTGCCAGATCTGGTCGTAGAGGCCAGCGTTGCGGATCTCTTCCAGATAGATGGCGTCGGCGTCCTGCAGGACCTTGACCTTTTCGGGCGTGATTTCGCCGGGAATGCGGATGGCCAGACCGGGACCGGGGAACGGATGGCGGCCGACGAAGGCAGGAGCCAGACCCAGCTCGACGCCCAAGGCGCGGACCTCGTCCTTGAAGAGTTCGCGCAGCGGCTCGACCAGCTTCAGCTTCATGTAGTCCGGCAGGCCGCCCACATTGTGGTGGCTCTTGATCACCGCCGAGGGGCCGCCGCGCGCCGAGACGCTCTCGACAACGTCGGGATAGAGCGTGCCCTGAGCCAGGAACTCCGCGCCATCGATCTTGGCGGCTTCCTTGTCGAAGACGTCGATGAACAGGCGGCCGATGGTCTTGCGCTTGGTCTCCGGATCGCTGACGCCCGCCAGCTCACCCAGGAACAGGTCGCCGGCGTCCACATGGACCAGCGGGATATTGTAGTGGTCGCGGAACAGGGTCACGACCTGGTCAGCTTCGTTCTTGCGCAACAGGCCGGTGTCGACGAACACGCAGGTCAGCTGGTCGCCGATCGCCTCGTGGATCAGAACGGCGGCCACCGAGCTGTCTACGCCGCCCGACAGGCCGCAGATCACCTTGCCCGTGCCGACCTGGTCGCGGATCTTCTGGACCATCTCCTGGCGGAAGGCCGCCATGGTCCAGTCGCCCTTCAACCCCGCCAAGGCCAGGAAGTTCTTGTAGATCTGGGTTCCATTGACCGTGTGATACACCTCGGGGTGGAACTGGACGGCGTAGATCTTCTTGTCATCGTTGGCGATGGCGGCGAACGGCGCACCGGTCGAGGTGGCGATCACCTCAAACCCGTCCGGAATGGCGACGACCCGGTCGCCATGGCTCATCCACACCGTCTCGACCTCACCGACGCCGGCAAGGCCGGCGAACAGCGGGCTTTGCTTGCCGATGGTCAGCTCGGCGCGGCCAAACTCGCCCGCATGGCCGCCCTCGACCTTGCCGCCCAGCACATCGCACAAAAGCTGCTGACCGTAGCAGATCGCCAGCATCGGCAGGCCCAGGTCGAACAGCTTGCGGCCGATGCGGGGGCTGTCCTCTTCCAGCACGCTGGCCGGACCGCCCGACAGGATGATGGCGCTGGGCTGGTAGTCGTCGACCAGGGCCTCGGCCTTGTCGAACGGATGGATCTCGCAATAGACGCCGGCCTCACGCACCCGGCGCGCGATCAGCTGGGTCACCTGGCTGCCGAAGTCGACGATCAGGACGCGCTGGTGGTTCGTTTCGGTGGTCATCGGCAAATCTCCAGCGGTCGGGCGTTCGGGTCAGGGCGTATAGGAGGCGCGTTGCAGCACGGCGGCGAAGAAGCCGTCGGTGCCCGCACGATGGGGCGTCAGACGCAGATAGCCTTCGGGGGTCACATGGGTGACGCCGTCCAGTGCGATCGGCTTGACGGTGAATTCGGGATGGCGCTCGAGGAAGCCGGCGACGCGGTCCTCATTTTCCTCGGTGAGCAGCGAGCAGGTCACATAGATCATCCGTCCACCGGCCTTCACGAAGGCGGCGGCGTCTTTCAGCACGCTGTCCTGCTCGATCTGGCGCTTGGCCAGCTGATCGGGCGACAAACGCCACTTGGCGTCCGGGTGCCGGCGCCAGGTGCCTGCGCCGGTGCAAGGGGCGTCGACGAAGACGACGTCGATTTTGCCTTCAAGACCCTTCAGGGGCGTGGCCTCGATCGGCGAGCGGATCTGCAGGTTGCGCACCCCTGCCCGCTGACCGCGACGGATGGTGTCAGCCAGGCGCCGTGCGTCGCTGTCATGAGCAAAGATCTGGCCGCTGTTGCCCATGGCTGCGGCGAGCGCGAGCGTCTTGCCACCGCCCCCGGCGCAGAAGTCGAGAACCTGCTTGCCCTTCACCTCGCCCGCCACGGCGGCGGCGATCTGGGAGCCCAGGTCCTGCACCTCGAACCAGCCCTTGGAGAAGGCAGGCACCGCCTCAACCGACGGCGTGCGGTCCGCGGCGGCGGGCGCG
The DNA here is from genome assembly GCF_056313785.1 of Caulobacter sp. DMC95. Classification (NCBI taxonomy): domain Bacteria; kingdom Pseudomonadati; phylum Pseudomonadota; class Alphaproteobacteria; order Caulobacterales; family Caulobacteraceae; genus Caulobacter; species Caulobacter sp. DMC95. The sequence goes on along the minus strand of NZ_JBQUZP010000001.1, from coordinate 29,444 downwards.
GGAATGCGGAAGGCGGTCGGCAGCACGCCGGCCGGCGCCGCGTCGATCAGGGCCAGGGCCTTGGCGCAGCGCTCGACATCGGTCTTCAGCGTATTGACGCGCAGGTCGACGGGCGCGCGTTCCGACAGCGCCCGCATCTCGGCCGCCTGGTCACCGCCCAGAGCGCGCGCCAGATGCGGCTCAAGCCAGTCGGGATAGTCGCCGGCCACGGGCGCCGGCGCGCCTTCGAGGGACGCCGGCTCAGCCAGACGCTGGCGCTCGGCGTCCGTCAGCGCGCCAAAGCCGTGCTCCTCAGCAGCTGCTTCCGCGATCCGTTCGACCGGCCATTTCCAAACGAACGCCAGCACACCCAGCATGACGCCGCGTGCGCTGGCGTCAGCCATCATCCAGCCGAGCGAGCGCTTGCGGCGCAGGGCGTCCAGCACGAGGCCCGAGACGAACGCCCGGTCCTTGGAGCCAGCGTAGCGCGCGGTCTCACCCCAGCGCTTCAGCGCCATCTTCACCGGAAAATGCCGCGCCTCGATCTCGGTAAGAACCTCGATCGCCGCTGAAACCCGTCCGCCGTCTCGCATCAGACCACCAGGGCCGCGAGCAGCATCAGGATCCCGACCATCGACGCCAGCCAGACCAGGCTGCGGACGTAGGGCACGCCGAAAGCATAGAGCGGCACATAGGCCGCACGCGCGGCGACATAGAGCGCCGCGCCATAGACCGTCAGATCACCCAGGCGACCGCCCAGGTAGTCGATGATCACCAAGGCCACGAAGAACGGAAACGTCTCGCGGAAGTTTGCGAAGGCCCGCGTGAGCCGACCGGCCATGCCGGTCAGCTCGACCTTTTCGTCGCGGGGACCGACATTCCACTTCAAGCCGCGCTGCGGCTGGGCGGCGGCCGACGCCCAGAGCAGGTTGAGGATCCCAATGATGACCGCCACGGCGATCATCTGCAGCTCGAAGGCCATCCGCATCGGTTAGACCGCGCTCGGATAGTTGGGCGCCTCGCGGGTGATCATCACGTCGTGGACGTGGCTCTCCCGCAGGCCCGCACCGGTGATCCGAACGAAGCGGGCGCGCTGCTGCAGTTCTGGGATCGTCGGCGCGCCGAGATAGCCCATCGCCGCGCGCAGGCCACCGACCAGCTGGTGCAGCACTGGCGAGATCGGTCCCTTGAAGGGCGTCTGGCCTTCGATGCCTTCCGGCACCAGCTTGAAGTTGTCGGTGACTTCCTTCTGGAAGTAACGGTCAGCCGAGCCGCGGGCCATGGCGCCCACCGAGCCCATGCCGCGATAGCTCTTGTACGACCGCCCCTGGTATAGGAACACCTCGCCCGGCGCCTCTTCGGTGCCGGCGAACATCGAGCCCATCATGGCGGTCGAGGCCCCGGCGGCGATGGCCTTGGCCAGGTCGCCCGAGTACTTGATGCCGCCGTCGGCGATGACGGGGGTGTTGCTATCCTTGGCGGCGCGAACGGCCTCCATGATCGCGGTCAGCTGCGGCACGCCCACGCCCGCGACGATGCGGGTGGTGCAGATCGAGCCCGGGCCGATGCCGACCTTCACGGCGTCGGCGCCAGCGTCGATCAACGCGCGCGCGGCGTCGTAGGTGGCGATGTTGCCGGCGACGATCTGGACGCGGTTGGCTTCGCGCTTAAGGCGGGTCACCGCAGCGGCGACCTGGCTGGAGTGGCCATGCGCCGTATCGATCACGACCACGTCGACGCCGGCGTCAACCAGCGCCATCGAGCGCTCGAAGCCCGCATCGCCAACGGTCGAGGCCGCGCCGACCAGCAGGCGGCCCTTGTCGTCCTTGGCGGCCAGCGGGTGGGCTTGGGCCTTTTCGATGTCCTTCACGGTGATCAGGCCGACAGCGCGGTAGGCGTCATCGACGACGATCAGGCGCTCGATCTTGTGCTTGCGCAGCAGCTCGCGGGCCTCGCGGTGATCCACCCCTTCCGAGACGGTGATCAGGCCCTCTCGGGTCATCAGCTGCGAGGCCGGGACGTTGGCGTCGCCTTCGAACCGCATGTCGCGATTGGTCAGGATGCCGACCAGCTTGCCCGAGCCGCGCTCCACCACCGGGAAGCCCGAGATCTTGCGACGCGCCTTGATCTCGCGGATCTCGGCCAGGGTGGTGTCCGGATGGATGGTCAGCGGGTTGATGACCATGCCGCTTTCGTAGCGCTTGACCTCGCGGACCTGGTCGGCCTGCTCCTCGTTGGTGAGGTTGCGGTGCAGAACGCCCATACCGCCAGCCTGGGCCATGGCGATGGCCAGCCGGCTTTCGGTCACCGTGTCCATGGCGGCGGACACAAGCGGAATGTTCAGACTGATTTCACGCGTGAACCGGGTCTCGGTCGTCACCTGGGTGGGCATGACGTCGGACGCTGCGGGTTCGAGCAAAACGTCGTCGAAGGTGAGCCCTTCGCGAATCTCCATCGGAGTCTCCATTTTGCGGCGCGGATATAGCCGCGAGGTCGACCGTTGTCGACCCGCCACGTCGCCGATTTGGAGAGGAATCTTCCCCGGCGTCAGTCGGCGATGGCGTCCAGGCCCAGCCGGCCCAGCTTGGACAGCACCGCAACGCCGTCGCCAGCGCTGATCACCTCGTCGCCCTTGGGCTTTTCGATCAGTTCGCCGCTGGCGCGCTCAATGCGGACAACCAGCACGCCGCCGCGCCGCTCGAACTCGCCGACCGTGACCCGGCGCGCGGCGAAGGAGGCCGGCGCGGTGACGAGACCAAGGTCCAACCCCAGTTGCGCCAAGGCCTCGCTCTGCTGGGCGGCCGGCGCGCGGGCTTCTTTCAGGAAGCCGGCTAGGCGCGGATAAAGGATCATCTCGGCGATGCGCTCGGCGCCAATATGGGCCGGCATCACCACCTTGTCCGCGCCGGCCTGCACGAGCTTTCGCTCAGTCGTGGGTCGCTCGCCCCGCGCGATAATCTCGATTTTCGGATTGAGACTACGCGCTGACAGGGTGATGAAGACGTTGGCGGCGTCGTCCGGAAGCACAGTGGCCAGCACCTTGGCTCGCTCGACATGCATCGCGCGCAACACGTCCTCGTCGGTGGCGTCGGCGTGCCGGCAGAGATAGCCAAGCTCCCTCGCCTCCTGGCACCGCGCCTCGTCGCGCTCGACCACGACAAAGCGCTCCCCGGCGGCGGACAGCTCATTGGCCAGCATCAGGCCAATGCGCCCAAAGCCGCAGATGACGATGTGCCCGTCGAGTTTTTCGATGTCCCGTTCCACGCGCTTTCCGAAGAAGTGTTCCAACTGAGACTGGGTCAGCGCCTGAACCAGCGCGCCGGTGACGACGATGACGCCGGTGCACCCGAACACCATCGTGCCCATGGTGACCGCGTGCAAGTAGTCGTTGTCGACGGGGCGAACCTCACCGTAGCCGACGGTGAAAATGGTCAGCGTGACCATGTAGAGCGCGTCGTCGAACGACCAGCCCGCGCGCATGTAGGCCAGGATCGCCACGCCCGCGACGGCGAGCACGAAGGCGATCGCGAAAGCCAGGTTGCGGAAGGGCCGCGCGATCAGCCCGCCGATCACGCGCTCCCCTCGCCTCACCGCCCCTTGAACCCCGTCGCGACCAGGAAGACCTCGGAGCTGTCCTGCCGGCTGGCCTTGGGCTTGAAATGCTGGACCCTGTCAAAGTGGCGCTTGAGCTTGCCGATGATCTCGGCCGTCTCGCCGCCCTGGAACGCCTTGGCGACGAACGCGCCACCGGGCTTCAAGACATCGATGGCGAACTCCGCTGCGATCTCGATCAGGCCGATGATCCGCAGGTGGTCCGTTTCGCGGTGGCCAACCGTGTTCGGCGCCATGTCGGACATGACGAGGTCAGGCTCGCCGCCCAGCAGCTCCAGAAGCTTCTCGGGCGCGCCGTCCGCGGTGAAGTCCATCTCCAGCAGGTGCGCCGGCGCCACAGGATCGACGGGCAACAGGTCGATCCCCGCCAGGGTGGTCACGCCGCGCTCGACGGCGATCTGCAGCCAGCCGCCCGGCGCGCAGCCCAGGTCGATGACCCTCGCACCCTTGCGGAAGAAGTGGAACTTGTCGTCGATCTCGCTGATCTTGAACGCCGCGCGGCTGCGATAGCCCAACGCACGGGCCTTGGCCGAGAATGGGTCGTTGATCTGCCGCTCGAGCCAGGCCTGCTGGCTAGGCGTGCGGCCATAGGCGGTCTTCAGGCGCGCGGGTTTGCCCCGTCCGCCCTCGTTGCCGCCGGCCGGCGGTTTGACCATGCGCTTGCGGGGCGGTTCTTCGTCACTCATGCGGCTTCGGACTTCTTGGGGGCGCCGCCGCGACGACGCCGACGGGGGCGCCGCTGCTGATCGGACATCAGGGACAACAACAGCCCCTCTCTAAGCCCTCGATCGGCCACACGCACGCGCGAACATGGCCAGAGCTCCTGCACGGCCTGTAGGATCGCCGCCCCCGCCAGCACCAGATCGGCGCGGTCGGCCCCGATGCAAGGCTCGGCCGCTCGCTCGGCTGAGGTCAATCCCAGCAGACGATCGGCCGCCGCGTCGCAATCGGTCCGGTTCATCCAGAGGCCGTCGACGACGTTTCGGTCGTAGCGCGGCAGGCCCAGATGCAGGCCCGCCAGACTTGTGATCGCCCCGGACGTCCCGACCAGATGCGCTCGGCCTTCCGCGAAGACCTTCCGCATCGGCTCGGCGTGCGGGAACGTTTCGATCCGCGCCTTCACATCGTCGACCATGGCGCGGAACCAGACGGGATTGGCCTGCCGCCCCTCCGGGAAACGCTCGGCCAGGGTCACCACGCCCACAGGGATCGACAGCCAGGCCTTGATGGGCAGTTTCCAGGCCGCGAACTGGCGGGGCTTGGCGTCCAGGCCTCCCCCCTTGAGGTCAACCCAAGACAATTCCGTCGAGCCGCCGCCAACATCGACAACCAGCGCCGCGTCCTGCTGACGATCGAAAAGGCTCATGCAGCCCGCGACCGACAGCTGCGCTTCCTCGCGCGGGCTGATGATCTGCAGTTTGAGGCCGGTTTCCTCGTGGACCCTTCGTACAAAGTCGGGGCCGTTCGTCGCGCCCCGGCACGCCTGGGTCGCCACCGCCTTCACGCGGATCGCCTTGCGGCGGCGGATCTTCTCGGCGCAAACCTTCAACGCGGCCAAAGACCGCTCCATGGCTGCGTCCGAGAGCTGGCCGCTCTGAGATAGCCCCTCGCCTAGGCGTACGATGCGGGAATAGGCCTCGACCACGCGAAATCCGCGCGGGCTGGGCGTGGCCACCAGAAGGCGGCAGTTGTTGGTCCCCAGATCGAGCGCCGCATAGCACGACGTCTCCTCCGGCGACCGCCGGCGCCGCCCACTCGGCGCGCCGGGCGCGCGCGGCGCCTCCGACATGGTCCTAACCACCTGTCTCGCAGGCGTCGCGAACAATTGCGACGCCTCACTTCGAGTCGACCATAGCATGCGACTCGCCCGCCGGAAGGCGCCGCCTTGCCATCCGCGTTCCGACATTTACGTTCAGGAATCAGTCAGGTGCGGCTGTTATTCTGTGCGGCATGAATTCTCGTCTCGCCAAATTCGCGATCGGACAGGTCGTCAGGCACCGGATCTTCCCCTTCCGCGGGGTGGTGTTCGACGTTGATCCGGTTTTCGCCAACACCGAGGAGTGGTGGCAGTCGATTCCGGAAGACATCCGGCCGACAAAAGACCAGCCGTTCTACCATCTGCTGGCCGAGAATGAGGACAACAGCTACGTCGCCTACGTGTCCGAGCAGAACCTGTTGCCCGACGACAGCGGCGAGCCGATCGGCCACCCGCAGACGGCGGTGATCTTCGAGTCGTTCGATCACGGGCTTTACAAGTTGCGGCCGCGAATTTCTCACTGAGCCCAGTTGGGGCCGCTGGCGCGGCTGGCATCCCCTTGCGAGCTTCCCCGTTTGAGAACAACGTTTCTCCGCCGATCCTGACATTTGGCGAAAATTCCGAACAGCAATTGCCAAATCCGGGGCGTAGCGTCATCGCATGAGCGGAGATGGCCTGAGCAACGGACCGCCCCCTGGCGCGCGTCCTGACTGGACGATCGACCAAGGCTGGGAAACCTACACCCAGGCTGAACACGACGTCTGGATCACCCTGTACGAGCGGCAGACCGACATGCTGCACGGCCGCGCGTGCGACGCGTTCCTGCGCGGACTGGACGCGTTGGACCTGCACCGCTCGGGTATTCCGGACTTCGCCCGCATCAATGAAGAACTCAAACGCCTGACCGGCTGGACCGTGGTGGCCGTGCCTGGCCTGGTGCCCGACGACGTCTTCTTCGATCACCTCGCCAATCGGCGCTTTCCGGCCGGCCAGTTCATTCGCAAACCGCATGAGCTGGACTATCTGCAAGAGCCCGACATCTTCCATGACGTGTTTGGCCACGTGCCAATGCTCACGGACCCGGTCTTCGCCGACTACATGCAGGCCTATGGCGAGGGCGGCCGCCGCGCGCTCAGCCTGGGTCGCCTGGCCAATCTCGCCCGCCTCTACTGGTACACGGTCGAGTTTGGCCTGATGAACACGCCGGCCGGTCTTCGGATCTATGGCGCTGGGATCGTGTCGTCGCGGACAGAGTCGATCTTCGCCCTCGATGACCCTTCCCCCAACCGCATCGGCTTCGACCTTGAGCGAGTAATGCGCACGCTCTACCGGATTGACGACTTCCAGCAGGTCTATTTCGTGATCGACTCGATCCAGACCTTGCAGGAGGTGACCTTGCGCGACTTCGCCGCGATCTATGAGCGGATGGCCAAGGTCACCGACATCGGCGTCGCCGAGATTATTCCCGGCGACACCGTTCTGACGCGCGGAACCCAGGCCTACGCCAAGGCGGGCGGTCGGCTGGCTGGCGCTGCGGCGGGCTGACGCTTCAGTCCGAACAGGGCTCTGACGCCCGGGATGCGCCGTACGATCTCGTAGGTCGCAAAGCACCCGGCGAAGGTCGCCGCCACCAGGATCGCGCCCTCCAGAGCTTGCGGCAGGCCCAGCTTGGCGAGGTTGTGCGCCACGACGACGATCAGGGTCTGGTGCACGATGTAGAAGGGAAAGACACCCAGCGTCAGATAGCGCAACACCGGCCCGCCCTTGTCCGACAGATGCTTGGCCCCAAAGCCCAGGATGGCGGCGATCGCGCACCATTGGTCAGTGGCGTAGACGCAACGCATGACGATCCGAAGGGCCTCGGGCGGGTTGGCGTCATCGGCGCGATAGATCCAGGCATAGCTCGCCCAACCGGCCCAACAGACGACCGCGAGCACCAGCGCGATCCATCGGCTGCTGATGAGCCGCGCCTTCAGACCCTCTGATTTGGCTATGCCGAAACCCAGCAGGAAGGCCGAGAACGAGACGGCGTGATTGTACCAGTCCTCGACGAGATCATGCGTGATCTCGAAGTGCGGCAACAGAAGGATCCGCGTCAGGGCCAGAAAGACGATAGGCCAGATCAGCAGGCCAGCGCCCTTGAGCAACCGCTCCAGGCCGCTTTGCATTCGATCGCCCAGCTTGGGCGCGACAAGCAGCATCAGGGCCAAGATCAACGAATAGACCAGCAGATAGGCCACGAACCACATATGGTTCCAGGTCGGGGTGATCAGGCACTCTCCCTGATCGCACCAGGCGCCAGATGCGGTCGCGTATTTCCGCCAGAACACGCCATAGCTATCGACCGCGACCGGCGCGCCGGGGTTGGCGGCGACGTGCTCGACGATCTCGTAGTAGCTCTGAGGCGGGACGATCACGAACATGGCGAAGATCAGCGGCGGTAGCAGCCGCGCGATCCGGGACATGGTCAGTCGCCCAACAGAGGTTCGGTCAGCCATAAACCGCGTCGCTGCGCCAGAAACCAGGAACAGCAGCGTGAGCCGCCAGGGATTGGTCAGCTGCATGATGGGTTCAAGCGCCTCGACCGGATGCGGCGTCTTCACATGCCAATCCCAGGGCACGTAGAACATTCCGGTGTGGTAGAGGATCAGCAAGAAGAACGCGCCGACCCGAATCCAGTCGAGGTCATAGCGTCGATCGAGCGCAGGGGCGTTTGTCATGAGAAGGCGTCCGACATGAAGGGCGATGCCAGCGACCTGCCGCGCACGCCCGTTGCAGGCCAAGCCTCAGGGGACCAGCGGACGCTCCCGGGGATGTCCGGCATTTCGCTCGGGATCAACGGCCATGTTTTCGGGATCACCGGCGAGGAGCGTCAGTGGCTGCTGCGCGCCTGGCTTCTCGGCGTCTGCCTGATCGGCTGCATCTGCTTCGTCAATATTTTGACGATCGGGCACGATACGCCGGATCTCGGCTTGGTTCGGCCGACCATTTGGGAAGTCAGCAGCGCGCTCGTCACGACCGTGATCTTCGCGATCCCTGCGGGGATGGCCTTCTGGAGCCACCGCAAGCGCCCCCGCTGGTGGATCGCCCTGCCCGCCCATCTCGTCGCGCTCCTGGCCTATTCGGCTCTGCACGTCGCGGGGTTCCTCGTCCTGCGCGAATGGGCGCATGCCGCCCTTCTGAACGAGACGTACAACTACGGCCCGCTCCAGACCGAGTTCCCCTACGAGTTCCGCAAGGACTTCCTCGCCTACTTGCTGGCTTGGGGGATCTTTTGGCTGGCCCTGCAGCGGAGCGAGCAAAGGCCCGCCCCGGCGGCGACCCCGCCTGCCCCCAAGTTCGACATCCACGACGGCGCAAGGCTGATCCGAGTTGCGGTAGACCAAATCATCGCCGTCCGCTCGGCCGGGAACTATGTCGAGTTCATACTCTCGGACGATCGGCGGCCCCTGATGCGATCCTCGCTGGCGGCGGTGCAAGACACGCTGGCCGGGCACGGCTTCGTTCGCAGCCACAAGTCCTGGCTCGTCAACAAGGCGCTGGTCACCGGGCTGAGGCCAGAGGGCTCGGGCGACTACACGGTGGAGCTGGGCCGGCTGGAAGCGCCGCTGTCCCGACGTTTTCCTGAGACGTTGGCGACCTTACGCGCTCAAGCCTGATCGACTCGACGCAACAAAAGCCCCATCAGAATGTCGTCCTCAAAACGGCCGTCGGGCAGCCGCCCGCGCGCGACCTGACGCCCCTCATGACGGAAGCCCAGCCGCTCGTAGAGCCGTACCGCGCCCGGATTGCCGGCGCCGGCGGCCAGCTCGATCCGCACGATTTCAGGCTCAGCGGATCGCGCCCAGGCGATCAAGGCCTCGAACAGCTTGGTTCCGACGCCCCGGCCTTGCTGGTCAGGATGGACCGCGACCGTAAGGCCACCCAGCACATGGGCGAACAGCGCGATCGTCTCGCGCTTGGCATGGATCTCGCCGCAGACGACGCCGTCCTCATTGACGGCGACGAGACAGATGTCGGCAGCGATCGCTGCTTCGGCGAATGCCGGCGTGACCTCCTCGGGCGAACGGGCCAAGGCGCCGGGCGTCACGGCCGCAGCGCGATGTACGGCCACGATGGCGTCGCGATCCGCAAGCGTGGCGCGCCTTACGGTGATGCTCATGCCGTCCTCTGGAAGGGGTAGAAGTCCCCGCCCAGTCCCAAAATCTGGGTCAGTTCGTCAAGCGCCTCACGGCTCTCGGTTAGAAGCTCGGGGTCGGCCAGGTCGGCCGGCGAAAGACGGTCGCGATATCGGCGCGAGACCCAGTCGGCCAGCGTGTCCTGCAGCGCGGGGGTAAAGCGCTGCGCTGTGTTCGTCGCCGCCAACTCGGCCTCGGTCAGGACGACGCGCAGACGCAAGCAGGCGGGTCCGCCGCCGTTGCGCATGCTCTGACGGACGTCGACGTACTCGACCCGCCCGATAGGCCCATTCGAGGCCGCAAGCCCTTCGGCCACGGCATAGGCGCGCGGGTTGTCACGCGTCTCGACCGGCGCCAGCAGCACAAGCCGATCCTCGCCGGGGACCACCAGAAGCTGGGAGTTGAACAGATAGCTGGCGACGAGGTCGGCCATAGGCAGGTCGGCTTCGGTCACCTCGACGAAGGCCGGCTCGAACAAGCCCTCCGCCGCGGCCCGCACCTCGCGTTCCATCGCGGTACGATCCTCGAAGGCGCGTTCGTGGAAGAACAGGCACTCGCGGGTCCCCACGCAGACAACGTCATTGTGGAACGCGCCGCCTTCGATCGCCGCCTTGCCCTGCTGCGGAAAGATCGCACGAGCGGCGCCATGCCGACGCTGAACCGCCTCGAAGGCCTCCTTGGTCTGGCGCGCGGGGAAGCGGCCATCCCAATGGCTCCAGGCCTCGCGCCCCCAGACGAAGAGATTGACCCCCGGCGCGCCGTGGTCGGCGCAGAGGCGGACGTGGTTGGCCGCGCCCTCGTCAGCGAAATGGGGTTGGGCGGGGAGCGGGTCGTGAACGGCGAACCGAGCTTCGTCCGGGAAAAGTCTTCGAAGCGAACGCGCGGTCTGCGGCCCTTCCAGACTGCGATGCAGGTTGGTCAGCAGGTTGGCGGGCGTGAAATGGACCCGTCCATCGGCGGCGTCGGCGCTCGGGGTGACCGTGGCGGCGTTAGCGGCCCACATCGGCGAGGCCGAACAAGCCGCCGCCGCCAAGGCCGGCGCGTCCTTCCACGCCGAGGCGATAACCTGCTCCTCAGAACCCGAAAAGCCGAGCTGTTTCAAAAGGTCTATGGCCGGCCGTTCATGCGGCGGCAGCACGAACTGCGGCAGCCCCAGATCCGCGAGCCGCCGCATCTTGGAGAGTCCCTCCAGCGCAGCGCCACGCGGATTGGACGCCTCGCCGGCGTTGCGCGTGCTGGCGAGATTGCCGGGCGACAGACCGACATACGAATGGGTGGGCCCGACTAACCCGTCACAGTTCGCTTCGAGCGCAAAGGTCATGCCTTCAAGCCCTTGATATCCTTAAACGTATCAACAACGCCAGACGCCTCGAAACTCGCGACAGGATAGGCGCAGTAGTCAGCGGCGTAGTAGGCGCTGGGCCGATGGTTGCCCGACGCGCCCAGCCCGCCGAAGGGCATCGAACCGGCGGCCCCGGTCGTGGGTCGGTTCCAGTTCACCACGCCGGCGCGAATGCGGTCGAGGAACTTGTCCCAAAGCGCTGATTCATTGGAGATAAGACCAGCGGAAAGGCCATAGCGGGTCGCGTTGGCGGCGACCAAGGCCTCGTCGAAGCTGGCGACCCTCCGGACTTGCAACAGGGGCGCAAACAGCTCCTCGTCAGGCGTTTCAGCGCCCGTGACATCGACGATCCCGGGCTTGAGGAACGCCTCGCCGAGACCCGCCATACCGTCCAGCGGCAGAATTGCGTCCCCCGGCATGGCGGCCGCAATATCCCGCGCCGCGCGCGCGGCGCGGGCGGAGATCAGCGGGCCCATGAACGGCTCGCTGGCGCCGTTCCAAGCGCCGATCGTCAGGCGATCGACCAATGCCGCCGTCGCCTCGATCACCGCCCGGCCCGAGGCGTCGTCCGGCACGATCAGCCGGCGCGCGCACGAGCAGCGCTGCCCTGTCGTGATGAACGCCGATTGGACGACCAGAGCCGCGACGGCCTCCGGCGCGTCGTCGGCGTTCCAGACCACCAGCGGATTATTGCCGCCGAGCTCCAGGGCCAGGATCACGTCCGGTCGATCAGCGAAGTAGCGGCGGAAGTAGGCGCCGGCTGCGGCCGAGCCGGTGAACAGCAGGCCATCGATCTCTTGGGCGATCAGAGCCTGACCGGTCTCGCGCCCGCCTTGGACGAGATTGACAACGCCCGCTGGCACGCCGGCGGCTTCCAGAGCCTCGACCAGCAACTTGCCCGCCAGCGGCGTTTCTTCCGACGGCTTGAACACCACCGTATCGCCCGCCAGCAAGGCGGGTACGATGTGGCCGTTGGGCAAGTGGCCAGGGAAGTTGAACGGACCAAGCACAGCCATCACGCCGTGGGCGCGGTGGCGCAACACCGCGCGACCGAACGGCATCGCGTTCTCGGTGACGCCGGTGCGTTCGTCATAGGCGCGGATCGACAGATCGACCTTGCCCGCCATCGAGGCGAGCTCGGCCTTGGTCTCCCAAAGCGCCTTACCGGTCTCGCGACTCAAGGCTTCGGCATAGGCCGCCGTGCGCTCAACCAGGATGTCCTTGTAGCGGCGAAGGATGGCGATCCGCTCATCACGCGGACGATCGGACCAAGCCGGGAACGCCTTGCGAGCCGCAGCGACCGCATCGGCGACATCGGCGCCGGAAGCCGTCGCGCCACGCCAGACCACATCGCCCGTCGCCGGATCGATCGACTCCAGAGTTGCGCCCTGGCCGGAACGCCACTTGCCGTCGATGAACAGTTCGCCGCTCATGCCTTCACCCGCACAATCTCACCCTCGCCCACGCCCAAGGCGTCCATAGCCTCACGCCCCAGGATCGCCGTATCGCCGTCGATCAGCACCGGCGCGCGCACCGCTCGGAACCGGGCCACTTCGCCGGTCGAGATCAGGGCCTCTTCGCCAAAGGCGTCTTCACCCGCCTTGATCCGTAAACGCCGCGAGTCACGCACAGTCCGGATGTCATCGCGCGGACAGGCCACGGTCGGCCCTGCGTCGAACAGATCCACAAGCCCCTGATAGCGGAAACCCTCGCGCTCCAGCATCGCCCGTGCGGCCTCGCCGTCCCGGTGGACGCGGCCGATCACGTCGCGCGCCTCCTCGGGCAACAGCTCGGTGTAAATCGGGTGACGCGGCGCCAGGTCGAGGATGAACTGGCCATCGGTCGAGGCGCTCATCAGGTCGGCCTGGTCAAAGTCGAGACGGAAGAACTTGTGCGAGACGTGCTCCCAGAAGGGGCAGCGACCGTCCTCGTCAAACCAGCCGCGCAGCTCGGCCAAGACCATCTCGGCGAAGCGCTGCGGCTCGATGCCGATCAGCATGTAGCGCGACTGGGCCAGCAGCCGCCCCGCCCCGCCCTTCCGCTTTTCGGGACGCAGGAACAGCGAGCCGACCTCAGACCAGCCGGCGCATTCATTCACCAGCACCAGCGCCTTGTGATCGAAGCGCATCTCCAAGGTTGGTGAAGACTGGGCCAGCGTCACCACGCGGAACGAGAAGAAGGGCCGCTTCAACCCAACGCCCGCCTTCACGCCGGCGACGCCCTCAACGCTCCCGGACTCCAAGTCTTCCAGCATCAGGGTGTACCAGGCCTCAGGCGGCGCGACGCCCGCCTTGAAGCTGGCCTCGGACAGCGAGAGCCGCGATCGAAGCGTGGCCTCGTCTTCGGGCAGGCTGGTGAAGCCTCGACCCGACAGCACGGCCAGCTCCATCAAGGCTTCGAAATCGGCGGAACCGGCGGGACGGACGACGAGCATTCACGCATTCTCCATGGCCGCGCGGATCGCTCTGGCGTCGATCTCCCCGCTGGCCAACTTCATCAGGATGGTCGCCGAGAGCTGGGCGCGCTCGGCGAAGCTTTCGGGCCAAGCATGCTCGGCCTCGCTATGGATATCGCCGCCGCGCACCCCCAGGGTGTCGACGTTGGGCAGGCCGGACGCGAACAGGTTGTTGCCTTCGCAGACGCCACCCGACGGCTTCCAGGTGATGTCCTGCCCCAGCAACGCGCCCGCTTCCTTCACCGCCCCGAACAACTTCTGCTGGGCGGCGTTGAAAGGCTTGGCGCCACGCGTGATCAGGCCATGCAAATGCGCATGAAGCTCAGGGTCGACTTCGCTCACGATCCGCGCGACCTCAGCCTGGAACCAGGCGGCGGCGTCAGCCTCCGGGAAGCGAACGTTGAACCGCACCACCGCGACATCGGGCACCATGTTCAGAGGCGCGCCGCCGTCGATCCGCGACACGTTCACCGTAAGTCCGTCGCGCAAGCCATTCAAAGCGTGAAGCTTCTCGGCCACGCGCGCCGCCCCGATCACGGCGTTTCGGCCCGCTGCGAAATCGCGGCCGGCGTGCGCCGCGCGCCCGTGAATGACGATGTGGAAGTTTCCCGACCCCTTGCGCGCGGCGGCTAGCGCGCCGTCAGCAAGGGCCGGCTCGTAGGTGAGACCCACATGCCCCAGGCGCGCGAACTCGGACAGAACGGGCCCTGACGCGATCGAACCGATCTCTTCGTCCGGCGACAGCAGAACCCGATAGCCCACATTGCCAGCCAGCGGATGCGCCTCGAAGGCCTCAAGGGCCGCTAGCATCACCGAGATGCCGCCCTTCATGTCGGCGATGCCTGGTCCATGCAGCGCGCCGTCGGGACGGGTGCGGACGACTTGAAAGGGGCTGCTCTGTGGATAAACGGTGTCGTAGTGCCCGGTGAGGATGACCTGGACCGGCGCCTCGGGCCGGACAATCACGGCGACGGAGGGTGGGTGCTGGAACTCCACCTCGCGGCCGTTAGCGTCGATCTCACGAGACGCCGCCAACGGGATCTCGACCGGCGCGGCCGGCAGGCTTGCGGCGGCGTCGAGCAGAATCTGCCTCTGACGCTCCAGCCCCTCAAGGTTCCGGCTTCCCGAGTTTACGGAGCACCAGTCAACCGCACGGTCGACGATACGCCCGCCGTCCTGCGCGATCCGGTCCAGGACGCCACGATCTTCCGACGTGAGATGCATGAAAGGCTGTTCCTCCCTCAGTCAAGATAACCAAGGGCCGTGGGCAAATCGTGCTCACCTCGAACGAGGTAACCGGGGGCCCACGCAACAGCCTTGCGCGCTTAATAGTCCTTTCGCCAGCGAACGGAAAGCTTTGCGTCGTTCTGGCCGCCAATACGGGAGACCAGGGACAGCGTCCGGCGAATCCGCCACTCGACCTGAGCCGCAGGACCTTCACGGCCGCCGCCGATGATTTCAACATAGACATCGTCGGTGACGTACTTGCCGCCCGCCACCGTCATGCCGGTCGCGCCCTCGGCGAAAGCCAGTCGATCCAGGCGCGCGAAACTCCGCAGATTACCGATCACGTCGAACCCGCCGCCGCCGGCCAGCGCCGCGAGCGCCGAAGCCAGTTGCGCCGCCTCGATCGGCGAAAGCTGGGCGGCTGAAGCGCCGAACAGGACCTGGCTAAGCACCTCATCACTGGGTAGTTCGGGCTTCGAGGTCAGGGTGATCTCCGGCTTGGCCGCCGTGCCCAGGATACGCACGACCGCCGTCAGCGCCGTATCCTCCCGGGTCGCGGACAGGTCCAGCCGCACCTGATCGAGCTGGGTGGAGAGATAGACGACGCCATCGTCGTCGAACTCGAACCGCTTGCCCGCGAAGTCGTACTCACCCCGCACCATCCGCGCGACGCCGCTTAGCTGCGGAGCCAGCGATGTGCCGCCGACATGAGCGTCGAGGGAAAGTTCGACGTCGAGACCCCGACCGCGCACGAAGATGCGACGCGGCGCCTTGAGATCGAGATCCAGGATCATGCCGCCCGTCGTGGCGCGTCGCTGCAGCCCCTGATCCAGATCTCCGGGGCGATTGCGTTCGACGACGTCCATGGCCACAACGCCCGCCGGAGTCTTGGTCTGGGCCGAAACGTCCGCGCGATCCAAGGTCACGGCCCCGGTCAGCTTGATCTTGCCGTCCGCCGAGCGGTTGACGCTGGCCTGCCCGGTCGCCACCGCCGAGGCCAGATCGTTGTCGATCAGCCGGAAGCTCTTCATGTCGAGCTTGAAGTTGCCTTCACCGCCGCGCGCCAGACTGATGCGGCCGGCGCCCGAGATCGAACCACCCTGTCCGTCCTCGCCAATCGCCTGGCTGACGTCGATGGCGTTGTCCGCCAGGGCTGACCGGAGCGTCACATTGCGCAACCGCAGCCCAGATTGACCATCGTCGAAACCGCCGCCGTCGAGCGTGGCCTGACCGATGAGGCGCGGGTCGCCAAGCGTGCCGCCCAGGCTGGCCTGCAGGTTGATACGCCCTGACAGGGAGCGTTCAGGACCAAGCAGCAGGTCCCACAGCGGCTTGATTTCCCCCTGGGCGGAGAAGCGCCCCTGGACGCCCCTGCGCCTGTTGACGGCCAGTCGAAGCGGCTTGGCCGACGCCTCCACCGGCAACACGAGGTTGGCTTCAGCCTTCAGACCCTGGCGGTTGTCGCTGTCGGCGATGATGGTGAGCTGGCTGTCGCTGAGGCGGCCCTGAATCTTGGCGTCCAGCGACTGATCGATCTTGGCGCCCCGCTCGCGCGCATGGGAAAGCCGCATCGCGAAATCGCCCGTGAGGACATCGCCCTGACCTTGCAGGTTGAAAGCCCCGTCGATGTCCCCATCCAGATCGGGATCGAAGGCGGTCAGGGTGACGCCGGCCAGCTCGGCCTTCAGCATCGTTGCGGCGCCGCCGAGATCCGCGTCGATATCGGCTCGTCCCTTGTCGACAGCCAATCGAAGGCGGGCCTGGGTGGGTCCGTCACCAAAACGGATACGCGCGGCCTCGCGGGTCTTGAGCTCGGTTCGGCCCACGCGTCCCGACGCGTTCAGGGTCAAGTCGTAGATCTTCCCTGCCTGCGCCAGATCGCCTGAGCCGTTGAGCCGCCACAGCCCTCCGGGCGCTTCGCCCCGGGCGTCGATCGACAACGGCAGGCGCGACAGCGGGCCATCAGCCTTGATGCGCGCAGTCCGTACTTTCCACGACCCGCTGACCACGTCTTCGGCGACCAGATCCAGGGTAGCGCTTGGCGAACCGCCGCCCGGCGCATCCACCAGCCGCGCCGCGCCCTTGACCGTTCCCTGCGGAAGGAAGGCCCCCTGACTTAGGGCGACTCTAAGGTCCGCTGTCGCGGGCAGCCCGTCGCGCAAGGAGACCGCGCCCTGCGCCTTGGCCCCGCCCGCGTCGATGTCAACGTCGCTGAGCTCAATGCCGCCGGGGGAGAAGCGGAAGGCCGCTCGTCCCCGCGCCGGACCATATTGGCTGTCAGCCTGTATGGCGGCCGCGCCGTCCGCCCCCTTGGCGTCGCGCGCGAACGTCAGCGTCAAGCGCGCTTTCGAAAGCGGCAACCGAGGCAGATCGATGGAGTCGAACAAGGCGTTGAGCTCGGCGCGCGGCGCCCGCAGAGTGCCTCCGACCCGCCCATCGCCGATCGCCTTGCCCGCGACCTCGACGGGTCCTGCGCGGAACGGCCCCGTCGCCGTCCAGTCCAGTCCGAAGTCCAGAGACAGCCCCTGCCCCAGCTTGCCCGAGGTGGTCAGCGCGGCGTTGGCCCCGTCCAGCTTGGCCTCCGCGACGGTCAGGACGCCGGCGTTCCAGCTGGCCTTGCCCGAAAGGCGCGGCGTCACGCCCAGCAGGCGATCGATCTCGGCATAGCCCGTGCCGAAGTTGGCGGCCTTGCCGTCGACCGTGAAGCTCCAGGGCCTGCCGGCGAAGCTGGACGCCGACCATTTGGCTTTGACCGCGCCTTTCGCGCCCGGACGGACGGGCGACAGGCTTGCGACCCTCATCTCGCCATCGAACGACAGGCCGCCCAACAGCCCCCGCCCACCTTTGCCGGTGACGATCAGGTTCGGGGCGTCGATCCGCGCCGCCTTGATCAGGAACCGCCCGCCCTTGACCCGCCCGCCTTCAAAGGTCGCCTTCGGGCTGGACCCCAGCACAGCCAGCAAACCTGTCCCGCCGCCTCCGGAGCTGGTCGCCTGCGCCTCGATGGCGAGGTCGCCTTTGGACCAGCTGACCTTAGCAGGTCCGGCGGCGCGTCTGAGGCGATAGCCCAGCAACTCCAGATCGCTGACATCCGTCCGGCCTTCGACGACGAAACCGCCATCAATCAACCGGAACACGCCTTGGGCCTCGCCGCGACCCATCTTGGGGATGGTCACGATCCGATTGAGGGCGCCTACCCGAGCGTTGAACGCGATCCCGTCTGGGCCCGTGCGCCGTTTGCTCAAATCGGCCAAGCCCTCGCCACGCAGGACCAGGTTTTGTGAGTTGAGGCTGATTTTCAAAGCCGACAAGCCATCAGCCGTGGCCTTGCGCCCCTCGACGGCGAAGTCCGCGCTCGGGCCGAACATGCGCGCAAGACGCTCGGTCAGCCGGGAGGCCTCGAGATCGAGACGGCCGCGCGCCGAGCCGCCCTGTTCGTTCCAGGCGCCGCGCGCCTCGAGCGGGGTCTCCTGCCCCGACCGCGCCACGATGTCGAACGCCGCCCGACTTGTCGTGCCCTCCGCCTTGGCCTTGAGGTCAAAGGTCCTGTCGGCCGGCAGGCCGAGCGCCCCGGCGATGGCGCCGCCATTGGCCTCTGTCGCGTCCGCCAGCAGGCGTAGCGACCTTGATCGTCCAAGATCGAAATCCAGATCAAGCCGATCGCCGATGTGAAGGCGAGAGGTGGCCGCGATCGTACCCTTCTGTCCGCCCAACCGCGCCATCTCGTAGGCGCCGCTCACATCAAAATCACCCTCCGCGCCGCTGAAGGCGGGACGCGTCAACAGACGAAACTTGAAAGCATCCAGGTCGACCGAAACGGGCGCGGCGCTGGATTTTCCCTTTGGCCCCATCGTGGGTCGCCGCAGAACGATCACGTCGCGCGCCGTGATCTGCTCGGCATGAAAACGTCGCCCGAAGAGCTCCGTCGCGCGCCAAGAGACCTGCAGGTCATGAGCCTCGAGCCAGATCCCCTTCTCGTCCGCGATCGTCAGACGACGAACGCCGAAGTCCTTCCAGATATCGCCGGACAGCCCCTCGATTTGCAGCTTGCCGATCCGGCCGAGCTTGAGCCCTGAGGCGCGCGCCTCCAGGAACATGCGTCCCTGCGGCGTGATGGGCGCGAGCCGCAGCCCTCCGGCCATGACCAACAGCAATGCGGCCAGAACGCCGACCGCGACCAGCGCCAAGCCGCGCCAGCCGATCTTCTTGGCGACCTTCGTCGCAGCCTCGCTCGCCTGGGAAACCGTGTCGGCGAGATCGGGTTTGTCCTGATCGCCGCTCAAAAGCTTTGCCCAATGCTGAGATAGACCTGAAATTTCGGATCGCCCTTGCGCCGCCCGAGCGGCGCGGCGATGTCGGCGCGGATCGGCCCAAAGCCGAGGTCATAACGAACGCCTAAGCCCGCGCCCGCGCGGAAGTCCTCACGTCTGGGCGTCTTGTCCGTGCCGATGGCGCCCGCGTCGATGAAGGCGACGCCGCTCCAGCGATCGGTGATCTTCTGGCGAACTTCAAACGACGTCTCGATCAGCGAGACGCCGCCCTGCGGGGTGTTGTCTGACAGGCGCGGGCCGATCGCTTGGTACGCGTAGCCTCGCACCGAACCGCCACCGCCCGAGAAAAAGCGCCGTGAAGCGGGGACATCGAGAATACCGCCACCCAAGATCGCGCCCAGCTTCGCGCGCGCGGCGAGGACGGTGCTGTCCTCCTTGCCGAACGGCAGATAGGCGGACCCTTGGCTGGCGAGTTTCAGGTAGGGCGTCGTAGTGTCGCCCGCGACGTAGGTCGGTTCAGCGCGCGCCTCCAGGCGCCAGCCCCGCTTAGGGTCAAGGATGTCGTCCGAGAAGTCCCAGGCGTAGGCCATGAGCCCGGCCAAAGTGGCAAGGTTCAGTTTGCGTCCGGCGATGGAGCCGTTGCGGTTCACCTGTTCCTTTGTCTGTGACAGGTCGAACGACACCCCGAAGGTGCGATAGGCCGTGGTTTGGCGACGGCGAGTGAGATCGACCCCCACCGTGGCCCCGGTCTCGTTGTAAGCGTCGGTGTCGTTGCGGAAGACCGAGCTGTTCAGCTTCAGGGTCTGCTGCGGCCGTCGCCAATGCGGCAGGGACAGCTCGGCGCCAAGACGCTGCTCCAGCTTGGCGAAGCGCAGCGCGTAGGTGGTGGTGTCGGCGCGTTTCTGGCGATTGTAGCGGATCCATCGCGCGTCAACGCCAGCGCCTTCACTGGTCGAGTAACCGGCGCCAAGTTCGATCGTGCGGGCCTGGCGGTCGGAGAGCGTGACCACCACGGGTCGATAGCCATCGGCCGTCGCCTTGTCTGCGCCCGCGAGAGACACTGAAATCGAGTCGTAGACGGCGGTGTCGCGTAACCGACGCTCGAGTTCGGCGACGTCCTCGGGATCGTACACATCACCGGCCACCCAAGGCGCGAGACGGCCGACCCAAGCCGGGTTGGTGCGCCCCTTGGTCACGACCTCCACACCATTCAGCCGGACCAGTTCACCCGCCGCGATCTTGAAGGTCGGACGCACCGTGTGGTCGGCGTGATCCACCACAACCTCGCGCGGCTCAGCCGAGACATCGGCGTAACCAAGCTTGGCGACTTGGGCGACGATGCGTCCCTCCGCGCCGACGACATCAGCGGAGCGCCCAGGTTCGCCCTCGGTCAGCCGCATGGCTGCGGCGGCGCGCTGGCGCACGCCCTCATCCGGCGGGGCGCCTGACCAATCGATGCGGGGATCAGCCAGCAGAAAGGCTGGACCCGGCGTGACCTTCACAATGGCGCGCGGAGGGTCGCCCTCCGTCACATCGGGCTCGACCGTGTAGGCGTAGTAGCCTTCCGCACGCAAAACGGCGATCGCGTCTTCACCCGCTTGGCGGGCCCGACGGCGGGCCTCCGAGCGGCTACGCGGCGGTTGTTTGGACTCGGACAGGGCGCGCTGGATGGCTTCGCGAAGCGCCCGATCGTCAACGCCCTGAATCTGGGCCATCGGCTCGTCGGCCCACGCGACCGAGGCCGAAAGCCAGGTCACCGTCGCCAAAGCCAGGGAAGTCCGCCCAAGCACCAAATCACGTTCCCCGCGCGAAGCGCCCCCTTCCCTGCTGTAGTCGCGGCCCGGTCCCGTGTCACGTTCGGAAATGCCGCAGATGGTTGTCGGCGGCGCTTCTCAAAGCGGCCGAATGGCGCCCAAATGATAGGCAGTCGTGCGCAATCGCTTGGCGGATGTCGAATCCGGGAAGCGGGGCTGCGTGAAGGCCCTAGAGTCGAGGCGGCGCATTCCTTTGGGGCCGCGCCCAAGATCGAAGACAAGCGGATAGAAGCGTGGCGGCGAAGACCAAGACCCTAGCGGACACCCCGACCCTGCCGATGACGGAGGCCGCCTACCTGCCAGGTGTCGCCTACGACGAGATGTTCACGCCGGAAGGTGAGGTTCGCGAGCACTACGACCCGCTGCACGGCAGGATGTCCACGCTGGGCGCCGAGGAGCTTGCGGCGCGGCAACGCACCTTGGAGCGCTCGTTCCTTCTCCAGGGGATCACCTTCACGGTCTACGGCGCCGAGAACACGACTGAACGGATCATCCCGACGGACCTGTTTCCCCGGATCATTCCCGCCGCCGAATGGGCGCGGATCGAAACCGGACTGACCCAGAGACTGAGGGCCCTGAACCTTTTCCTGGCAGACATCTACGGCGACCAACAGATCCTGATGGACGGTGTGGTCCCGCGCGAACTCGTGCTCGGCGCCCCGTCGTACCGCCGCGAGATGCAGCACCTCTATGTGCCGCACAAGGCTTACGCCAATGTCTGCGGCAGCGACCTGATCCGCTGCCAGGACGGCCAGTTCGCCGTACTTGAAGACAACCTCCGCGTCCCATCAGGCGTCTCCTATATGCTGGCGAACCGGGACGCGGCCAAGCGGACCTTCCCCGGAACCTATCGCGCCGCAGGCGTGCGCCCGGTCGAGCGCTATCCCGACCTCTTGCTGTCGACCATGAAGAGCATGGCGGCGGACTGGCGCGCCGACCCGCAGGTCGTAGTGCTGACGCCCGGCGTCTACAACAGCGCGTATTACGAGCACGCCTATCTCGCGCGCCTGATGGGCGTGCCCCTCGTGGAGGGGCGCGACCTCGTGGTGCACGAGAACATGGTCTACATGCGCACCACTACGGGCCTGCGCCGCATCGACGTGATCTATCGTCGCGTGGACGATGACTTCATCGACCCGCTCACGTTCCGGCGCGACAGCTCGCTGGGCGCCGCTGGCCTGTTCAACGCCTATCGCGCCGGCAATGTCGTGATCTGCAATGCGCCCGGCACCGGCGTCGCCGACGACAAGGCGGTCTACGCCTATGTCCCAGACATCATCCGGTACTATCTCGGCGAAGACGCCATCCTGCCCAACATCGAGACCTTCCTCTGCCGGGAGCCGCGCCAGCTCAGCCACGTGCTGGCCAATCTCGACAAGCTGGTGGTCAAGGCCGTCGGCGCTTCGGGCGGCTACGGCATGCTCGTCGGCCCCCACGCCAGCCAGAAGGAGCGCGACGACTTCGCGCTGGCGATCAAGGCCGATCCCGAGAACTACATCGCCCAGCCGACGATTCAGCTCTCGACCGCGCCGTGCCTGGTGGACGGCCGCATCGAGCCGCGCCACGTCGATCTGCGCCCCTTCATCCTTTCGGGCGAGAAGACCATCGTCACGCCCGGCGCGCTCACCCGCGTCGCGCTCAAGCGCGGCTCGCTGGTGGTCAATTCCAGCTAGGGCGGCGGCTCGAAGGACACCTGGGTTCTCGCCGACGACGGTCCCTCCAATGGCGCCAGCGCCGGGAGCGCCCGCCCATGATGCTCGCCCGTGTCGCCGACAGCCTCTACTGGCTGGGCCGCTATATCGAACGGGCCGAGCACCTGTCGCGCCTGTCCACCGTGATGCTCAACGCCACGCTCGATCAGACCGACGCCGGCGCTCAAGCGGTCTGGATCGCCTTGGCCGCTGTCGGCGAACCCGGCGACGGCGCTGGCGTGGGCTCATTCGAGGCGGCCCAGGCTCTGGTTCTGGATCGCAGCGATCCCAACTCGGTCGTCTCATCCCTCGCGCGGGCCCGCGAGAATGCGCGTCAGGTCCGTGATCAGATCACGACCGAAACCTGGGAACGGTTGAACCTGCTGTACCTCAAGGTCACCGACCCGAACGTCACCAAGGATTTCGCCGCCGGCTCCGACATCTTCCTGCACGACGTGATCGCCGATCTGCACCTGTTCAAGGGCGCAGCGGACACCACCATGAGCCACGGCGAAAGCTGGCGGTTCATGATGCTGGGCATCTACATGGAGCGCGCCCAGTTGGTGTCGCGCCTCCTGGAAGTCTGTTTCGCCGAGTCGCCCACGCACGGGCGCCTAGGCGACCATGTCGCCCTGGTCAGCGTGCTGCGCATGGCCTGCGCGCTGGAGCCCTATCTTCGTGTCTACACCGCCGAAATCGAACCTCGCCACATCCTGGAGTTCCTGGTCTTCGACGAGGACTTTCCGCGATCGATCCGGTTCGCGACAGCGCAGATCGAACAGCATCTCAGCGCCATGGCCCGCAGCGTCTCAGCCAATGAGCGCGCGGGTCCCGAGCGTCTGGCGGGCCGGCTGAAGGCGCGACTGCAGTTCGCCGATGTCGATGAGTTGGAAGCCGTCGGCGCCGGTCCGCTGCTGACCACCGTGGTCAACGAGTGCGCTCGAATCCACGAGGCCATCTACGAGACGTTCGTGGCCTATCCCCTTGAAACGCGTCTGCCCGCTTAGGATCCAGGATCGTGCTGCTCGAAATTCGACACGTCACCCAGTACCACTACGAGCGCCCCGTCCGGGAAAGCCTGATGGAGCTGTGGATGCAGCCCCAGAAGACCGCCCGGCAGCGTCTGGTCAGTTTCGAGCTGGACCTGAACCCGGCGGCGCAGGTGTTCTCCTACGCCGACAGCTTCGGCAATGCGGTCTATCACTTCGACGTGCCGCAGCCGCACGACAACCTGACCATCATCGCCCGCTCGGCCGTCGAGACGGAGTCGCCCGGTGAGCGCCCCAACCACCTGGACATGGGCGAATGGGACCGGCTTCGCAGCGAGTTCGTCCGCGGCGAGTGCTTCGACTTTCTGCGACCGCACGGCTTCGTGAGGACGACCGAGGCGCTGCAGACCTTCATCAACGAACACGATCTCGACGCCCTCAAGCGTCGCGATCCCCTGACCGCCGTGCGCACCCTCTCAGAGACGATCTACAGCGCGTTCGAATATCAGCCCGGCGTCACCGACGCCGACAGCCCGATCGATCTGACGCTGAGCGCCGGGCGCGGCGTCTGCCAGGACTTTGCGCACATCATGCTGGCTGTTTGTCGAGGCTGGGGCGTGCCGGCCCGCTATGTCTCGGGCTATCTGTTCACGGATCGCGAAGCGGGAGACCGTTCGGATCCGGACGCCACCCACGCCTGGGTCGAGGTGTTCCTCCCCAGCCTGCGCTGGGTCGGCTTTGACCCAACCAACAACATGATGGCCGGCGAACGACACGTGGCGGTGGCGGTGGGGCGCGACTACGCCGACGTCACGCCCTCGCGCGGGGTCTACAAGGGCGACGCCGAAAGCCAGCTTGCCGTCGGTGTCTCGGTGCGCCGCGCGCGCGCCGCCTTGGCCGAGCCGGAATTCCTGCGGATGGCCCGCCCCGCCTTTGCAGGCGGACGCCGCCGGCCCGACACAGCCCTGCGCGAGGAACTGCACCAGCAGCAACAGCAACAGCAGTAAAGGCTACTCGCCCCCTTCGGCGGGGAGGCTGGCCAAGAACCGCCGTGCGATCTCGAGCGCGCCTGCGGCGCCGCCCGCCCTCGGCCCGATACGTTGGGTGGCCATGAACTGAACGCCGACCTCAGTGCCCGAGCGCCAGACGACATTCGCCAGATGCACTCGCCGGCCGCCAGCGTCGACGAAAACGAAGGTGTCGGGCGGCGGGATGATGCCCGCGATGGACAGGCGACCGCCCTTCTCGGCGACGTCGAGCAGCGAGCCCTTCCATGACCGGGGATCGTCGACGATGTAGATTTTCCGCGCCGCCGGCATCCGGGGATGCGCGCGCCGCTCAGCGCCCGAAGCCTCGACCATGACCATCCGCTTCTCAAACCCCGCCGAGTCGTTCTCGGAAACAGCGTAGCCTTCGCGGGCCTTCCCGCGAACGTTGCACGCCGACTATCAGGGCGACTTAGCGGATTTATGCTTAAGCGGCGTAAACGTGAGCATGGCGCGCGATGATTTTCACGACGCCAGTGAAACGCGCGGCGTCAGCGCGCGAGGCGCTGATCTCGATCCGCTTACCATCGGACATCGTGGCCGTGACGGCGGTAAGAGCGCCCTGGACATGCGCCCGCTCGACGCGGACCTCAAATCCGGTCTCGTCGAGGGCGAAATCATGAGGGCGCACAAAAGCCGTCGCCGCGCCGTCGCGAACGCCGGCGCTTGGCGCGGTCAGCGCGCCGGCGGAGAAGCGCCCGCCGCTGACCTGGCCATCAAAACGGTTCGCCTCGCCGACAAATCCGCAAACAAAGGCCGTCTCCGGCGCGTCGTGGACCTGGCTCGGCGTCCCGATCTGCTCGATGCGGCCCTGATTCAGGATCGCCACGCGATCGGCCAACTCCAGAGCCTCCTCCTGGTCGTGGGTCACGAAGATCGTCGTCACGCCCGTGGCGTCGTGAACCCGACGGAGCTCACGCCGCAGCGACTTGCGCACCGTGGCGTCGAGCGCACCGAAGGGCTCGTCCAGAAGCAGCACGCTGGGCTGCACGGCCAAAGCCCGCGACAAGGCCACGCGCTGACGCTGTCCGCCTGACAGCTGGGACGGATAGCGACCACCCAGGCCATCGAGCTCGACCAGCTTCAGCAGATCCTCGACCCGGCGCTCGATCTCGGCCTTGGACGGCTTGTCCTTGCCCTTCCGGACGTCCAGGCCAAAAGCAATGTTCTTGGCGACCGTCATGTGCTTGAACAGCGCATACTGCTGAAACACAAAGCCTACCCGGCGGGCCGCCGCCGAGGCGTGCGTGACGTCCTGGCCATCGAACAGCACCTGCCCCGCATCCGGGAACTCCAGGCCGGCGATGGTGCGCAGGAGCGTGGTCTTCCCTGACCCTGAGGGACCCAGCAGAGCCAACAGTTCGCCATCGGCGATCTCAAGGTCCACCTTGTTCAGGGCTGGATAACGCCCGAACTGCTTTTCGACGGAGCGGATGGAAATGGTCATGGGGTCCGTTATCCGTTCAGTGTCCGCTGCGGCCGCGCACGCCTGGCTGGGCGATCTCGAGCGCTGTCTTGAGCACCAGCGTCACCACGGCCAGGAGGCAAAGCAGCGCCGCTACGGCGAAGGCGCCGACGAAGTCGTACTCGTTGTAGAGGATCTCGACATGCAGCGGCATGGTGTTGGTCAGGCCGCGAATATGGCCGCTAACCACCGACACCGCGCCAAATTCGCCCATAGCGCGGGCGTTGCACAACAAAACGCCGTAGAGCAGACCCCAGCGCACGTTCGGCGCGGTCACCCGCCAGAAGGTGTAGAGCCCGCTCGCGCCCATGGATACGGCCGCCTCCTCCTCGCTGACGCCCTGCTCCTGCATTAGCGGGATCAGTTCACGCGCCACGAAGGGAAAGGTGACAAACACCGTCGCTAGAAGGATGCCGGGTACGGCGAAAATGATCTTGATGTCGTTATCGACAAGCCACTCGCCAAACCATCCCTGCAAGCCGAAGATCAGGACATAGATCAAACCCGCCACGACCGGCGACACCGAGAATGGCAGGTCGATCAGGGTGATCAACAAGGCCTTGCCTCGGAACTCGTGCTTGGCGATCGCCCAGGCCGCGCAGAGACCGAAGACCGCGTTGAACGGCACAGCGATCGCCGCCGTGAGCAGGGTGAGCTTCACCGCGGCCAGCGCATCGGGCTCACTGACCGCCAGAATCGCTGCGTCCAGCCCCTTGCGGAGCGCTTCTGCGAAGACCGCCACCAACGGCAGGATCAGTACGAGGGCCAGGAAGGCCAGCACCGTTCCGATGAGCAGGAACTTGGCCCATAGCGGATCGTCCGTCGCGCTCCGCGCTTTCGGATTGGCGGCTCCCATCAGTCGAACCTCCGCGCCCAGGCCTGGATGACGTTGATGACCAGAAGCATCAGGAACGAGACAGTCAGCATCACCACCGCGATGGTCGCCGCTCGCGCATACTCGAACTGCTCCAGCTGAATGATGATCAGCAGCGGCGCGATCTCCGAGCGATAGGGCATGTTGCCGGCGATGAAGATCACTGAACCGTACTCGCCAACCCCACGCGCAAAGGCCATCGCGAAGCCCGTCAGCCACGCAGGGGCCAAGGCCGGCGCGATCACGCGAGCAATCGTCTGGACACGGTTGGCGCCCAGGCTCGCGGCGGCCTCCTCCACATCTGCGGCGGCGTCCCGTAGAACCGGCTCAATCGTGCGCACCACGAAAGGCAGGCCGATAAAGGTCAGGGCGATCACGACGCCGACCGGATTGTACGCCGCCTTGATTCCGAGCGGCGTCAGGAACTGCCCGACCCATCCGGTCGGCGCGTAAAGCGTCGCCAAGGCGATGCCAGCGACAGCGGTCGGCAACGCGAACGGCAGGTCCACCAGAGCGTTCACCAGCGTCTTGAACGGAAACTCATAGCGCACCAGCACCCAGGCCGTGAGAACGCCGAACACGCCGTTGATCGCCGCAGCGACGAACGCAGCGCCGAAGCTCAGCTTGTAGGCGGCGACCGACCGTTCAGAGGTCGCGACCGCCCAGAACTCCGCCGGTGATTGCTGGGCGGCTTTCAGGATCACCGCGCTCAAGGGGATGAGGACAATCAGGGACAGGACCGTCAACGTCACGCCCATGGTCAAGCCAAAGCCCGGGATTGCGGATCGTTTTCGGAAGAGCGGCTTTCGCGGGCCCTTTGCTGGCGGCCGCTGCTCGGCGGTGTCGGCGGTCATCGTCTGATCGTCGTCCAGGGTCCAGGTTCGCCGAAAGGGCGCCACGAAAGGAAGCCAAAGCGTTCCAAAACGGCCCGCTCTGCACAAAAAGATAAAGCGGCTTAAAACTCTACCTGAACAATAGGGCAAACGAGAAAAGCCCCGAGCTCGTCACAGAAAATCTGTCCGCTGGCAGCAGTGCGATGGCTCTACAGCGACTGCAGCATGGCGACAAATCCCGGCGCGAAACGCTTGGCGTCAAAAAGCGCACTGCTGGCGACGTGATCTCGCAACCCCCGGCGCAACGCGGCTAGCGCCTCTACATCCCGCGCCTTTTCGACCGCGATCGTCTTGTAGTCTTCAGTGTCTGAAGCAACCCAATCCTGCAAGCCGCTACTATGAGCGAAACTCGCGCCGGCGCGCGCCAGGAAACGGTCACCGAGAAGCGTTACGGTTGGGACCCCCATCCATAGCGCATCACAGGTTGTCGTCCCTCCCGGAAAGGGGAACGGGTCAAGCGCTATGTCGATGTCTGCGAAACTGGCCAGATAGGTCGCATGGTCCGTCCCTGGTCGAAGAACAAGCTGTTCTTGCACGCCGTACTCAGCGAACTGCTTTCGTATATCAGCAGCGACATTCGCATCGGCGAGCGGGCTGTTCTGCAGGATAAGCCGAGCGCCCGGGAGCTCTGCCAAAATCGCACTCCAGCAGGCGATGACGGATCGGTTCAGCTTACTGAGTTTGTTGTAACATCTAAAGGTCACCTTACCGGCTGAAACAGCAGGTGGCGGTGTCACGGACGGTGCGGTTTCAGGCGGTGTGTAGCAAAGATAGCTGGTGGGAAGCGTGATCAGTCGCTCAGTGAACCAAGCCTGCATCTCCGGTGGCGCGACGATCGCATCGCCGACGAAGTAGTCGATATCATTCAGACCTGTCGTCGCAGAGTAGCCAAGCCAACTGATCTGGACCGGCGCAGCCCGGAGCACAAACACGCCAAGACGATTGTGCTCGGTATGGCCGGCAAGATCGACGAGGATATCGATGCTATCCGCCTGGATCATCTGGGCCGCTTCATGATCGGTTAGCGCACCGATTGGCTTCCACTCTATGCAGGCCGCGCGAAGACGCATGCTAACGTCATCCGCCGCCGCGACGGTGGGGTATGCGAAGAAGTCGATCTCCTCGCGCGCTTGCTCCAAAACGCTCGCCAAAAAGTATCCGACGGGATGCCTTCTGAGATCCCCGGAAACCAGACCAACGCGCAAGCGCGACCTTGGCGTTCGACGCGCAGGCTTTAGCCCCATTCCGAGCTTTCGACGAAGCGCAGCCTCGAAACGCGCTCCACACGCCAGAATGTCCGCAGCGCTCCAATCAGGCAAATAGTTGCTCAACATCATCAGGGCGCCGTGCGCGCGAGGCAGATCAGGCGAAAGATCAGCAGCGCGTCTTAGTAGAGGCTCCGCCTCGACCGCGCGTCCCGAGTTTGCGCGACAAATCGCCAGGTTGATCAACGTATCCACATGATTAGGGTCAGTGTCTAATACACGAGAAAAGATCGCCTGAGCTTCATACAGACTCCCAGCGTCTGACAGCATGCACCCAACACTGTTTAACAACGCAGGGTTTCGGCCACCGCCATCATAGGCGTCGCGATGATCCTGCCGCCCGCGTTCAACATCACCCTGGGCTAGTCGAGCGGAACCACGGTTGGTCAGGATGTCCGGATCACCGGGATTATGTGCAAGCGCTCGGGTCAAGACCTGCTCAGCCTCGGCTGCTCGCCCGCACGATAGTAGCACCGCACCCAGATTGGACGCCGCATGCGCGTTGCCCGGTGACGTGACCCCCTGAAACTCCTCCAGGAATAATTAGAGTCCGCCCCCAGGAAAGGGACGGACGAATGAAGCGATCA